>NZ_JAMYSW010000003.1:0-551557 GCF_040322135.1 Mesorhizobium sp. M0189
AATCGGTGATTGCAACGTCACCACCGTGCCATGGCCGCTCGCCCTTCAGAGCAAGCGCCGTTCTCTCTCCAAAACTTTTTGCAGAACCTTCAGGACACTATCGCAAGCGCTGGACCAGACGCCGTGGCGGCGAGATGCTGGCGTCGGCGAGGCGCCTGCGCTATAGGCTGCGCCTTCTTGTCCGAGGCCGCCAATGTCCTTCATTCCCGACAACGCTACGCTTATCCAATTCGCCATCGCGACGGTGATCCTGGCGATTACGCCTGGGCCGGACATGACGCTGTTCGTGTCGCGCACGCTGAGCCAGGGCCGCGCCACCGGCTTCGCCTCGATGGCCGGCGCGCTGTGCGGCACGCTGATCCACACCACGTTGGTGGTGGTCGGCGTCTCGGCGCTGATCGTCGCCTCGCCGATGGCGTTCTTCGTGCTGAAGATTTTCGGCGCCGGCTATCTGGTCTTCCTGGCCTGGCAGGCGATCACAAAAGGGTCGGCGTTTTCACCGGAGAAGAAGAGCGGGCCGCAGATATCGCTGGTTCGCAGCTGGGCGGCGGGGCTCGGCGTCAATCTGCTCAATCCGAAGATCATCCTGTTCTTCATGACCTTCCTGCCGCAATTCGTCTCCGCGCATGATCCCAATGCGCCGGGAAAGCTGTTCTTCCTCGGCGCGATGTTCGTCGTGCTGTCGGTCCCGGTGACAGCGCCGATGGTGCTGGCGGCGGAAAAATTCTCGGCGGCGATGAAAGCCAGCCCGCGCGTGACGCGCGTCGTCGACTATCTGTTTGCCGGAGTTTTTTCGGCCTTCGCGCTCAAGATCCTGACGGCCCAGGCGAAATAGGGCGTCCGATTTGACGCCAGCTCCCAGCCGAGCGGCCGGCGCTCAGCCAGTAGAAAATACCGCCGACCATGCCGCAGCCGATCACCGCCAGCATGACGCTTGTGTTGGTAACCTCGAAATTGGCGTCGTTCGTCTGGTGGACGAAGCCGAGGAAGACCGCCGCCACCGCCGCGCCCGCCAGTGCATAGAACAGCCAGTCGCGCCGGCCGAGGATTTCGGAAACCAGGATGGCGATCGCCGCCGGCATGAAAGCGAAATAGGCGACGAACAGCGCGACGAAGGGGACGGAAAAATAGAGGGAAGCCGTCGCCGCCGGCGGTGCCTGCTCCGGCGTGTAGCCCAGGGACGCCAGAAACATGATATTGAGAAATGCGCTGGCCGCCAGCGAGGCGACGCCATAACCGATCAGGATGACGGCGAAGCGGATCAGATAGGCGACGACGCGATTCACGCCTCGCCGTGCCCTGCGATCATCATCGCTTCCAGCGCCAGCCGGTCGACTTTGCGCATGCGCTCGGAGTCCGATTTGAGTTGGCCGCAGGCGGCGAGGATGTCGCGGCCGCGCGGCGTGCGGATCGGCGAGGCATAGCCGGCATTGTTGATGTAGTCGGCGAATTTCTCGATCGTCTCCCAGTCCGAGCACTGGTAGTTGGTGCCCGGCCACGGATTGAACGGGATCAGATTGATCTTGGCCGGGATGCCCTTGAGCAGCTTGATCAGCGCCTTGGCGTCCTCGATGGAATCATTGACGTCCTTTAGCATCACATATTCGAAGGTGATGCGCTTGGCGTTGGACAGGCCGGGATAGGCACGGCAGGCAGCGATCAGCTCGTTGAGCGGATACTTCTTGTTGATCGGTACCAAAAGGTCACGCAGATCGTCATTGGTAGCGTGCAGCGAGATTGCCAGCATGACGCCGATCTCTTCGCCGGTGCGGAAGATTTCGGGCACGACGCCCGAGGTCGACAGCGTGATGCGCCTCTTCGACAGGGAAAGCCCGTCGCCGTCGGATGCAATCAGCAGCGCCTTCTTCACCGCCTCGAAATTGTAGAGCGGCTCACCCATGCCCATCATGACGACGTTGGACACTTTCCGGCCCTCGGCCGGCACGATGGCGCCGTCGGGCGTGTCGCGGTCGGGGAAATCGCCGAGCCGGTCGCGAGCTGTCAAAAGCTGGGCGAGGATTTCTTCCGCCGTCAGGTTGCGCACCAGCTTTTGCGTGCCGGTGTGGCAGAAGGAGCAGGTCAGGGTGCAGCCGACCTGCGAGGAGATGCAGAGCGTGCCGCGGCCTTCTTCGGGAATGTAGACGGTCTCGATCTCGACCGGCCGGCCGGCGCCGCGCGGCGGAAAGCGGAACAGCCATTTGCGCGTGCCGTCGGAGGAAATCTGCTCCTCGACGATCTCGGGCCTGGCAACGGTGAAATGCCTGTCCAGTGCGGCGCGCAAATCCTTGGAGATGTTGAACATGCCGGCAAAATCGGAAACGCCGCGCACATAGATCCAGTGCCAGAGCTGCTGGGCGCGCATCTTCGCCTGGCGCTCCGGCACGATGCCGGCGGCGACGAGGGCGGCCCCGAGTTCGGCGCGCGTCAAGCCGATCAGCGACGGCTTTTCAGGCGTCGTGCGGGTGCGCAACGCGTCACGCGCGCCTTCGGCGGTAAGATCGAATGAAAGGGTCATTGTTGCGCCAATATAAGCGATTTGCGGCCGATTACAGCATCGTGCCCGAAATGAAGCGCGGCGCATAGCACAGGTTGATGGCGGAGTCATGCAGGGGGTTCTTCCTTCTCCCCTTGTGGGAGAAGGTGGCCGAGCGAAGCTCGGTCGGATGAGGGGTGTTCCAGCTTGGCATCCCCTGCACTCCGTCCAGCACCCCCCAACCGTCTTGGCGCTGCGCGCCAATCCACCTTCTCCCACAGGAGAGAAGGCAAGACCGCACGAACACTGGTTCTTTACGTCGCTGTGTTAGGTCGTGAACGTCCCGGACGAGGACTTTACTTGCACTTGGCGATCGAGGCCAGCGCCGCCGAGATGCCCTTCAGCGAGAAGACGTAGGTGGTGGTATTGCCGCGGCCGGACTTGGCTGACACCTTCATGTCGGTGCCGGTCTTCATCGCGGCGATCAGCACCGGCTCCTCGGCGGCGTTCTCGACCCAGGCCGACTTGCCGCGCGTGAACATCGAAAAAGACTTCTTGTCGATGGTGACGGTGGCCTTGGAACCTTCCTGGAAGGTATAGCCGGCGATGAATTGCGGCTCGTAGGACACTTGCTGCCCCGGCCGCTGGCTGACGAAGAAGAACATGTCGCCATGATCGAGCGTCGGCGGCTGCTTGTCGGTTGGCACGGTCAGGACATAGCAGACCTTGCCGCCGCCCGACGCCTGGTAGCTGTAGGTGCCCCAGGCATTGTGCTGGCCGATCTTGGTTGCCGACTGCGCCAGCGCGGGCGCCGTCAAGGCCACCAGGGCCAGGCTGGAAACTATAGCAATCAATCCGCGCATCGCTTTTCCCGTATTCCACTGGTGCGGCGGCAGGCCGGCTCGGCGTCCTGCCCGTCGCTTCATTTTGATTTAATCTGGGTTACCAAACGGTGAATTTCCCCTGAGAAAAGGATGTTCACGCCAGGAAACCGCCGCCGTCTTCGCGCTGCCGCTTGAAAAAGCGGCTGGCGCAATGTCCCTGCCGCGACTTGGAGGCCACGAAAACGGCAAGAGTTTGACTTTTCAAGCAGCTAGGTCTTGCAGCGATTCTCGCTTTTCTGAGAGCTACGTGACGAATTTCCCGCCAGGCGGTATATGTCTGCGTTCGGCTCCACGGCACTCGGCCAGGGTGCCCTCCTTGGCGGCTTACGGGAGATTTGGCCATGGCCATTTCCGAGACAGTTCTGATCCTGGCGGGCGGCACAGTCGTCCTGGCGATCGTGTTCGGCATTCGTGTCGCCGTCCGCGCGGTGGCCAGCGGCGCGGTGCCCCGGTCGGATGGCGGAGAGGTGGCGGGCGGACCGGGCGCGCCCGACGTGGCGGGGGTCATTGCGCTGCCGCCTTTGATCTTCCTCGGCTTCCTGGCGGCGGCAACCGTGCTCGAGGTGCTCGCGCCGCTCCCGGTCATGGCCGGGCAGGCCCTCGCCCGCTATCTGGCCGGCGCCGTGCTCGCGGTGTGCGGCTTGGTGCTCATCTTTATGGCGGCGGGCCGCTTTCAGGCCGCTGGAACCAACATACCACCGACCTTGCCAACGACGGCGCTGGTCGTCGACGGTATCTATCGGTGGACCAGAAATCCGTTCTATCTGGGAGCGACCCTTATCTATCTGGGCCTCGGTGTCGCGGCCGGAAGTCTTTGGGGTATCGCGCTCGTCATTCCCTTGCTGTGGGTGATCAATACGGGCGTCATCGCGCCGGAAGAGCGTTATCTCGAGCGTAAGTTCGGAGACGCCTATCGCGCCTACAAGACGCGGGTGCGGCGGTGGCTTTGACGGCCGGAAAGTCGGTTCCCGCGCGATTTTTTGCGCCGTACCGGCTCAGCTCTTGTCGGCGATGGCCTGCCTGGCGGCGAGCCGGTGCGCCGGCGTGATGTGGGCGCTGACGGTTGTGATCGCCGCGGTCAGCACAGCGATGTCGTCGGTGAAGCCAAGCCCAAAGATGAAATCGGGGATGACGTCCGTCGGCAGCACGAAATAGCCGAGCGCAGCCAGCAATGTGCCCTTGGCGCGCAGCGGCGTCTTCTTGTCCATGGCGCAGTAATAGGCGGCGACCACCTCCTCCATGAACGGGATCTGCCGGGCAGCCTTCTTCGCCGTACGCCAGAACTTTTCGCGCACTTCGCTCTCGTTGCCCAGCTTGCTGCCGAGGCCGAAGAAATCAAAACCGGATTTTTGCGCCATCAACCTCTCCTTGCCGCCGTCGTGTGACTTCACGCGTGACCGCGAGGCAAAATGTGGTGAAAGCCGAACCTCGCTGCAAGGTGCAGATAACGTCAGGTGCCGAAATAGCGGTTCATCTTCCTGGCCAGATCGAAATCTAGCGCGGTCAGGCCGCCGGCGTCGTGTGTGTTGAGGGTCACGTTTACCGTCTTGTAGACGTTCGACCAGTCGGGGTGGTGGTCCATCTTCTCCGCCGCCAACGCCACGCGGGTCATGAAGGCAAAGGCTTCCGAGAAATTCTTGAAAGTGAAGCTGCGGCTGATCGAACCACCATCCTTGGCCAGCGACCAGCCGTCGAGGCCGGCAAGTTCGGCGCTGATCGCCTCTTTTGCTAGTTTCTCCCTGGCCATGTCCGTCTACCGCATGATCCGCGAAGCGTCGGCGGCGCCGGCCAAACGGCTGGCGACGCGGTTGTCGGCACCTGAAAGCGGCCAAGCCTCCTCGACGACGTAAGGCCCGCCGCCGACCGAGTCGCGCGACGACATCAGCACGAAGCGGCCGACCCGGAACGGCAGCGTCGAAAAATTGCCGCGCGCCGACAGATACTGGGCGACGTCGAGCGGGCTCGCATTGCGCAGGCGGGCCAGCGTCACATGCGGCATGAACTTGCGCGGGTCGGCCGGGATGCCGAGCCGCTGGCAGATGCGCTCGATTTCGCTTTGCAGAGCGGAAAGATCGGGCGAAGCGGCGACCCCGGCCCACACCGCATGCGGCTTCTTCTGGCCGAAGGCGCCGACGCCGGACAGCGTCAGCGGGAAGGACGGGCGGTGAACGCGGTCGAGCGCGTTGGCGATTTCGTCGGCGACATGGCCCTCGACATCGCCAATGAAGCGCAGCGTCAGATGATAGTTTTCGACGTCGATCCAGCGGGCTCCGGGCAGGCCGCCCCTGAGCAGGGACAGCGAAAGAGCGGCATCACGCGGTATTTCGAGGGCGGTAAAAAGACGCGGCATGGCAAGCCTCCTGTCCTCGAATCGAACTCTTGCCCCTAGCGAATCATCGATATTCAAACGGGGCAAGGGGTTTGTTGGTCGCAGGCCTGCCTAAAAGCTTCCCCCGCGGAAGGTGTTGCGGCGGCGAACCCTCGCCTTCAGGAATTGCCCCGGATCGCTTCAATGGTCTTCTCCACGCTGGGCAGGATACCCTCGACGATGCGGTCGACGCCTCGGGCGTTTGGATGAAGACCGTCTTCGAGCTGCAGGACGGATTGGCCGGCGATGCCCTCGAGAAAGAAAGGATAGAGCGGCACGCCGTATTTTTCAGCCAGTCTCGGAAAGGTCGCGTCGAAGGCCCTCTGGTAATCGGCGCCGAGATTCGGCGCCGCGCGCATCCCGGCCAGCAACACGGCGATCTTGCGCTGCTTCAGCTTTGCCAGCATGGCGTCCAGGTTCTTTTCCGCTATGGCGGGCGAAACGCCGCGCAGCATGTCGTTGGCGCCGAGCTCCAGGATGACCAGCTGCGTGCCGTCCGGCACCGACCAGTCGAGCCGCGACAGGCCGCCGCTCGTCGTATCGCCGGAAACGCCGGCATTGGCGACCGTGACATCGTAGCCCTTGGCGCGAAGCGCGGCCTGCAGCTTTTCGGTGAACCCCTGACCCGGCCCAAGGCCATAACCCGCCATCAAGCTGTCGCCGAAGCCAACGATGGTGAAGGGCTCGGCGCGCGCCGACGAAATGGCGCTGCAGATCGCGAGGAAAAGGGCGAAGGCTGCGGCAAAAGTGTGTTTGAAAGCCATGCGGCAGGCCCCATATGACCAGGAACATCTGTTGGCGAAGGCAGGTTTTCGTCTTTGTCGAGCATCGGATGCTCTAGCCCTCTTTCCCCCATATAGGACGATTTGATTTTGGAAGAAGCCGTCATTTCGCTGAAAGACGTATCGCTGACGCTCGGCGAAGGCGCATCCTCGGTGCATGTGCTGAAGGGCGTCAGCCTTGATGTGGCGAGCGGCGAAGCGACAGGCATCGTTGGACCTTCGGGTTCGGGAAAGTCGACATTGCTGATGGTTTTGGCCGGGCTTGAAAGGGTCGATTCGGGTGCGGTACGAATTGCCGGCGAGCTGCTCAACGGCAAAAGCGAAGACCAGATCGCATCGTTTCGAGGGCGAAACATCGGCATCGTGTTCCAGTCGTTCCACCTCATCCCCAATATGACGGCGCTGGAAAACGTCGCCGTCCCGCTTGAGCTTGCCGGCCATGCCGATCCGTTCGGCGTGGCGGCGCGCGAACTGGCGGCGGTCGGCCTTAGCGATCGCATCACCCATTATCCCGGCGAATTGTCTGGCGGCGAGCAGCAGCGCGTGGCGATCGCCCGGGCGCTGGCGCCGTCGCCACGCATCCTGATCGCCGACGAGCCGACCGGCAATCTCGACCAGGCGACGGGACGGCACGTCGCCGACCTGCTGTTCGCCAAGGCGGCCGAACGCGGCATGACGCTGGTGCTGGTCACGCATGACCCGGTGCTCGCGGCGCGCTGCTCGCGCCAGGTGTCGATGCGGTCGGGGCTGATCGAGGACGCATCCAAGCCGGCCTCCAGGGCCGGCAAGGTGACCGCCTGATGCCGCTGTCGCAAACGCTGAGGCTGGCCTTCAAGTTCTCGCTGCGCGAAATGCGCGGCGGGCTGTCCGGTTTCCTGATCTTCCTTGCCTGCATTGCGCTCGGCGTCGCGGCAATCGGCGGCGTCAATTCGGTGGCGCAGGCGATTTCCGCCGGTGTTGCCGACCAGGGTCAGACGCTGCTCGGCGGCGATCTCCGCTTCCAGATCAACCAGCGCGATCCGACCAGAGCCGAACGCAGCTTCCTCGGCCGGCTTGGCACGGTTTCGCACAGCGCCAACATGCGCTCGATGGCGAGGCTCGAGGACGGCTCCGACCAGGCGCTGGTCGAGGCCAAGGCGGTCGACGGCGCCTATCCGCTCTATGGCGCGCTGGAGACCCAGCCGGTGCTGTCGCGAGAGGATTTGTTCGGCGAAAAATCCGGTGTCTTCGGCGCCGCCGCCCCGGACCTTCTGTTCGAGCGGCTGAACCTTGGCATCGGTGACCGGTTGAAGCTCGGCAGCGCGACATTCGAGCTGCGCGCCAAGCTGGTCAACGAGCCAGATGCGGTGTCGGATGGCTTCGGTTTTGCGCCGCGGCTGATGGTGTCGACCGACGGGCTTGCCGCTTCAGGCCTGATCCAGCCGGGCAGCCTGGTCGAGAACGCCTATAAGGTCCGCCCGCCCGGCGGCACCACTGAAGTACAGATCAAGGCGATCCAGGAGCAGGCCGCGAAAGAGTTCCCGCAGGCCGGCTGGTCGATCCGCACGCGCAGCAACGCAGCGCCGGCGCTGTCCTCGAACATCGAGCGGTTCTCGCAATTCCTGACGTTGGTCGGGCTGACGGCGCTGGTGGTCGGCGGCGTCGGCGTGGCCAATGCGGTGCGTGCCTATCTCGACGGCAAGCGCGGCGTCATCGCCACCTTCAAGAGCCTGGGGGCTTCGGGCGGGTTCGTCTTTGCCGTCTACCTGGTGCAGATCCTGATGATTGCCGCCCTCGGTATCACGCTGGGCCTTGTGCTTGGCGCGCTGATGCCGTTCGCGGCCAGCGCGGCACTCCAGTCGGTTATTCCGGTGCCGGCGGAAGGTGGGTTCTATCCCGGCGCCCTCGGCATGGCAGCGCTGTTCGGGCTGCTGGTGACGCTGGCCTTCGCCCTGCTGCCGCTCGGCCGTGCTCGCGACGTGCCAGCGACGGCGCTGTTTCGCGAAATGGGTTTTGAGGGCCGCGGTTTTCCCCGCCCGCTCTATGTCGCCGCGGCAATGGCCATCGCGCTGCTGCTCGCGGTGCTGGCGATCCTGTTTTCCGGCGACCGCCGTATTGCCTCGATCTTCGTCGGCGCCACGGTCTTTTCGTTCCTGGTGCTGCGTGTCGTCGGTACGCTGGTGCAGTGGGCGGCGAAGAGAAGTCCGCGTGTGCGCTCGACGGCGCTCAGGCTCGCCATCGGCAACATCCATCGGCCTGGCGCCTTGACGCCGTCCGTGGTGCTGTCGCTGGGTCTCGGGCTGACGCTCCTGGTGACGCTGGCGCTGATCGATGGCAATCTCAGGCGGCAGATTTCCGGCAGCCTGCCGGAACGGGCGCCGAACTTCTTCTTCGTCGATATCCAGAGCGGCGACGTCGATGCCTTCTCCGCGCTGGTCGGCAAAGAGGCGCCGCAGGGCACGCTGATCAAGGTGCCGATGCTGCGCGGCCGGGTGATGGCGCTCAACGGCGTCGATGTCGACAAGGTCAAGGTTCCGGCCGAAGGCGCCTGGGTGCTGCGCGGCGACCGTGGGCTGACCTATGACGCACAATTGCCGGAGAATGCAACGCTGACCGAGGGCAGCTGGTGGCCGGGGAATTATTCCGGCGAACCGCTGGTCTCGTTTTCCGCCGAGGAGGGCAAGGAGATCGGGCTGAAGCTCGGCGACACCATCACCGTCAACGTGCTCGGCCGCAATATCACGGCCAAGATCGCCAATTTCCGCCAGGTCGAATGGGAAACCATGGGCATCAATTTCGTCATGGTGTTCTCGCCCAACACATTCGCCGGGGCGCCGCATGGCTGGTTGGCGACGCTGACCGAGACGAATGCGTCGGCGGCCGACGACGCGCATCTTCTCAATGCCGTCACCCGGGCTTTTCCCGCGGTGACGACGGTCAGGGTCAAGGACGCGCTCGACATCGTCAACCGGCTGGTGGTGCAGCTCGGCACCGCGATCAGGGCCGCGGCGGGCGTGGCGTTGATCGCCTCGGTGCTGGTGCTGGCCGGGGCGCTCGCCGCCGGCAACCGGGCCCGCATCCACGACGCGGTGGTGCTGAAGACCCTGGGTGCGACCAGGAAAACGCTGATCGCGGCCTTTTCGCTGGAATACATGCTGATCGGCCTTGCGACCGCGATCTTCGCGCTGGCGGCGGGCGGTGTGGCGGCGTGGTACGTCGTCGCGCGCATCATGACGCTGCCATCGCACTTCATGCCCGAGGTAGCCGTGGCGACCATCGGCTTTTCACTGGTGGTCACGGTGGGTATCGGCCTGGCCGGCACGTGGCGGGTGCTGGGCCACAAGGCGGCGCCGGTGCTGCGGAATCTTTGAGCCAGAGCCGGTTTTGATTAAATCTCGTTAATGTTTCGACCGGCAAGGCCAATAAAACCGGATCTCCGGCACTTCACGGAGCATTACGTCCGGTTACGGTCTTGTCCTTTACGCCAAGAACCATCATATTTCGGCGCAGGCATGCTGGAGCCCCGCCAGCGGCGCCTGGGTTCAAAAGGACCTGACACCGGACGGGGCAGAAGCAATATGAGGATTTCCATGGCTGATCCCGTTCGCAATTATCAGACGCGCGCCGTGCCCGGCGCCGGCGTCGATGCTGCCATCGACCAGGGCCTGCGCGCCTACATGATCAAAGTCTACAACCTGATGGGGCTTGGCCTCCTCATCACCGGCCTTGCCGCGGTCGGCACAATCATGCTGGCCACCACCAGCGATCCCGCCTCGGCGGTTGCCACGTTGCCAAGCGGCGAGATGCTGACCTCGTTCGGCTACGCGATCTTCGGCTCGCCGCTGAAATGGCTGGTGATCTTTGCCCCGCTGGCAGCGGTGATGTTCCTGTCGTTCCGGGTCCAATCGATGAGCGTTTCGGCGGCGCAGACGACGTTCTGGGTTTACGCCGGCCTTGTCGGCCTGTCGCTGTCGTCGATCTTCCTGGTCTACACCACCGCCAGTATCTCGCAGACCTTCTTCGCCACCGCCGCCGCGTTTGGCGGGCTGTCGCTCTACGGCTACACGACCAAGCGCGACCTTTCCGCGTTCGGCTCGTTCCTGGTCATGGGCCTGGTCGGCCTGATCATCGCGATGGTGATCAACATCTTCCTGCAGTCGTCGGCGCTTTCCTTCGCCGTTTCGGCGATCGGCGTGCTGATCTTCGCAGGCCTCACCGCCTATGACACGCAGAACATCAAGGAGATGTATTTCGAGGGTGACGAGACTGATGTCGCCGGCCGCAAGGCGATCATGGGCGCGCTGAGGCTCTATCTCGACTTCATCAACCTGTTCATGTTCCTGCTGCAGTTCATGGGCGACCGTCGCTAGTACGGCGTTCTTTGTTGACCATGATCTGTTCCGAAAACCGGTTTCCACTTTTCGGGATCATGGTCTGACTCCAGCGAGTTTGGAAAGGGCGGCCCAATGGCCGCCCTTTTCTTTTGTGCCGGCTTTTGCTGTGATATAGGGCAGATGAACGACGTGCATAAATTATGAGCAGCATCACCTTGCGGGCCGCGACGTCGGCCGATCTCGACCGGATCACGGAAATCTATGCCGACGCGGTGACAAACGGCACGGCGAGCTATGAACTCGACCCGCCAAGTCGTATCGAGATGGGAGCGCGCTTCGACAGTTTGGTAGCGGGTGGCTTTCCCTATCTCGTGGCGGAAAAAGGCGGCATTGTGCTCGGCTATGCCTATGCCGGCGCTTTCCGGCCGCGCCCGGCATACCGCTTCGTGGTTGAGGATTCCGTCTATGTCGCGCCCGACGCCAAGGGGCAGGGCGTTGGGCTGCTCCTGATGCAAAGGCTGATCGAGGCAGCCAAGGCGGCGGGCTTTCGCCAGATCATCGCGGTGATTGGCGATGGCCGGCCCGACAGCGCCTCGGTGCGGTTGCACGAGAAGCTCGGCTTTCACCATTCCGGCCGCCTGGAAGGCTCCGGCTACAAGCACGGACGCTGGCTGGACACGGTGTTCATGCAACTGCCGATCAACGGTGGAGCGTCGGTCCCGCCCGATCCGCAATCGCTGCCCGAGCGGAAGTTCCGCAAACAAAAATAAGGGGTTACGCCTCGACCAGCTTCAGCGTTCGGTCGAACACGCCAAGCACCCGGCCGAGTTCCTGGCCACGCTTGAGGATGCGTCCGCCGGCGGCGATGACGGCGAATGCGCCTTGCCGGCGCGCCAGCTTCGGATCCTTGACGATCTGGAAAAGCGGCACTTCGCTGGTGCGACGGAAGACGGAAAAAACGGCGCGGTCGGTGAGATGGTCAATAGCATAGTCGCGCCATTCATTGGCGGCGACCATACGGCCGTAGAGCCTGAGGATCTGGTCCAGTTCGCGGCGGTCGAACCGCACCGGCTGGTCGAGGCGTTCGTGTCTTGCCTCGTGCAGCGGGATCAATATTGCGGATGCGTCCCCATCCTCCGTCCCGCTGCTGCGATCAGTCATGCCTGGATCCTCGCAATGAATCGTACGCCGACCAAAGTTGGCGCTTTCGTTGCCGAATTGCAAGGCCCGGCCGGGCAACGGCAGCACCGCGCGGTTTCTCCAACGTCCAGTCACGTTTGCGAAACGCCTGTTGGAATTGGTGATGCTTCGCCACAATCCTGCCTTTTTTTATCCGTGCTCATGCCCCAATGTCCGACGAATTTACCGGCGTTGCCTGAGACGGTTCGGTCCGGCACCGGCTCGTAAACCCCAAGCCCCCCGCCCACGGGTCTGCGTCGGATCGAACCAACCTCGGTCTTTCCTTGGAAAGATCGGGTGCGACGATCCCAAAACCTAAATGACCGGCGTCAGAAGCAAGCTGACGCCGGTTTTTTATTGGCTGGAGCCGTGGCGGCGCGATCCATCCGGATAGGCTGTCGTCGGAGGCTTGAGCGCGGCTATCCCTTCTCCCCTTGTTGTGGAAGAAGGTGGATCGGCGCGCAGCGCCGAGACAGATGAGGGGTGTTGGACGGAGTGAGGCGTTGGCGTTCCCTGGAACACCCTCATCCGTCGCCTTCGGCGACACCTTCTCCCACAAGGGAGAAGGGAGAGCGCTCCATCTAAGGCTTGCGGATAAAGGCTGCACCCAGGATCGGACCGGGCACGCCGTCCTTGCCGACCGACTGCAGCAGCACGGCGCAGCCGCCCTTCTTGGCGATCTCGCTCATCGGCAGTTCGTAGCGCTGCGCCTTGCCGTGCCACATGCCGGCGGTCTGGATGCTGGAGACGGCGTTCCAGTAGGTCATGCTGCGGCCGGTGTTTTCACCCTTGCCGATCTTGATCGTCTGCGGCGGGTTGAAATAGACGATGACGACATGCGCGTCGGCGGGGCCGGTCACGGCGTCGCCGGCATCGATCATGACGCGATCGCTGGTCCGGCTGACCTTGATGCCGACGCGCATGCCTTCGCCGACCCTCTCCATGCGGGCCAGCGCGCCGTCGACTTCCTTGCGGCTGGCGCCATTGACATGGCTGCGGCCGTTGATGACGGCTTGCGGGGTGTAGACGGAACGGCTGCCGAAGGCGCGCATATACTCATATTGCCGCTCGGTATTTTCCTTGCGGCTCAGCGTATCCTGCCAGCCGAGGTAATCCCAATAGTCGACATGATAGGCGAGCGCGACGATGTTCTCCTTGGCGGCGAGCTCGGCAAAGAATTCGTCGGCCGGCGGACAGGAATTACATCCCTGGCTGGTGAAGAGCTCGACGACGCCTAATGGCTTGTCGGCCTGCTCGGCGAAGGCGCTTCCGGCAAACGCCGAGAGAGCCAGCGCAACGGCCGCAAGCCGCAATGGTCTTCGAGATGACATGGCCGTTCCGATCCCGCCGGTGATGCCGGCTTTGTTCTGATTGTCGAAATATGTGGCAGAAGCGGCAGTCAACGGGAAGTCACGTTGCGGTGAAATTTTGCCGTTGCAACCGCTGGCAAGGGCGCAATAGGTGGACGCGCACTTCACGATGGAAGCGATTCGGGCGGCAATCAGCATGTGGCAATCTCTCCTGGCGCCGGTCGACCTCTATTGCGAACGGACGGGGCCGGAATTCTGGGCTGAACCGCTCAATGCGCTGAGCAATCTGGCTTTTTTTGCCGCCGGGCTATGGGGTGTCTGGCAGGTGCGCAAGCGCGGCACCGGCGCCTTCGCCGAAGTGCTGGCCTGGTGGGTGGTGGCGATCGGCGTCGGCTCGTCGCTGTTCCACACCTTTGCCACAAGGGGAATGATCCTGGCCGACGTGCTGCCGATTGCAGGGTTCACGCTGGCCTACACGCTGTTCAACCTGCGACGTTTTCTCGGCATGAAATGGGGCAAGGCGATCGTCATCTTCGTCGCCTTTTACGCCGTTGCCGGGCTGGTGACCTTTGCCGTGCCGGACTGGCTGCGCCAAGCGTCGAACGGCACGACCGGCTACCTGCCGCCCTTCCTGGCGCTTGCCTTCTTCGGCGCCTGGGTGGCGGCCAGCGGCAATCGTGCCGGCTGGTACAATCTGGCGGGTTCGGCGATCTTCGTCGTGTCGGTCGTCTGCCGGATGATCGATCCGCTGGTCTGCGGCGGCTTTCCGCTCGGCACGCATTTCCTGTGGCACATCCTCAACGGGCTGATGCTCGGCGTGCTGCTGGCGGCGACAGCGCGGTTTGGAAAGCCAAAGTAGGGCAGTAGGGCAGTAGGTGCTTGTCCTTGCTTCCCCTACTGCCCTACTCCCTTATTGCCCTACTCCCTTAAGCCGCAAGGTCGCGCAGCACGTATTGCAGGATGCCGCCATTCTTGAAGTAGTCGAGCTCGTCCAGCGTATCGATGCGGCAGATGATCGGAACCTCTTTGACGCTGTCGTCGCCATAGGTGATCCTGGCGATCATCTTCTGCCGCGGCTTGATGTTGCTCAGTCCGTCGATCTCGACCAGTTCGTCGCCCTTGAGGTTGAGCGAGGCCCACGAGGTGCCTTCCTCGAAGACGAAGGGGATTACGCCCATGCCGACCAGGTTGGAGCGGTGGATGCGCTCGAAGGACTGGGCGATGACCGCGCGGACACCGAGCAGATTCGTACCCTTGGCCGCCCAGTCGCGCGACGAGCCGTTGCCATATTCGACGCCGGCGAAGATGACCAGCGGCACGCCCTCCTTCTTGTAGTGCATGGCGGCGTCGTAGATCGATTCCTCTTCCTTCGACGGGTAATGGATGGTGTAGCCGCCCTCGCGGCCGTTCTCGCCCAGCATGTGGTTGCGGATGCGGATGTTGGCGAAGGTGCCGCGCATCATCACCTCGTGGTTGCCGCGGCGCGTGCCATACTGGTTGAAATCGGCGACGCCGACGCCGTGGTCGGTGAGGTACTTGCCGGCCGGGGAGGCCGCCTTGATCGAACCGGCCGGCGAAATGTGGTCGGTGGTGATCTTATCGCCGAACAGACCGAGCACACGCGCGCCCTTGATATCGCCGATCTTGCCGAAGCCTGATGTCATGCCGGCGAAATAGGGTGGGTTCTGCACATAGGTCGAATTGTCGTCCCAGGCATAGGTCTGGCCTTCCGGCGCCTTGACGTTCTGCCAGTACTCGTCGCCCTTGAAGACGTCGGCATATTTGCGGGCGAACAATTCGCGCGTGACATTCTTCTCGATGAATTCCTGGATCTCGACTGAACTCGGCCAGATGTCCTTGAGATAGACCGGATTGCCGTTGCGATCCTCGCCGAGCGGCTCGGTGGTCAGATCCTTGGTCACGGTCCCGGCCAGCGCGTGGGCGACGACCAGCGGCGGCGAGGCGAGATAGTTCGCCTGCACGTCGGGCGAGACGCGGCCTTCGAAATTGCGGTTGCCGGACAAGACTGCCGCAGCAATCAAGCCCTTATCGTTGATGGTCTTGGAGATCGGCGCCGGCAGCGGGCCGGAATTGCCGATACAGGTGGTGCAGCCGAAGCCGACCAGGTTGAAGCCGATCTGGTCGAGCTCCTTCTGCAGACCGGATTTCTCCAGATATTCGGCGACGACCTGGCTGCCCGGCGCCAGTGAGGTCTTGACCCACGGCTTCTGCTTGAGGCCGAGCCGGTTGGCGTTGCGCGCCAACAGCCCGGCGCCGATCAGCACGCTCGGGTTCGAGGTGTTGGTGCAGGAGGTAATGGCGGCGATGACGACATCGCCATGGCCAAGATCGTAGTCCGTGCCCTCGACGGCATAGCGCTTGTCGATTTCGGCGGCCTTCTTGTACTCGGTCTCCATGGCCTTGTCGAAGCCGGCCGGAATGTCTTCAAGTGCCACGCGGCCTTCCGGCCGCTTCGGGCCGGCCATCGACGGGACGACACTGCCGAGATCGAGCTCGAGCAGATCGGTGAAGACCGGATCGGCCGAGCCGACGTCGCGCCATAGGCCTTGCGCCTTCGAATAAGCCTCGACCAGGGCGATGCGGCTTTCGTCACGGCCGGACATAGTGAGGTAGCGGATGGTTTCGCTGTCGACCGGGAAGAAGCCGCAGGTGGCACCATATTCCGGCGCCATGTTGCCGATGGTGGCACGATCGGCCAGCGTCATGTTGGACAGGCCCGGACCGAAGAATTCGACGAACTTGCCGACGACGCCCTTCTTGCGCAGCATCTGCGTGACGGTGAGCACCAGGTCGGTGGCGGTGACGCCTTCCCTCAGCCTGCCGGTGAGGCGAAAGCCGATCACTTCGGGCAACAGCATGGAAACCGGCTGGCCGAGCATCGCGGCCTCGGCCTCGATGCCGCCGACGCCCCAGCCGAGCACGCCGAGGCCGTTGATCATGGTGGTGTGCGAATCGGTGCCGACGCAGGTGTCGGGATAGGCGGTGGTCTCGCCATCTTCGCTGTTGGTCCACACGACCTGGCCGAGGTACTCAAGGTTGACTTGATGGCAGATGCCGGTGCCGGGCGGCACGACGCGGAAATTGCGGAACGCCTGCTGGCCCCATTTCAGGAATTTGTAGCGTTCCTCATTGCGCTCATACTCAAGCTCGACATTGCGGGCGAAAGCCAGCGGCGTGCCGAATTCGTCGACGATGACCGAATGGTCGATGACCAGATCGACCGGCACCAGCGGATTGATTTTTTGCGGGTCGCCGCCGAGCGAGGCCATGGCGTCGCGCATGGCGGCAAGGTCGACCACAGCCGGAACGCCGGTGAAATCCTGCATCAGCACGCGGGCCGGGCGATAGGCGATCTCGACGCCGGCAGTGCCCCGGTCTGTCAGCCAGCCGGCGACCGCCTGGATGCTCTCCTTGGTGACGGAACGGCCGTCCTCGTTGCGCAGCAGGTTCTCCAGCAGCACCTTCATCGAATAGGGCAATTGAGCGATGCCGGTGAGGCCGTTCTTTTCGGCCTCGACAAGGTCATAGTAGATGTACTCGGCGCCGCCGGCGGTCAGCGTGCGGCGGCAATTGAAGCTGTCGAGTGATTTGGACACGTGCGATCCCTAACTGTCGGTTGCCGGGGAGGGAACGGACGCCAGTGGGCATGCAAATCACGCGCAAAGGTGCGGGTACGGCCATTTCCGCTATCCGTTCCCAAGCGTCCGGGCCGTTCAAGGCGGCACGCGCGCTGGTTCGGCGCAAATTCGGTTCCCGTGCCGACCGCTGGCACGGATGATGCGGATATAGAGAATTTTCTGGAATAGTTCTAGACACGGAATTGCCATTTTTGCTGCGGCGCACCGAAGCCGCGCTTGAACTTTCGGCGAAGGGGAACGGATGCGGCTGATCGCCGAAAATCTGGGCGGCGAACGCGGCGGCGAGACGGTATTTTCCGGCATCGAATTCGCGCTGGGGGATGGCCAGGCGTTGGTCGTCACCGGCGCGAACGGCGCCGGCAAATCGACGCTGCTCAGGATCATCGCCGGACTGTTGCCGGTGGCGGCAGGCCGTGTGCGGTTCGAAGGTGGTGGCGAAGACTTTCCGTCGGCCGCCTCGGCCTGTCACTATCTCGGCCACCTCGACGCGATGAAGAGCGCACTCACCGTTAAGGAGAATCTGTGCTTCTGGCGCGATTTTTCGGGCGCGGGTTCCAGGGGTGTTGAAGAGGCGCTGGAGACCGTCGGGTTGGGCGGCATCGGCCATCTGCCGTTCGGCTATCTCTCGACCGGCCAGCGCCGCCGCGCCGCGATCGCAAAACTGCTGGTCAGTCATCGGCCATTGTGGCTGCTCGATGAGCCGACGGCGGGACTGGACAAGGCTTCGGAGGAGAGATTCGGCGGGCTACTGCGGAAGCATCTCGATGGTGGGGGGATCGTGGTTGCGGCCACGCATTTGCCGCTGGGGCTGGAGGGGGCGAGGGAGCTTGTGATGGGGGTGCCTGGGCGAAAGCATCTCACATCATGCTAGCCCTCTTTCTCCGCGACATCCGCTTAAGTATCCGCGCCGGCGGCGGGGCGCTGACTGGCGTGATTTTCTTTCTCGCCGTTATCGCGACCATCCCCTTCGGCGTCGGTCCCGACCTGAAGCTGCTGGCCCGCATCGGCCCGGCGATCCTGTGGATCGCCGCCTTGCTGGCCTGCCTGCTCGGCCTCGACCGGCTGTTCCAGGCTGACCGCGAGGACGGCTCGCTCGATCTTCTGGTGCTTGGCAACGACCGGCACATGCTGGCCCTGACCGTGCTGACGAAATGCCTGGCGCATTGGGCGGGTAGCGTGTTGCCGCTGGTCATCGCGGCTCCCCTGCTCGGCCTGTTCATGAACATGGAGCCCATCGGCATCGGTGCCACGGCGCTGACGCTTCTGGTAGGCACGCCGGCGATCACCTTCATCGGTGCCGCCGGTGCCGCGGTGGCGGTAGCATTGCCGCGCGGCGGGCTGCTGATCTCGGTGCTGGTGCTGCCGCTGACCATTCCCGTGCTGATCTTCGGCGTATCGGCAAGCTATGGCGCGGTGGCGGACCCCGATCCCTTCCTGCAGCCCTTCCTCATTCTTACCGCGCTGACCCTGTTTCTTGCCGTGCTCGGGCCGGTGGCAGCGGCGCTGGCGCTGCGGCACGGAACGGATTGATGTGGCCGCTGCGCATAGAGAACCCGATCTTTCTCCAGACCATCTACGGCAACTACCCCGATCTGTCCTCCGTCGAGGTTACCGGGGCCAAGATGGACCGCAACGGGCCTAGCATGCACCTTTCCTTCATCTCGACCGTCCTCCCCTACCGGCCTCCCGCCAAATGGGCGGCGTTCAATGCCGTGTCTTTCGGGCTTGAGTTCATCGCGGTCGAATCCATTAGCCTTCGCAAGTTCCAGAGCCATGGCTCCAGTGCAATCAGGATGTGGGATGACGCCGGTAGAATCCTGCTTACCTGCGAAGGAGCTGTCAGGCTGTCCCTCACGTGCCAATACATGCGTATCAAAAACATATCAGGTGTTTTGCTTTCGCAGTGACCTTCGGCTTGCGATAACCGCAAATCTGCCGCAGACCCGTTCATTGCGGCAAACAGCCGGTGAGGCTATGAATTTCGCCGTGAGAAGCCTTGGATCGGGAAAATGAGCGTGCACGCCCTTTATGTCACCGCCGCCTATGCCATTACGGCCGTGGTGCTGGCCGGGCTGGTTGGCTGGATCCTGCTCGACCAGCGCGGCCGCAAGCGAGAGCTCGCCGAGCTGGAGGCGTCCGGCGTGCGCCGGCGCTCCGACAAGGCAGCAAAATCATGAGCACGGAAACGGAAACTCCGGCGCGCCGCCGCCTGATCGTGCTGCTGCCGCTGCTGGTCTTTCTCGGGCTGACGGGATTGTTCCTGGCGCAGCTGTTGTCCGGGCGCGACGTTTCGGAAGTGCCGTCGGCACTGATCGGCCTGCCGGCGCCGCAGACCAATCTGCCGGCGCTCGAAGGCACCAATTTGCCGGGCCTCGATTCAAAACAGTTCGCCGGCAAGGTGACGCTGGTCAACGTCTTCGCGTCCTGGTGCGCGCCGTGCCGCGACGAGCATCCGGTGCTGCTGGCGCTGTCGCAGGACAGACGCTTCGTCATGGCAGCGCTGAACTACAAGGACCAGCCGGAAAACGCCCGTCGGTTCCTTGGCGATCTCGGCAATCCGTTCCAGGCGATCGGCGTCGACCAGGCCGGGCGCACGGCGATCGACTGGGGTGTCTACGGCGTGCCGGAGACCTTCGTCATCGGCAAGGATGGCAAGATCGCCTACAAGCATGTCGGGCCGCTGACGCCGGACTCGGCGCAGACGCTGCTGCTGCCGGAGATCGAGAAGGCGCTGGCCGTGCCGGGCTGATGCCCGCCGATCGTGATAGGTCGACCGAAGACTCAGCCGTAGATCTGCTTGTGGACCTGATAGAGCATTTCTGAGCGGTCGGCGCGCATGTCGGCGAGGTCGCGGCTGCTGAAGCTGTCGATTTCGGCGACGAGGCGGTTGTAATGCCGGCGCTTGGCGATGCTGGCGCGAGCGCGGCTCATGAGGCTGTCGATGATCATAGCGAGTTTCCTTTTGCGCCGCATTTCGCGGCCAGTTGTTCCTCCCTTGATCGATACGAAGCATGACATAGTTATGGTGCGTTGCAAAAATAAGATGTTGCAATGCACCATTGCGCTGGGCGCATAGCCGGTTAACGGGATGTGACCTGCCGTCCGGCCCAGCATTCGCTTGCTTCTGACGCATCATCGATCTTGCCATATCGATCGCAGGCTGGCTTGATCGCGGCTCGCCAAGCGACTGATACCGGGAGGAACCATGGCCAGCGAATTCTACGAAGTTCTCGATCCGCGCTTTTCGCGGCTGTTCAACGGCAACGCACAGGTGGACAGGCTGTTTACCGGCTGCCGATGGGCGGAGGGGCCGGCCTGGTTTGCGGCCGGGCGCTATGTGGTCTGGTCCGACATCCCGAACAATCGCATGCTGCGCTACGACGAGACCGACGGCAGCGTCAGCGTGTTCCGTCAGCCATCCGGCAATTCCAACGGCAACACCGTCGACCGGCAAGGACGGCTGGTTACTTGCGAGCATTCCGGCCGCCGCGTCAGCCGCACCGAGCATGACGGCTCGGTCATCACCATAACCGACAAATGGCGCGGCAAGCGGCTGAACTCGCCCAATGACGCGGTGGTCAAGTCCGACGGCTCGATCTGGTTCACCGATCCGAGCTACGGCATCGATACCGATTACGAGGGCGACAAGGCCGAAAGCGAGATCGGGGCCTGCCATGTCTACCGGGTCGATCCCGGCACCGGCGAGACCGAGGCGGTGATCACCGACATGGTCAGGCCAAACGGGCTCGCCTTCTCGCTCGACGAGAGCAAGCTCTATGTCGCCGACACCGGCCGCACGCATGGCGCCCAAAACCCGGCGCACATCCGGGTGTTCAATGTCGGCCAGGGCGGCAAGACGGTGTCCGGCGAAAAGGTCTTTGCTGACTGCACCGCCGGCCTGTTCGACGGTTTCAGGCTGGATGCGGACGGCCGCATCTGGACCAGTGCCGCCGACGGGGTCCATTGCTACGATCCAGACGGGACGCTGATCGGCAAGGTCAAGGTACCGGAAGTCGTCGCCAATTGCGTGTTCGGCGGCAACAAGCTGAACTGCCTCTACATCGCCGGCACGACCTCGCTCTACATGGTCCGGCTCATGGTCAACGGCGCCAAGACATTTTGAGCGGCCGCCAAGCATATCCAAGGGAGGGCACCATGCCATTCGTAAACATCCGCCTGGTCAAGGAGGTGATTGCCGACGACCCGGCCGGAAAAAAGGCCGCGATCACCGCCCAGGTGACGGCGGCCATCACCGGCGCCACCGGCCTGACCAGCAACGATGTCTGGGTGGTGTTCGAGGAGGTCGCTGCACGCGACTGGTTCGTCGGCGAGACCGACGTCGAGACGCGGAGGGGCAAGGGCTGATTTCTCGACGAGCACAGCGGCAGTGCGGAAGTTTGCGAGAGGCCTGCGGGACAGCGCCCCCCTCTGCCCTACCGGGCATCTCCCCCACTTGGGGGGAGATCGGCAGCTTCGCCGCATGGCCCTTCTTTCAACGTTGGAGATTGGCGAAAGCAGGGATGACGGCCAATCTCCCTCCTTGTGGGGGAGATGTCCGGCAGGACAGAGGGGGGCGCGAAGGATCGCCGACGCTCGCTTCGCGTTCGCTCTGCCCTGGGATACGACAGCACGATGGGCGCCACTTAACGCGAGCGGATGAAGCCCGCGAAGGCCGAAACGGCGCTGCGCATCGCCAGCCGGTTTTCCGGTTCCGCCAGGATTTTCTCCACCTCCGGCGGCTTCTTGCCGAGCAACGCGATTTCGAGCGCTGCTTCCTCATAGAGCGCGAAAGACATTGTCCGCATGATCTCGGCAAGTGCGGCGCGGGCAAACAGCGAGCGCGGCGAGGCATGTACCAGCATGGCCGGTTTGCCGACGGCTGCATCGCGCGACACCAGCCAGTCGAGCGCGTTCTTCAGGCCGCCTGGCACACCATGGGCATATTCCGGGCAGGAGACGATGACGCCGTCAGCGGCGGTGACCGCGTCGATCAGCGCCGCTGCTTGCGGCGGCGTCCGCTCGCCCTCGTCGTCGGGGTTGAAAATCGGCAGCCGGGCAAGCCCATCGTAGACGGAGACGTGACAGTCCAGCGGCGCGTTTTGCGCGAGTGCCGCGACCAGGGCCGAATTGGTCGAGGCGGCGCGCAGGCTGCCGGAGATGGCGAGGATGCTGAGCAAAGGAATGGAAACCGGCTTGAGCGATTCGTCGCCGGGCACACTACCACATGGTCTCTCTGTATTCCTCTTCCAGCCAGCGGTCGGTCGCCTCGGCCGAATCGGCGAGCGCCAACTGGTCGCGCAGGATCTGGCCGAGCGTCGGCAGCGTCGCGCGGTCGTACCAGCTCTCCGGCTTCCACAATTCGGAGCGCATGAAGGCCTTGGCGCAATGCATGTAGGCGGCCTTGACCGTCACCACGACGACGCTTTGCGGTGCCTTGCCGTCGACCGCCAGCCGCTCACGCAATGACGCATCGACCGTGATGCGGGCATCGCCATTGACACGCAGCGTTTCGTTCATGCCGGGAATGAGGAAGAGCAGCCCGATCGAGGGATTGAGAAGGATGTTCTCCAGCGTGTCGAGCCGGTTGTTGCCGGGCCGGTCGGGGATGGCGATGGTCTTCTCGTCGAGCACTGTTACGAAGCCCGGCCTGTCGCCCTTCGGCGTCACATCGGCATTGCCGGCGCCGTCGGACGAGCCGATCAGCACGAAGGGGCTCTTGCCGATGAAGGAACGGCAGTGGCCGTCCAATGCCTTCAGTTCCTTGCGGATCGAACCGTCGGTCGGCCGAGGCGTCTTGTAGATCGTCCTCAACTCGTCGCGCGTGGTGATGAATTCCATGCCCCTCTCCTCCTATTCTGACGCAATTCCCTAGGGAAAGCGCTACGCGCTTTTCCCCGGAAAACCGCTACACACTTTTCCTGGAATTGCTCTATTTGCCGGCTTTCTCTTCCTTGGCGGCCTTGTCCTCGAGCGAGTGGCGCAGGATCAACGGCATTTGGCTTAACGTGAAGACAAGGGTAATGGGAATCGTGCCCCAGACCTTAAAATAAAGCCAGGTTTCCTCAGAAAAATCGCGCCACACGACCTCGTTCAGCACAGCCAGAAAAAGGAAGAAAAGCCCCCATCGGAAAGTGAGCTTGCGCCAGCCTTCGGCGTCGAGATTGAAGGCGGAATCAAAGACATAGCCCAACAGCGATCTGCCAAACGCCAACCCGCCAAGCAGCGTGATGCCGAACAGGCTGTTGATGATTGTCGGCTTCATGAAAGCGAAGGTCTTGTCCTGCAGCCACAGCGCCAGCGCACCAAACACAAACACGACGATGGCCGAGACCAGCGGCATGATCGGCCAGCTGCGCGTCAAAATCCACGAAACGCTGAGCGACAGCGCCGTCGCCACCATAAAGAACGCTGTGGCAATCAGGATAGGCTCGCCGATATGGCTGAGGATCGGGAATTTCCCGACAAGCCACGCGCCGCGGATGGTGGTGAAAAAGAACACCAGACCAGGCCCGAGTTCGAGCAGGAATTTCAGGCCGGGGTTCAACGCCTTGCGTCGCGGATCGGACAGGTCGCGTTCGAGGATGGGTGGGTTCATGGGATCCTTCTTACGCACGATCCAATCCAAAAAGTCTGCAACTTTTCGGGATCATGCTCGTCAAGCCACGCCAGCGATCGCCCTGGCGAACTCGCTTGCGGAAAAGGGTTCGAGGTCGTCGACCTGTTCGCCGACGCCGATGAAGTAGACCGGCAATTTGTGCTTTGCCGCGATCGCCACCAGAATACCGCCGCGCGCCGTGCCGTCCAGCTTGGTCATCACCAGGCCGTTGACGCCGGCGACATTGCGGAAGATCTCGACCTGGTTGAGCGCATTCTGGCCGGTGGTGGCATCGACCGTCTGCAGCACGGTGTGCGGCGCTTCCGGATCGAGCTTGCCCAGCACGCGGACGATCTTTTCCAGTTCCGCCATCAGTTCGGTCTTGTTCTGCAGCCGCCCGGCGGTGTCGATGATCAGCACGTCGGAGCCGGCCTCCTTCGCCCGCTCGAAGGCGTCGTAAGCGAGGCCGGCGGCGTCGGCGCCGAGCTTCGAGGCAATGACCGGCGAGTTGGTGCGCTCGCCCCAGATCTTCAACTGCTCGATCGCGGCGGCGCGGAAAGTGTCGCCGGCGGCGAGCATCACCGAGAGGCCGCCATCGGTCAGCTTTGCGGCGAGCTTGCCGATGGTCGTGGTTTTCCCCGTGCCGTTGACGCCGACGACCAGGATGACATGCGGCTTGTGGCTGAGGTCGAGTTCCAGCGGCATGGCGACATGGGTCAGCACCTTCTCCACCTCCGCCGCCATGATGGCGCGGACTTCCGTCTCGGAGACATCCTTGCCGTAGCGGCTGGCGGAGAGCGCGTCGGTAACGCGCAAAGCCGTCTCCATGCCGAGATCGGCGCGGATCAGCACATCCTCCAGGTCCTGCAGCGTGTCCTCGTCGAGCTTGCGCTTGGTGAAGACGCCGGCGATGTTGCCGGACAACTCCCTGGAAGAGCGGGCAAGCCCGTCTCGCATGCGCTGGAACCAGGAGCGCCTCGGCGCCGGTTCGGGCGCTCTTTGCGGCTCGGCCTTCTGCTCGACCTTCTTGGTTACGGTCACCTTGCCGGGGGCAGGTTTTGGCTCCGGCGATGGTTGCGGAATGGCCTCTGGTTCGGGCGCAATCTCGGTCAAGACCGGTTTCGTTTCGACCGGGGCGGGCTGGCGGAGCGGAGGCGGGATTTCGGCCGGCGGCGCTTCGGGCGCTGCGGAGGGGCTCTCGGCGGGCGGTGCGGTATCTTGCAGAGGTTCGCGCTGCCCCTCACCCTTTCCCGTTCCGGGGCGAGCCGCTTGTCTCGCCGGTCCTCCGGACCCCCGTGAAGGACGGAGAGAGGGGGACGTCAGCGTTGCAGCTTCTTCTTCATCGCTTTCAAAAGGAGGCTCGGCCTGCCGATCAGCCCCCTTCTCCCCGTCACCATACGGGGAGAAGGTGCCGGCAGGCGGATGAGGGGCAGCGCCAGCTTCCGATGACCGAGGCTCAGTCTGGACAATCTCCGGCTGCTCCGGCTCGGGAATAACAAGCTCGGCCGGGATTTCTTCCGGCTCCTCAGCAGGCGTTTCCGACTCCGGCTGGATCTCTGGCTCGGGCGGAATGGTTGGTGCGGGTTCGAGCGGTGGCTGCGGCGCGGGCGGCGCTTCCGTCTCGACAGACGGCGGAGGCGCAGTGTCTGCCTCGGGCCGCGACTCTTCGCGTTTCAAAAACTCCGGGACGGCCTGCTCGGCCGCCGGCTTCAGCGCCTCCAGTTCGTCCCATTTGATCGGCGGCAGCGGTGCGGTCTCGTCGGGCCGCTCCTCGACAACTTCCTTCTTGCCGAACGAAAATATCTTCTTGAAAAACCCGGCCATGTCTTGCGCTCTCAGGCGGCGCGGGCGGCAAGCGGCGCGGCGATCAGTCTGATACCGTCATTGCCGGCGATATCAGCCTCGACGATGTCGCCCGGCGCCCCGGCTGACAACACGGCCAGCGTAAACCCTTCGGTGCGGCCGAGCCCATCGCGCTCGACCAGGATCGACTGGCGTGTGCCAGCGAGCGAGGAAAGGTGACGGCGGTAGGCGACCTCGCCGGCGGCGCGCAACCGTGCGGCGCGCTGCTTGACCATTTCGCGGCGAAGCTGCGGCATGCGCGCGGCGGGCGTGCCCTGGCGCGGCGAAAACGGGAAGACATGGAGATGCGTCAGGCCGCATTCCTCGACGATCTCCAGCGAGTTTTCGAACATGGCATCCGTCTCCGTCGGGAAGCCGGCGATGATGTCGGCGCCGAAAACGATGCCGTGGCGCAGTTTGCGCACATCCTCGCAAAAGCGGATCGACTGGTCGCGGCTGTGCCGGCGCTTCATCCGCTTCAGGATCATGTCGTCACCCGATTGCAGCGACAGGTGCAGATGCGGCATCAGCCTCGGCTCGGTGGCGATGGCGTCCAGCAGATCGTCGTCGGCCTCGATCGAATCGATGGAAGAAAGCCGCAGGCGTTTCACGTCTGGCACCTGCTTCAGGATGGTCTTGACCAATTTGCCGAGCTTCGGTGCGCCCGGCAGATCGGCGCCAAAACTGGTCATGTCGACGCCCGTCAGCACGATCTCGGCATAACCATTGCCGGCGAGTCGCTTGACCTGCTCAACCACGGCGCCCATCGGGACCGAGCGCGAATTTCCGCGACCGTAGGGAATGATGCAGAAGGTGCAGCGGTGGTCGCAGCCGTTCTGCACCTGGACAAAAGCGCGCGCCCGGCCCTCGATGGCGTCGACCATGTGGGTGGCCGTTTCGCGCACCGAAAAGATATCGTTGACGCGCGCCTTTTCGGTGTCGTTGACGCCGAAATCCGGCAGCGCGCGATATGAATGCGCCTTCAGCTTCTCCTCATTGCCGAGGACGAGATCGACCTCGTCCATGGCGACGAAATCCTTCGGGCCGGTCTGCGCGGCGCAGCCGGTGACGATGATGCGGGCGGCCGGGTTCTCACGGCGGGCTTTTCTGATCGACTGCTTGGCCTGGCGCACCGCCTCGCCGGTGACGGCGCAGGTGTTGAAGATGATAGCGCCGCCTTCGAGCCCGCCGAGGCCCGCACTTTCGGCTTCACGCCGCATCACCTCGGATTCATAGGTGTTCAGCCGGCAGCCGAAGGTGACGACGTCGATACCCCTGTTGCCACGAGGAGCCATCAGGCGGCGCTTTCGGTGTCGCGCGCCCACGCCCCGGTCGACGGATCGAAGCTGCCGGAAAATTCCCATTCGGCGGCACCGGTCAGGATGACGTGGTCGTCGTCGCGCCACAGGACGTGCAGCGAGCCGCCGCCGGGCGTCATCAGCGTGACGCTGCGGCCGGTGCGCCGGGTGCGGGCCGCGGCGACCACGGCGGCGCAAGCAGCCGAGCCGCAGGCCTTGGTCAGTCCGGCGCCGCGCTCCCAGGTGCGGATGGCCATGGTCTCCGGCGAAGTCACTTGCGCGATGGTGACGTTGGCGCGCTCAGGGAAGATCGGGTGGTTTTCGAGCAGCGGGCCGAAGCGCTCGAGTTCATAGGACCGGACGTCGCGGTCGACCCAGAAGATGGCGTGCGGATTGCCCATCGAGACGACCGACGGCGAATGCAGTACCGGCGCATCGATCGGGCCGATCTGCAGTTCGATCATGCGGGTGTCGCGAAACTCCTCGGCCAGCGGGATGTCCCGCCAGCCAAAGCGCGGCTTGCCCATGTCGACCGAGATCATTCCGTCGGCATGTTCCTCGGCATTGAGGATGCCGGCGACTGTTTCAAAGGCAAATGTCTTCTGGCCCGTCTCGGCGGCGAGCGCCTGGACGACACAGCGCATGCCGTTGCCGCAGGCTTGCGCACTGGTTCCGTCGGAATTCAAGATGTCGATGAAAAAGGCGGTGCCCGGCGTCCTGGGATCGTGGATCGCCATGATCTGGTCGAACCTGGTCGCGGCGTCGGCATTAAGCGCGACGGCTGCCGCAGGCGTTACGCGATCGGCACGGCCACGCATATCGGCAACGATGATTTCGTTGCCGATACCGTTCATCTTGGCGAAAGGGGCCGCGCTTGCCATGGATCGAAAGGTCTCTTGCCGATTTGGCGCCTATATGGCGGATACCGGCCGAAATTACCAGTGCGGCATGCTTTTCAGGTCACCGCGAATACGCCAAGCACGATCAGCAGGAAGATGATCAGCACGATGCCGATGAGGATGCGGGCGCCGGTTGCGGCGGCTCCAGCCAGTGCCGGCATGCCGAGCAGGCTTGCCGCGGCCGCGATAATCAAAAGAATGATGATCCACCTGATCATGAGAGACACCTCGCAGCCGGCAGGTTTGAACACCTACAAACGCTTCTGCGAGGGCTTGGGTTCCCTGCGGTGGCTGGGCGGGTCGAGGACCTGGCTGTGATATGCAGCTACGGATGCAATGTTGTCATGGTGTTGAATGAACGCTACCGTTGTGTCGATTTGACGTCCGGGAATGGATATTTCGCTGCTAAGCAATCTTGGATCCGTTTTTTCGTCTTACCCATGATCTTCACCGCACCGAGACCGTAAGCTGACGACGTGTTTGGCGGGCCGGCGATAGAGTTTTCCAATGACTGAGCGTTGGGACACGATCATTATTGGTGGCGGCCAGGCGGGGCTCGCCATGAGTTACTATCTTCACCAATATGAACGTGAGCATGTCGTGTTGGAACGCGCGCGTATTGCCGGACGCTGGCGGACTGAGCGTTGGGATTCGCTTCGGTTTCAATTCATCAACCAGGCAATAGAGCTTCCTGGGGTTTCTTATCAGGACCCTGAACCGGAAGGATTCGCCCACCACACCGCCATCACGCGGTTCATCGAGCACTATGCGGCAAAAATTGCAGCTCCGGTTCGCGAGGGTGTGGAGGTCACGAAGCTCCGACACAGGGATACCGGCGATTATGCGTTGGAGACAAACGCCGGCAGCATGACGGCCCGCAATGTCGTTGTGGCGACGGGCCCTTTCCAGCGTTCGATGGTACCGGCGGCGGCCAAGGATTTGCCTCGATCCGTTTACCAGGTTCACGCTTCGAGGTACCGCAACCCCGACGAGCTTCCCCCCGGAGTGGTGCTGGTGGTGGGCAGTGGTGCATCCGGCAGCCAGATTGCGGATGAACTCCAGCAATCCGGGCGCGATGTCTATCTTTCGGTCAGTCCGCATCGTCGGGTGCCGCGGCGCTATCGCGGCCAGGATGTTTTGTGGTGGTTCGACAAAATGGGACGTTTCGAGATCACTATCGATAGTTTCCCGGAGCGGCGGTATCCCCCCTCGACCGTCGTAACCGGTGTCAACGGCGGTTACGATATGAACGTCCGCCGTTTTGCACACGATGGTGGAGTGGTGCTGCGACGTGTACTCGGGTGCGCCGATGGAAAACTGTTGGTGGCCGGGGATGCCTCGCAGATATTGGCTGAAGCCGATAGGTCCTATGACGATTTTGTCTCCGCGGCAGAGGCGTTGGCAGAGAAACCTGAAGTCTCGGACCACATCAGCGATGGCAATGAACGCTCAGCAACGCCAATCCTGGCGGAAGTCGGCGGCGCCCGGTCAGTGGATATCTCCGGCGAGAACGTCGGCTCGGTCATCTGGGGAACGGGATATCGCTTCGACTATAACTGGATCGATTTACCAATTTTCGATTCGCGCAACGCACCTATTCAACAGCGTGGCGTGACAGCCTTTCCCGGCCTATACTTTCTTGGCCTTCATTGGATGCATACCTTCGGCTCCGGCCTTCTTTCATATGTGGGCCGCGACGCCGCCCATATAGCCAGGCATATGGAAGCTTTGCAGCCGCCTTCGCCGTCAGGCCAGCCGCCGCGCTAAACCTCTGGCACGTCCCAGACTTCGCCCGGCTGCAAGGCACGGAAACGATCCCGCGGCAGACCGGCGGCTCCAAGTGCTTCGCCGAGCTTTCTGGCCGGCTCGTCGATCGGCTCGTTGGTGAGCCGGAATGTGCCCCAGTGGCAGCCGGCGGCATAGCCAGCGTTGCACAAAAGCATGCCTTGCACCGCCTCCTCCGGATCCTGGTGATGCGGCGCCATGAACCAGCGCGGCTCGTAGGCGCCGATCGGCAGGATGGCGAGGCGGAAGCCGCCATGCTTTTCAGCCATCAGCCGGTAGTTGATACCGCCGTGGAAGCCGGTATCGCCGGCAAAATAGATCTTTGCACTTGGCGTTTCGACGACGAAACCCGCCCACAGCGCCATGCGCCGGTCGCGAGTACCGCGGGCCGACCAGTGGTGCACCGGCTCGACATGCACGGCGACGTCATCGCCGATATCGACCCGATCGCCCCAGTCATGCGCGGAAAGCCGCATACCGGGAACGGCAGCGCCGATGATGGCGTCGTTGCCGAGCGGCGTCAGCAGTAGCGGGTCGTGCCTTGCCTTCAGGCGCTTCAGCGTGGCGAGGTCGAGATGGTCGTAATGGTTGTGGCTGACCAGCACGAGGTCGATCGGCGGCAGATGGGAAAAGGCGATGCCCGGCGGATTGACGCGTTTCGGCCCGGCGAACGAGATTGGCGAGACACGCCGCGACCAGACCGGATCGGTAAGGATGTTCAGGCCGGCTGTCTGGACGAGCAGCGAGGAATGGCCGACCATGGTGAGGCGGAGCGCTGCACCATCGATCCGCTCGACCGGTCTTGCCGGTGGAAACGGACTCGGATTCGCCGCCGGCCATTTCGAGCGCTCGCCGCTCAATTGCCATTTCAACAGATCGGCAAAGCGACCCGGCGGCCGGCCGTCGGGATTGAAGAACAAGGTGCCGTCGAAATGATCGCTGGGCGGGCCGCTGTAATAGCGGTTGGCGGCTCTCTTTCTCGCGGCCAAGAAATCGGCTCCCTGCAGTTTGCTGATCGCCAAGAGATAATGCCGGAGCCAACTGGCGCAAGCATTTGAGGTGAACGTCAAGGATTTGGAGCCGGCGCGCCGTATCGCACCGACCCGGAGGTATCAGCCAGGCAATGTGCATTTTGCGATAAATTTGCAACATTAGCGGCGCAAACCGTATTTTAACCATATCGGGTTGAAATTTCGCCACCTTCTCCATCTTGGTGAGAGGGACATTGCGCGGACGGCACCCCCCAGCCGGATCCGACGGAGGTTGAAGAATGAGATTTTCGAAAACCGGCCTGCTGGCCGTATCGCTGGCCGCGCTCGTTGCGAGCGGCTGTTCAACCTCGCGGTTCTCATCAATGGACGAGCAGCAGCCGGCGCCGCTGGAAGCTGCGCCCGCCGGCAAGGTGACTGCAAACCAGCTGCCGCCCCCGGCGACACCCGGCCCGGCCGATCCGTCGAAATTTCCAACCGCGCCGCAGAACACCCAGGTCGCCTCGTTGCCGCCCGACGGGACGGCGCCGGCCGGCGCGGCCGACCTGACCGCCTCCAGCGTCGCCGGCGTGTGGAAGGCAAGCGTGTCCGGCCAGAGCTGTCAGGTGGCGACGCCGCAGACCAAATTCGGCTCGGGCTATCGCGCCGGACCGCTGCATTGCCCGGCGCCGCTCGACGGCATCAAATCCTGGAACGTCGCCGGCAAACAGCTGACGCTCTTTGACGAGAACGGCGGCACGCTGGCACGGCTGTATTCCTCGGGCGGCGAGAAATTCGACGGCCAGACTTCCAACGGCCTGCCGATCTCGCTAACAAGGTAATCGAACCGCCCCTATTGTTACGCAATTCCGGACGGAAAACCGTTATACACTTTCCTGGAATTGCTGCAGAACGACGTGACCGATGCATCTGCGTGACGGCCTCCAGACCCATGCGACCGTCAAGCAGCGCTACGACCATCTGGTCGAGACGGGCGCCATCGGGCGCGACCCGGCGCAGGAGCGGATCGCCGCTGCGCTCGACCGGCTGATCGACGAAATATCGGCAAAGCGGCTGGCGCATAAATCAAGCGCACTTGGGTGGCTGTTCGCCCGCAAGCGCGAAGTGCACGAGGCAGTCAAGGGCCTCTACATCCATGGCGGCGTCGGCCGCGGCAAAACCATGCTGATGGATATGTTCTTCGAGCTGCTGCCGGTGCGGCGCAAGCGCCGCGTGCATTTCAACGATTTCATGGCCGACGTGCAGGATCGCATCCAGAAGCACCGGCAGGCTCGCAAGAACGGCACGGCCAAGGAGGACGATCCGATCCCACCGGTGGCGCGCGCGCTGGCCGAGGAAGCCTGGGTGCTGTGCTTCGACGAGTTTTCGGTCACCGACATCGCCGATGCGATGATCCTGTCCAGGTTGTTTTCGGCGTTGTTTGCCAATGGCGTGGTGCTGGTCGCCACTTCCAATGTCGCGCCGCAGGAGCTCTACCGTGACGGCCTGAACCGTCAGTTGTTCTTGCCGTTTGTTGCTATCTTGGAGCGCCACGCGCAGGTGCTGGCGCTGGACGCCGACAAGGATTACCGCCTCGACAAGCTCAGCCGCATGCCGGTCTACGTCACCCCGGCCGATGCCGCCGCCGACCATGCGCTCGACGACGCCTGGGCGGTGATGACGCATGGCAGGCCGACGGCCGAGACGATGCTGATGGTGAAGGGCCGGCATGTCGTAGTGCCGCGTGCTGCCGGCGAGGCGGCGCGGTTTTCCTTCGCTGATCTCTGCGAGAGGCCGCTCGGCGCCCGTGACTATCTTGCCATCGCCGGCCGTTTCTCGACCATCTTCATCGACCATGTGCCGGTGCTCGGCGAAGGCAAGCGCAACGAAGCCAAGCGCTTCATCCTGCTGGTCGATACGCTCTACGATCATCATGTGCGGCTGGTGATGAGCGCCGCAGCACCGCCGCCGCAGCTCTATACGGCCAAGCGCGGCAACGAGGTCTTCGAGTTCGAGCGCACCGCATCGCGGCTGATCGAGATGCAGAGCCACGACTGGCTGGAGGATTGGGTGGAAAGGCAGAAGGCGCGGGGATCATCGACAGAGGCGCGGCAGGCTTAGGGCTAGGAGCCCGATGCCCAGCAGGCTGATCTGCAGCGCTCCTTCACACCTGTCCAGCCATCGTTAAAAGGGTCCGTCCCGCCGCGTCTATAATCGATAAACATACATCACAAAATCCTCCGCCGGCCCATGCGGCACCTTTCGCGACTCGTAAAGTGCGCGAGCAGCAACATTGTCCGGCTCGGTGCCGACCCAGGCCTCCTCACAACCATGCTCGCGACCGAGTGCGAACATGGCGTCGAGCATCCTCGTCGCAATGCCCTGGCGTTGAAAGGCCGGCGCCACGCCGACCTCGTCTATGTAGAGTTCGCTCACCTTGTCCGGGTGCCGGTGGACGATCGCGGCGCATTGGCCGATAACGACGCCGTCGGCGAGGGCCACGATCATGAAATGGCCGGGCGCCGCGAGATAGGCAGAGAGTCGATCCGGCCTGACCGGCTCATCGAAAACCTCGTCGGCAACCCGCATCACAAGGGCGTCATCGCCCGGAAACAGCCTTCTGATTTCAGATGCCATTGTGTAGAATTCCTCTAGCCGGCTTCAGAACTTTTACGTTTACGTAAGTCCCATTGTTTCTAACCGATTGAAATTACTCACTCCAAAATAATCGTTTGAATTTTTGCACGGCCGGGGCTATTGCGTGCGGCGAATTTCGCGGTTCCGCAGCATTCCGGCCTCTTCCTCCGACGCCGTCATCAAATCGTCAAGGATTTGGGCGCCGTCATAGTCAAAGGGAAACATCCTGACATGGCACGCAACAAGATAGCGCTCATCGGCTCGGGCATGATCGGCGGCACCCTCGCCCACATGGTCGGCCTGAAGGATCTCGGCGACGTCGTGCTGTTCGATATCGCCGAAGGCATCCCGCAAGGCAAGGGGCTGGACATCGCGCAGTCGTCGCCGGTCGATGGGTTCGACTCCAGGCTGACCGGCGTCAACGACTATGCCGGCATCGAGGGCGCCGACGTCTGCATCGTCACCGCCGGCGTGCCGCGCAAGCCCGGCATGAGCCGCGACGATCTTCTGGGCATCAATCTGAAGGTGATGGAGCAGGTCGGCGCCGGCCTCAAGAAATACGCGCCGAAGGCCTTCGTCATCTGCATCACCAATCCGCTCGACGCCATGGTCTGGGCGCTGCAGAAGTTTTCCGGCCTGCCGAAGAGCCATGTCGTCGGCATGGCCGGCGTGCTCGACAGTTCGCGCTTCCGTTATTTCCTGGCCGAGGAATTCAAGGTCTCGGTCGAGGATGTCACCGCCTTCGTGCTCGGTGGCCACGGCGATTCCATGGTGCCGATGATCCGCTATTCCACCGTTGCCGGCATCCCGCTGCCCGACCTTATCAAGATGGGCTGGACCTCGAAGGAGCGGCTCGACCAGATCGTGCAGCGCACCCGCGACGGCGGCGCCGAGATCGTCGGCCTGCTCAAGACCGGTTCGGCCTTCTACGCGCCCGCCGCCTCGGCCATCGCCATGGCCGAAGCCTATCTCAAGGACAAGAAGCGGGTGCTGCCCTGTGCTGCCTTTCTTTCCGGCCAATATGGCGTCAAGAACACCTATGTCGGCGTTCCCGTGGTGATCGGCGCCGGCGGCGTCGAGCGTATCATCGAGATCGAACTGGCGAAAAGCGAACAGAAGATGTTCGACAGTTCGGTCGCCGCGGTGCAGGGTCTGTGCGACGCCTGCGTCAAGATCGCTCCGCATCTCGCGGCCAAATAAGCCGGCAACCAAGCCCGCCAAACAAGCTGGAGACATAGCGCATGAACATCCATGAGTATCAGGGCAAGGCGCTGCTGAAAGGTTTTGGCGCACCGGTGGCCGAGGGCGTGCCGGTGTTCAAGGCGAGCGAGGCGGAAGCCGCCGCCAAGGCGCTGCCCGGCCCGCTCTATGTGGTCAAGAGCCAGATCCATGCCGGCGGCCGCGGCAAGGGCAAGTTCAAGGAGCTCGGCGCCGATGCGAAGGGCGGCGTCAGGCTGGCGAAGTCGGTGGCCGAGGTCGTCGCCAACGCCAAGGAGATGCTCGGCCATACGCTGGTCACCAAGCAGACCGGCCCGGCCGGCAAGCAGGTCAACCGGCTCTACATCGAGGACGGCGCTGACATCGAGCGCGAGCTCTATCTGTCGATCCTGGTCGACCGCTCGGTCGGGCGCGTCGCCTTCGTCGTCTCGACCGAGGGCGGCATGGACATCGAGGCGGTCGCCCACGACACGCCGGAAAAGATCATCACCGTCGCCATCGACCCGGAAAAGGGCGTGACGGCCGACGATGTGAACACGCTCAACGCCGCACTGAGGCTCGACGGCGACGCCGCCAAAGATGGTGGCACGCTGTTTCCGATCCTCTACAAGGCATTTGTCGAGAAGGACATGAGCCTGCTCGAGATCAACCCGCTGATCGTCATGAAGAGCGGCCGGCTGCGCGTGCTCGACGCAAAAGTGTCGTTCGACAACAATGCGCTGTTCCGCCACCCGGACGTGCTCGAATTGCGCGACACCACCGAAGAGGACGAGAAGGAGATCGAGGCGTCGAAATACGACCTCGCCTATGTCGCGCTCGACGGTAATATCGGCTGCATGGTCAACGGCGCCGGCCTTGCCATGGCGACGATGGACATCATCAAGCTCTACGGCGCCGAGCCGGCCAACTTCCTCGATGTCGGCGGCGGCGCGTCTAAGGAAAAAGTGACGGCGGCGTTCAAGATCATCACCAAGGATCCAGCGGTCAAAGGCATTCTGATCAATATCTTCGGCGGCATCATGAAGTGCGACATCATCGCTGAGGGCGTCATCGCCGCGGTCAAGGAGGTCGGCCTGCAAGTGCCGCTGGTTGTGCGGCTGGAAGGAACCAATGCCGAGCTCGGCAAGAAGATCATCAACGACAGCGGGCTGAACGTGGTGTCGGCCGATGATCTCGACGATGCGGCCAAGAAGATCGTGGCGGCGGTGAAACACTGAGAAACTAGGAGCGTTGCGTTGGGTAGCTTCCCCATTCACTGGGAAGAAGAGGTTCAGAGCTTGGACCAGCTGCCCGACCGCAGCCCCTATTCGGTCGAGGAAATCGAACAATACCTTTGGGAGTGCCACTATCATTGGAAGCTGGACGAAAAACCGATGCACTACAAAGTGCGGGGCGTAGTCGCTGAGGAGACCGATAATTATCGACGTTTCTGGCTTTATCAGGTGTCAGATGAGATTGGGCGCGAGTGGTACGTCGTCGTCGGAGCAGGAAAGAGCCCGTTCAAACCTACGATGAAAATGAGAGCCTGGATGTATGGCAAAGAGAATGATCTCGGACATGCACCTGACCGTTTCCTGCGGGATGAGATTGATGAACAGCACGCTGCCGATGCCCGATGACGGAAAAGGAATGAGCCTGTGCCTCCGCACAAGATAAACCTCGTCGAGGCGGCGGATACGAAGATCAAGAAGGTCTTCGATCCGCATATTGCCGGCGACGTCAACGATTCCCAGGTCAAGATCGCCAAGTTCGGCGACGTCTTCGATTGGCACGCGCACGACAATGAAGACGAGGCCTTCCTGGTGCTGCGCGGCCGCATCGCCATCGATTTCCGCGACGGCACGGTGGAGCTTTCCAGCGGCGAGTTCATCGTCGTGCCGCGCGCCGTCGAGCACCGGCCGCGCTCGCTGAGCGAAGAACCTGTTGTGCTGATGTTCGAGCCGGCGACGACGCTCAACACCGGCAATGCCAAGAGCGACCTCACGGTCGCCGACCTCAAGCGATTGTGACCACGGCGGCTATGACCATGAGCGCGCGGCCTTCCCCGATCAACGGTTTTTGAAAAGGACCACCATGTCCATTCTCGTCGACAAGAATACCAAGGTGCTGGTGCAGGGCCTGACCGGCAAGACCGGCACGTTCCACACCGAACAGGCGCTGGCCTATCACGGCACGAAAATGGTCGGCGGCGTCCACCCCAAGAAGGGCGGCGAGACCTGGACCGGCGCCAAGGGCGAGGCACTGCCGATCTTCCCCACCGTAGCCGAAGGCAAGGCGAAGACCGGCGCCAACGCTTCGGTCGTCTACGTGCCGCCGGCGGGTGCTGCCGAAGCGATCCTGGAAGCGATCGAGGCCGAGATCCCGCTGATCGTCTGCATCACCGAGGGCATACCGGTGATGGACATGATCAAGGTCAAGGCACGGCTCGACCGTTCGACGTCGCGGCTGATCGGGCCGAACTGCCCCGGCGTGCTGACCCCCGACCAATGCAAGATCGGCATCATGCCCGGCAACATCTTCCGCAAGGGCTCGGTCGGCGTTGTTTCGCGCTCGGGAACGCTTACCTATGAGGCGGTGTTCCAGACCACCAATGTCGGCCTCGGCCAGACCACCGCCGTCGGCATCGGCGGCGATCCGGTCAAAGGCACGGAGTTCATCGACGTGCTGGAAATGTTCCTTGCCGACGACGAGACCAAGTCGATCATCATGATCGGCGAGATCGGCGGATCGGCCGAGGAAGACGCCGCGCAGTTCCTCAAGGACGAGGCCAAGCGCGGCCGCAGCAAGCCGATGGCCGGCTTCATCGCCGGGCGCACCGCGCCGGCGGGCCGCACCATGGGCCATGCGGGCGCGGTCATCTCCGGCGGCAAGGGCGGCGCGGAAGACAAGATCGCGGCGATGGAATCGGCCGGCATCAAGGTTTCGCCATCGCCGGCACGGCTGGGCACGACGCTGGTCGAGGCGATTAAGGGTTAAGAAAGTGAGCAGTCGAGCTTTCGAATGCCGATGAGCAGGACATGGAAGACGAGAAGCGCATCATCCTATGCATACCCGGCCCTTGGGAAGGCAAGTCGGCCTTTGTGCGCGCCGTTGCAGAGGCGTCGATGCCTTCAGCTGATTATGTGGCTGCGGGGATGATCGTGATGCACGGCCCGAGCAAAGCTTCGTTCGAGTTTGATTTCTGCGACCGCGACGAGGACATGACGAGAGCCTTCGCTAGCGCTGGCCTCGTCAACGAGCTCGGTAAGGATGTCATCGACAAAATCGCCTCGCATAGGAGCGTCGTCTACCTGCTTTCTACATCCCCACAAACGAAGGAAACGTCGATTTCCGTCGCAAAAGCGGCAGCCCATCTGATCAAGGCCGGCGGTCTTGGCGTGAAGGTCGAAACGGCCGGCAAGGCATTCTCAGCGGATCAATGGCTTGAACGCACAAGCGGTGATTTTGTTGAGATCTATGGACTGATGGTTATGGATTCTGTCTCGGACGGCACAACGACCTACAGCTGCGGCATGCGTAATTTGGGGCTTTGGGATTCTATCGTTTCAGGTGACGAATTTCAGTCTGCCGTCAAGCTGCTTCGCGGCTTCAACATGTATCAACTTTACGAAAGCCCCGAGCTTTTGGCCGGTCAGACGTTTGGACTGGAAGCAGGCGCACCGCGATATCGTTTGAGTGTGGAGACGCAGCAGCCAGACGGGGAACACAATCTGTATACGAACCCTTTTGGCATGTGGCGGCTTAGCCGCGTGGTAGCGCATTAGGGATAGGGAGAACGGAGTAGCACTCCGCTAGGCAAAATGGCACGACAAGATCAAACCAACGACCAGTTTTCGCTTACCTCGTTTCTCTATGGCGGCAATGCCGACTATATCGACGCGCTTTATGCCGCTTATGAGGACGATCCCGCGTCGGTCGATCCCGAATGGCAGGACTTTTTCGCGGCGCTGAAGGACGACGCCGGCGACGTGCGCAAGAATGCCAAGGGCGCCTCATGGGCCAAGCCCTCCTGGCCGATGCAGGCCAATGGCGAGCTTGTCTCGGCGCTGGACGGCAATTGGGGCCTGGTCGAAAAGCACATCGAAAAGAAGGTCAAGGACCGAGCGGCCGGCAACGGCGCAGCCCTTTCCGACGCCGACGTGCATCAGGCGACGCGCGATTCCGTCCGCGCCATCATGATGATCCGCGCCTTTCGCATGCGCGGCCATCTGCATGCCAATCTCGATCCGCTCGGCATTGCCAAGCCGCTCGAGGATTATAACGAGCTGTCGCCGGAGAATTACGGCTTCACCGAAGCCGATTACGACCGGCCGATCTTCCTCGACAATGTGCTCGGGCTGGAATTCGGCACCATCCGGCAGATGCTCGACATCCTGACCCGGACCTATTGCTCGACGCTCGGCGTCGAATTCATGCATATTTCCGATCCCGAGGAGAAGGCCTGGATCCAGGCGCGCATCGAGGGCGCCGACAAGGAGATCTCCTTCACCGCCACCGGCAAGAAGGCGATCCTGCAAAAGCTGGTCGAGGCCGAAGGCTTCGAGCAGTTCATCGACGTCAAGTACAAGGGAACCAAGCGCTTCGGCCTCGATGGCGGCGAGTCGCTGATCCCGGCGCTGGAGCAGATCGTCAAGCGCGGCGGCCAGCTCGGCATGAAGGAGATCGTGCTCGGCATGGCGCATCGCGGCCGGCTGAACGTGTTGTCGCAGGTGATGGCCAAGCCGCACCGCGCCATTTTCCACGAGTTCAAGGGCGGCTCGGCCGCGCCCGACGAGGTCGAAGGCTCGGGCGACGTGAAGTACCATCTCGGTGCCTCATCCGACCGCGAGTTCGACGGCAACAAGGTGCATCTGTCGCTGACCGCCAACCCATCGCATCTGGAAATCGTCGATCCGGTGGTGATGGGCAAGGCGCGCGCCAAGCAGGATTATCTGTTTGGCCGCAGCCGCGAGGAGATCGTGCCGCTGGAAGAGCGCGCCAAGGTGCTGCCGCTGCTGCTGCATGGCGATGCCGCTTTTGCCGGCCAGGGCGTGATTGCCGAAATCCTTGGCTTGTCCGGCCTGCGCGGCCACCGCGTCGCCGGCACGCTGCATTTCATCATCAACAACCAGATCGGCTTCACCACCAACCCGCGCTTTTCGCGTTCGTCGCCCTATCCGTCCGACGTGGCCAAGATGATCGAGGCGCCGATCTTCCACGTCAATGGCGACGATCCGGAAGCCGTGGTCCATGCCACCAAGGTGGCGATCGAATTCCGCATGAAGTTCCACAAGCCTGTCGTGGTGGACATGTTCTGCTACCGCCGCTTCGGCCACAATGAGGGCGATGAGCCGGCCTTCACCCAGCCGATCATGTATCGCAAGATCCGCAACCAGAAGACGACCATGCAGATCTATGCCGACCGGCTGATCGCCCAAGGCCATATCAGCCAGGCCGAGCTCGAAAAGATGAAGGCCGACTGGCGGGCGCATCTCGAGCAGGAATTCGAGGTCGGCCAGCACTATAAGCCGAACAAGGCGGACTGGCTGGACGGCGCCTGGTCCGGCCTGCGCTCGGCCGACAACCAGGACGAACAGCGGCGCGGCAAGACCGCGGTACCGGTCAAGACGCTGAAGGAGATCGGCAAGAAGCTGACCGAGGTGCCGAAGGATTTCGAGGCACACAAGACGATCATCCGCTTCCTCGACAACCGCCGCCAGGCGATCGAATCGGGCGAAGGCATCGACTGGTCGACGGCCGAGGCGCTGGCCTTCGGCGCCATCCTGCTCGACGGCAATCCGATCCGGCTGTCCGGACAGGATTCGGAGCGCGGCACCTTCTCGCAGCGCCATTCCGTGCTCTACGACCAGCGCGACGAGACCCGCTACATCCCACTCAACAATCTGTCGGCGGCGCAGGCCGGGTTCGAGGTCATCAACTCGATGCTGTCGGAAGAGGCCGTGCTCGGCTTTGAATATGGCTACTCGCTGGCTGAGCCGAAGGCGCTGACGCTGTGGGAAGCGCAGTTCGGCGACTTCGCCAATGGCGCCCAGGTGGTATTCGACCAGTTCATCTCGTCGGGCGAGCGCAAGTGGCTCAGAATGTCGGGCCTCGTCTGCCTGCTGCCGCACGGCTATGAAGGCCAGGGGCCGGAGCATTCGTCGGCCCGGCTCGAGCGCTTCCTGCAGCTTTGCGCGGAAGACAACATGCAGGTCGCCAACGTCACGACGCCGGCCAACTACTTCCACATCTTGCGCCGGCAATTGAAGCGGGACTTCCGCAAGCCGCTGATCCTGATGACGCCGAAGTCGCTGCTGCGCCACAAGCGGGCGGTGTCGACGCTGCCGGAAATGTCGGGCGAAAGCGCCTTTCACCGGCTGTTGTGGGACGACGCCCAGCTGCTGTCGGGCCAGGCCATCAAGCTCACCAAGGATTCGAAGATCCGCCGTGTCGTGCTCTGTTCGGGCAAGGTCTACTACGACCTCTACGAAGAGCGCGAGAAGCGCGGCATCAACGACATCTACCTGCTGCGCGTCGAGCAGCTCTATCCGTTCCCGGCCAAGGCGCTGATCACCGAACTGTCGCGCTTCCGCAATGCCGAGATGGTGTGGTGCCAGGAGGAGCCCAAGAACATGGGCGCCTGGTCGTTCATCGATCCGTATCTCGAATGGGTGCTGGCGCATATCGACGCCAAGCACCAGCGGGTGCGCTATACCGGCCGGGCGGCCGCCGCCTCGCCGGCGACCGGATTGATGTCGAAGCATCTCGCCCAGCTTGCCGCCTTGCTCGACGACGCGCTTGGTGAATAGAACAGAACTGGGCGGATAAAATAGAACCGAAAGAAACGGACAGGCACAAATGGCAACCGAAATCCGCGTCCCGACACTTGGTGAATCCGTCACCGAGGCGACCATCGGCAAATGGTTCAAGAAGGTCGGCGACGCGATCGCCGCCGATGAGCCGCTGGTCGAACTCGAAACCGACAAGGTGACGGTGGAAGTGCCGGCCGCCGCCGCGGGCACGCTCAGCGAGATCGCCGTCAAGGAAGGCGAGACGGTTGGCGTCGGGGCGCTGCTCGGCACGATTTCGGCAGGCGCCGGCGCAGCAGCCAATGCTGCCGCCGCTCCGGCAGCGAAGCCGGACGCGGTGTCGCAGGCCTCGGCTCCGACCGCGGCCTCGAGCGTCCAGCAGGCCGCGGCCGAGACGGCCAAGATCGCCGGCGACGCCGGCGCGATTGAGACACGCACAATGCCGCCGGCGCCGTCGGCGGCAAAGCTGCTGGCCGAGCACAATCTTGCGGTCGACCAGGTCTCGGGCTCGGGCAAGCGCGGCCAGGTGCTGAAAGGCGACGTGCTCGACCTGATCGCCAGGGGCGCGCCGTCGCAGCCGGCCGAAATGCCAAAGGCAGCACCTGTGTCGGCACCTGTCGCCGCGCGCGCGCCGTCCTCGGCCGACGATGCGTCGCGCGAGGAGCGCGTGCGCATGACCAAGCTGCGCCAGACCATCGCGCGCCGCCTCAAGGAAGCGCAATCGACCGCCGCGATGCTGACCACCTTCAACGAGGTCGACATGAGCGCGGTGATGGCGCTGAGGAGCAAATACAAGGACGTGTTCGAGAAGAAGCACGGCGTGAAGCTCGGCTTCATGGGTTTCTTCACCAAGGCCGTCACCCATGCGCTGAAGGAGATCCCGTCCGTCAACGCCGAGATCGACGGCACCGACATCGTCTTCAAGAACTACGCCCATATCGGCGTCGCCGTTGGTACCGAAAAAGGCCTTGTCGTGCCGGTCGTGCGCAATGCCGACCAGATGTCCATCGCCGAAATCGAGAAGGACATCGGCAGGCTCGGGCTTGCGGCGCGCGACGGCAAGCTATCGGTTGCGGATATGCAAGGCGGCACGTTTACGATTTCCAACGGTGGCGTTTACGGGTCGCTGATGTCGACGCCGATCCTCAATGCGCCGCAGTCGGGCATTTTGGGCATGCACAAGATCCAGGAGCGGCCGGTGGTGGTCGGCGGCCAGATCGTCATCCGGCCGATGATGTATCTGGCGCTGTCCTACGATCACCGCATCGTCGACGGCAAGGAAGCGGTGACGTTCCTGGTGCGGGTCAAGGAAAGCCTGGAGGATCCCGAGCGGCTGGTGCTCGACCTCTAGGGGCGGCCCGAGTGAGCCGGAGAATGGATCTGCGCCACCGGATTGGTTCCTCTCGTTTCCGGTCCGGTTTGTTTGTCACGATCTCCGCACTCGGCGTGCAGACGGTCTCCGCTGCGCTTGCCGCCTGCCCGCTCGAACTGGCCGTCTACGGCGACACTGAAAACGCAGCCGAGATCGATTTCAGGCCAACCGGCGAATCGGCCGCCGTCACCAACAGTTTCAAGATGGTGCTCGACAAGGGCGTCGTTCTCGACGGAATCGTCATGTGGACGGAGGGCGTGGCGCGGCCGCATGGCTCACTGATGTACAAATGCCCGGCCGGCGACGTCACCGGCGACGAGCTCGCCGCCTGCACTGTGTGGGAGGGGGTCATCTATACGGCCGACGACCAGGGCAATATCGCGTTGCTGCCGGGCGAAGGAAAGGATGCGCCGAAGAAGCTGATCCTGCCCGATCTGGGGGCGTCGTTGCAGATGTCGGCGGCCTATGGCGCCAACGGCTTTTCCAAGGTGCCCTGGGACGTCTTTGCCCTGAAAGGATGTCAGGAATGAGCGGAAAAATCCTGCTGGTGACCGGCGGCAGCCGCGGCATTGGCGCCGCTACATGCAGGCTTGCCGCCGAGGCCGGCTACCGCGTTGCGGTCAATTACGCGTCGAATGCAAAAGCGGCCGAAACGGTGGTCGCCGACATCGAGGCCGGCGGCGGAGAAGCCTTTGCCCTCAAGGCCGATGTCGGCAGCGAGACGGATGTGCTGGCCATGTTCGAGGCGGTCGAAGACCGCTTCGGCGGGCTTGATGCGCTGGTCAACAATGCCGGTGTCATCGACAGCCTGTCACGGGTCGACGAGATGTCGTTCGCGCGGCTCGAGCGCATGATGCGGATCAATGTGATTGGGCCGATGCTTTGCGCACGCGAAGCGGTGAAGCGCATGTCGACCAGAAATGGCGGCAAGGGCGGCGCCATCGTCAATTTGTCTTCGATCGCGGCAAGGCTTGGCGGGGCAGGTCAATATATCGACTACGCAGCCTCCAAGAACGCGATCAACGCCTTCACTGTCGGCCTGGCGCGGGAAGTGGCCGAGGAAGGCGTCCGTGTCAACGCGGTCAGCCCGGGCATCATCGACACGGAAATTCATGCCTCCGGCGGGCAGCCGGATCGCGCCGAGAAAATGGGCCGGGTGGTGCCGATGCAGCGCGCAGGCACTGCCGAGGAAGTCGCGGCCGCAATTCTCTGGCTGCTGTCGGACGAGGCCTCCTATACGACAGGCGCCAATCTGGAAGTCGGCGGCGGCCGCTAAAGCAAAGGGACAGTATCATGGCCTATGACGTCGTTATCATCGGATCGGGACCGGGCGGCTATGTCTGCGCCATCAAGGCGGCACAGCTCGGCCTGAAGACGGCGGTGGTCGAAAAGAACCCGACCTTCGGCGGTACCTGCCTCAACATCGGCTGCATCCCGTCAAAGGCGCTGCTGCATGCGTCCGAGATGTTTGCCGAGGCCGGCCATTCCTTCGACGCGCTCGGCGTCGAGATCGACGCGCCCAAGCTCAATCTCGGCAAGATGATGGCACACAAGGATGCGACGGTGACGGCCAACGTCAATGGCGTCGCCTTCCTGTTCAAGAAGAACAAGATCGACAGTTTTCGTGGCACCGGCAAGGTAGTTGCGGCCGGCAAGGTGTCGGTGACCTCCGATGACGGCAAGGTCGAGGAGATCGAGACCAAGAACATCGTCATCGCCACCGGCTCCGACGTCGCCGGCATTCCCGGCGTCAAGGTCGATTTCGACGAGAAGGTGATCATCTCGTCGACCGGCGCGCTGTCGCTGGACAAGGTGCCGGGCCATCTGGTGGTGGTCGGCGGCGGTGTCATCGGGCTGGAGCTCGGCTCGGTATGGGCGCGGCTCGGCGCCAAGGTCACCGTGGTCGAGTTCCTCGACACCATCCTGGGCGGCATGGATGGCGAGGTCTCCAAGCAGTTCCAGCGCCTGCTGTCGAAGCAGGGCTTTGAGTTCAGGCTGGGCGCCAAGGTGACCGGCGTCGCCAAGGCCAAGAAGGGAGCGACGGTCACCTTCGAGCCAGTCAAAGGCGGGGCGGCCGAGACGATCGAGGCCGACGCCGTGCTGATCGCGACGGGACGACGGGCCTATTCGGACGCTCTCGGGCTTAAGGAGGCAGGCGTCGACGTCGACGAGCGCGGCTGGGTCAAGACCGACGGCCATCTCAGGACCAACGTCCCCGGTATCTACGCCATCGGCGATGTCATCGCCGGCCCGATGCTCGCCCACAAGGCCGAGGACGAGGGCGTGGCGGTGGCCGAAACCATTGCCGGCCAGGCCGGGCATGTGAACTATGACGTGATTCCGAGCGTCGTCTACACCACGCCGGAAATCGCTTCGGTCGGCAAGACCGAAGAAGAATTGAAGAAGGCCGGCGTCGACTACAAGGCGGGAAAATTCCCGTTCAGCGCCAATGGCCGGGCGCGCGCCATGCTGCACACCGACGGCTTTGTGAAAATCCTGGCCGACAAGGCCAGCGACCGCGTGCTCGGCGTCCACATCGTCGGCTTCGGCGCCGGCGAGATGATCCACGAGGCGGCGGTGCTGATGGAATTTGGCGGCTCGTCGGAAGACCTAGCCCGCACCTGTCACGCCCATCCGACAATGTCGGAGGCGGTCAAGGAGGCGGCATTGGCGACGTTCTTCAAGCCCATCCATATCTGAGCAAACGCGGTGAATCGCAAAGCTTAGAGATTGGCTGAAACATCCGCGATTCGTCATCCCAGGGCGGAGCAGGAGCGGAGCGATGTCGCGGAGACCCTGGGATCCATGCCGTTACCTAAGCGGCAGTGTTCCGGCGAACCAGAATCGAGTGCCTCTTCGCATCGGCTGGTAACCGGTGATTCTGCACCACTGCATTCTTCGGCGGATGTCACGGCATGGATCCCAGGGTCTGCGCTCCGCTTCGCGTTCGCTCCGCCCTGGGATGACGAAGCCATCGACGGCTGTTCCCAAAAACAAAACGGCCCGCCTTTCAGCGGGCCGTTCATATATTAAGTCGGCAGTCTGATTACTGAGGGGCCGGTGCTGGTGCCGGGGCCGGGGCCGGGGCTGGCGCGGGTGCAGGTTCTGCCGGAGCGGGAGCCGGAGCGGGTGTTGCCGGAGCTGGCGCAGGAGCCGGTTCGGCTGGCTTCATCGGCTCGGCAGGTGCTGGAGCCGGAGCCGGTGTGCTGGCTGCGGGCGGTTCGGCAGGCGCAGGTGCCTCGCTACGTCTTCCAAAAACATAATAGGCGACAATTGCCAGGATAACGACGACCAGGGCAATCAGCCAGCCGCTGCCGCCGCCGCGTGGCCGTGCGGTACCCGGTGAGGTGAATGGGTCGTTCGGATTGGGTGTGTTCGCCATAAAAGTGTCCTCCGTGGATGAAAAACATCAAGTAATAGCCATCAACGTACAATCGTTGAATCGGTTTCACATTAGGCGTTGAAAACGCCGAAAACAGGGCAATTCTGATCCGGAATCGCTTGCAGGCATGCATTTCCACCGCAAAATGGGTTCGATCGAGCCAAACCGAACCTTTTTCAGTTTCTTGGCACGAAGCGCGGGTGGTCCGCCGTCGCGCCACGGCAATGATTCGGTGTGCAACTCCGCCGTGTTGTTCAGTTGACGGCGGTCACCGTGTAGCCGGTCTTGCGGAAACCCTCGACCAAGCCTTGCGCTCCAGGAAGGTGCATGGCGCCGACCGCCATGAAGACATTGCCGTGGGCGAGGATCGGCGCTGCCCGATCGACCATCACCTTGTTGCGGCTGGTGATCATGGTCTGCTCGAATTCGGCGTAACCCGATTGGTCGTCGACCTGTTCGGGAATGACGGTCCGAAACAGCGGTACGTACATGCCAGTGTCGCCACGCCGGTAAAGCACGATCATGGTTTCGTTGACGTCGTTCACCTTGTCGCCAAGCTTCAGCGTATCGACCAGCCCCTTCAGGTGAAAGGCGATCGGCAGCGAAGCCATGGCGCGCAACTGGTCGGCGATTGTCTCCAGCCCCTCGACTGATTTGCCCGAAGCCTCGGCGTCCTTGGCAAGCTTGACGTCGAGCACCGGTGCGCCGCCAGCTTGGCGGGCGACTTCGCATGCAGGCAGCGCCACCATCGCCGACAGCAACCAGGGCTTCATCTTGGCGACGGTCGCTGGCGGGATGCCACGCGCATCGAGCGCCTTGTTGACCACCGCCGCATCCTGCGGCGACAGCAGCGACGAAAGCGTCGTCTTGTCGGTGAACATCATCAGATCCGGCTCTTTCAGCAGTGCGGCCATCATCTTCTGCTTGTCGAGCACTTCGGTGGTCTCGATGATGACGGTGCCAGCCGCATCGAATGCCTTCTGCGCGGCGGGCGGCAGCGTGGTGACGCGCGGGTCGGTAACGTGCATGGTGCCGAACAGGAAAGACGGTTTTTCGCCTGATTTTTCGAGCTTCCACAGCAGGCCCTTGCCGTTCGGCGTCACTGCCGCGTCCGCCTCGATCTTGCGGTAGGTGGCCGGGTCGTCCTTTTGCAGCGCGCCCAGCATATCGGTACCGGCGCAGACCGGGATCTCGGCGCGTGCCTTGCCTGCGGCGAGCAGCGCGATGATGAGGAAGGAGAGGAAAAACAGGGCGTTGAGCGCGACAAGCAGCTTCAGCGACACATGGGTCGCGCGGTCGGCGATGGCGATGAGGCGTTTCATGCTGCGGTTCTAGGCGCAAAAAGCGGCAAAACGGTTAATCGGCGCATCAAAATTGTTGCGAGATGGCCACCAATCAAGCATCCATCACGCACGCGGATGAGCTGCTTCGTAAATCTCGAGCAGCCTGGCGGTGTCGACACCGGTGTATATCTGGGTTGTCGACAGGCTGGCGTGGCCGAGCAACTCCTGGATGGTGCGCAGGTCGCCGCCGCGCCCAAGCAGATGCGTTGCAAAGGAATGGCGCAGCGCATGCGGCGTCGCCGTGTCGGGCAGGTTGAGCGCCGAGCGCAGCTTGGCCATGTCGCGCTGAACGATTGCCGGGTTCAGCAGGCCGCCGCGGGCACCGCGAAACAGCACGCCCTTGGGATCGAGATGATAGGGACACAAGCGGCGGTATTCGGCAATCGCCCGCAGCGCCACCGGCAGCACCGGCACCAACCGCGTCTTGCCGCCCTTGCCGGTGACGCGCAGCACGGTCTCACCAGGCGAGGACAGATCGGCGCCCGACAGGCCGAGCGCCTCGGAAATGCGCAAGCCGGACCCATAGAGCAGGGTCAGCACGGCGGCGTTGCGCGCGGCGATCCACGGCTCCTCCGCCAGTTGGCCTTCCACCGAGACGACGTGTTTTGCATCGCTTGCGGTCAGCGGCTTGGGCAGCGATTTCGGCTGCCGCGGCGCGCGCAAGGCTGCCGCACCTGCCGCATTGGCGAGGCCGCGCCGTTCCAGGAAACGCAGCAGCGAGCGGATGCCGGCTAGGCCGCGCCCGAGCGTGCGGGCGCCGGCGCCCTCGGTACGGCGGGCAGCGAGAAAGCCGCGCAGATCGGCGGGGCGCAGATCGGCGATGTCGGAAATGCCGGGCGAGCCGCCGCAATGGCCGGTCAGGAAATGCAGGAACTGGCGCGTGTCGCGCTCATAGGCCTCGACGGTTTCGGGCGACAGCCGTCGTTCGCGCGCCAGCATCTTCAGCCAGGCCTCGCGCGCCGCCTGTAGATCGGGTTTTGCCGGTATGAGGAATTCCTGCATTGCGCTCTTCCAGTTCTCCGCCATCTTCCGGCACGCGGGTTAGGAAGCGGTGAAGAGCGGCATCATTGAAATGACGACGGGCTGGGGTTAGAGCAAGGCAAAGGATTTTCCGCAGATGAGCAAGCCGCAAAACCCCGTCCAGATGGCCGTGATCGGTGCCGCGCATGGCATCAAGGGCGAATTGCGCGTCAAGAGCTTTACCGGCGACCCGCTGGCGCTGGCCGATTACGGTCCGCTCTACGCCAGGGATGGCCGCGCCTTCCAGATCGTCGATATCAGGCCTGCCAACACGGTGGTGGTGGTGCGTTTCAAAGGCGTCAGCGATCGCAATGCCGCGGAGGCGCTTGCCGGCACCGAATTGTTCGTCGACCGTTCGGTGTTGCCGGATGAGGGCGAAGAGGATGAATTCTACCATGCCGACCTCGTCGGGCTGGAGGTCAAGGATGACACTGGTGCGGTCATCGGAAAGGTCGTCGCCGTGCATAATTTCGGCGGCGGCGACATTCTCGACGTGACGCTGGCGGGGCGCAAAGGCGTGCTCATCCCGTTCACGCAGGCCGCCGTTCCGGAAGTGTCGATCGCCGGCGGCTTTGTCCGCATCGATCCGGCCGCCGCAGGGTTGGTCGAGGACGAGGACGGCGAGCCTGCCGGCCGCGACAGCTTCGACCCCAAAGGCAGGCCGCGCGGGCCGCGGGACGCCGGAGGCAACCGGTGAGTTTTTCCGCTTCGGTGCTGACGCTCTATCCCGAGATGTTTCCCGGCGCGCTCGGCCTGTCGCTGGCCGGACGCGCGCTGGAGACCGGCATTTGGTCGCTCAAGGCGATCCAGATCCGCGACTTTGCCAGCGATCGTCACCGTACTGTCGATGACACACCGGCCGGCGGTGGCGCCGGGATGGTGATGCGGGCGGACGTGCTGGCCAGCGCCATCGACCATGCCTCGCCGCCGGGCGATCTGCGTCCAAAACTGCTAATGAGCCCGCGCGGCAAGCCGCTGACGCAGCGCCGTGTGCGCGAGCTCGCCGGCGGGCCGGGTGCGGTGATTGTCTGCGGCCGCTTCGAAGGCGTCGACCAGCGGGTCATCGAATCGCGAGGCCTCGAGGAAGTCTCGATCGGCGACTTCATCCTGTCCGGCGGCGAGCCGGCGGCACTTGTGCTGTTAGACGCCGTGGTGCGGCTGCTGCCCGGTGTCATGGGCAATGCGGTGTCGGGCGACGAAGAGAGCTTTGAGAACGGCCTGCTCGAACATCCGCACTACACGCGGCCGCAGGAGTTCGAGGGCCGGCCGATCCCCGAAGTGCTGATTTCGGGCAATCACAAGAAGATCGCCGCCTGGCGGCGGGCCGAGGCGGAAAAGCTGACGAAAGAGCGAAGGCCGGATCTTTTGGCCGCTCAGCCCTTGTCGAAATAGTAAAACGCCAGGAACAGGCCGACCGCGATGACGAAGCCGCGCACCGCGTTCTGTGGCACGCGCCTGGCGATCCAGACGCCGGCATAGCCGCCCAGCGCGCCGCCTGGGATCATGATGATCGCCTGCAGCCAGGCGATGACGCCGCCGGAGACAAAGACCAGGATGGCGACCGCAGCTATGACAACGGCCAGCATGTTCTTCAGTGCGTTCAGCCGGTGATAGTCGCCGGACTGGGTGAGGCCGAGCGTCGCCAGCATCATGACGCCCATGCCGGCGCCGAAGAAGCCGCCATAGACGGCGGTGGCGAACTGCGCCAGCGATCCGACCAGCGAACCCACCGCGGCCTCATGCTCCGGCTTGGGCGCCGGCTTCAGCCATGGCCCGGCAGCGAACAACGCCGTCGCCGCCAGCAGCAGCCACGGCACCAAGGCGCGGAACGCCGGGTTGTCGAGCCCTAGAAGGATGAGCGCGCCAGACAGCGCACCGAAAGCCGAAATGAGGCTGAGCAGCAGTGCGCCGCGCCAGAAATGCTTGATGTCGTGCCAATAGGCGAGCGTCGAGGTGATGTAGCCAGGAAATTGCGTCACCGACGATGTCGCATTGGCGACGATCGGCGGCAGGCCGGCCAGGGTCATGGCGCCAAAGGTTATGAACGTGCCGCCGCCGGCAACTGCGTTGACCGCGCCTGATAGAAAGCCGGCGAGAAAGAGCAGGACCGCGTCCAAGATTGGCATGAGGGGTGTCGTCGCTGGAGGAAAATGCTTATCTTCCGGCTTAGAAAGCTTGACGCGCGGGCGCAACCCCCTGGACCACAAGCGATCATGGGATTGCCACAGCGGGCGCCAGTCAAAAGAAGCAGCGCCAAAAAAGAAACAGCGAAGGCGTGACAAAGCGCCGAAATAGCTGTATGTGCGCGCCGAACCGGAAGAAAATCTGCCAAGAGCGATCTTCTGGCCCGTCAACAATGACGGTGTAGTCGCCCCTGCCCGATGTTCTCGAACAGACGTTCTCGAACGAAGGGCATAGCCGAGCGGTCGATGCGACTGCAAGGCGAGTGTCGGACGCTCTGACTGTCGGAAGAACAAGAAGTGGATTTATGAGATGGATATCCTCCGTCAGCTCGAGGCCGAGCAGGCCGCCAAGATCGAAGCCAAGCGCAAGCTTCCCGAATTCCAGCCCGGCGACACCGTGCGCGTCCAGGTCCGCGTGACCGAAGGCACCCGCACCCGTGTCCAGGCCTATGAGGGCGTCGTCATCGCCCGCGCCGGCGCCGGTTTCCAGGAGAGCTTCACCGTTCGCAAGATCTCCTACGGCGAAGGCGTGGAGCGTGTGTTCCCGGTCTATTCGCCGATGGTCGAGGGCGTCGAGATCGTGCGCCGCGGCAAGGTGCGTCGCGCCAAGCTGTATTACCTGCGCGATCGTCGCGGCAAATCGGCCCGTATTTCGGAAAACACCGGCGTGCGCGCCCGCAAGCTGAACGACGAAGAGCGCGATGCGCTGAACGCCGAGAAGGCGCGCATCGAGGCCGAGAAGGTGGCCGCCGCCCAGGCGCTGGCCGCCGAGAAGACAGCGCAGGACGCCGCCGAGAAGAAGGCCGCCGACGAGGCAGCCAAGGCCGCGGAAACAGCTGCCGCCGAATAAGGCGTCTTCAAAACCCATGTTTTCGGAAAGGCGGCTTCGGCCGCCTTTTTGTTTCGCGAGGTGGATTCGATTTTGCCAGTCCCGCAATCGATACGGATCGTTCCGTAATGCCGCCGTTGAAAGCATCGGAAATCCATTTTCGTGCCGAGCGGCGCATCGGAGCGGCTTGCAAGGCGCCTGCGGAAAGCTAAAGTCGGCGCCGGATTTTCCTGCATGCCTCGGCCGATCGAGGCGGTTCAGTTCCTGGGGAGCATAGTCATGATCAATTCGAAACTGCTGCTGGCCGGCCTGCTGGCTTGCCTTCTTGTGCCTGTCGCGGCTATGGCGCAGGTGTTGCCCGACCTCGGCGGCAAGAAAGTGGTGGTGGTGACGGAAAACGCCTATCCGCCGCTGCAGTTCATCGATGCCAAGACCGGCAAGCAGATCGGCTGGGAATATGACGCGATGAACGAGATCGCCAAGCGGCTGAATTTCAAGGTCGAGTACCAGAATACTTCCTGGGACGCGATGATCCAGGCGGTTTCCGACAACCAGTACAACATTGGCATGACCGGCATCACCATCAAGGACGACCGCAAGCAGAAGGTCGATTTCTCCGACCCGTATATGCGCTCGGAACAGTTCATGCTGGTGCGCGGCGACGAGAAGCGCTTCAGCGATGCCAAGACGTTCGCTGCCTTCAAGGACGGGCTGATCGGCGCGCAGGCCGGTACCACGCCGTTCTACACCGCGGTCTACAGCGTCCTCGACGGCAATGAACAGAATCCGCGCATCAAGCTGTTCGAGACATTCGGCGCGACGGTGCAGGCGCTGAAGTCCGGCGACGTCGACGTCGTGCTCACCGACGGCACTGCCGGCAAGGGCTATGTCGATGCGTCCAATGGCGGCCTTAAGCTGATCGGCGGCCCACTCGGCACCGAGGATTTCGGCTTCATTTTCCCCAAGGGCTCCGACCTGGTGAAGCCGGTCAACGCGGCAATCGCCGCGCTCAAGGCCGACGGCACGCTCGACGCGCTCAACAAGAAGTGGTTCCTCGACTACAAGATGGGGCAGTAGGACTTTTGTCGCGGGTGCCGGGTGATGCGCGGGAACTCGTGCTGACTCTGGGCGACTCTGTCACCGGTATTGCTTGATGCCGCCGGCGCCCCCAGCCTCCGCCAAATCCGACTTCCCGTGGTGGCTTGCCGTGGCCGTGACGATCGCCTTGGCCGCCGCCATCTTCATCGCCGCCAGCGACCTCTATGCCCAGGTGTTCGCGACCGTCGCCAAGGGCATCGGCGTCACCATCTTCGTCACCGTGGTCGCCTTCACGCTGGCTTGCGCCATCGGGCTTGGCGTGGCGCTGATGGGGCTGTCGGGCTCACGCTGGCTCAGCCAGATCGCCCGCTTCTACGTCGAGATCATCCGCGGCGTGCCGATCCTGGTGCTGTTGTTCTGGATCGCCTTTGCTGGCGCGCCGGCCTTCGTCGCGGCATGGAACGCGCTGACGGCGCCGCTGCAAAGCGCCGGCCTGTTCGGTGAGCTGCTGGTACGCGACGTGTCGCTGCTATGGCGCGCCATCATGGCGCTGACCATCGGCTATTCCGCTTTCATCTCGGAGGTCTTCCGCGCCGGCATCCAGGCGGTCGAGAAGGGTCAGATCGAGGCGGCGAAGGCGCTCGGGCTGACGCGCACGCAGCGCTTCCGGCTGATCGTCTTTCCGCAGGCGATCCGCACCATCCTGCCGCCGCTCGGCAATGATTTCGTCGCCATGGTCAAGGATTCCTCGCTGGTCTCGGTGCTCGGCGTCGCCGACATCACCCAGATGGGCAAGATCTACGCCGCCGGTTCGTTCCGCTTCTTCGAAACCTATTCGATCGTCGCCTATATCTATCTCATCCTGACCGTCGGTCTGTCGCTGGCGTTGCGGGCGCTGGAGAAGCGGCTGCGGCACCAGCATGGGGAATAGAAGGCAGGCGAAAACGGCGCTACCATCGAACGAATGCGACCGGGGAGAACCATGATCATCGACAAAGCCAATGCGGCGCTAGAAGCAGTCTACACGGCCGACACGCCTGAGGCGCTCGCCAAAGCCTATGCGCAATGGGCTGCGACCTATGACAGCGAAACCGCGGCGCTCGGCTATCTCCTGCCGTTCCTGATCGCCGCCTGGGTGGCGCGCCACGTGCCGTCAGGCGAAGGGCCGCTGCTGGACGCCGGCTGCGGCACCGGCCTGTCGGGGCCGTCCCTGAAGGCACTCGGCTACCACCATATTGCCGGGCTCGACCTGTCGCAGGACATGCTGAAAATCGCCGGCAGCCGGCAGGCCTACAGCGAGCTGAAACAGGCGATGCTCGGCGGGCCATTGCCCTGGGCGGACGGGTATTTTCGCGCCTTCTTCTCGACCGGCGTGTTCACCATCAGCCACGCGCCGGCGTCCGGCCTGCGTGAACTGGTACGCATCACCAGGAAGGGCGGCCACGCCATCTTCACCGTCCGTGACCAGGTATTTGAAAGCGGCGGGTTTCAAGCCGTGTTTGACGAACTGGAGCAGGCGAAAAAATGGCGGCCGGTCGAGGAGAGCCCATGGTTCCGCTGCTATGCGATCGCCGAGCCCGACGCGCTGGTGAAGACGTTTGTGTTCGAGGTGCTGTGAAGCGCCTGCGAAGGCCGCCACGATTGCTGAAAAGCCAAAACATTGATAAGAGCAGCGCCATGGAAGAGCTTTTTGGCGATCCGGCCTATAAGGGTTTCGTGCTGCAGGACAGAAAACGCCTGCCGTCGCGATTTTCGGCGCGCGTCTGCGGGGCGCTGACCAGCCGACTTAGCTAAGGCAGACTCGCCGGGCTGTTTCGCCGGGCCGACCGGCGTCCTTTTCCTTTTTTTAAATCGACGGATTTACGCAAATGAGCGCACCGCGCACCCTCTACGACAAGATTTTCGACGACCATGTGGTCGACCGCCAGGACGACGGCACCTGCCTGCTCTACATCGACCGCCACCTCGTCCACGAAGTCACCAGCCCGCAGGCTTTCGAAGGCCTGCGCATGACCGGCCGCAAGGTTCGGCATCCGGAAAAGACGCTGGCCGTGGTCGATCACAATGTGTCGACCTCGCCGGAACGCAAGTTTGGAATCAAGAACGAGGAAAGCCGCATCCAGGTCGAGGCGCTGGCCAAAAACGCCAAGGATTTCGGTATCGAATACTATTCCGAGAAGGACATCCGCCAGGGCATCGTCCACATCATCGGGCCGGAGCAAGGCTTTACGCTGCCCGGCATGACCATCGTCTGCGGCGACAGCCACACCTCGACGCATGGCGCGTTCGGCGCGCTGGCGCATGGCATCGGCACCTCGGAAGTCGAGCATGTGCTGGCGACGCAGACGCTGATCCAGCGCAAGGCAAAGAACATGCTGGTGCGTGTCGACGGCGCGCTGCCGGAAGGCGTCACCGCCAAGGACATCATCCTTGCCATCATCGGCGAAATCGGCACGGCCGGCGGCACCGGCTATGTCATCGAATATGCCGGCGAAGCGATCCGTGCGCTGTCGATGGAAGGCCGCATGACGATCTGCAACATGTCGATCGAAGCCGGCGCCCGCGCCGGCCTGATCGCGCCCGACGAGACCACCTTCGCCTATGTCAAGGACAAGCCGCGCGCCCCCAAGGGCGAAGCCTGGGATGCCGCGCTCGCCTATTGGAAGACGCTGCAGTCCGACGAAGGCGCGCATTTCGACAAGGTGGTCGTGCTCGACGCGGCAAAGCTGCCGCCGATCGTCTCCTGGGGCTCCTCGCCCGAGGACGTCGTTTCGGTCCAGGGCATCGTGCCGAACCCGGACGACATCACTGATGAGAACAAGCGCACCTCCAAGCAACGCGCGCTCGACTATATGGGCCTGACGCCGGGCACCAAGATCACCGATATCGAACTCGATCGCGTCTTCATCGGCTCCTGCACCAATGGCCGCATCGAGGATCTGCGCGCCGCCGCCAAGGTGATCGAGGGCAAAAAGGTCAATCCGCGGGTCAGTGCGATGATCGTGCCGGGCTCCGGCCTGGTCAAGGAACAGGCCGAGGCCGAAGGTCTCGACAAGATCTTTGTCGCCGCCGGTTTCGACTGGCGCGAGCCGGGCTGCTCGATGTGCCTTGCCATGAACGACGACCGGCTGAAGCCGCATGAGCGCTGCGCCTCGACCTCGAACCGCAATTTCGAGGGCCGCCAAGGCTTCAAGGGCCGCACCCATCTGGTGTCGCCGGCAATGGCGGCAGCAGCAGCGATCGCCGGCCATTTCGTCGATATCCGCGAGTGGAAATAGCGCAGGGCACGCAGTCGGATATGAGTTGCCCGAGCCGCAGTGCGGTTCGGGCATTTCTTCAGCTGGGGCGCCTGACGAATTCGTGGAATCCCTCACGGCGGCCGGGTTGGTCCTTTGCGACGACCAGCGCCAGTTGGCGCTCGTCGAAGAGCTTGAACCATTCGTCCCATTCGACCAGTTCATAGCCGCCGGCATTGATCGGGCGTTCGGCCTCGTCCTGATCCTGGTAGGCGTGCTGGCCGAAGACCAGCCTCAGCATGGCCTGGGTTCCGGCTTCAGGCGACACGTCGACGATCGCCGGAAAGCCGGCGCGCGCCGCGGCCCATGAGCGAATTGCATCGTGATCGGTCAGCATGATCGTGTCGGCCATCAGAGCGTCTCCTGGTTGCCGTCGTGAAACGCCGCCCGCCGTTCCCGGTTCCGTCCAGCAGCTTCACCGATGAATCCGTCGTATATTCGCCTTCGCTTAACCGCTTGTTTGGGCTTCCGCTCTAATGTCTCCTCAGGGGAAGCGAGGGGAACTTACAGCGCTTGGACACCGGCCTGCTCATAGCGCTGCTCAATCCAGGCATCGCCCTCACACTCGGCGCGGCATTTCTCGTGCTGTGGTTCTATCAGCGCCACCGTCCCTATCTGATCGTGCTGGCGGCGGGCTACTCGGCCTCGGCCGCAGGCTTCCTGCTCCAGTATTTCACGCTGCCGGTCGGTATGGCGCCGACCAAGCTCATGTCCATCCTATGCTTCACCTTCGCGACCTGCTGTCTCGCCGGCGCGGTCATCGCGCGCTACGGGCGGCGCGTGCCGTATCCAGCGATCGGCATTCTGGCGGCCGGCGGCCTTGCCGCGGTCTCATGGTTTCTCTTTGCCCGGCCGGATATCACCTGGCGGATCCTTGCCATCAATTTCAGCTTCGGCGGCATCAGCCTGGTTGTCGCCGCCGAGCTGCGCGTGGTGCGCAACAACGGCCCGACGGAAATGATCCTGTTCGTGCTGTCGCTGCTTTCCGGCCTGAACTTCCTGGTGCGGACCCTTGCCGTCGTCATCGCGCATGGTCCATTTGCCAGCTATGAAGGGCTTTACTCCTCGTCCTATTGGACGACGGCACTGCTGTCGCATGCGCTGCTGTCGCTGCTTATCGCGCTTTGCCTGTTCGGCGCCGCCGCGCTCGATGTGATGAAGGCGCTGAAGACCGAAACCCTGACGGACCCGCTGTCGGGCCTGCTCAACCGCCGTGGCTTCGAGGAGCGCGCCATGCTTGTCCTGCAGCACTGTGCCACGGCGCGATTGCCGGTTGCGCTGGTGTTGGCCGATCTCGATCATTTCAAGGCGCTCAATGATCAGCATGGCCACGCGGCCGGGGATCGCGTCATCGCCGACTTCGCCGCCAAGCTTCTATCGGCTGCAGGCACGCGCGGCGTTGCCGGCCGCATCGGCGGCGAGGAGTTCGCCGTGCTCTTGCCGCTCAGTGACCTTGGCGCGGCAAGACTGTTTGCCGAAGCCATTCGCACGCTCTATTCGGCGGGCAGAATCGACGGGCTTCCGCCCGACACAAGAGTGACCGCGAGCTTCGGCGTGGCCGCCCGTACGGGCGACGAAGGGCTGGACCCGCTGATGCGCCGTGCCGACGAAGCGCTCTACAAAGCCAAGAGAAATGGCCGCGACAGCGTGTGCCTGTCCTATCAGCGGCCTGAAACGGTGTTCTTTCCCGATCGGACCAGTGCCGGCTGAGCGTCAGCGGCGGCCTCGAATTAACGTCTTTTTCGCGCCTCGGTGGTTTGCTGTTCGGCGGGGAGTGCCAAAAACGCAATGGGCAGCGCCAATTTCATCCTGGTGATCAACCTGTTCGTTGCCGGGCTGCTGGCGGCGGCCTTCATGACGATCGCCGTCTATGACGCAGGACGGGTGTCGGCGCGCTGGCTTGCGTTCGGCTATGTACTGGGCATGGCCTATTTCGCCATCGAATTCAGCATCCCTGCCTTCGACAATGCACGACCGCTGGTTGTTGCAGCCTTTGCCGCTTTCCTTGGCGCTACCGTCGCCTTCAATGGCGGGCTTGCCCATAAATACGGCGTTTCGCGCCCTTGGCCGCCGATGCTCTTCTTCCTGGTCTTCGCCACCGTGGCGGTCTACGTCGTACAGGACCTGCAACGTCAATCCTTTGTGCGCATGGCGGCCTACCAGTTTCCCTATGCGGCCATGCAATTCACCGGGCTGACGATCGTCTTGTCGTCCAGGCAAAGACGCGAGCGGCTCGACTATATGCTGATGGCTGTCCTGGCAGCCAGCACCTTGCAGTTCGCCAGCAAACCCTTCATCGCCCATACGCTTGGCGGCTGGGGCGCCAACCCGCAATCTTATGCGCAGACCAGCTACGCGTTGGTGTCGCAGTCTATCGGCACCGTGTTCGGCCTGGCGCTTGCGCTGGTGACGTTGGCTATCCTGGTCCGCGACGTGCTCGCCGAGGCGACGTCGAAATCGGAAACCGATACGCTTTCACGGCTGCTCAACCGTGGCGGCTTCGAGCGCCATGCCGAGATCGCACTGCGCGACGCCATGCGGCGGGCTGTCTCGGCGGCACTGGTCATTGCCGATCTCGACCATTTCAAGCGCATCAACGATACGTACGGCCACGCGTCCGGCGATCGGGTCATCGAGACCTTTGCCGGTTTTCTCCGCGATGCCGCGGCCGACCATCATGTCGCCGGCCGGATCGGCGGCGAGGAATTCGCTATTTTCCTGCCGGGGACCAACCTCGCCGCCGCCCGGCTCTTCGCCGAGGGCACGCGTACCGCCTTCGGTGCCACGCCCATCGACTGCCTGCCGGCGGATCATCGCTGCAGCGCCAGTTTCGGCGTTGCCGAGCTTGGTTCGGGCGAAAGCTTTTCCGACCTGCTGCGGCGCGCCGACAAAGCGCTCTATCAGGCGAAGGGCAGCGGCCGCGATTGCGTGCGTGTCTCGGCCGGGCCGGCTGCTGCCCAGCCGGCGCCGGCGCCGGCGACAAACGGCAGCGCGGCCGTCAGCGGCAGGGGCTGAGCTCCGGCATCTCGCCGTCGGAGAGGCCGTACATATAGCTGCGGCCCTTCACGAAAACCGGCGGCCTGTAGCAATCGCCGCCGCGGACATCGTCCGCTTCGTTCTCGTAGATCACGTCGGGCTGGCCGGCGCTGGTATAGTCGGACAATTCCTTGGCGAGCTTGCCCTCGCCGACGAGGATGCGCTTGTAGCCAGCGGCGCTTTCGATGACCAGATTGCCGAAGGAATCGGCATAGACGCGGTCGTGGTGGCGCGTTCCGGCGAATGCCGGTGCGGCGATGCCGAGGGCGAGCGCCGCCACTAGGAACCAGGGAAGGCGCGATCCTGCTGAATTCGAATGCATGGCGTGCTGCTCCATTGCTGAGAGGCTAGCCTCCTCGAATCAGAAATTAACCTTTTATTAACCTTTGTTAAGAGGGCAACGGCAGCCGGGGCGAGGTCTCGGAAAACATGGTTAATACTCGAGCGCCCACCGGCCATCATTCGGCCATGCCTTGTTCCGACCATCGCCGGCATCGAGCGCGACTCAAAAAGCATGAAATCCGGTGGCCTGCCGAAGCATCGCGGCGGGCTCGATGCGCGCGGGGGAAAGCAGCATATGAGGTTACGCCGCACGTTTCGGATAGCGCTGGCCGTCTCCTCGCTGCTGGCTGCCGCCGCCTGCGCGCCGCAGACCAGTGGGCCTAAGCTCGAAAATACCGCCGTCGCTCCCGCTGTCGGCGAGTCGTCGGCGCCACAGCCGCGCAAGGCCACCTACAAATGCGCCGACGGGAGCATGATGGCCATCGAGAACCTCGGCACGTCGGTGCGCGTGCTCGGCCCGGACGGCAGCAGCTCCGAGCTGCCGGCCTCACCTGCCAATCAGACCAGCCGTTACGGCGAGGCGCATGACGCGATCGTGATCGACGGCCGCGACGCGCTGGTGATGAAGGGCGGTGCCTCACCGCTGGCCTGTAAACGCTGATCCGTCCGGTGCGGCAGCCATATTTTGCAGTGCAGCGACATTGTGCCGGCTCAAGGCGACAGTCCTAATCGATTGAAGCTGGAAGCCTCGCTTTCATAAGACTAAATTACGTTTTCAAAACGATTTTCCGGCTTTGACGCGGTGCAAAAAGAGCATTAGAAACCGGCTGTCCGAAGTCGCAACCGGAAGCGGCAATGCCGCATTTCCACCTGAGGCTCCAGAGACGCCGAACTGGGGGAGCCATGAGCAAATCACCAGCCACCCGCGAATTTACCAGACGTGAACGGCCGCTTTCACCGCATCTGACCGTCTATCGGCCGCCGATCACGATGACAATGTCGATCGTCCACCGCATCACTGGCGGGGCGCTCTATTTCGGGACGCTGCTGGTCGCACTGTGGCTGATGGCGGCGGCGAGCTCGGAGGCGACCTTTAATGCCGTCAACTGGGCCTTCGGCTCGTGGCTGGGACGGCTGGTGCTGTTCGGCTACAGCTGGGCGCTGATGCACCACATGCTGGGCGGCGTGCGCCATCTGATCTGGGATACCGGCGCGGGCCTTGAAAAGCATACGGCGTCGAGGATCGCCTGGGCGACGCTGGCCGGCTCGGTTGTACTGACGCTGCTGATCTGGATCGCCGGCTACATGGCGCGGGGGAGCCTGACATGACCGGCAAAAACACCGATATGCGCACGCCGCTGGCCAGGGTCCGCGGCCTCGGTTCGGCCCGCGAGGGCACCGGCCATTTCTGGCGCCAGCGGCTGACGGCGATCTCCAACATCCCGCTGGTCCTGTTCTTCGTCGGCTTCCTGATCGCACTCAACGGCGCCAGCTATCTCGAGGTGCGCGCCGCACTTGCCAATCCGTTCGTGGCACTGTTGCTGGCGCTGGTGCTGCTGTCGGTGCTCTACCACATGCGGCTCGGCATGCAGGCGATCATCGAAGACTATGTGCATGGCGAGGGCACCAGGCTGGCGTTGCTCGCGCTCAACACATTCTTTCCCGTAGTCGTCGGCGTCGCCTCGGTCTTCGCCCTGCTTAAACTGGCATTTGGAGGCTGATTTTTGGCCAAGGACGCGAAGAACGCCAATACGGCTTCCGCCTATAGCTATGTCGACCACAAATTCGACGTCGTGGTCGTCGGCGCCGGCGGTGCCGGCCTGCGCGCCACGCTCGGCATGGCCGAGCAGGGCCTGCGCACCGCCTGTATCACCAAGGTGTTCCCGACGCGCTCGCACACGGTCGCCGCTCAGGGCGGCATCGCCGCCTCGCTCGCCAATATGGGCCCCGACAACTGGCAGTGGCATCTCTTCGACACGGTCAAGGGCTCGGATTGGCTGGGCGATACCGACGCGCAGGAATACATGGTGCGCGAGGCGCCGGCGGCGGTCTACGAACTCGAACATTACGGTGTGCCCTTCAGCCGCACCGAGGACGGGAAAATCTACCAGCGCCCGTTCGGCGGCATGATGATGAATTTCGGCGAGGGGCCGCCGGTGCAGCGCACCTGTGCGGCCGCCGACCGCACTGGCCATGCCATGCTGCACACGCTCTACGGCCAGTCGCTGAAGCACAATGCGCAGTTCTTCATCGAGTATTTCGCGCTCGACCTGATCATGGAGCCGGACGGCACCTGCACCGGCGTCGTCGCCTGGAACCTCGACGACGGCACCATCCACCGTTTTTCGGCCAAGATGGTGGTGCTGGCGACCGGCGGCTATGGCCGCGCCTATTTCTCGGCCACCTCGGCGCATACCTGCACCGGCGATGGCGGCGGCATGGCCGCACGCGCCGGCCTGGCGCTGCAGGACATGGAGTTCGTGCAGTTCCACCCGACCGGCATCTACGGCGCCGGCTGCCTGATCACCGAGGGCGCGCGCGGCGAGGGCGGCTATCTCGTCAATTCCGAAGGCGAGCGCTTCATGGAGCGCTATGCGCCGTCGGCTAAGGACCTTGCTTCGCGCGACGTGGTCTCACGTTGCATGACGCTGGAGATCCGCGAAGGCCGTGGTGTCGGCCCGAAGAAGGACCACATCTTCCTGCATCTCGACCATCTCGATCCGGCCGTGCTGCACGAGCGGCTGCCTGGCATTTCGGAATCGGCAAAGATCTTTGCCGGCGTCGACCTGACCAAGGAACCGATCCCGGTGCTGCCGACCGTCCATTACAATATGGGCGGCGTGCCGACCAATTACTGGGGCGAGGTGCTCAACCCGACCGCCCTGAACCCGGACCAGGTGTTGCCCGGGCTGATGGCCGTCGGCGAGGCCGGCTGCGCCTCGGTGCACGGCGCCAACCGGCTGGGTTCGAATTCGCTGATCGACCTGGTGGTGTTCGGCCGTGCGGCGGCGATCCGGGCCGGCCAGGTGATCGACCGCAACGTCGCGATCCCGTCGCCCAACGAAGCCTCGGTCGAAAAGATCATGGACCGCTTCGACCGGCTGCGCCACGCCAACGGTTCGACGCCGACAGCGGTTTTGCGCGAAAAGATGCAGAAGGCGATGCAGGAGGACGCGGCGGTGTTCCGCACCCAGGAATCGTTGGAAAGCGGCTGCAGGCGCATTTCGCAGATCTGGGGTGAACTCGGCGACGTCAAGGTGTTCGACCGCTCGATGATCTGGAACTCCGACCTGGTCGAGACGCTGGAGCTGGAAAACCTGATGGCCAACGCCATCACCACCGTCTATGGCGCCGAAGCGCGCAAGGAAAGCCGCGGGGCGCACGCGCGGGAGGACTTTTCGGCCCGCGACGACGCGAACTGGCGCAAGCATACGCTGGCCCGGCTCAACGAGGCCGGCGAGGTAGCGCTCAGCTACCGGCCGGTGCACACCGAGACGCTGCTTAAGGAAGCAGACGGCGGCATCAACCCGGCCAAGATTGCGCCGAAGGCCAGGGTGTATTGATCATGGCGCTGGCGGCAGCTGGATATTCCGGCACGCCCCTTCCGGCCAAGCTCGGCCTGAAGGACGGGATGATTGCCGCCTTCGTCGCCCTGCCGCCCGAACTCGACGATCTGACCGACGCCGTCGACTTTGCCCACGTCGACCGGCTGGCTGACTGGTCGGCGATCTCTGGCGTTCATGAGAAATACGATGCCGTGCATGCTTTCGCCCGGCGGCGTGTCGAAATCGAGGACCGTCTTGGCGACGTAGAAGCGGCGATTAAGCGGCACGGCATGGTTTGGGTGTCGTGGCCAAAGAAGGCATCGAAAGTGCCGACCGACGTCACCGAGGACGTTATCCGCCCCGAGGCGCTGAAGCTCGACCTCGTCGACGTCAAGGTCGCCGCCATAAACGGGATCTGGTCCGGGCTGAAGCTCGTCATCCGAAAGGACCTGAGATAATGGTCGAACTCACGCTTCCGAAAAACTCGAAGATCATGGCCGGAAAAACCTGGCCGAAGCCGGAGGGCGCGACCAACCTGCGCGAATACCGCATCTACCGTTGGTCGCCGGACGATGACGAGAACCCGCGCATGGACACGTATTTCGTCGACATGGACGATTGCGGGCCGATGGTGCTCGACGCGCTGCTCTGGATCAAGAACAAGATCGACCCGACGCTGACGCTGCGCCGTTCCTGCCGCGAAGGCATTTGCGGCTCCTGCGCCATGAACATCGACGGGTCGAACACGCTGGCCTGCACCAAGGGCTGCGACGACATTTCCGGCGCGATCAAGGTCTACCCGCTGCCGCACATGCAAGTGGTCAAGGACCTTGTGCCCGACCTCACCAATTTCTACGCCCAGCACGCCTCGATCGAGCCGTGGTTGAAGACGGTGTCGCCCGAGCCGGCCAAGGAATGGCTGCAGAGCCATGAGGACCGCGAAAAGCTCGACGGGCTCTACGAGTGCATATTGTGCGCCTGCTGCTCGACCTCCTGCCCGAGCTACTGGTGGAACGGCGAGCGCTATCTCGGCCCGGCGACGCTGCTGCAGGCCTATCGCTGGCTGATCGATTCCAGGGACGAGGCAACGGGCGAGCGGCTCGACAATCTCGAAGACCCGTTCCGGCTCTATCGCTGTCACACGATCATGAACTGCGCCCAGACCTGCCCCAAAGGGCTCAACCCGGCCAAGGCGATCGCCGAGATCAAGAAGATGATGGTGGAGCGACGGGTTTAGCAGCAGATGAAGCAGCTACCTGCCGATTTTTCATCTGACGCCGTCGCGGCGATCCGGGCGCGACTCGATGTCGTGCGAACGCAAGGCGTGACGATCCTGTTCGCCATCGAAAACGGCAGCCGCGCCTGGGGGTTCCCGTCTCCCGACAGCGACTATGACTGCCGTTTCGTCTATGTCAGGCCGGCATCGGATCACCTTGTGTTGGAACAGGCACGCGACGTGATCGAATTTCCCATCGAAGGCGAGATCGATGCCGGTGGCTGGGATCTGCGCAAGGCCTTGCTGCTCGGGCTCGGCGGCAATGCCGTCATCGTCGAATGGGCAAAATCATCAATCGTCTACGAAGAGGTCACGGGATTTCGGCGGCGCCTTCTCGACCTGCTTGCCGAGATCGTCGATCCGGCAAAAGTAGCGCGTCACTATCTCGGCCTGGCGCGTTCACATGTTGCCAAGATCGGCAGCTTTTCCGGCGAGGTGAAGCTGAAGAAGCTGTTCTATCTCATTCGACCACTGGTCGCGTTGGACTGGATGGAGCAGCGCGGCCTCGCCGGTCTACCGCCGATGAACCTTGGCGAGTGCATCGACCAGATCGAGATGCCAGCGCAGGCAAGCGATGAAATCCGCAGCCTGATCGACCGCAAAAGCCAGACGCGGGAAATGGGGACCGGTCTCATCCCGACGGCGATCGCGCGCTATCTTGAGGCGCGCTATGGTCACCACGAAATGAACCTTGCCGGCGTGATCCGGGATGAAGCCCGCCAGGCGCGAAACCGTGTCCTTGCAACCGACTTTTACCGCCGGGAGGCTGAACTTCAATGAGCGATGAGCTTCCCATCCTCTTCCCCATCGAGGCGCGTGTGCTCGGCTGCCTGATCGAGAAGAAGGAGCTGACGCCCGACGTCTATCCGCTGACGCTCAATGCGGCACTTGCCGCGGCCAACCAGAAGACGGCGCGCGAGCCGGTGATGTCGGTCGAGCTGGCCGAGGTCAGGCGGGCGCTTGGCCAGCTGGAGCAGAAGGGCCTGGTCAGGCAGGTGTTCGCGTCGCGCGTCGAGCGCTACGAGCATGTCGTGGCGCAGCGCTTTTCCCTGACCTCGGCGCAGATCACGCTGCTCGGCCTGTTGCTGCTGCGCGGCCCGCAGACGGCTTATGAATTGCTGGCACGAAGCGAGCGCATGGCGCGGCTGCCGTCGATCGACGAGCTCCGCGGCAATCTCGATCTGCTGATCGGCCGCAGGCCGCCGCTGGTGCAGCAGATCGACCGCGGCCCGGGCCAGCGCGAGGACCGTTATGTCCAACTGCTCAGCGGGCCGGTGCAGCTGTCGGCTGCCGCGGCGCCCCAGCAATTGCCCTTGCCGGCCTCGGATCTGGAAATGCGCGTGCAGGCCCTCGAGCAGGAGGTCGCGGCATTGCGCGCCCGCCTCGACGCGCTGACCGGGGAGGGGCACTGAATCGCGACCTCACCTCCTGCTGTAGACGCCGCTCGCCTCGCCCCCCGGATCGACCAGCCGCAACTGCCGGCCATTCAGCTGCCAACTCAGCGAGACCGGCTTCAGGTCGCCGGCGCCGAACTTCCAGGTGCCGGTCAGATCGGGCCGGCAGCCATTGACGGATTTGTAGGTTCCGGCCTTAGGCGTGAAGACCAGCGTCGAGCCGTGCACGGTCGTCGTGCCCGTCTTCAGCGTCAGCGACTGGATTTGGCCGCAGCCGTCGACCAGCGAGGATTCGAACAGCGCATATTGCGTGCGCCCGTTGGCGCTGAAGGTGAAGGAGATGCTGCCGCCGCTGCCCGGCGCACAATGGCCGAGCGTCGTGCAATAATCGCCGCTGGCGACTGCAAAGCCCCATTTGCCGACAAGTGCTGGTGGTATCGAGCCCTGGCGCGAACGGGCTGTCCGCCCCTTGCCTTGGCCGGCGGCATCGGCCGGGCCGACGGCCGGCAACCGGTCAGGCCCGCCAGTGTGACAAAAACCGCCAGGCGCGCGGGTGAGGAGCCGGTCAGCATCCCTTGTTCGCGATAAGCTTGTGCAGATGGGCAAGCCGCGTGGCTATGACATTGTTGACGATCGCCATCTTGCCGGGGGGTGCCATGCCGCCATATTTCTTCGGCGAAGGCCCATGGTTCCTGGCCTCCTCGTAGCCGGCGGCCTGTTGCCGCAACTCGGCACAGGACATGCCGGCATATTTCGCCTGCTCCTGCGGGCTGATGACACCCGATTGCGCCATGCCGATGGAGTTTGCCGCCGCCATGCCGCCGAGGCCGACAGCCGCGGAAATCGGATTGAGGCCGACGCAGCCGGAAAGGCCAAGGCACAGCATCGGCGCCGCCAAAAAAGCATATCGCAGGCTCATGGCTGACGCTCCCTGATGCGCGGCGGCAGCTTCAGGTCGCGATGATCGGTGGCGGTTTTTCCGAGCGCAAGCGACAGGAGATAGACGCGCGGATTGAAGCCCGCCGAGGCGAGCGCCGACAGCGTCCTGAGCAGTTGCAGGTGATACATCGAACCCCCTTGTGGTGGTCATTGCCGATGGATTTCCGGTTTTGGAAACGGGCTGCAAACTACGTCCGATGAGACAAGCCGGCTTGGACGAGACGGCCCTAAAAACGGCCTAAACGGCCCTGTATTGACGTTTCAGGGGGCTCGGCGCATATCAGCGCGCTCTCGGGCTGGGGGATGCCGATGAATGCGACGACCTCGTTCAGGCTGATGACGGACGCGTTTCCGGAGCAAGATCGCGTCGAGGTGATGCGCGAGGTCTACGGCCGCACGGTCCTCAAGGTCGAGCTCGATCCGCTCGCACCGACGCGTGTCGACATGAAAGTGCGTGCGCTGCCCGGCCTCGGCATTGCCACCGGCACTTCCTCGGAATTCCGGGCGCATCACTCGATGCCGCTGATCGACAGCGACGATCTCATCCTGTTGGCGGCGCTCGATGGCGCGAGCGTCATGAAGCATCGCGGCCGCGAGGAACCGATCGGCAACGGCCGGGCGCTGATGATGAGCGGCGAAGAGGTCGGCCTCAACCTCATCCAGCCCGGCGGCATGCGCTTCGTCAATATGAGCTTCTCGCTGAGGCAGCTTTCGCCGCTGATCGGCGATCCGGCTTCGGTGCTTATGCAGCCGTTGCCGACCACGAGCGGGGCGATGCGGCTGCTGCTCGACTATGTCCAGTCGATCCAGGATGCAGACGATGCGCTGACGCCGGAAACCTGGCAGCTGGCCGCGACTCACATTTTCGACCTTGCCGCGCTTGCCATGGGGGCGACCAGGGATGCCGCCGAAATTGCGCGTGGCCGCGGCGTGCGGGTGGCGCGACTGCGCGCCATCAAGGCCGATATCCTCGCCCATGGCGGGCACGGCGAGCTGTCGGCCGAAGACATCGCCGCCCGCCACCATCTCTGCGCCCGCTATGTGCGAAAACTGTTCGAGAGCGAAGGCACGTCGCTGTCGGACTTCATGCTGCGCCAGCGGCTAGTGCGCGCGCATCGCATGCTGGGCGATCCTTCTCATGCCGACCGCAGCATCACGGCAATCGCCTTCGATGCCGGCTTCAACGACCTTTCCTATTTCAACCGGGCGTTCCGCCGGCGCTATGACGCGACGCCGTCGGACGTGCGCGCTGCGGCCTTAAAGAACTGACATTGGGTTACGCCCGGGCATGATGGGAGCCCGTGGGGCCCCCGACTCTCAAGACTGGGTTCCTCGCCCACCGCGAAGCGGGGGAGAGGTGGCCGCGACGCCGCCCGAGAGGGGGCGTCATAGAGCGCGGTTCCCCTCTCCGTCTCGGCTTCGCCGAGACACCTCTCCCCACTGTCGTGGGGCGAGCAACCCAAGCTGGAATAAAGCCGCGATCTTCCCTCTATCCTGCCAGCCCCCCGCAAGGGAGATCGGATGGCCGCTATGCTGTCGCCAATCATCGACCGGCTGTTCGATGCAGGTTTGCTTACGGCTCACCCGAGACTGGCGTCGAGCGATACTTTGATGGCGCCGAGCGCTTTCGAGACTGGGCATTCGGCCTTGGCCTTTTCGGCCAGTTCCTTGAACTTGGCGGCATCGATGCCCGGCACCTTGCCGACCAGCGTGATCGCGCTGCCGGTGATGCCGGTGCCGGGGACCAGCGTTACCACGGCCTTGGCGTCGAGCTCGGCAGCCGGAGTGCCGTTCTCGGCGAGGAAATGCGAAAGCTGCATGGCGTAGCAGCCGGCATGGGCGGCGGCGATCAGCTCTTCCGGGTTGGTGCCGGATTTGCCGCTCTCGTCCTCGAAACGCATCTTGGCAGAATAGGGCGTACCTTTCAGCGTCCCGCTCTGGGTTTCGAGCGTGCCTTTGCCTTCCTTGAAACTGCCTTTCCAAACGGCGTTGGCGGTGCGGTCCATCAATTCCTCCTTGATTGTCGTGATTGAGCCCGTGATCGGCATCCAGTCGACTATAGCGCGCGCTGGAGCGAAGGCCACCCGCGCTTTCGTATCGGCGGCAGCGTGACACATCATGGTCAAGCAAAAAATCGCTCGGGAAAAAATCGCGAAAAAAATATGCGTGCAAAAATGTCGACTTCCATCTGCCCCGACCGTCCTGCGGGCGGCCATAGAATTGGTGGCCGGATGGAGGACCACATGAACAATCTGTTTTCTGCTCACTGGACAAACACCAGCCACAGGGCCGGTGAACAACAAGCCGACTGGTCGCGCGTGCCGCCTTCCGGCTTCGGCCGGCTGCTTGCGGCGATTGCCATTATCGGGATTGCGGTGTCCTTTCTGGATTATGCAGCGGGGCTCGATCATACAGCGGGCAAAGGCCCGGCCGAGATTTCCCTAGCCTCGGCTGCCGCTTCAACCCAGGAATGGAGGTAAAGATGAAATACGTTTGCCTGGTCTACGGCGAAGAAAAAGATCTCTACGCAATGACGCCTGCGAGGCTGGCCAAGCTCGACGCCGATTCGCTGGCCTATGACAGGTCGGTGGCACAAAGCGGCCGGCTGATCATCGCGCAGGCGCTGCAATCGGTGCAGACGTCGAAAACCGTGCGCCGGCGCAAAGGCAAGCGGCTGGTCACGGACGGCCCCTTCGCCGAGACCAAGGAGCAGTTGCTCGGTTTCGTCATGATCGAGGCCGGGGACGTCGACGAGGCGCTGGAGATCGCCGGCGGCATTCCGCTGGCAGAAATCGGCACGATCGAGGTGCGGGCGATCTACAATGTGCCGGGGTCGTAGAGATGTCGGCGGCCGGCGACTGGCGCAGGCTTTCGTTTTCTTCAATTGGCGCAACTTTTGCGTGTTGAAGCGAAACGACACTTCTCTTATCGTCGCCTGAGATTGGGGATCTTGGGCATGCATATATTGATTGCTGCAATCGGCCTGCTGGGGGCAGCGGCGTTCTGGTGGTACCGGCTGAAGACCATGAACGACGCGGCGCGTGAGGTTGCCGACGTCGTTGGCCGCGTCCAGGGCAATGTCCGCCGCAAGAAACTGCGCAAGCAGGCGGCGCTCTCGCCGTTGACGGCGATCGACGATCCGGTCGTGGCGGCGGCGACGCTGATCACCGCCATTGTTTCCGAGCATGGTCCGGTGCTGCCGCAACGCGAAGCTGCCATTCGATCGGTGATCTCGGAGATTGCCGACAAAAAGCAGACCGATGAAGCGGTGATCTACGCCAAATGGGCGGCCTCGCAAATCGACGATGCCACGGTCGTCATCGACAAGCTGGCACCGTTCCTGCGCGAACGCCTCGACGCGGCTGAAAGGAACGATCTGCTACAGATGGTCAGCCGTGTCACGGAAGTCGGCGGGCAAAGCCAGCAGATTTCCGACCAGCGCATGCTCCGGCTGCGCCAGAAGCTCGGTTTCGAGGTCAATTAGGGTGTGCTGATATTCAGGTGATGCCGGCCTGCAAAGGGTGGCTTCCTGCGCTTCCTATTCTCACGTACCCAAACGCACGCTCCGCTCCGGTTCTCGGAAGCCACTGTTGGTCGCTTCGCGCCCCGTCTTCGACTCCGGCTCGGCCTGACCTGAATCTCAACACATCCTGGCATGTCTGTGAGATGGATCAGATCGCCTCGCCCTTCAACAGCTTCGGCGTGTCGCCGGACAGACCTGACGCCTGGCGGATGAAGAACCCCTTCAGCCGCGGCATGCGTTCGACAAGGCCAAGACCGACGTCGCGCAACGTACGCAGCGGGCCGAAATCGTTGGAAAACAGCCGGTTCAGCACATCGGTGGTGATGCCCATCTGCACCGTGTCGAAGCGCCGCCATTGCTGGTAGCGCTCAAGCACGTCGAGCGCGCCGATGTCCTGGCCGAGCCGGTCGGCCTCGACCACCACCTCAGCAAGTGCCGCCACGTCCTTGAAGCCCAGATTGAGGCCCTGGCCGGCGATCGGGTGGATGCCGTGGGCGGCGTCGCCGGCCAAGGCGATGCGCGGCGCGACGAAGGCGCGCGCAATGGTCAGCCCGAGCGGCCAGGCGCGGGGCTTGTCGGCGATATGGATTTCGCCGAGCTTGAGGCCAAAGCGGTGCTCGAGCTCATACTCCAGGATCAGGGTGTCGCCTGCGACCAGCTTTTCGGCATCCTGCGACCGTTCGACCCAGACGATCGACGAACGGTTGGTGCCGTCCTTGCCCGGCTTGAGTGGCAGCGTGGCAAAGGGGCCGGCCGGAAGAAAATGCTCTTCGGCGCGGCCGTTGTGCGGCCGCTCATGCGCCACCGTGCAGACGATGCCGGACTGGCCATACTCCCATTTCACCGTTTTGATGCCGGCCATGTCGCGCAGCTTCGAGTTGACGCCGTCGGCGGCGACCAGCAGCCGCGCCTTAAGCGTCGCGCCATCTGCAAGATGCACGGTGATGCCGGCGCCGTTGGTATCGAAGGCGCGGACGGCGACGCCCCCGATGATGCCGATGCCGAGCTGTTCGGCGCGCCGGCGCAAGGCGCCGTTCAAATCCTTGTTGGCGACCATATGCGCAAAGGGTTCGCCGGGCGCGACCTCGCCGTCGAAGGTGAGGAACACCGGACGGACCGGATCCGTTGTGCGCGAATCGGTGACGGTCATTTCGGTGATCGCCTGCGCCTCCGGCGCTATCTCGTTCCAGACGCCGAGCTGGTCGAGCATGCGGCACGCGGCGGCTGCAATCGCCGAGGCGCGGCCGTCCTTCTGCCAGACGCCGGCGGGTGCTGCGTCGACGACGGCAACGGCGAGGCTCGGCCGCGCCTGCTTCAGAGACACGGCGGCGGCCAGGCCGATATAGCCGGCGCCGGCGACCAGAACGTCGAGCGAATTCTTGCTGTCGACCATGGCAATTCCTTTCGCAGCCTGACTGTCGCCGGGCATTCCGCCCTTGACTGCCCGCTGTTCCTGTCGGAAACCGCCATGGTAATTTTGCGGCGAGGTCAAGATGACGGCAGCCATGGACGAGCTTCTCGGCATTCTCGACCTCGAGCAGCTGGAACACAACCTGTATCGCGGTCGCAGCCCCAAGCTCGACTGGCAGCGCATCTTCGGCGGCCAGACCATCGCCCAGGCGCTTGTCGCCGCGCAGCGAACGGTCGAGGCCGAGCGCCATGTGCACTCGCTGCATGGCTATTTCATGCGACCGGGCGACACCAAGGTGCCGATCATCTACGAGGTCGACCGCATCCGTGACGGCGGCTCCTTCACCACGCGCCGCGTCGTCGCGATCCAGCACGGCCAGGCGATCTTTTCGCTGGAAGCCTCATTCCAGCAGGATGAGGTCGGCCTGGAACATCAGGTGCCGATGCCGCAGGACGTGCCGGCGCCCGACACATTGCTGTCGCAGCGCGAATTGCTGGGCAAGTTCGGCGAAGCCGTGCCCGACGGCATCAAGCGCTATTGGGAGCGCGACCGGCCGATCGAGATGAAGCCGGTGATGCTGAAGCATTACACCAGCCGGGAAAAGCTCGAGCCGAAGCAGAACATCTGGATCCGCACCACCGGCCCGGTGCCGGCCGACCGCGCCACGCAGGCGGCCGTGCTCGCTTACCTCTCCGATATGACGTTGCTCGACACCTCGACTTTTGCCCACGGCCGCGCCATTTTCGATCGCGACATCCAGGCAGCGAGCCTCGACCACGCCATGTGGTTCCATCGCAGCCACCCGCTCGACGACTGGATGCTGTACACGCAGGACAGCCCGTCGACGCAAGGATCGCGTGGCTTTACCCGCGGCTCGCTGTTTGCCCGCGACGGCACGTTGATCGCCTCGGTTGCCCAAGAAGGACTCATCCGGCTGAAGCGGCCGCCTGCCGAGTAGGCATTTTTCGAATTTTGCCTATTTTTTAATCATTTGCATTGACGCGACTGTGAACAGGCAGCCGACAAACCTTCCCGATTTCGTTGTTTAACAACAGCTTAACACCCTGCTTCGGCAATTGGCACGGAGCTTGAATCCTAGCGGGCACTCTCCGGCTCTCATGGGGATCGGCGAAGTCGTGCAAACGCGGGGACCCGCAACAGCAAAGGGTGAAACCTTATGAAGATCGTGATGGCAATCATAAAGCCGTTCAAGCTCGACGAGGTGCGCGAGGCGCTCACCGCAGTCGGCATCCAAGGCCTGACCGTCACCGAAGTAAAAGGCTACGGACGTCAGAAGGGGCACACGGAAATCTATCGCGGGGCGGAATACGCGGTCAGCTTCCTGCCGAAGATCAAGATCGAAGTCGCGGTCGCCGTCGACATGGTCGACAAGGCCGTCGAAGCCATCACCGCGGCGGCCAAGACCGGTCAGATCGGCGACGGCAAGATCTTCGTCTTCGGCATCGACCAGGCGGTGCGCATTCGCACCGGCGAAACAGACACCGACGCGCTTTGAGCCGCGGACACGTATTCCAATGGAGAGTTCAATGAATATTCCTTCCACCTTGAAGATAACGGGACGCGCGGCCGTTTTGGGTTCGCTCGCTCTCGCTGCACTGGGCACGGTTGCTGCGTTCGCTCAGGAAGCGGCTCCGGCAGCACCGGCAGCGGCGCCGGCATTCACCGTCGACAAGGGCGACACGACGTGGATGATGATCTCCACTATTCTGGTGCTGCTGATGACCATTCCCGGCCTTGCCCTTTTCTACGGTGGCCTGGTTCGCGCCAAGAATATGCTGTCGGTGCTGATGCAGGTCTTCACCATCACCAGCGTGGTCATGATCGTCTGGGTTTTCTACGGCTACAGCCTGGCCTTCACCCCCGGCAACGCCTTCGTCGGTGGCCTTTCCAAGATGTTTCTGGCCGGCGTCGACGTGACGACGGTGTCCGAAACCTTCACCAAGGGCGTGGCCATTCCCGAACTGGTGTTCGTTCTCTTCCAGATGACCTTCGCCTGCATCACGCCTGCCCTGATCGTCGGCGCTTTCGCCGAACGCATCAAGTTCTCCGCCGTGATCCTTTTCACCATCCTCTGGGTCACCTTCGTATATTTCCCGATCGCGCACATGGTGTGGTTCTGGGGCGGCCCGAGCGCTTATAGCGATCCGTCGGGTCTCATCTTCGGCTTCGGCGCCATCGACTTCGCCGGCGGCACCGTCGTTCACATCAATGCAGGCATTGCCGGCCTTGTCGGCGCGCTGATGATCGGCAAGCGTATCGGCTACCAGAAGGACGTCATGGCGCCGCACTCGATGACGCTGACCATGGTCGGCGCCTCGCTGCTGTGGGTCGGCTGGTTCGGCTTCAATGCCGGTTCGAACCTGGAAGCGAACGCCTATGCCGTGCTGGCCATGGTCAATACGTTTGTCGCCACGGCGGCGGCGGCAGTGGCCTGGATCGTGCTTGAAACGCTGCTGCGCGGCAAAGCATCCATGCTTGGCGCCGTTTCGGGTGCTGTCACCGGCCTCGTCGCCGTGACACCTGCCGCCGGCTTTGCCGGACCGATGGGCGCCATCGTGCTCGGTCTCGTCGCCACTTGCGTCTGCTACTTCTTCGTCTCGGTGGTGAAGAACAAGTTCGGCTACGACGACAGCCTCGATGTTTTCGGCATCCACTGCATCGGCGGCATCATCGGCGCGCTCGGCACCGGTATCCTGGTCAATCCCGCTCTCGGCGGCGCCGGCATCGTCGATTACTCGACAGCCGACTTCGCCGCCGGCTACGCCGGCACGGCCACCCAGCTGATGTCGCAGTTCAAAGGTGTGCTGGTGACAATCCTCTGGTCGGGTATCGGCAGCGCGATCCTCTACAAGATCGTCGACCTGATCGTCGGCCTGCGTCCGACAGCCGATGCAGAGCGCGAAGGGCTCGATCTCACCTCGCACGGCGAAGTGGCCTATCACCCGTAAGCTCGTCCGGGGCGGCCTCGGCCGCCTCGCGACGTCCCATCCCGTCGTGATGCTCCCGCAAGGGCTCACGCCTTGAGGCCCGGAAATCTTCCGGGCCTCTTTTTGTGCGCGGATGGCCGTGACGGCTCGATCACGATCGCTTGATCAAGGTGCTCGATCCGTCGGCGGCGTGAAACATCTGCCGCAGCGGCTCCAGCGTGCCCGCCATTTTCGCCGAGTCAGCGTGGTTGCCAATGCCTGTCGCAGGATCACCGCCGCGTTTGAACAGGAAGTCAGGCATGACATCCTGCGCCCGTTCCGCAGACGCAGGCTGCCCATGGTTAATGCGCCCTTAACCTTCCCGCCGCTAGTCTGACAGCCGAATCTGCCGTGTTGCGCGTCCGCGCCCGGCCGGGCAACGACAGACGAGGAAGAGCATGCGTTCAGGGGCTTCAGCACCGCTTGCGCTGGCCGATACGGGGCACGGCATCCGGGCGTTCGCGAGGCGCCAGGTCGGGCGGCTGGTCGGTGCCGGGCTGTTTGCTCTGGTTGGCTTCGGCGTCGCCGCCCTTGCCACCTGGAACGTCGCCGATCCGAGCTTCTCGCACGCCACCGATAATATCGTCACCAATGCAATGGGTTATGCCGGCGCCGTCTTTTCCGACATTGCCATGCAGTTCTTCGGACTCGCCGCCGTTGCGGCGCTGGTGCCGGCGGTGATCTGGGGATTTCTGCTGTTTACCGCGCGCGGCGTCGACCGGCTGCCGAAACGGGCGCTGGCCTGGTTCGGGTTTTCGCTGCTTGGCGCGGCAATTGCCGGCTGCGTGGTGCCGCCCAAGACCTGGCCGCTGCCGACCGGCCTCGGCGGCGTCTTTGGCGACATGGTGCTCAACATTCCCGGCCTGGTCATCGGCGGCTATCCGACCGGCCTCGTCGCCAGCGTGCTTGCCGTGCTCCTTGCAGCACCGGCGCTGGGGCTGTTTCTGTATGGTTCGGCGCTGATTTCACGCAAGAACGGCTTTGCCGTGCTTGATCAGCCCACTGCTGCCGATCCGCAGGACGACCTGCTTTTCGACAATGAAGAGGACGAGGGCGACGAAGGCATATTGGCGCTTGGCGCCATCACCCATTGGTGGCTGTCGCTGCGGGCCTATCTGCGTCGCCGCGCCGCGCGCCGGCGCGAGCGCGACGATTTCGAGCCGGAGATGGAGCCGCGGGCCAGCGCCTGGCGGCGGGCGGCAGAACGGGTCGAATCGGCCGAGTTCGCCGAGGCGCGGATGAGCCCGGGCGGGCGCGCCCGCGTCGAGCCGGAATTCTTCGCCGCCATGGTCAACGACCGCAGTGCCTCGATCGACCCCGACGATGCCGATGTCTTCGATAACGACGACAATGACGACGACATGGATTTCGCGCCCGAGCCGGCCGGCCAACGCCGCGCCGCGCCGACGGCGAAGGTGCAGAACTTCCGTTCCGATGCGGCGACACGCGTCGAGGCGCCGGCGCCGCGGCCGGCACCCGGCGCCCGGGTCCAGCGCGAGGCGCAGACCTCGCTGATCGGATCGGAAAAATTCGAGATGCCGTCACTGCATTTCCTGTCGGAACCGAAGAACGTGGTGCGCGACGCCAGCCTGTCGAAGGACGCGCTGGAGCAGAACGCCCGCCTGCTCGAGGGCGTGCTGGAGGATTTCGGCGTCAAGGGCGAAATCATCCATGTGCGCCCGGGTCCGGTCGTCACGCTTTACGAGCTGGAACCTGCGCCCGGCATCAAATCGTCGCGGGTGATCGGCCTGTCCGACGACATCGCCCGCTCGATGAGCGCCATCGCCTGCCGTGTCGCCGTGGTGCCTGGCCGCAACGCCATCGGCATCGAATTGCCGAACGCCAGGCGCGAGACCGTCTATTTGCGCGAGATCATGGCCAGCCGCGATTTCGAGACCACCAAGGCCAAGCTGGCGCTGGCGCTGGGCAAGACCATCAATGGCGAGGCGGTCATCGTCGACATCGCCAAGATGCCGCACGTGCTGGTCGCCGGCACCACCGGCTCGGGCAAGTCCGTCGCCATCAACACCATGATCCTGTCGCTGCTCTACCGGCTGACGCCGCAGGACTGCCGGCTGATCATGATCGATCCGAAAATGCTGGAACTCTCGGTCTATGACGGCATCCCGCATCTTCTGACGCCGGTGGTCACCGATCCGAAGAAGGCGGTGGTGGCGCTGAAATGGACCGTGCGAGAGATGGAGGACCGCTACCGCAAAATGTCGAAGGTCGGCGTCCGCAACATCGACGGTTTCAACGCGCGCGTGCAGCAGGCCGAGAAAAAAGGCGAAAGAATCTCGCGCACCGTGCAGACCGGCTTCGACCGCCAGACCGGTGAAGCGATCTACGAGACGGAGAACCTCGACCTCGAGCCGATGCCCTACATCGTCGTCATCATCGACGAGATGGCCGATCTGATGATGGTCGCCGGCAAGGACATCGAAGGCGCAGTGCAGCGCCTGGCGCAGATGGCGCGCGCCGCCGGCATCCATGTCATCATGGCAACGCAGCGGCCGTCGGTCGACGTCATCACCGGCACCATCAAGGCCAACTTCCCGACCCGCATCTCCTTCCAGGTGACATCGAAGATCGACAGCCGCACCATCCTGGGCGAGCAGGGCGCCGAACAGCTGCTCGGCATGGGCGATATGCTCTACATGGCCGGCGGCGGCCGCATCCAGCGCGTGCACGGTCCCTTCGTTTCCGACGACGAGGTGGAGAGGATCGTCGCGCATCTGAAATTGCAAGGCGTGCCGGAATATCTCGACGCCATCACCGAGGATGACGACAAGGATGATGATGAGCCGTCGGGCAAAGGCAGTGGCGGCAGCGGCGACGGCGGCAATTTCGAGGATTCCGACGATCCCTACGACCAGGCGGTCGCGGTGGTGCTGCGCGACGGCAAGGCCTCGACCAGCTACATCCAGCGCCGGCTCGGCATCGGCTACAACCGCGCCGCCTCGATCATCGAGAAGATGGAGAAGGAAGGCATTGTCGGCCCGGCCAACCATGCCGGAAAACGCGAAATCCTGGTGCCGACGGAGGACGACAAGTTCTAGAGCGCACCCGCGCCGGCAACTTTGAACCTCTCGGCGCGTTGCAACGGATGAGCGCTGCGCGCCCGCCAAACTTAAGCCCAACTGGGGGGCCAGACCAATATAACGAACAAGCAATCAGATGATGGTGACCGGCATGAAAAACGCATCTTTCGCCCCGAGCAGGGATTTCGCCCCAACCCGCCGACAGGTGCTCGGCCTCGGTCTGGTCCTGGCCGGTGCCGCGGCCGTCAACGTCGTGCCCGGCTTCCAGCTGCTGGCGTCGGCGCAAGCAGCGGTTCCGGCGACGGCGCAGAAGATCGCCGATCATTTCTCCTCGGTCAAATCGATGAGCGGCGAGTTCGTGCAGTTCGGGCCAAAGGGCGAGCAGACCGGCGGCAAGTTCTTTCTGGAACGGCCGGGCAAGATCCGCTTCAACTATGACGGCGCCTCGAATTTCAGGGTGATTTCCGACGGCAAGTCGGTGGTCATCCTCAACAAGAAGCTGCGGACCTCCGACCTCTACCCGCTGTCGAAGACACCGCTGAAGCTGCTGCTCGACGACAAGATCGATCTGTCGGGCGGACGCGTCAGAAGCGTTAAGGAAGAAAACGATCTCACCACCATCCAGCTTGCCGACAAATCGGTGTTCGGCAATTCGAAGATCACCATGATGTTCGATCCGAAATCCTATGAATTGCGGCAGTGGACCATCACCGATGCGCAAGGCAAGGACACGACGGTGATGATCTTCAACACCAAGGAGGGCGTCAGTTTCGCGCCCGACACCTTTGCCATCGACTATACGGCCAACCGGGAACTGAACACCAAGTCGCGCTAAGGTGTGTCGATATTCAGGTGATGCCGGCCTGCAACGGCGGTTTCCTGCGCTTCCGGCCTTCGCCGGCCAAAGCACTCATGAGCGGTCGTGGCAGTTAAGGCTACGGCCGGCGTAGGCCGGTGCTCACGTACCCAAAAGTACGCTCCGCTCCGGTTCTCGGAATCCACCATTCTGGTCGCTTCGCGCCCGTCTTCGACTCCGACTCGGCCTGACCTGAATCTCAGCACACCTTGGGCTTGGTTCCTGTATTGATATTTCTGGAAAGTCATGGGCCGCGCCCCCAAGGCGCGGCCGGCTTGTTTTTGCGGTGCGCGGCTGGCAGTAGTTTCCGCGATTGACTTCCGTCGGGCCATCCGGCGGATCTTGCGTTGTCCGGAACCCCACATGCCGTTTTCCGTCGCTACCTGGAACATCAACTCCGTCCGGCTGCGCATGCCGATCGTCGAGCGTCTGCTGGTCGAGCAGGCGCCGGACGTGCTCTGCCTGCAGGAAACCAAGGTTCCTGACGAATTGTTTCCGGAGAAGGCGTTCCGCAAGCTTGGCTACGAGCACATCGCCTTCCATGGCCAGAAGGGCTACCACGGCGTTGCGACGGTGGCACGGCGGCCGATCGAGGTGGTCGAAAAGCGCCGCTTCTGCGAGATCGACGACAGCCGGCATCTGTCGGTCACCGTCAAGGCTGGCGGCAAGGCGATCCTGCTGCACAATTTCTACGTGCCGGCCGGCGGCGACGAGCCCGACCCGGCCGTCAACCGGAAGTTCAAGCACAAGCTCGATTTTGTTGCCGAGATGAACGCCGTCCGCGCCGAGCATGACGAGGTTTCCGGCTCGATCCTGGTCGGCGATCTTAACATCGCGCCGCTCGAGCACGATGTCTGGTCGCACAAGCAGCTGCTCAACGTCGTCAGCCATACGCCGGTCGAGACGGAAAATTTCGAAGCGATGCGGCTCGCCGGCGACTGGGTCGACCTGATGCGGCTCAATGTGCCCTACGAGGAGAAGCTCTACACCTGGTGGAGCTATCGTGCACAGGATTGGCAGGCGTCAAATCGCGGCCGCCGCCTCGACCATATCTGGTCGTCGCCAAACCTGGTGCCGCAGTTTGCCGGCTATGAAATCCTGCGGCCGGCGCGCGGCTGGGAGCGGCCCTCCGACCATGTGCCGGTGATCGGGCGTTTCAACCTCGATTAGCTTTGTCTCGCATTAACAATTCAGCGAAACCTGAAGCTATCCGCGATGTAGTCGGGGCGGGCGTTCAGCGTGGCGAAAACAGTCTCCAGATCAGGTGTCTCCGCCAATATGCCGGACAGGACCAGCGTCGTCGCGACGCCGACGCCGTTGCCGCCGGCGATGTCGTGCTCGACGCTGTCGCCGACGCAGACCGCGTTGCCGCGCTCCGGGTTGCCCGCCAGCGCCAGCGCTGCCTCGAATATCTGCGGATAGGGCTTGCCGATGCGGGTGACGCTGCCGCCGAGGTTCTCATAGAGATCGGCCAGCCGGCCAGCGCCGAAGCAAGGCCCGACGGCAGTCAGCATGATCTTGTCGGGGTTGGTGCAGAAGCACGGCACCTGGCGCTTCGCCGCCGGACCGAGAAGCCGGCGATAATGGTCGAGGTCGTAGCGATCGCCCTCGCTGGCGGAAATCAGTACCAGTTCTGCATCGTCGCCGTCCTTGGCCAGGACGAAGGGCAGGCCGTCGACAGCCGAACGGTCATTATCGCGGCTGATCAGCAGGCATTTTGTCTGCGGGCGCAGGGTCCCCGATGCCGCCATTTCGTGGAAGGAGCGCCACGCCACCTCGCCGGAGGAGACAAAATGGTCCCAGCTTCCCGGTGCGAAGCCGAGCTTCAGCAGGCGGCGCTCATTGGGTTGCGCCCGCTTGCCGGAATTCGAGATCAGCACGATGGTCTTGCCGGCGCGCTTGAGTGCCGACAAGGCTTCGATAGCGCCTGGATAGGCGCTGGTGCCGTCGTGCAGCACACCAAATTGGTCGAGCAGGAACACCTGATAGCGCTCGGCCAGCGCGGCGATGCCGTCGAGGTGCTGAATTATCTTGGCCGTCATAAAAGCCCCGCTGCGCCTGCGCCCATCAGCGCCAGCCGCGCCGTGCCGGCGGCGGCCTCCTCCGAAAGAGCCGGCACGAGAGCGACGCCAAGCTTGCGCTGCCGGATCGCCGTCCAGGCCGGATTGGCCGCACCGCCGCCGACGCTCCTGACCGATGTAAGCCGGGGTGCGCCGAGTTCGGCAAGCCGGCGATAGCCGAGCGCTTCGATCGCCGCAATACCCTCGAACATCGCTTTCAGATAATCGGCGTCGTCGGCGGGCCGCGGCTCGAGGCGGGGCGGCAGCGCCGGATCGGCTATGGGGAAGCGTTCGCCCGGCGCCGGCAGCGGGTAATAATCGAGGCCGGTCTCTGTCGCCGGGTCGATCTTTTTGCTGAGTTCGACAATGCGGGCGACGGGGAAATGCTGGGCCAGCACCTTGCCGCCGGAGTTCGAGGCACCGCCCGCCAGGTAGGTGTTTCCCAGCCTATGGCTGTAGATGCCGAATTGCGGCGCCGAGATCGGCCGGTCGGAGAGGATCTTGATGGTCAGCGATGAGCCGAGCGCGGTGACGCCGGCGCCCGCGGCAGTCGCACCGGTCGCCAGGAACGACGCGCATCCATCGGTGGTGCCGGCGACAACAACCACGTCGCGCGGCAGGCCGAACATTTTCGCAACGCTGGCGGTGAGCGTGCCCGTGACATCGCCCGGCCGCACGATTCGGGGCAGGAATTCCATGCGCATGCCGGTCGCCGCGATCCAGTCCGGCCAGCGCCGGGCCTCGACGTCGTAGCCGGTTTTCAGCGCGTTGTTCTCGTCACTGACATCGAAGCGGCCGGAAAACTGTCCGGCGATCCAGTCGGCCTGGTGCAGCACAGTGGCGACGCCGGGCAGGTGCTGGAAAGACAGCGCCTTGGCGAGACCGGACGTCGCCCCAAGTGCAGCGCTCGTTGCCGGTGCCGCGCCGGCTATTGCAGTCAGAATAATGTCGTCGGCGACCTTGTCGTTGTACATCAGCGGTTCGGCCAGCGGCCGCCCGGAGCCGTCGACCGGCAGCAGCGTGCCCGACGTACCGTCGACGGCGATCGAGAGCACTGCCGCGCGATCGATACATTTGAGCACTTCCGCCAACGTCGCGCCGACCGCCTCCCACCATACGGCGGGGTCGCGGCCGTTCAGCCCAAATCGCTCAAGGGCAATTGCGGAATGCGCGGCGATGGAAAAGTCCGGGCGCATTGCGACGGCGCGCGCGCCGGATGTGCCGATGTCGATGCCGATGGCAAGCGGGCCAGTTGATAGCGGACTTGACGAACGCGGCATGTCAGCTGCCTCCGGCATTGAGTTTCTGGCGATATTTTTCGGCGTCCCAGTTGATCAGTTCGTCATTCTCCGCCGCTGTCAGATAATTCAGCTTCGCAGCGACATCGACCCGCGCCGTCACGTCGGCGAGGCAGCGCTGCATGGCGTCGGCGCCGGCGCCGGCGTCGCCGCGCATCAGCACGCCAAGGCCGGGAAACAGGATCGCCACGGGTGCGGCGCCGCAGCGCTCGATCACGCGCTTCACATCCTCGTCCGGTCTCGCCACGACCGAACCCTCGCCGAGAAAGATGACGTGGTCGGGGTAGAGGCTGCCCCCTGCCGCCATGCGGCAGCATTCGGGGTCGATCGCCACCGCATGCGCCTCGACGTCGGCCGGCAGTCTGTAGCCGCTGCCGCCGGCGAGCGCCGTCAGCGCCACGATGTCCGGTTCTGCCACCTGGCGCGGCGGCCGCGCCAAGAGCCGGGTTACGCGCCGTAGCAGCATGTCGGCCGCGGCGACGGTCTCGGCTGCAACGACCAGGCCGTGATTGCCGAGGATCAGGATGTCTACGCCTGGCCGCAGGCGCTCGGCGATGCCCTGGGCGAGCGGCAGCCCCGGCCGGCGATAAGGAACATACGCCCATTGGTGGCCATCGAGCCGCCTGGCGATCTCGGCCTCGCAATCGGCCTGCACTGCCAGCGAAATGGTCTCGACGCAGTGGACATGCAGAACGATGCGCTGCGGCATCAGCGCATGCACCGTGGTCTCGATCGACGGACGCAAGCCGCGTGGATTGAGGGCGCCGATGGCGAAGGCCTGCGGCTGTTCGGCGGCCGGGTCGCGCCGTTCGATGGCTTCAAGCAATGGCGGGATGCTGACCGGCACCATGATGTCTGCGGTAAGCGCGTCCTTCAGCCAGGTACCGGAGGCCTTGATCCAGAGCGTGTCGCCGGCTTTCAGCGAGGTATTGCCGCCGGCGGCCTGGGTCAGATGCGGGTCGCTGCCGATGACGGCCGAAAGCGACCGCAGCGCTGCCAATTCCTGCGCATCCGCACTGATCGTCATCGAAATTCCTCCACAAACCGGCCGCGTGGCCACGGCTTTGGACGGCCCGTTGCCGGGACTAAGACCGACGCTGGTATCGCAGATGCGAGTAAGTTACGTCAACAGTGATGTTATCGCGTCAAATCACGCTTGCAATCCGAGGCCCGTTGAGTAAGTTGCACCAATTGCCGTGCAAAATGGCAATGCCGTGCAAAATGGCTTGGGAGGCAAGCGCATTGGGAGGTAAGGGTTGAGCGACTCCGGCCGCCAGCGCCAGATTGTCGAGCTTTTGCGAGACCGGCCTTTCGCATCGGTGCGCGAGCTGCAGGAGCGGCTTGGCGTGTCGGCGGCGACGGTGCGGCGCGACATCGACAAGATCGACGAGGCCGGCGAAGCGCGCAAGGTCTATGGCGGCATCTCGGCGCTCGATGGCGCTTCGCAAGTCGGCGTCGCCTATGCCAGGCCCTATGACGAGAACCGCGACCTCGCCGTCGAGGCCAAGCGGCAGATCGCCGCTCTCGCCGCCACCATGGTGCGCGACGGCGACGCGGTCATCGTGCATGGCGGTTCGACCTGCTTCCATCTCGGCGTCAAGCTCGCCGACCGCAACATCCGGCTCTACACCAACTCGATGCCGCTCGCGGCCTATCTCAGCGATCACGGCCATTGCAGCCTGACCGTCGCCGGCGGCGAACTGCACCGCGAGCCGGGTATCATCCATTCGCTGACCCAGACGGTGCCGTTCTACGCCTCGAAGTTCTTTCTCGGCGCGCAAGGCATCGGCCAGGAAGGCCTTCTGGAATCGCACCCGCTGCTGGTTCGCTCGATCGTCGAGCTCAGCCTCTGCGCCGACCAGATCGTCGTGCTGGCCGACAGCCGCAAACTGTCGATCCACGCCCGCAACGTGGCGCTGCCGCTGTCGCGGATCGGTACGCTGGTCACCGATGAGGGCCTGTCCGACACCGACGCGCGCATGCTCGAAGATGCCGGCGTCATGGTGCGCATCGCCGCTTCCTCGGGAGGCGCCCAGTGAAAGTAGCCGTCCTCGATTTCGGCAAGACCAATTCGAAGCTGTTCGTCTTCGGCCAGGACGGACGCATCCTCGACGAGCGCCGCACCCAGCCGAGCTGGATCCGCAAAAACGGCTTCAGCGTGCTCGACGAGGCAACGCTGCACGACTGGGCGGCCCGCGCCATCGATGACGCCGTCGACACGCATGGCGTGGAAGGGCTGATGGTATCCGGCCATGGCTGCACCTTCGCGTTGGTCAACGACGCCGCGCTGACGCATCCGATCCTCGATTACGAGCAGGAACCGCCGGCCGAGATCGCCGCGCAAATCGATCGCCGCATTCCGGATTTTGCCGAGACCTTTTCGCCGCGCCTGCCGCTTGGCTTCAACTACGGCCGCCACATGTTGTGGCTGAAGGAGGTGGACCCCGGTGCCTTCGCCGCAGCGAAATCGATCCTCGGCTACCCCCAATACTGGAGCTGGCGCCTTGGTGGCCGGCCGGTATCGGAAGTGTCCTATCTCGGCTGCCACTCGCATTTATGGGCGCCGCGCAGACGCGATTTCAGCTCGCTGGTCGATGCCGAGGGCTGGCGCGGCCAGATGCCCGCCTTCGAGCGTGCCGGCGCGGTGATCGGCGAGCAGCGCTTCGGCCGAGCCGCGAAGCCGGTCGCCATCCATAATGGCGTCCACGACAGCAATGCCGCGCTCCATGCCTACCGCCGGCAGCAGCTCGGGCCGGTGACCGTGGTCTCGACCGGCACCTGGGTCGTCGTTCTCAACCCGGACTGTCCTCTCGACGCACTCGACGGCGAGCGCGACATGCTGGTCAACGTCGATGTCGATGGCGGCCCGGTGCCAACCATCCGCTTCATGGGCGGCCGCGAATTCGCGACGATCAGCGCCGGCTGGCAGGGCGCCATCGCGCCGTCATCGATACAGCGGGTGATCGACGCCGGCATTATGGCGCTGCCGAGCTTCGCGCCCGGCGGCCCGATGGCACACCGGCGCGGCGAACTGGTCGGGCGCACGCCCAACGCCGACGAACGCGCGGCCATGGCGCTGCTCTATGTCGCGCTGATGGTCGATTTGTGCCTCGAGCTGATCCATTCCGATAATACCGTCATCGTCGACGGCGGCCTGAACAATGGCGGGCTGCTTGCCGCGCTGCTGGCGCAAGTGCGTCCCGGGCAGGCCTTCCTGCAGGGCGCAACGCTGGAGGGCAGCGCCACCGGTGCCGCAGCACTTGCCTTCGAAAGCGTCGGACGCGAGTTTGCCACCGAGGCGCCGGAGGCGGTGCATGCGGCAAGCTTCAGCGGCCTTGCCGGCTACCGCAACGACTGGCGCGGCCTTGCCGCCGATCGGGGTGCCCCCAGAGCAGCTGCGGGAGGTGCGCGATGAGCGCCATCGCCCGGATCGAGACGGTGCGCCAGCCGGTGCTGGAGATGCGCCACATCTCGAAGACATTCGGCCCGATCCGCGCCCTGCACGATGTGTCGCTGACCGTCCATGCCGGCGAGCTGCACGCGCTGATGGGCGAGAACGGTGCCGGCAAGTCGACGCTGATGAAAGTGCTGTCCGGCGCCTACCGGCCGGATCCCGGCGGCGAGATCCTGATCGACGGCATGCCGGCCGCCACCGGCGACCCGATCAAGGCACGCGCCGCCGGCATTGCGGTCATCTACCAGGAGCTGTCGCTGGCGCCCAATCTGTCGGTGGCGCAGAACATTTTCCTCGGCAACGAGCCGCGACGGTTCGGCATCGTCGATCGCGAGCAGTGTAACCGGCGCGCCAGCGACATCATCGCGCGGCTCGGCGTGACTTTTTCGGCGCGCACCCCGGTCACCAGCCTGTCGCTCGGCGAACGCCAGTTGGTCGAAATCGCCCGCGCGCTGTCGACCAATGCGCGCATCATCGTCATGGACGAGCCGACCACGTCGCTGACCTCGCGTGAGACCGACCGGCTGTTCGAGGTGATCGCGACGCTGAAGTCGCAAGGTATTGCCATCATCTACATCAGCCACCGCATGGAAGAGGTCTACCAGCTCGCCGACCGCGTCAGCGTGCTACGCGACAGCGGCTATGTCGGCACGCTCGACCGCGCCGATCTGAACGCCTCACGCCTGGTATCGATGATGGTTGGGCGCGATCTGTCGACGTTCTACAAGAAGGATCACCGCCCGCCGGACAGCAAGCGCGCCGTCGCGCTGTCGGTGCGCGGCATGTCGGACGGCAATCTCATAAAGAATTGCTCCTTCGACCTCCACAAAGGCGAGGTGCTGGCACTGGCAGGCCTGGTCGGCTCGGGCCGCACCGAACTGGCACGGCTGATCTTCGGCGCCGACAGGCACATATCGGGCACGCTGGAGCTCGGCGGCAAACCGATATCCATCGGTTCGCCAAGCGAGGCGCTGGATGCCGGCATCGCCTACCTGACCGAGGACCGCAAGCAACTTGGCCTGTTCCTCGACATGTCGATCTCCGACAACATCAGCATGGGCGTGCTGGCAAGGGACGCGAAGGCCGGCGGTCTGCGCGACTTCACGGCCGCCGAAAGGCGCGCCGCCAAGGCGGTGTCAGACCTCTCGATCCGCACCAGCTCGGTGCAGGCCAATGCCGGCTCGCTGTCGGGTGGCAACCAGCAGAAGGTGCTGCTCGCCCGCCTGCTGGAAACAGAGCCGCAGGTCGTCATCCTCGATGAGCCGACCCGCGGCGTCGACGTCGGGGCGAAGTCGGAAATCTACCGGCTGATCGACAATCTGGCCAAGAAAGGCATCGCCATCCTGATGATCTCCAGCGAACTGCCGGAGGTGATCGGCATCGCCGACCGCGTGCTGGTGATGCGCGACGGCACCATTGCCGGCGAGGTAACGGCGTCGGAGGGCGAGCCACTGCGGCAGGAAGCGATCATGGAACTTGCAACGGGAGCGGCTCAGCGATGACCGACAAGGTGGCCGACACGATGAAAGCGGACGACCGGGCGGTGGGCAGGAGCACAAGGTGGCGCACCGCCATCGCTGCGCTCGGCATGCTGCCGATCCTGATTCTGCTGGCGGTCGGCTTCCAGTTCATCAACCCGCGCTTTTTCACCCAGACCAATCTGCTGATCGTCATGCAGCAATCGTCGATCAACATCGTGTTGGCGGCCGGCATGACCTTCGTCATCCTGACCGGCGGCATCGACCTGTCCGTCGGCTCGATCCTTGCCGCCTCGGCGATGGTGGCGGTGATGGTGTCGCTGGTGCCCGATTGGGGACTGCTGGGCGTGCCGGCGGCCATTCTCGTCGGGCTCGGCTTCGGCGTCATCAACGGCCTGCTGATCGCCTACATCAAGCTGCCGCCCTTCATCGTCACGCTGGGATCACTGACCGCCGTGCGCGGCGTCGCCCGGTTGCTTGGCCAGGACACGACGGTGTTCAACTCGGACCTGCCGTTCGACTTCATCGGCAACGGTTCGCTGTTCGGCGTTCCATGGCTGGTCATCATCGCGCTGGCGGTCGTGGTGCTGTCCTGGCTGGTGCTCAAGCGCACCGTGCTTGGCACCTGGATCTACGCCGTCGGCGGCAACGCCGAGGCCGCCAGACTGACCGGCATCAAGGTGCCGCTGGTGCTGCTCTTCGTCTACGGCGTTTCCGGCCTTCTGGCCGGCCTTGGCGGCGCCATGTCGGCGGCCCGGCTCTATGCCGCCAACGGGCTGCAGCTCGGCCAGTCCTACGAACTCGACGCCATTGCCGCGGTCATCCTCGGCGGCACCAGCTTCGTCGGCGGCGTCGGCTCGATCTGGGGCACGCTGATCGGCGGCCTGATCATCGCCGTGCTGTCAAATGGGCTCATCCTCGCCGGTGTTTCCGACATCTGGCAGTACATCATCAAGGGATTGGTCATCATCGTGGCGGTCGCCCTCGACCGTTACCGGCTCCAGGCAGGAGCAAGAACGTGATGGCCCTTAGTCGCCGGCGTCCATCGAGCCGGTTTCATGTGTAACGCACCGTGAGAGGCGCGGGCATCAGGAGGAAAATAAAACTATGAAGATCATCGCTAAACTGCTCTGCGGCGTCGCCCTTGCAGCCGCCGTCATCGCGCCGGCATCGGCCAAGGACCTGAACAAGGTCGGCATCTCGGTCGGCCTGCTCGGCAACCCGTTCTTCGTCGCCACCATCAAGGGCATCGAGGACGCGGCCAAGAAAATCAACCCGAATGTGCAGGTGACATCGGTATCGGCCGACTACGATCTCAACAAGCAGGTCTCGCAGGTCGATTCCTTCATCGCCGCCGGCGTCGACGTCATCATGCTCAATGCCGTCGATGCCAAGGCGATCGCACCGGCGGTGAAGAAGGCACAGGCGGCCGGCATCGTCGTTGCCGCTTTTGACGTTTCGGCGCCGGGCGCCGACGTCACCGTGATGACCAACAATGTCAAGGCCGGCGAAGAGGCGTGCCAGTATCTGGTCGACCATACCGGCGGCAAGGGCGACTACGTCATCCTCAACGGCCCGGCCTCGTCGTCGATCCTGGAGAGGGTCAAGGGCTGCAAGGACGTGCTGGCAAAACACCCCGACATCAAGGTCCTTTCAGACGACCAGAACGCCGAAGGCTCACGTGACGGCGGCTTGAAAGTGTTTCAGTCGCTGCTGACCCGTTTCGACAAGATCGACGCGGTGTTCGCCATCAACGATCCGACGGCGATCGGCGCCCAGCTTGCGGCCAAGCAGCTCAACCGCTCGGAGTTCATCTTCACGGCGGTCGACGGCGCGCCCGATATCGAGAAGGAACTCGCTTCCGGCACGTCGATGATCAAGGCCTCGGCCTCGCAGGATCCCTATGTGATGGCCGGCCAGTCGCTGACGATGGCGGCTGACCTGCTTGCCGGCAAGAAGCCGGCCGAGCCGACGGTGCTGCTCGACCCGAAGCTGATCACGGCCGACAATTTGAAGGATTACAAGGGCTGGACCGCAGCTCGCTAAACCTCCCACGCCTGGGGCGGCCGGGATGACCGGCCGCACCTTTTTTGTCTGAGCAACGGATTGCCAAACACCGATTTGGACTTGGGTCCGCTACTGCTGGAATAACCGGAGACAATCATGTCGCGCATCGGAATCCACTCATTCGTCTGGTCGGCGAGCTCGACGCAGAGCGATCTCGAGCGGACGCTGGCCAACACCAGCGAAGCCGGCTTCGACCTGATCGAATTCTCCTATCTCGACCCCGCTAATGTCGACATTGACGGCTTGGCCAAGCGGATAGCCGATCTCGGCCTCGGCGTCGCGATCAGCATCGGACTGCCGGCCGACGGCGATATTTCGAGCGCCGACAAAACGATTGCGGCGCACGGCGTCGAAATCCTGAAACGTACGATCGCGCTGACTCGCGATCTCGGCGGCCAGAAGGTTGCCGGCATCCTCAGCACCAGCCACGGCTTGCAGAGCGAGGCGCCGACGCGCGACCAGTGGAACCGCAGCGCCGGCACGCTTGCCGAGGTGGCGGAGACGGCAAAGTCAGCCGGCGTCACCCTCAACCTCGAGATCGTCAACCGCTTCGAAAGCAACCTGCTCAACACCGCCGCGCAAGGCATGGCCTTTATCGAGGACAGCGGCTCCGACAACATCTTCCTGCATCTCGACACGTTCCACATGAACATCGAGGAGGCCGATGTCGGATTGGCCATCCGCAACGCCGCAAAGAAAATCGGCTATGTCCATATCGGCGAGAGCCATCGCGGCTTCCTCGGCACCGGCAATATCGATTTCGCCGGGATATTCGATGCGCTGACCGCTATCGGCTACAGCGACGACCTCAGCTTCGAATCCTTCTCGTCGGAAATCGTCGACGAGAACCTGTCGCGGAAAACCGCGATCTGGCGCAATCTGTGGACCGACAATATGGAGCTGGCCAAACATGCGCGCCGCTTCATTGCGCTCGGACTGGAGACCGCGCGGCGCAAGGCGGAGCTTGTTTCCGCAACGCACCGGCCTTGAGAACTCGCAAATTCCGAAATCTGGTTAAACCAGAGGCGCTACATTAGCCGGCAAAACGCGGCCCAAGTTCCTCGATCCGGCGGATCATCGCCTGGAAATCCTCCAATATGCGCTGGTGCAAGTGAACCGCCAGCTCCGGATATTCCTCGAGGATGCGGCGGAACATCTTGCGGCTGAGCCGCAGCACTTCCGAATCGATTTCGGCGGAGGCGCTGGTCAGCCGGTTGGTGTCGGCGATCAGCGCCAGTTCGCTGAGTATGGTGCCGGGACCGGCGGTGCCGATCGGGATGCGCTCCCCGTCGTGCTCGCGATAGAGCACGATGCGGCCGCTGACCACGATGTAGGCCGAATCAGCTTCGTCGTCCTCGCGATAAAGCTTGTGGTCGGCTTTCAGCATGGTGGTTTCGGCGCCGAAGGCGAGCAGACGCAGCTGTTCCTGCGTAAAGCCCTCGAAGAGCCTCACGGTGGACAGGATGCGGATGTCGTCATCCAGCGCCATCTAGCTATGTCCCCGAACCGTCAGTCCCACTCCTCCCTAGAGCGCCGCGCGTCCCCCGGACGCGCAAGGCGTTTCAAAAATCGGTTCCGCTCCTTGGACCCGATGCCTCCGCGAGTTCGATCCAGACCCACCTCCAGCTCAGGACCGTACCCGAAAAGCGCCCCGCCCGGATCGCTTATTTGAATAATGAAATGTTTAAGGAACCAGCTTGTAGCCGCCGCTTTCTGTCACGAGAATTTCCGCGTTGGAAGGATCCCGCTCGATCTTCTGGCGCAGCCGGTAGACGTGGGTTTCGAGCGTATGCGTGGTGACGCCGGAATTGTAGCCCCAGACTTCCTCCAGCAGCACGTCGCGGGTCACCACCTTCTGGTCGGCGCGGTAGAGATATTTGATGATCGAGGCTTCCTTTTCGGTCAGCCGCACCTTGGCGCCGCGCGGGTCGATCAGAAGCTTCTGGCTGGGCTTGAACGTGTAGGGGCCGACCGAGAAAGTGGCGTCCTCGCTCTGCTCGTGCTGGCGCAGCTGGGCGCGAATGCGGGCCAGCAGCACGGCAAAGCGGAACGGCTTGGTCACATAGTCGTTGGCGCCGGCCTCGAGACCAAGGATCGTGTCGGAATCGGTGTCGTGGCCGGTCAGCATGATGATCGGCGCCTTGTAGCCGCCCTTGCGCAATATCTTCACCGCCTCGCGGCCATCCATGTCGGGCAGGCCGACATCCATGATGAGCAGGTCGATAAGCCCGCCGCGCGCCGCGGCGACGCCTTTGGCGGCGGTCGCTTCCTGCAGGACATCGAATTCCTCATAAAGCGACAATTGCTCGACAAGGGTGCCGCGCAGGTCGTCATCGTCGTCGACGATCAGAATGGTGCGTGAAGTCATGGATCAATCCGTTGTTTTGAAAAGAGATTTCAGTTGACCGCTGCCTGTTTATGCGGAAGCTGACCGGCACAACAGCCGTTCACAGTGATTTGTTCCGTGGCACGATCATACAAGAAAAAACACGATCGCAATGCAGTCGGCGCAATTTTGCCGAAAGGGCTCACCGTGCTCACCGTGCGCGCGCGGCCCGGCCATGTCAGCCAGGGCTTTCTACAGGCCGGCAAACTCGTGTTTCCATGTGCGCTGGGGCATGGCGGCATCTCGGCCGGCAAGCGCGAGGGCGATGGCGCCACGCCGCTCGCCTCGATGCGGATATTGTCGGGATATTTTCGCGGCGACCGTTTTTCCAGCGGCCGCCGGACGCGGCTGGCGATGACGCCGATCGGCCGCGACCTCGGCTGGTGCGAAGTGCCTGGGGACCGCAACTACAACCGCCCGGTCAAAATCCCCTATGGCGCCAGCCATGAGCGGATGCAGCGGGCCGACGATCTCTACGATGCCTGCCTGGTGCTGGACTGGAACATTGTGCCGCGCCGGCGCGGGCGCGGCAGCGCCATCTTCTTCCACCTGGCGCGCCCCGGCTTCACGCCGACGCAAGGCTGCGTCGCGGTAACAGCCCGCACCATGGCACGGCTGCTGCCGCTGCTGTCGGAGCGGACGGTGGTGAGGGTGGTAAGGTAAGGGAATAGGGGAATAAGGGAGTAGGGGAATAGGGCAGTAAAAGTAGAGACAGGGGCGGGCGCGCCGCTTAGCTCCCCTACTCCCCTACTCCCCTACTCCCCTACTCCTTTGCCACCCTATGTCGAGAAGGCCGAGCCGGCCGAGTTCGCGGTCCATGGCGCGTGCGATGTCCTTGCGTTCGCTACCGATGTCGCGCAGCTGGCGATCGGAGAGATCCTCGACATTCTCGTAGGGAAGATTGGCCGCGATTCTCGCGTGCCGAAGCCAGTCGAGCACGGCGCGCAGCCAGGCCGGGCGGAGGGTTACCGAGCGCAGGGCGATGTCAGACATGGTGCAATCCGCTTCTCCGGACATCAAATCCGGTTTGATGTTTCTTCGATGCTCAGATCATGGCGGATTGAAATTCAAACGGGAAACGAGTAGTTTTTTCTGCATCTTCAAGTTTTGTTTGAGGATTGGAATGCTCGACCGAACCCTCCTCGTCTGGCCCTGATGGCGCGCCTGCTGCCTGGAACCCGTGCGCTGCGGACGCTGGAGGCGGCGGCCCGGCACCTCAATTTCACCCGCGCCGCCGACGAGCTCGGCCTGACGCCGGCAGCGGTCAGCCACCAGATCAAGGAAATCGAGGATCAGCTCGGCATCATGCTGTTCACACGCACCAGCCGCACAATCCGGCTCACCGAGGCGGGTGCGGTGCTGTTCGAGGCCTCGACCGACGCGCTCGACCTGCTTGGCCGCGCGGTCTCACGGGCGCAGAAGACGGCGCGCGGATCGGCGCTGCTGAAGGTCACCCTCGATGCGCAATTCGCGACGAAGTGGCTGATGCGGCGCGTCGACGATTTTCGCAAACAGCATCCGACAATCGAGCTGCGCTTCGATATCAGCTATGAGGTGCGCGATTTCGACCGCGACGATGTCGATGTCGGCATCCGTTTCGGCGCCGGCAAATATCCGGGGCTTCGCTCGCACCGGCTGTTCGAAAACGTCATCATTCCCGTCTGCAGTCCGGCCTTGCTGCGGTCAGGGCCGCCGCTCAAGGAGCCACGCGACCTGTTCCATCATACGCTGGCGCATATCGAGTGGTCGCGCCAGGGCGTCACCTGGCCGAACTGGAGCATGTGGATGGCGGCGGCGGGCGTCGACGATTTCGACGACAGCCGGACCATCGTGTTCGGCAATTCGACGGATGCCGTGCAGGCCGCGCTCGACGGCAACGCGGTTGCGCTCGCCGATTTCGCCATGGTGGCAAACGACCTTTCGGAAGGCCGGCTGATCCGGCCCTTTGAACTCGGCATCAAGGTCGCGCCCGAATTCGCCTATTTCCTGGTCTATCCCGAAAGTGCGGCGAACGATCCGCGCATCGTCGCCTTTCGCGATTGGCTTCTCGAGGAAGTCGCCAAGACCCCAACCTAAAGGTCAGCCTGTCGCCGCCTAAAGGTCAGCCTGTCGCCGCCGCGCCGAACCAGCCGATCACCGCGCCGATGAGAAGCATCACGCCGAGCCAATGGCCGACATCGATGAGCGTCAGATCCCAGCCGAAACCTTCGTAGCGATGGTTGACCGAAAGCGTCGTGGCGACGAACCCCAGCCAGAGAACGAAGCCGAAGATCACCCCGGCAAGCAGGCTCGGTTCGCCGCCGGTCACTGCGCCGATGATCAGCGACATGACCAGCGCCATGACAAGCTCCGCGACGAAGGAGACGACGAAGGGCAGCATCGACTTGCTCATCGTCGCCGGATCAAGCTTGGCGGCCTTCAGCCACGGCTTGCTCAGGCCCATATACCAGGCCGCGCCGAACAGCCACGCCACCACGGCGGCGACGATTACCGCCAGCCAATTGATTGCTGAAAAATCCATGATTCCCTCCGGTCGATTGCGCGATGGAACGCCTGTTCGGCGATGCCGTCAAGCAAGGCACCAGACGGTGGTGCGCTTGACCTCGGCGTCCTCCAGCGCGCGGGTCACCGCCACTTCGTAGACGGCAAGCGGTTCCAGCCCGGTCTTCGGCAAATAGGAGCGGCCGGGATCGCCGACGAGGATGTCGGCGCCGCGCGCCTTCAACGCTGCGAACCACGGCATCAGCCTGTCGGCGAAAGCTTTGTCGTAGAAGACGTCGCCGGCCAGCACCAGATCCCAGCCCGCATCGGTGCCGATGCAGTCGCCGGCGAGGAATTCTATCTCGACGCCATTGGCCTCGGCATTGAGGCGGACCGCGGTCGCGCAGAACGGGTCGATGTCGGCGGCGATCACCTCGGCAGATCCGGCCTTCACTGCTGCAATGGCGACGAGGCCGGAGCCGGAGGCGAAGTCGAGCACGCGCCTGCCGCGCACCGCCGCCGGATTGTCGAGGATGTAGCGGGCAAGGCCTTGGCCGCCGGCCCAGGCGAAGGCCCAGAAGGGCGGCGGCAGGCCGATTTCGGTCAGCTCATCCTCGGTCCGCTGCCACAATTCATGCGCCTCGTCGGCCAGCTGCAGGCGTATCTCCGGCACATGCGGCGGCGCCATCAGCGCCGTGTTGTCGAGGATGAATTTCTTGGCACTGTCCGGCGTCAGCGCCGTCATGGCGCCGGCGTCAGTCCGCTCATGCGGCAGACCTCCTGCCATTCGGCAGGCGTCACCGGCTGCACGGACAGCCGCCCGAGCCGCACCAGCGCCATGTCGGCCAGCTTTGGATTGGCCTTGGCCTGTTCCAGCGTCACCGGCTTCGGCATGTCCTTGAAGGCGCGGATATCGACGCACTCCCAGCGGGGATCGTCGGTCGTGCTGTCCTGATGGGCCAGAGCGCAGATTTCGGCGATGCCGACTATGTCGAGCCCATCATTGGAATGGTAGAAAAAGCCGAGATCGCCGATCTGCATCGCCTTCATGTTGTTGCGCGCCGCATAATTGCGCACGCCGTCCCATTGCGTGCCGGCCTTGCCCTTGGCCTTGAGGTCCTCGAAGGAGAAGACCGAGGGTTCGGATTTGAACAGCCAGTAGTTCATTGTCTTGCTCCTCCTCAGGTGCCGTCGCGACTAAAAGCGCGTCGCGTTCGACCGGCGTCATGCGACGCGCTTCAGGTTCTTGTTTTATGCATGTCGTTATCACAAAACCGCTGCACACTTTTGCGCGACATGCATTTAGATACCCGCCGGTTTGTTGAAGCTCCAGTTCCACTGCCGGATTTCGACGCTTTCGAACAGCCCTGCCTTGGTATAGGGATCGGCCGCCGACAGGGCTTTTGCCGCAGCCAGATCGGGCGCCTCGACAACGGCGAGAGTGCCGTTCGGCTTGCCGTCTGCGTCGAGGAACGGGCCGGCGAAGGCCAATTTCTTGTCACCGTTCAGCCCTTCCAGGAAGGCAAGGTGCTTAGGCCGCGTATCGAGCCGCACCTGCAGGCTTCCTGGCTTGTCCTTGCAAATCAACGCAAACAGCATCTTTCCATCTCCGCAATCGTTCGGGATTACATGTCGGTTTCGGTTTTGAGCGGCCTGGTCATCAACGCCGACACAGCCTGGTCTATGGTGACGGTGCCGTCCAGTATGGCGGCGACGGCGGCGATGATCGGCGCGTCGATCCGGCGCTCGCCGGCGATGCGGGCGGCGATCGCCGCCGTCGGCACGCCTTCAGCCAGAGGCAGGCCGGCAAGCGGCTTGCCTTGCCCGAGCGCCAGCCCATAGGCGAAATTGCGCGACTGGGCGGACGAGCAGGTGAGCAGCAGGTCGCCGAGGCCGGAAAGCCCCATCAGCGTCTCCGGCTTTGCGCCGAAGGCGGCACCGATGCGGCGCAATTCGACGAAGCCGCGCGTCACCATTGCGGCCTGGGCGCTGGCGCCGAGCCCGGCGCCGGTAACGGCACCCGCGGCGATGGCAAAGACGTTCTTCAGCGCGCCGCCGATCTCGACGCCGATCAGGTCGTCGCTCCAATAACAACGCAGGTTTTCAGCCGAGAAACGGGCGGCAAGGTCGGTGGCCAGAGCCTCGTCGCGGGCGGCGACCACCACGGCCGTGGGCAGGCCCCTGGCGACGTCGGTGGCAAAGCTTGGGCCGGACAAAGCGGCGACCGGATTTGCCGGCAGGATTTCCTCGGCAATGGACGACAGCAGCGCGCCGGTGTCGCGCTCGATGCCCTTGGCGCAGAGCACCAGCGGGACGCCTTTCGGCACATGGCTGGACGCGGCCGTCAGCATGGCGCGCAACGATTGCGCCGGCGCCACCGCCAGCACGCAGTCGGCGTCGGCGAGAGCCAGTTTGATGTCACTTGTCGCCGCGATGCCGGGATCGAGCGCGATGCCGGGCAGATAGCGCGGATTTTCGCCACGGTCGATCGCCGCGACGGTCTCCGGGTCGCGCGCGAACAGCCGGACCGAATGGCCGGCGCGCAGCATGGCCAGCGCCAGCGCCGTGCCCCAGGCACCGCCGCCAAGCACGGCGACACGCCAGCCGGCGCTGGCTTTGCGCGTCATGGCTTTGCTCGTCACGCCTTGGCCCCGCGCCGGCCAGAGCCGACCATCGGGGCCGAGACGCTGTCCAGCGGCCAGCGCGAGCGCGGCACGAAATCGGCGGCGTTTTCGCCTGATATGCCGGCGCGCAGCCGCTCGATGCCGGCCCAGGCGATCATCGCCGCATTGTCGGTGCAGAGATTAAGCGGCGGGGCGACGAAGCTGAACCCGGCCTGTTCGCACAGCGCTTGCAATGTCGCCTTGATCGTCCGGTTGGCGGCGACGCCGCCGGCGACAACCAGCGCAGGCTCGGCCTTGTCCGGGAATTGCTGACGGAATCTGGTCAGCGCCCGCGAAACACGGTCGCCGAGCGCATCCGCCACCGCCGCCTGGAACGAGGCGCAGATATCGGCGACGTCCTGGTCGCTCAGCGGGGCGATCGCGGATGCCGCCTGGCGCACTGCGGTCTTGAGGCCGGAAAAGGAAAAATCGGGCTGCGCCGAGCCCTTCATCGGGCGCGGAAACGCAAAACGGGCCGCATCGCCATTTGCCGCCGCCTTCTCGACATTCGGTCCGCCCGGATAGGGCAGGCCGAGCATCTTGGCCGTCTTGTCGAAGGCTTCGCCAAGCGCGTCGTCGATGGTCGTCGCCCAGCGCTGGTAGTCGCCGACGCCGCGCACGGCGACGATCTGGGTATGGCCGCCGGAAACCAGCAGCAAGAGGTAGGGAAAGTCGAGCCCGTCGGTTAATCTGGCCGTCAGCGCGTGGCCTTCGAGATGGTTGACGGCGATCAGCGGTTTTTTAGCTGCCGCGGCGATTGCTTTTGCCGTCATCAGGCCGACGATCAGCCCGCCGACAAGACCGGGACCGGCGGTGGCGGCAATCGCATCGATGTCGGCGAGGTCGACGCCGGAATCGGCCAGCGCTGCCTCGATGATGCCGTCGAGCGCCTCGACATGGGCGCGCGCGGCAATCTCCGGCACGACGCCGCCGAAAGCGGCATGCTCCTCGATCTGGCTGAGCACGATGTTCGACAGGATTTGCGGCGTGCTGCGACCGTCCAGCGCCACCACGCTGGCGGCGGTCTCGTCGCAACTCGTCTCGATGCCCAGAACGCGGATCAATTCGTCGCTGTCTCCAAGGATTGTACGGCCTGCCTTTCCCCGATAGGAGGAAGCCGGAAAGACGGACCTCGATCCTGCCGGGGGTTATCACGGACGGCGCGCCATGCAAACAACCTTGAAAATCGGAACACGCGGCAGCCCGCTGGCATTGGCGCAGGCGCATGAAACGCAGGCGCGGCTGATGACGGCGCATGGCATGCCGGCCGAGGCGTTCGAGGTGGTCGTCATCTCGACCAGCGGCGATCGCATCCAGGACCGGCCGCTGTCGGAAGCTGGCGGCAAGGGCCTGTTCACCAAGGAGATCGAGGAGGCGTTGCTGGCGCGGCGCATCGACATCGCCGTGCATTCGTCGAAGGACATGCCTACGCTGTTGCCCGAGGGGCTGGAACTGGCCGCCTTCCTGCCGCGCGAGGACGCACGCGATGCCTTCATCGGCAAGGCGGCGCGAACGATTGCCGGCCTGCCGCAAGGCGCCAGGGTCGGCTCGTCGTCGCTCAGGCGCCAGGCACTGATCCGGCGGATGCGGCCGGACATCGACGTGGTGATGTTTCGCGGCAATGTGCAGACGCGGCTGCGCAAGCTCGACGAAGGCATCGCCGACGGCACCATCCTCGCCTATGCCGGGCTGAAGCGGCTCGGGCTCGAAAATGTCGTCACCGACCTGATGCCGCTCGACGTCTTTCCGCCGGCGCCGGGGCAAGGCGCGATCTGTATCGAGAGCCGCATCGGCGACCGCGACGTGGAAGCGATGCTGGCGGCAATCCACGACGTGCCGACCGGCCAGGCGCTGGCCTGCGAGCGCGCCTTCCTGGCGGCGCTCGACGGCTCCTGCCGCACCCCGATCGCCGGCCATGCGACGATATCCGGCGCAACGGTTTCCTTTGCCGGGCTGATCATCTCGCCCGATGGCACGCAGTCGCATGAAGTCAGGCTGGAAGGGCCAGCGCAGGAGGCGGCGCGCATTGGCGCGGAAGCCGCCGCGACCGTTCGGGCCAAAGCCGGCGAAACATTCTTCGACGGCTGGACCTGACATGCTCCGCGTCCTGGTGACGAGACCCGAACCGGGCGCCTTGCGCACGGCGCGCCGGCTTGCGGATGCCGGCTTTCAGCCGATCCTGCTGCCGCTGACCGAAACGGTGGCGCTGCCCGTCGACGTCGGCGCGGTCGCCGATGCGGCTGCGGCGGTCGCGGCCACCAGTGCCAACGGCGTTCGCCATGCGCCGAAAGAGGTCATCGCGGCGCTCGCCGGCTTGCCGTGCCACACCGTCGGCAGGAAGACGGCGGAAGCCGCCCGCGCGGCCGGGTTTCTGTCGGTCAGCGAAGGCCCAGGGAATGCCGAGGCGCTGGCCGATGCGCTTGCTGGTGGTTACGCGGGGCAGACCATCGTCTATCTCTGCGGGCGGGTGCGCTTTCCGGGCTTCGAGGAGCGGCTGCAGGCGGCGGGCGCTCAGGTCCGCGCCGTCGAGACCTACGACACCGTTGTGCTGGATTACTCCGACGAGGCCGTGCTTGCGCGCCTGTCCGCCCGGCCGGTCGAGGCGGTGCTGCTCTATTCGGCCAAGGCGGCCATGGCGATGCAGGCCCTGGCTAGCCGGCCGGCGGTGCGCGGTTTTTTTGAAGAGACGCGCTTTTTCGCATTGTCGGGACGTATTGCCGCGGCCTTGGATGATGCCGCTGGCGAAAGGATCCGGATTGCGCCTGAGCCCAGCGAAGATGCCTTGCTGGGGCTTTTGCAGGCGCGGCGCTGACCGGCATCCGCCTGTTCCGGACGTTGGCATACCTCCTGCGGGCTCCTGAAACATTCCGCAGCTAAGCTGGGGCGATTGTCCGCGACACAGCTATTTTGTTCTTGCTTTGTGCCGGCAGCTATGCTAGAAAATCACTTATGGTGCTGATTCGCCCCAACGACCCGCCGCCGAGGCGGGTTTTTCATTTCTGGTTCCGCATGCCGTGTCCCAAAACCGCTGCGGCGTTTTGCCAAAACTGAACTCCAAGCCGTGGCGTCATCACGCCGCCCCTTTTCACCGCTTGGTGATGTGCTAGACCCTTCAAACCATCCCGAAGCGAATTTTGCGGAGCCCGAGCATGGTCAAGACGCCGAAGATGCGGCATTCCAAGAGCCGCCGTGAGCCGGTGACCATCGATCTCGAGCCCGGCGCCGTCTCGCGAGTCGCCGACGAACAGGATGCCAGCTCGCAGCAGCCGGCCGCGGCGCAGACCTACGAGGCGCGGGCCGAGGAAGCGGCGAACGCATCGCAGCCGGAGCCGCCTGAGGAGCCGGTGCATGCCGACCAGACCGATCTCGAACCATGGGAACATGCCGACGCAGCCGCGCGGGCCGGCACGCAAGAGCCGACGGACGCAGGCGCCGATTCTGCCAGGGAAGCGGAAATCCCTTATCCGGCCGGTTCGGATGCGCCGGTCGGTCGCTTCACGGCTTCCGACTACAGTTTCGAAGATGCACCCAGCGGAACCGGGGCCAACGAACCGAGAATACCAGGTTCCGGCGAGAAGACAGCTGAGACGAGGGACGACCATATGGCAGCGCAGCCGAAGCGGAGCGGCATCAACGGCATCGCCGCCGGTATTGTCGGCGGCGTCATCGCGCTGGCCGCCGCCGGCGGGCTGCAATTTGCCGGCCTGCTCGGGGCGCCGGGGTCGGGCGGCGTGTCGCTCGACCCCGTCAATAGTGAGATCGCTTCGCTGAAACGCGAGGTCGCGGACCTCAGACAGGCCGACGCCAACAATGACGCATCAGCCAAGGTGGACGGGCTGTCGTCGGCGCTGGATCAGGTCAGGGCGGACGTCACGGCGCTCAAATCGGCGGTCGAGCAAGGCGGCGCCGGCGACAATGCCAGGCTGGCCGCACTTGGCGACAAGGTCCGGCAGATCGAGACGGCGGTCGCGGGCCTCGGCAAGGCCGGCGGCACGGCGCCGGTCGATCTCGAGCCGCTCAACGAAAGGCTGGCCGCGCTCGACGCGCTGGTGAAATCGGCCGGCGAGACGGCAAAGGCGCAGGAAGGCCGGCTTGCGGCGCTGGAACAGTCGGTTTCACAGCTCTCGGGCAAGGTCGATGCACAGGCTTCGCAGCCGAAGATCGCGCTGGCCATTGCCGCCTCGGCGCTCAAGGCAGCGCTCGACCGCGGTGCGCCGTTCGCGACCGAACTCGAAACCTTTGCCGCGATCTCACCCGATGCACCCGAGATCGCGACGCTGCGCGCCTATGCCGAAAAGGGCGTCCCAACGCGCGCCGAGATCGCCGCCGAAGCGGACGCCACCGCCAACGCCATGGTCGCTGCCGCGACGCCTGTCGACCAGAATGCCGGCATCCTGCAAAAGCTGCTGTCGAGCGCCGAATCGCTGGTCAAGGTCAGGCCGATCGGTGCGGTCGAGGGCGCCGGCGCCCCGGAAACCGTCGCCCGCATGGAGGTCGCCGTCAATCAGGGCGACTACGCCAAGGCGCTCAGCGAATACGAAACGCTGCCTGAAGCGGCCAAGGCCGCCGGCGCCGACTTTGCCGGCAAACTGAAAGCGCGGATGGAGGTCGAGACGCAGATCGATTCACTCATCGCTGGCGCGATGAAGGCGTGAGGAACCCGATGATCCGCATCCTCGCCTTCCTTGCCGTCGTCTTTGCGCTCGGGCTCGGGTTCGCCTGGCTGGCCGACCGGCCGGGTGAAATGCTCGTCACCTTCAACGGCTATCAATACCAGGTCAGCCTGATGGTCGCGGCGGTGGCGATCGTTGCCGTGGTTGCCGCGGTGATGATCGTCTGGTGGCTGGTCAAGGCGCTGTGGACCAGCCCCTATACGATCTCGCGCTATTTCCGCGTGCGGCGCCGCGACCGCGGCTATCAGGCGCTGTCGACCGGCATGATCGCCGCCGGCGCCGGTGACGGCGCGCTCGCCCGCAAGAAGACCAAGGAAGCGGCAAAGCTGATCCGCTCCGACCAGGAGCCGCTGATCCAGCTGCTCGACGCGCAGGCCTCGCTGCTCGAAGGCGACCATGAGGGCGCCCGCGAAAAGTTCGAGACCATGCTCGACGATCCCGAAATGCGGCTGCTCGGCCTGCGCGGACTGTATCTCGAAGCCGAGCGGCTCGGCGACCGCAACGCAGCCCGCCACTATGCCGGCCGTGCGGCGGCGGTGGCGCCGCAGCTGGCCTGGGCGGCCGAATCGACGCTGGAAGATCTGACCGGGCGTGGCGACTGGGATGGTGCGCTGAAACTTGTCGACGCCCAGAAGTCAACGCGGCAGATCGAGCGCGACGCCGCTAACCGGCGCCGCGCTGTGCTGCTGACCGCCAAGGCGCAGGCGCTGATCGACAGCGATGCCAATGCCGCCCGGACGGCGGCTCTCGAAGCCAACCGGCTGCGGCCGGATTTCGCGCCGGCGGCGGTCGCCGCGGCGAAATTGCTGTTTCGGCTGAACGACGTGCGCAAGGGCTCGAAAATCCTCGAGGCGGCGTGGAAGGCCGAGCCGCACCCGGAGATCGCCGAGCTCTACACCCATGCCAGGCCCGGCGATGCCGTGCTCGACCGGCTGAACCGGGCAAAGAAGCTGCAGGACCTGAAGAAGAACCATGCCGAGGCCTCGCTTGCCGTGGCGCGCGCCGCGCTCGATGCGCAGGACTTTTCAACCGCGCGCCGCGAGGCCGAAGCCGCCATCCGCATCGATCGCCGCGAAGGCGCCTATCTGCTGCTGGCCGATATCGAGGAGGCCGAGACCGGCGACCAGGGCAAGGTGCGGCAGTTGCTGTCGAAGGCGGTGAGAGCGCCGCGCGACCCGGCCTGGGTCGCCGACGGCGTCGTCTCCGACCGCTGGGCTCCGGTATCGCCGATCACCGGCAGGCTCGATGCATTCGAATGGCGAGCGCCGATGGAGCGGCTCGGCCAGTTGATCGACAGCGATGAGGATACGCAGGAGGCATCGGTGCCGGCAATTGCGGCTTCAGCCAAGCCGGTACAGGAAACAGCCGAGGCGATCGAGCACACAGCGGTTGCTGCCGAGACACCGGGCACCGCGACCGAAGCAGAGACCGAAAACCGTGCCGGCGAGGATCATGTGACACCGGTCGCCGCGGCGGCGTTTGCCGCGGTGCCGGACGATGCCGAAGCCGTCGAGCCGGCGCAGGAGTTGACGCGGCTGCCCGACGACCCCGGCGTCGACCCCGACGACGAGGCGGGTAAATCGACGCGCCGGTTTCGTTTGTTCTGATCCGGGTCGAGTGGACCCGGTCTTATTGGGAATGATTTGATGTTCGAACGCGTTCTGTCGTTTCTAAGGGACCTGCCGTCCGGTAGTGGCGCCAGCGCCAGCGCCGACGATCCGCGCGTTGCCGCATCCGCCCTCCTTTTCCACGTGATGAACGCCGACGGCGTGCGCCAGGATACCGAATGGGAACGGTTCAAGAAGGTGCTGGCGGAAAGCTATTCTATCAGCGGCGACGAACTCGATGCGTTGGCGGCTGCCGGCGAGCGGGCCGACAATGAGGCGATCGACCTTTACGCCTTTACCAGCGTGCTCAAGCGCCATCTCGACGCCGAGGCGCGAAAGGCCTTTATCGGCCTGATGTGGGAGATCGTCTATGCCGATGGCGAGCTGCACGAACTCGAGGACAATACCGTCTGGCGGGTCGCCGAGCTGATCGGCGTCGAACGCCGCGACCGCGTCGAGGCGCGCCTCAAGGCGGCGGCCGCGGCTCCTGGTGCTGCCGGAACGTCAAGCGACGAATAGAACAGGATCCCGCCTTCCAATGCCGCCCAAGCCAAGCCCGAGACCAAAGATCCTGATCGTGCTGCATCAGGAGCATTCGAGCTCGGGACGGGTCGGCCATATGCTTATCGAGGAAGGCTTCGATCTCGACATCCGCCGCCCGCCGCTCGGCGAGGCCTTGCCGCAGACGCTGGATGGCCATGCCGGCGCCGTGGTGTTCGGCGGGCCGATGAGCGCCAATGACGGCGACGAGTTCGTCCGCCGCGAGACCGACTGGCTCAAAATTCCACTCAACGAGAACCGGCCGCTGCTTGGCATCTGCCTCGGCGCGCAAATGCTGGTCAAGCATCTCGGCGGCAGGGTCGAGGGCCATGGCGAGGGCCTCGTCGAAATCGGCTGGTATCCGCTAAAGGCGACTGAAGCAGGCAGCAGGCTGATGCATTGGCCGGAGATGGTCTATCAGTTCCATCGTGAGGGCTTTTCGCTGCCGAAGGACGCAACACTTTTGGCGACGGCCGAAACCTATCCCAACCAGGCCTTCCGCTATGGCGACAATGCCTGGGGCATCCAGTTCCATGGCGAATTGACCCGGGCGATGATGCAGCGCTGGGTGGTGCGCGGCGCCCATCGCTTCGAATTGCCCGGCGCGCAGCCCGGCCGCGACCATCTCGGTGGCCGGCTGATCTGGGACATGCACCTCAAGCGCTGGCTCGGCGAGTTCCTGCCCATGATTTTTGGCAAGCCGGCGCTGCGGTGAAGTCGGTGCATGTCGCCCAAAAGTGTGCAGCGGTTTTGGGAAAACGACATGCACAAACAAACGAACTAAAGCGCGTCGCGCTTTAGTTTCGCCCCCTGAGATGACGCACCTTGCGCAGCTGTGGGAACAGCACCGCCCATAGACCGGCGACAGCGATCGCGCCGACGCCGCCGACCACCACGGCCGGAACCGTGCCGATCAGCGCGGCCATGGTGCCGGCGCGGAATTCGCCGAGCTCATTGGAGGCGCCGACAAACACCTGGTTGACGGCGTTGACGCGGCCGCGAACGTCGTCCGGCGTCCACAGCTGGATCAGCGTCTCGCGGATATAGACGCTGAACATGTCGGTGGCGCCGAGCAGGGCAAGGGCTGCGATCGACACCCAGGTGATGGTCGAGAGGCCGAACAAGACGGTGAACGCGCCGAACAGCGCAACGAAGCCGAGCATGACAAGGCCGGCATGGTTGCGGATCGGGTGTCCGGCCAGCCAGATGGCGACGCAGATGGCGCCGACGCCGGGCGCCGAGCGCAACAGGCCGAGCCCCCATGGGCCGAGTTCGAGGATATCGCGCGCATAGACCGGCAGCAGCGCCGAGGCGCCGGACAGGAGCACCGCGAACAGATCGAGCGAAATCGCGCCTAGCACGATCTTTTCGCTCCAGATATAGCCGAAGCCGGCGAACAGGGTCCGTACCGTCGGTCTGTCGGTCCGGCTGCGCTGGGCGGGCTTCGGGATGGTGAAGATCAGCACGGCGGCGATGAGCATCAGCGCGGCCGCGGTGGTGTAGGCGGCTTCGGCCGAAAGCCCGTAGAGCAGACCGCCGGCGACCGGCCCGACGATGGTTGCCGTCTGCCAGGCGGACGAGTTCCAGGCGATGGCGTTGGCGAAATCCTCGGGCGGCACCAGATTGGCGAACAATGATGACGAGGCCGGCCCGAAGAAGGCGCGCGCGATGCCGAACATGGCGAGCACGATGAAGACCGGCATCGGCCCGGAGAGGCCGCGCAGCGTCAGCAACAGAAGCGCCAAAGCGCAGCCCGCCTCGACCAGCACCGCCAGCGCCATGATCAGGCGGCGTCCAAAACGGTCGGCAACGTCGCCAGTGACCAGCACCAGCAGCAGCGAAGGCAGGAACTGGACGATGCCGACAAGCCCAAGGTCGAACGGGTCGCGGGTCAGATCGTAGATCTGCCAGCCGACGGCGACCGACACGATCTGGGTGGAGAATGTCGAGAGGAAGCGCGCCGCCCAGTAGCTCAGGAACGGCCGATGGCGAAAGGCGGCATAACGCTGGTCAGGCGGTACTTGGGATTCTGTGGTCATGGATCAGGCCCCGTGGCGGCGATGTCGGCCGGCGGGGCACTTCCACGATGGGCGCTGGTCCGGCCAAGAGAGCCTTTAGCGCAGTTCAGCGCAGGGCGCGCGCAAAAATCCGGCCTGGATCAACAATTTCCGCTCCGCCGGGCGTTGCCGCTGGCGGAGCGACCGGACCTGCTCCGAACGCTTTAGGCCGTCGCCTTGGCCTTCCTGCCCCTGCCCTTGACGGGCGCGGGCGGGGCGGCCTTGCGGCCGAGACCGATTGCCTTGGCCAGCTGCGAACGCGAGGCCGCGTAGTTGGGGGCGACCATCGGGTAGTCGGACGGCAGGCCCCATTTGGCGCGATAGGCGTCGGGCGTCAGCCCGAAATGGACGCCGATATGGCGCTTCAAGGATTTGAACTTCTTGCCGTCCTCGAGACAGATGATGTAGTCCGGCGTCACCGATTTCTTGGGATTGACGGCAGGCGTCAGCGGCGCGGCGACCGGCACTGCCGGTTGCCCGAGCCCGCCTATGGAAGCGCTGACGCTGGCGATGAGATCGCCGAGGCCGGAAGCCGGCAAGCGGTTCTTCTCGACATATGCGGACACGATATGGGCGGTCAGCTCAAGCAGGTCGATGTCTTTGCGAGCGTTGTTGTTGTCGTCGGTCAATCTATTTCTCCGTCCGTGGGGGTCGCAGAAATTCCTAGTCGGCAAATCTGCGCAATGCAATGACGCCGCACCACGTCACACATTATTTTGAATAATAATACTAACGGCAGCGCGGGATTAACAACCCTGAGCCGGTGCTCGATAATATCAGACAATCAGCAATATCAGATAATCAGGGATTTGTCGCGCCACAGTCGAAATCCGCCCTCGAAGGCGCGTGTATTGTCGCCGCGTCTGCAATCGGCGGGCAAGTCGGCGAGTTCCTCGACATTGCCGCCGCCGATGACCACGTAATCCGGCTGCATGGCGGCGCGAAGCCGGTCGACCACGTCAAAGACGTGTTTGCGCCATTTCTTCTTGCCGCGCTTTTGCAGGCCGCGTTCGCCGACATAGTCTTCGAAACTGCCGCGCTTCTTGTAGGGAAGATGGGCAAGCTCCATCGGTTGGGCGACGTTGTCGACGATCATCGCGGCCCCGAGGCCGGTTCCGAGGCCGAGGAACAGCATGCGGCCGCCTTCATAGCTGCCGACGGCCTGCATCAGCGCATCGTTGACGACCTTCACCGGTTTGCCGAACTCAGCGGCGAAATCGCAGCCGACCCAGCCCTTGCCGAGATTGGCGGGTTCGGTGAGCGGCCGGTTGTGGTGCACCGGACCCGGATAGCCCATCGAGACGACATCGTATTGCAGCCCTTCGGCCAGCGTCTTCACCGCCGCGACCATCTGCTGCGGCGTCAGCTCCGGTCCGGAAGCGGTCTTGCGCTCGTCGCCGCCGGCGCTGGTGCGGATCTTGACGTGCGAGCCGCCGATATCGATCGCAAGCACGATCTTTTCGGCGTCGGGTGCCGGTCGCTTCACCGCTTTGGCCATCGCTTTCGCCTCCCAGAAATCATTTCGATGGATTGATCCAGCCGTTCGGCGGGCCGAATCCAGTCATCGCTTCGGTCGGCCCCCAGGTCTTTGGCGCGTAGATCGCGGGCGCCGTGGTGTCGCCGAGCACCGGGCCGACGATGCGCCAGGCGAGCTCGCTGGCGTCCTGGCGGGTGAACAGCTGGCCGTTGCCGTTCATAGCGTCGCCGATCAACCGCTCGTAAGGCGGCATGTCGCCCTTCGAATCGTCGAGCGCGGTGAGCTCGACCTGCTCGCCGACCATGTCGTCGCCGGGCGCCTTGCGCCGGGCTCCGATCGAGATCGCCACCTGCGGATCGATGCGGAAGCGCACGTGATTGCAGTCGCCGGGCTTGATTGGATCGAAGACGTCGAGCGGCGGCCGTTTCAGCCGCACGATGACCTCGGTGGCGTGCACCGGCAGGGATTTGCCGGCGCGGATGAAGAACGGCACATCTTGCCAGCGCCAGGTATCGACGAAAAAGCGCACCGCCGCGAAGGTCTCGACCGGCGAGTTCGGCGCCACGCCCGGCTCGTTGAGATAGCCGTCGAACTGGCCGCGCACGACATCGTCCCTGGTCAGCGTCCGGATCGCCCGCAGCACCTGCACCTTCTCGTCGATCAGATCGTCGGCCGAGCGGCCGACCGGCGGCTCCATGGCGAGCAGCAAGAGGATGTTGAGCAGATGGTTTTCGATGACGTCGCGGATGCAGCCGACCTCGTCATAGAAGCGGCCGCGGCCCTCGACACCGAAATCCTCGGCCATGGTGATCTGCACGCTCTCGACGAAGTTGCGGTTCCAGATCGGCTCGAGGAAGGAATTGGCGAAGCGGAAATAGAGCAGGTTCTGGATCGCCTCCTTGCCGAGATAATGGTCGATGCGGAAGATCGACTTTTCGTCGAAGACCAGATGCAGTACCCGGTTCAGCCAGCGCGCCGATTGCAGATCATGGCCGAACGGCTTTTCCACCATCAGGCGTGCGCCCTGGGCGGCGCCCGACTGCTCCAGTCCCTGGACGACGACCTCGAACATGGCGGGCGGCACCGCCAGATAGTGCAGCGGCCGCTGTGCGCTGCCGAGCGCGGTCTTCAGTTTATCGAAGGTCGCAGGCGCCCGGTAGTCGCCGCTGACATAGCGCAGCAGCGACGCGAGCCTTGCGAAGATCTTCTCGTCGATGCTGCCGATGGCGTTGACGATGCCGTCGCGGGCGCGCGCCTGCAGCTTGGCGATATCCCAAGGATCGAAGGCGACGCCGATCACCGGCTCGTTCAGCGTTCCCTTGGCCACCATGGCGTAGAGGGCGGGGAAGATCTTCTTGTGGGCGAGATCGCCGGTGGCGCCGAAAAGCACCAGCGTGTCCGATCGTTCCTGGCTCATGGGCGTGCCTCCCTGTCGCCCGTCACGAGCCGGCCTTGGGTTTTTCGACATGGCCGCCAAAGGCATAGCGCATGGCGGACAGAAGCTTGTCGGCGAATTCGGACTCGCCTTGCGAGGAGAACCTGTCGAACAGCGCCGACGACAGCACCGGCGCCGGCACGCCGGTGTCGATCGCCGCCTTCAGCGTCCAGCGGCCTTCGCCGGAATCCGAGACCCGCCCGCCGAACTGTGTCAGCGACGAATCGGCCTTCAGCACGCCGGCCGTCAGGTCGAGCAGCCACGAGCCGATGACGCTGCCGTGCCGCCAGACCTCTGCCACCTCAGCGATGTCGATGTCGAACTGGTAATATTGCGGGTTCTCGAGTGGACTGGTTTCGGCGTCGGCGGTGCGCTGCCGCTTGCCGGCGTTCGCCGACTTCAGGATGTTCATGCCCTCGGCATAGGCGGCCATGACGCCGTATTCGATGCCGTTATGGACCATCTTGACGAAATGGCCGGCGCCGCTCGGTCCGCAGTGGAGATAGCCGAAGGGAGCGGTTCCGGCGTCCTTGGCAGGGGCGGGCGAAGCGGCGTCGGCGCCCGGCGCCAGCGTTGCGAAAATCGGATCGAGATGCTGCACCGCGCTGTCGGGGCCGCCGATCATCAGGCAGTAGCCGCGCTCGAGGCCCCAGACGCCGCCGCTGGTGCCGACATCGACATAGCTCAAGCCTTTCAAGGCCAGGCGCGCGGCGTGGTCGACGGCCTCATGATAATAGGAATTGCCGCCGTCGATGATGATGTCGCCCGGCTCCATCAGGGCGGCCACCTGGTCGACGATCCGGCCGGTGATCGCCGCCGGCAGCATCAGCCAGGCGCTGCGCGGCTTGGTCAGCTTGCCGACGAACTCCTCCATCGAGGCGGCTCCGACCGCGCCGGCGGTCACAAGCGCCGCGACGCTCGCCGGGTTAATGTCGTAGACGACGCATTCGTGGCCATCGCGCAACAGGCGCCGAACCATGTTGGCGCCCATCCGGCCCAGTCCCATCATTCCTATCTGCATGGTCTCGTCCTGCCTTACTTGAGGGATCGATGATCTAGTGGCTGTGCGGTATCGCCGATGCCGACAGAAAAGTCAGCATTCTCCCAACGGCCGGCATCGGACCAGAAGAATGTGAAGACAATGCTATTGTCCGGGCTATTGCCCGGAGCGGCGTCGGCAACCGGCAACTCTGCGAGATGGATACCGAAAAGGTTCGCGGCGGTCTCGGTGTCATGGACGGTTGCCCAATTGTCGCTGCTCCAATGAACCACCGCCCGGGCCAGAAGTTCGATGCGCAGCGCCTTGCCTGCCGGGACGGTACGGATCATGTGGTTGAAGCGCCATGCCCTGAGGCACGACACCGTCCTGCCCTCGATATAGCGCTTGACGCCTTGCGGCGGCATGTCGAACACGGCGCCGTCGCGCAGCGAACGCAGCAGCTTGATGTGCTCGGAATGCGCCCAGACCAGCGGCTTGGCGCTGCCGGAGGGGCCGCCATGCCGCAATTCGCGCTCCGGCATGTCGGGACCGTCCCAGACCTGCTCCGGCAGCAGGCCGCCCGGCCCGGCGGAGCCCTCAAACGTGGCGAGCAGGCGTGCCGCACTGTCCCTGCGCCCTGCCGCCAGCTCGTAATGGGCGCGCTCGCCGACCAGCAGCGGCCTGGGCCGGCGCGGGCCGGTTCCATCGAAGGGTGCGCCGTCGGCATGCTCGCCATAGCCGTCGCCATTGTAGCGGTACCAGAGCGGCCCCTGCGGCAGTTCGCAGCGTAATTGCGCGTCGATGACCTTGACCGTGTCGAGGATGCGCGGATCGTCGGCTGCCCTCAGGCCGAAGCGGACCAGCGCCAGCGCATCCGGGCTGACGATCGCTTCGGCTGGGCGGTCCGCATCACCGGGCGGGCGGTTCTTGATCGGCACAAAGCCGTCCTTCGGCGATGCGGCGCCGGCGGTGTCGGGCGGGGCGATGCGGACATAGTAGCCTTCGACGCCGGCTTCGTCGCATGCGGCGGTGCCGGCGACGTAGGTCCAGCGCTCGATCTGATCGTTCCAGATATCGGCGGTTTCGCGCAGATAGTTTGCCGGCTCTGTTTTGCCGGCGGCATCGAACATGTCCGCAGCCGCAAGCAGCGCGGCGATCTCGACGGCAAGCGTGAACGGGCTGTAGCCGGCGTCTTCCTCCCAGCGGTCCTCGCCGGTGACGGGGCCGTTGCGTACGACATAGGCGGCAGCGCGCTCGATCATCGGCATGAAGGAGGAGAGTACCGCAGGCGGCAAATGCCCGGCGCGGCGCAGCGCGTCGGCGAGCAGCAGCGGAAAGGCGCACTCGTCCATCTGGATGCCCGGCCAATAGACCGACCCGTCGAGCCAGGCGTTCTGCGGCCAATGGCCGTCCGGCTGCTGGATCGAGCGCAGATAGCCAAGGATGCGCAAGGCTTCCGCCGGGTCGCCGGCGGCGAGGAATCCGCCGGCGGTTTCGACCAGATCGCGCGGCCAGACCAGGTGATAGCCGCCGAGATCGTCGTCGCCCTTGTTGAAGCCCCACGGGATCGACAGGCTGGCCACGGCTGCTCCGGTCGACGAGCGGTGTGTCGCCAGCACCGCCGTGCTGAGGCGGTAGGGATTGAGGGCGGACACCGCATGCCGGTCCAGCGGCAGCAATCCGGCCTGCCATTGGCGCCATTTGTCGACGTAGGATCCGGCTGCGGGCCCAAAACCTTGGTTCAGGCTGGCGAAAGCAGTTTCCGCCGCCTGTTGCGGCGTCGTGCCGAAGCCCAGCGCCAGCAACATTTTTGGGTTCGCAGCCGAAAAGGCGATCTCACCGGTCAGCGCGACATTGCCGTCCTCGGCCCTGCGGCAGGCCGGATCGAGCCGGCCGCTTTGACGAAGCTGCTGCCAGCCGTCGGAGACGCCGACATAGCCGGCCGCGCACGCCTTCCACGGCCGCGACGAGGCGAGCGCCAGGCAGACGCCGCGTCCCGATGCAAACAGAACAGGCTGTCCTTCATAGTCGTCGATCCAGGCAGTGTTGCCCATGCCGGCATTGACGAGGTGCGGCGCCAGCAGCGCGTAGACGCGGTAGTCGCTGGCGGCACCCTTGAGCGACGTGAACATGATCTCCTGCAGCAAGACGGGACGTTCCGGATCGGTGAGGACGCGCTTCTCGATCCGGTAGCTTCCATCGGCTGCGGTGTTGACCAGCCGATAGGCAGGCACCCCGTCCTCGAGGGGTTCGATGCGATGTTCGGCGTCGCGCTTCTCTTCGGAGAAATAGCCGTCGGGTCCGGTGACGATCAGCCCCAGATCGCGGGTGCAGGCGCTGTCGAGGCGGGAATAGTAGATCTCGTTGAGGATACCGTGGCTGATGGTGAACCAGATCGGGCAGGCCGGCGACAGCGCGGTGCCGACGCCGCTCTTGGCGCTCGACGTCCAGCGCGCCGGAATGCCGGGTGCACCCGGGGCAAGGTTCACTGCCATTTAATCGGTCTCCATCGCCATCCCTAGACCAGGAGTCGAACCGGTTTCAATGATTGCACCGCAAGTTGATCGTCGGCCATGGATTGATGTTGACAGCTTGCTGGCTATCTGCATTTGTCTGATAATAGATAAAAAACAGCATTGTGAGCGTATCAGCCATTAGCCACCAGCCAGCCATTAGCCACCAGTAAGACAGCAACTCACGGGAGGAGTATGACATGAAGAAAATATTCGTTTTGGGAGCCCTTGCAGCGATGCTTGCCGCAGGCACCGCGCTTGCCGATACCAGCGGCAAGAAGATCGCTTTCTCCAACAATTACGCCGGCAATTCGTGGCGGCAGGCGATGCTGGACAGCTACGGCATCGTCACCAAGAAGGCAGTCGCCGACAAGGTGGTCGGCGCCGCCGACGTCTTCACGACGGCCGACAAGGAAGTGCCGACGCAGGCAGCCCAGGTGCAGAACCTGATCCTGCAGGGGTATGACGCGATCGTCATCAACGCGGCATCTCCGGATGCCCTCAACGGCGCCATCAAGCAGGCCTGCGACGCCGGCATTGTCGTCGTCTCCTTCGATGGCATCGTCACCGAACCCTGCGCCTACCGCGTCGTCGTCGACTTCAAGGACATGGGCAAGCAGGAAGTCGAGCAGATGGCCAAGTTCCAGCCCAAGGGTGGCAATCTGCTGGAAATCCGTGGCCTTGCCGGCACTTCGATCGACGATGCCATCCATGCCGGCATCCTCGAAGGTGTCGCCGCCCATCCCGAGTTCAAGATCGTCGGCTCGGTGACCGGCGACTGGGACCAGACCACGGCACAGAAGGCCGTAGCGACGATCCTGCCGTCGCTGCCGGATGTGGTCGGTGTCGTCGACCAGGGCGGTGACGGCTACGGCGCGGCGCAGGCCTTTGCCGCCGCCGGCAAGCCGCGCCCGACCATCATCATGGGCAATCGCCAGGACGAGTTGCAATGGTGGAAAGAGCAGAAGGAAAAGGACGGTTACCAGACCTGGTCGGCTTCGATCGCGCCAGGCGTATCGACGCTTGCCTTCTGGGTGGCGCAGCAAGTGCTCGACGGCCGCACCGACGTGCCGCACGACCTGCTGGTTCCTTATCTCGCCTTCACACAGGACGATTTCGAGGCAGCGTTGCCGAAGATTCCGAAGGGCGGCGTCGCCAGCCACGAATACACGCAGGAAGACGCCGTCGCGGCGATCAAGGCCAACATCAAGTGAGCATGGCACTATTGTTGCCGCCACAGATAACCGGGTATCGTTGAGGGATGCCCGAGGCCAGTGCAGACATCATCAGGCCTGACGGCGCCGAAAAACATTTCGGTGCCGTCAGTATGGACATCATAAGACTGGGCGGCGCCCAAAAACATTTCGGTGCCGTCAGGGCGCTCGACGGTGTCGATTTCAGCGTTCGTGCCGGAGAATGCGTCGGTCTCGTCGGCCATAACGGCGCCGGAAAGTCGACGCTCATGCATATGGTGGCCGGCACGCTTACCCCCGACAGCGGGCAGATCGCGGTCCGCGGCGGCGTCGAGGCAAGTTATTCGGTGCCGCGCGCACAGCAGCTCGGCATACGTTGCGTTTTCCAGGAACTGTCGCTCTGCCCGAACCTCAGCGTCGCCGAGAATACGCGGATCAACCACGCCTCGCTTAATGGCTTCGGCTGGCGGCGCAAGGCCGCCCATCTGATTGCCGCCAAGCTCGACGAGATATTCCCCGGCCACAGCATCTCGGCATCCGACATCGTCGGCGATCTTTCCATCACCAGCCGGCAGATGGTGGAGGTGGCGCGCGCCTTCACGGTCACGCAGGAGCCGCTCGAACTGGTCATCCTCGACGAGCCGACATCCTCGCTCGATGCGCATACCGCCGGCCAGCTGCTGGCGTTCGTGCGCCGCTTCATCGCCGCCGGCAAGAGCTGCATCCTGATCTCGCATGTGCTGGGCGAAGTGCTCGGAAATGCCGATCGCATCGTGGTGATGCGCGACGGCAAGGTGGTCGCCGCCGGGCAGGCCGACGCCTTCGACCGCGACAGGCTGGTGACGGCGATGGGCGGAGCGGAGGCGCGCGAGAAGGCCGCCGCAGAGATTGCGAGCGGCAAGCCGGAGCCCGGTCCGCTGCGGGTCCGGGCGCGGCCGGCGCGACAGCAGGACGGCAATGAGCTCATCGCCCGTGCCGGTGAGATCATCGGCCTTGCCGGACTTGCCGGGCATGGCCAGACCGACCTGTTGCTGGCGATCTTTGCCGCGGCTTCCCGCGCCAAGACCGGCATCGAGGTCACCGCGCCGGTGGCGCTGGTTGCCGGCGACCGCCAGTCGGACGGGATTTTTCCGCAATGGTCGATCGCCGAGAACATCGGCATCCGTTCGCTGGCGCGATTGCGCAACGGCCTCTTGATCTCGCCGCAGCGCGAAGCCGAGCTCGCCCAGCTGTGGCAGCGGAAAATCGGCATCCGCACGCCCGACATGAACAACAACATCTTCTCGCTGTCCGGCGGCAACCAGCAGAAGGCCTTGTTCGCGCGGGCGCTCGGCTCCGACGCCAAGATCGTGCTGATGGACGATCCGATGCGCGGCGTCGATATCGGAACCAAGCTCGAAGTCTACGATCTCGTGCGCGAAGAAGCTCGCCATGGCCGCACATTCCTCTGGTACACCACCGAAACCGAAGAGCTCGACAATTGCGACCACATCTATGTGTTCAAGAACGGCCGGATCGTCGCCAACCTTCGTCGCGACGAACTGACGGAGGAAAAGATCATCCAGTCCTCGTTTGGCGACGCGGCCTGAGATGACGGCGGCATCCATCGAGAATGGGCTAAAATCGTCGGCTCGCGCCACGAGGCGGGCGCGCATGCTGCGCAGCCTGCTGCCGGCACTGTCGTTGGCGCTGGTGCTCATCGCTATCGCCTGGCTCAACCCGCGCGCCATCAGCTATTTCGGCTTCAGCCTGATGCTCAATCTGGCGATCCCGATCGCGCTGGCGACGATCGCGCAGATGTTCGTCATCGCCGGCAACGAGCTCGATTTGTCAATCGGCACCTTTGTCGGCTTCGTCGGCTGCGTCACGGCGACATGGCTGAAGGACGCGCCGTTGCTCGGCGTCGTCATCCTGCTCGGGTCGATCGGTGTCTACGCGCTGCTCGGCGCGCTGATCCATCTGCGCAACCTGCCCTCGATCGTGGTGACGCTCGGCATGAGCTTCGTCTGGCAGGGCCTGGCCATCCTGATCCTGCCAAAGCCCGGCGGCAAGGCGCCGGACTGGCTGCTGGCGCTGATGGCCTTCAAGCCACCCGTCATTCCGTTCCCGATCATCGCGGCATTGCTGATCGCGGCGGTCGTCCACTTTGGCCTGATGCGCACCTCCTATGGTGTCATCCTGCGTGGATCGGGCGGCAATTCAGCCGCACTCAAGCGCGCCGGCTGGTCGCTGCTCCGTACCAAAATCGCGCTGTTTGCGCTGACCGGCCTGTTCGGCGTTTTGTCCGGCATGGCGCTGATCGGCATCACCACCTCGGCCGATGCCAATATCGGCAATGGCTACACGTTGCTTTCGATCGCCGGCGTCATCCTCGGCGGCGGCGAGTTCGTCGGCGGCCGGGTGTCGCCGATCGGCGCCGTCATCGGCGCGTTGACGCTGGCGCTGGCCGCATCGCCACTGCTGACGTTCATGCACATTCCGCCCGACTGGCAGGTTGCCGCCAATGGCGCCATCCTGATCATCGTGCTGGCGGCCCGGGTGCTGATCAGCCGCAGGGAGAGGTGAGCATGGTCTCGCTGCGGACACTGCTCGCCAGACCCTGGATCTGGTCGTTCTTCGGGGCGCTGCTGGTGTGGCTGGCGACGATCGCCTTCACCGGCGGCTATGGCGGAGGCGGGATGATCACGGCGGCGCTGTCGCTTGCCGTCTTCACCGTCATCGTCGGCGTCGGCCAGATGTTCGTCATCACGCTCGGGCCGGGCAATGTCGACCTGTCGCTGCCGGCCAATATCGGCCTTGCCAGTGCTGTCGCCATGAAGGTCATGGACGGCAATGATGCGATGATCGCGGTCGGGCTGCTGGCCGCGCTTGCCTGCGGCATGGCGATCGGTGCCGTCAACTACCTTCTGATATGGGCGCTGCGCATTCCGCCGATCATCGCGACGCTGTCGGCCAGCTTCGTCATCCAGTCGGTCGACATCAGCTATGGGCGCGGCTTGCAGATCAAGCCGCCGCCGGGCTTTGCCGATTTCACCAACTGGCAGGTGTTCGGCATCCCGGTGCTGGCGATCCTGACCGTGCTGTTCACCATCGGCGCCGGCATCGTTTTGCAGCGCATGATCTACGGACGCTCGGTGCTGGCGATCGGCCAGAACATCCGCGCCGCCTGGCTGGCAGGCGTCAATGTCGGCCGCACCCGCTTCCTCACCTACACGCTGTCGGGCGCGCTCGGCGGCCTCGACGGTGCACTGCTCGCCGGTTATTTCCGCGGCGCCAATGTCGATATCGGCAATGAGTATCTGCTGGCGTCGATCGCGGTCGTCGTCATCGGTGGCACGTCGGTAGCCGGCGGCAAGGCCAATGTGCCGGGGGTCTGGGGCGCGGCGCTGTTCCTCGTGCTGCTGTTGACCATGCTCAACACGTTCGGCGTAAGCGTCGGCGTGCGCCTGGTGCTGACCGGGCTGATCATCGTCGGCGTCATCACCGCGGCCGGCGGGCAGAAGGCGCTGCGCTAAGGCAAGGCCACCCGGCGGCGAGAGGATATCGATCCGGCCCGCAAACATGTGGTTCCCATCCGCATGCCAGCGCTGTAAATCCCGTCGGGCTCCTGGCCAACATCATTGTATGAGGTTTGCGTGCCCGATTTCGTCAGCACTACAAGGCACGGCAACGTCGCGCTGGTGACCATCGACAATCCGCCGGTCAACGCGCTGAGCTTCCATGTGCGCGAGCCGTTGATGCGGGCGCTCGTTTCCCTGCGGGACGAGCCGTCGGTGGGAGCAATCGTGATAGCCTGCGCCGGGCGGACCTTCGTCGCCGGCGCCGACATCACCGAATTCGGCAGACCGGCGCAGCAGCCGGAATTGCGCGCCATTGTCGCCGTGCTGGAAACCATCGCCAAGCCGACGGTCGCCGCCATTCACGGCACTGCGCTCGGCGGCGGCCTGGAACTGGCGCTCGGCTGCCATTTCCGTGTTGCCGACCGAGCGGCAAGGCTCGGCCTGCCGGAAGTCAAGCTCGGCCTGCTGCCGGGCGGCGGCGGCACGGTTCGCCTGCCGCGCTTGGTTGGTCCGCTGAAGGCACTCAGCATGATCGTTTCGGGAACGCCGATCAATGCGGCCGAGGCGCGCGCCGCCGGTCTGGTGGATGCCGTCTTCGATGGCGACCTGACCGCGCAAGCGGTGAGTTTCGCCAGCGAAACGGCCGCGAAAGGCGGTCCGTTCACGCCGGTGCGCGACCGCAACGATCGCCTCGACCAGGCCGACTTGCCGGCCTTCGACAAGGAGGCGGCAACGCTTGCGGGCAAAGCGCGCGGTCTCGAGGCGCCGATAGCCTGTGCGCAGTCGGTCCGCAACGCCCTCACGCTGCCCTTCGACGAAGCGCTGGCGGCCGAACGCGACCTGTTCGTCAAGCTTGTCGCCGGCGACCAATCACGCGCGCAGCGGCATTTGTTCTTCGCTGAACGTGAGGCGGCAAAGCTTGCCGGCAAGGATGTCGTCAGGCGCAAGATCGCCCGGGTCGGCGTCATCGGCGCCGGCACGATGGGCGGCGGCATCGCCATGGCGTTCGCCAATGGCGGTCTTCCCGTGACCTTGCTGGAAACAACGCAGGAAGCATTGCAACGCGGGCTGGCGACGATCGACAAGAACTATGCCGTTTCCGTCACCCGCGGGTCGCTGAGCGAAGACGCCAAGCGCCAGCGGCTGGCTTTGTTCAGGGGCAGCACCGACTATGCAGACCTCGCCGATTGCGACCTGATCGTCGAGGCTGTGTTCGAGGAAATGGCGGTCAAGAAGGAGGTATTCGGCAGGCTCGATGCGGTGGCCAAACCGGGCGCGATCCTTGCCACCAACACCTCTTATCTCGACGTCAACGAGATCGCCGCTTCGACGTCGCGGCCGCAAGATCTCCTTGGCATGCATTTCTTTTCGCCGGCTAACGTCATGAAGCTTCTGGAAATCGTCCGCGCCGACAAGACCTCGCCGGACGTGCTGACGACCATCGTCGATCTGGCGCGGCGGATCGGCAAGGTGCCGGTCGTCGTCGGCGTCTGCCACGGCTTCGTCGGCAACCGCATGCTGGCGGCGCGGGGTGCGGAACTGGAGGCGCTTCTGCTCGAGGGTGCAATGCCGCGCCAGGTCGACCAGGTGTTCACCGATTTCGGCTGGCCGATGGGGCCGTTCCAGATGAGCGATCTCGCCGGCCTCGACATAGGCTGGCGCAACCGCAAGGCGCGTGGCCAGACGGCTGACATCGCCGACACGTTGTGCGAACAGGGCCATTTCGGCCAGAAGACCGGCAGCGGCTTCTATCGCTATGAGAACGGTTCGCGCACGCCGCTGCCCGATCCGGAGGTCGAAGCGCTCATCCACAACAAGGCTGCTGAACGCGGCATTGCACCGCGGGCAATCGGCGCCGAGGAGATCATCGAGCGCACGCTCTATCCGATGATCAACGAGGGCGCCAAAATCCTCGAGGAACAGATTGCCGCCCGCGCGTCCGATATCGACGTCGTCTGGGTCAACGGCTATGGCTTCCCGGTCGGCAAGGGCGGGCCGATGTTCTGGGCAAGCCGCGAAGGCGTGGACAAGATCATCCGGCGGTTGGATCACTGGCACCAGCAGACCGGCGAGGACGTCTTCCGGGCGGCACCTCTGCTCAGGCAAATGGCCGAAACCGGTTCCTGGGACGGCGCTGCCGGCTGAACTTGGGACTACCGAATCCGTGCATCCATGATCTCGACAAAACGCGCGAATAGGCCCGCCTGCGATTTGATCTTGAGCTTGCGGTAGATGTTACGGCGATGGACTTTTACGGTTCCCGGCACGATGCGCATCGCCCTGGCGATTGATTCCGTGGAATGGCCCTGAAGCACCAGGTCGACGACATGCTGTTCGCGCGGCGTGAGCGAAAGGCTCTTCCAGATGTGAGCACGTTCGAACTCGCTGACTGGAGCAATCGTTTCGTCCTGCTTCGTCTCTGCCGGTTTGTCGGCCGGAAGATCATGCCAGCGCAGCCTGATGAGATTGATCACCGCAGGCGCCATGTCGCGCAGCAACCTCGCATCGGCGGTTCCGAAAGGTCCCGAAGCGCGCAATCGCATCAGCGAGAGCACCAGTGCGTCCTTTCCCGGCAGCGGCACAAAAAAGCCGACCTCCTCCGCAAGTCTGGTCTGGCTGTAATAGGAGCGGTAATATTCGCTGGCATAGAAGCGATCCGGCGCCAATTCGCGCATGCGCCAAAAGCCTTCCTTGCGCTCGACCGCAGCATGGTGGAACGGATCGAGCAGATAAGGCCCTTCCTGATAGAGCGCGACGAAGACGTGGCTGTCGGCCGGCGAGAATGTCTCGAACAGCAGCGGCGGGCGTAAGGCGCCGCGATAGCCGAAGATCACGCAATGATCGAAGCTGACATGCTGCCGGAGCCAGGCCACCATTGCCTTGCCGAAAAGCTCGCCGCTGGTCTCCCGCGTCGCTGCGATGAGCGCAGCGAGCCGGCTGTATTCATCGCTGCGCGAAACGCCCAATTCATACCCCTCCAGACGAGAAAATAGACAAAATATACCACCTGGGAGGTATATACTAGCCGCCATTGGCTCTGATAGCGTTTCGAGATCAACTAGCCGCTGGAGCCCGCAGCTTTGACCGCAGTGCCCGACATCGAGTTTCGCGGGGTCACCAAACGCTACGGCAGCGTGATCGCGGTCAGCGGCATCGATCTTGCCATCCCGCCGTCTGCCTTTGTCGCCTTGCTCGGGCCGTCCGGCTGCGGCAAGACAACCTGTTTGCGCATGATCGGCGGCTTCGAACAGCCAAGCGAAGGCGCGGTATTCATCCGTGGCCACGACATGGCCGGCACGCCGCCCTATCGGCGGCCGGTCAACATGGTGTTCCAGCAATATGCGTTGTTTCCGCATCTGGATGTCGAGGACAACATCGCCTATGGCCTGCGCCAGGCGCGGCCGCGCCTGTCGTCGCGCGAGATCAGCCTGAAAGCAGGCGAGGCGCTCGCCATGGTGCGGCTTGCCGGCTATGGACGCCGCAAGATCCATGAGCTTTCCGGCGGCCAGCAGCAGCGTGTCGCCCTGGCGCGGGCGCTGGTCAACAAACCGGCGGTGCTGCTGCTCGACGAGCCCCTGGCGGCGCTCGACAAGAAGCTGCGCACCGACATGCAGATAGAGCTGCAGAACCTGCAGCGCGAGATCGGCATCACCTTCGTCCTGGTCACCCACGATCAGGAAGAAGCACTGTCGATGAGCGATTTCGTCTGCGTCATGAATGGCGGGCGTATCGTCCAGCTTGGGCAGCCGAGCGAAATCTACGACGAACCCGCCGACCTCTTTGTCGCCGATTTCGTCGGCAAGACCAATCTGTTGAGCGGCAAGGTCGTCGGGCTCTCGGGCAAGCTCGTCGAGGTGGCGCTTGCCGATGGCACTGTCATTGCCGCGCGCAAGCGGACTTCGATGGCTCAGGGTGAAGCCGTTTCGGTCAGCCTGCGCCCTGAATCGCTAAGCCTCGGCGCGCCCGGAAGCGGCCGGCTGAACGGGCTTGTCCGCAACCGGATCTTTCTCGGTTCGACCGCGGAATATGCAATCGAGGTCCAGGGCATCGGGACGCTGCTCGCAAAGGCCGATCATCTGATTGGCGGTGGAAATCTCTTCAAGCCGGGTGAACCCGTTGCCATCGGCTTTGCAGCCGGAACGCCGCTGGCGTTTCCGGAGAATAACGGAACCAACCAGAGGGAAAACAAAAATGTCGAAATCATATCGTGACGGACTGCCGATAAGCCCTGAAAAGTTCGTCGATCAATTGATGCGCCTCAAGCGGGGTTCCATCGGCCGCCGCGAGTTCCTTGGCCTTACCGGCCTGGGCATCGCAACGGCGGTGATGGCCCGCGAGCTCGGCATCATGCCGACGCCGGCTTTCGCCCAGGAAGGTCTTGGCGACCGCATGTCGATTGCCACCTGGCCCAATTATCACGACCCGGCGACGTTCGAGAATTTCCAGGCCGAGACCGGCGTTGCCGTCGAGGTCAATGTGTTCGGCTCAAACGAGGAGATGCTGGCCAAGCTGCAGGCCGGCGCCTCGGGCTGGAGCCTTTTCGTTCCAACCAACTACACGATCTCGACTTACAAGAAGCTCGGCATCATCGAAGCGCTCGATATGGCCAAGCTTGCCAATTATGACGGCTCGCAAGAAGACCCGCGCTTCACTGGGGAAGGCACCATCGACGGCGTGACCTACGCTGTGCCGAAGAATTGGGGCACCACCGGCTTTGCCGTCAACACCAAGAAACTGGCCAAGCCGATGACGAGCTGGAAGGAATTCTGGGACACGGCGATGGCGGAGGGCGACGGCCGGACCATGGTTCATGATTACCAGCTGACCACGATCGGCAACGCGCTGAAATATTTCGGCTTCTCGTTCAACTCGCTGAAGCCGGACGAACTCGCCAAGGCGGAGGAATTGCTGCTGAAGGTCAAGCCGCATCTGTTCGCGGTCTCCAGCGACTACCAGCCGTCGATGCGTGCCGGCGACGCCTGGATGACGATGTGCTGGACCAATGACGGGGCGCAGCTCCACCGCGACATCCCCGAAATCGCCTACGTGCTTGGCAAGGAAGGCGGCGAGATCTGGACCGACTTCTACGCAATCCCCAAGGATGCGCCCAACAAGCCTGCGGGTTATGCCTTGCTCAACTATTTGATGAACCCGAAAGTCGCGGTCAGGGAGCACCTGGCCAACGGTGCGCCTTCCACCGATGCGCGGGTCAATGCGCTGCTGCCCAAGGAGGTGCTGGAAAATCCGATCCTCTATCCGGCGGCGGATCTGCTCAAGCCACTCGAATTCGGTGCAGCCGCGACCTTGACCGACCCGGGCCGGGCCGAATTGATGGCACGCTTCAAGTCGGCTTGAACCGGGCGGACCAAAGGTCCGATGCAGGCAACTCCCCCGGCGGACAGATGTCCGCCGGCATCGGGGCGATTTTTCAATGCGCAGCAATGTTCTTCGTCACAATCTCCTGACCGCCCTGCTGCTCGGTCCGGCGACCGCATGGCTGTTGGTGTTTTTAGTTTTGCCGTTCGTGGCGATCGCCGTTTTCAGCGTCGGCGAGCGGGCGCCGGAAGGCGGCTATCAGGCCGCTTTCACCTTGGCGCAGTATGCCAATCTTCCGGCGCGGGCGACCGCCTTCTGGAACACCATGGTGCTGGCGCCGGCCGGTGCACTGGCCTGTCTTCTCGTTGCCTATCCGGTCGCCTATTACCTCGCCTTGCGCGCGCCGGAGCGGTGGCGGCTGATCCTGCTTGCGCTTGTCGTCATCCCGTTCTGGACCAGCCTGCTGATGCGGACTTATGCCTGGATGTATGTGCTTGGCGGGCGCGGCGTCCCAGCTCTGCTGGCCTATGTCGGGATGGAGGATGTGCGGCTGATCAATACGCCGGGAGCGGTTCTGCTCGGCATCGTCTATGGTTATCTGCCGCTGATGATCCTGCCGATCTATGTCAGCCTCGAGCGGCTCGATCGCCGGCTGCTGGAGGCCTCCGCCGATCTCGGCGCGACGCCGATCTCGACATTCCTCGGCGTGACGCTGCGGCTGTCGCTGCCAGGTGTGATGACCGGCTTCTCGCTGGTCATGATCCTGTTGCTCGGCGAATATCTGATCCCAACGCTACTCGGCGGCGGCAAGGTCTTCTTCATCGGCAACGCGCTGGTCGATCTGTTCCTGCAATCGCGCAACTGGCCGTTCGGATCGGCAATCGCCATAACCCTTGTAGCGGTTTCCGTGGTCGTGCTGCTTGCCGCGAACCGCATTTCGACACGGCTTTCGGGTGCCCGCCGGGTGGACCTGATCTGATGCGTGCCTTCGTCGTTGCGGTCTTTGCCTTTCTCTACCTGCCGATCGCGCTGGTGGTGCTGTTCTCGTTCAACGCCGGCCACCACGCCAGCGAGTTCACTGGCTTCTCGGTGCAATGGTACGGCAAGGCACTGGCGAACCCGTTCCTGGTCGAAGCGCTGAAGAACAGCCTGTTAATCGCCACGACCAGCGCCTTGCTCGCGGCACTCTGCGGCACCGCGGCGGCGCTTGGCCTGGCGCGTGTCGGCGCGCGGACGCGAGCCGTCTTCGATGCGCTTTTGGGTGCTGCGATCGTCGTTCCTGGCGTCGTCATCGGCATCTCGACGCTGGTCGCGCTGGTCCAGCTATTCGGGGTGGTCAACCCGTTTGTCGCTTCGCTGTGGCCGAACGATCAGCCACCGCGCCTGGCGCTCGGCTATGGCTCGATCATCGCCGCGCACGGGCTGTTTTCGATGGCGCTGGTGGCGATGATCGTCGGCACGCGCCTCGGCAGCCTCGACCGCAATCTGGTCGAGGCTTCGAGCGATCTTTACGCCACCCCGCTGACGACGTTCCGCAGCATCGTGTTGCCGCAGATCATGCCGGCGGTGGTCGCCGGCTTCCTGCTCGCCTTCACATTCTCCTTCGACGATTTCATCGTCGCTTTTTTCGTCGCCGGCGCGCAGACGACATTGCCGATCTATGTCTTTGCCTCGATCCGGCGCGGGGTCACGCCGGAGATCAATGCCATCGCGACGATCGTGCTCGTCGCCTCCGTTCTGCTCGTGGTGCTCGCCCAATGGCAATTGCGCCAGCGAAAACCATCCCACTGAAAGACAAAAACATGATTCTGAAAGATCGCATCGCCGTGGTGACGGGCGCCGGGTCGGGGATCGGGCGTGCCGGCGCCATGATAATGGCCAGGGAAGGCGCGCTCGTGGTGATCGCCGACAGGGACCAGGCGGCGGGGGAAGCAACCGCTTCCGACATTCGTGCGTCCGGCGGTCGGGCCGAAGCCGTCGCCACCGATGTCGGCGACGATGCGGCGGTCGAGCAGCTCGTCGCAGGAACGCTGGGCCGGCATCGGCGGATCGACATCCTGCACAATCATGCCGGGATCCAGGTCGGCGGCACGCTGACCGAAGTCGGCGCCGACGGCATGGATGCCTCCTGGCGGATCAATGTGCGGGCGCAGTTCCTCGCGGCCAGGCTGGTCATGCCGTCGATGATCGCGCAAGGCGGCGGGGTGATCCTGAATACCGCCTCGAATTCGGGTGTGTTCTACGACCGCGAAATGATCGCCTACGCGACCTCAAAACATGCCGTGGTGGCGATGACCCGGCAGATGTCGCTCGACTATGCCCGGCACAATGTCCGCGTCAACGCGTTGTGCCCCGGCTGGGTCGACACGCCCTTCAACGAACCGTTTATCGCGCAGATGGGCGGGCGGGCGGCGATCGAAAACTATGTCCGCACCAAGATCCCCATGCAGCGCTGGGCCAGCGCCCAGGAAATCGCCGAAGCGATCCTGTTTCTCGTTTCCGACCGCTCGTCCTTCATGACCGGGCAGGCGTTGGTGATCGACGGCGGTGAAAGCATCGGCTGATCCGCAGCTCCCGGCGGGCGGGAGCTGAAATTCCCTTTGGCCTAACGGCCGGCGGCAAGATGTGCTTTCGTCTCAAGGAGAATGCGGCCAACATGGCTGGGCCGGGAGCAGAAATCGTCAGCGCAAAGGGAAGCTGCATAATGGCCGAGGCCTATATCTGCGACTATATCCGCACGCCGATCGGCCGCTTCGGCGGTTCGTTGTCGGCGGTGCGTGCCGACGATCTCGGCGCAATCCCGCTGAGGGCGCTGGTCGAGCGCAATCCCGGCATCGACTGGGCTGCCATCGACGACGTCGTCTATGGCTGCGCCAATCAGGCCGGTGAGGACAATCGCAATGTGGCGCGCATGGTACTGCTGCTGGCCGGCCTGCCGAAGGAGATTTCCGGCTCGACCGTCAATCGCCTCTGCGGTTCGGGCATGGATGCCGTCATCATCGCAGCGCGCGCGATCAAGGCCGGCGAGGCGGAGCTGATGATATCCGGCGGCGTCGAATCGATGTCGCGCGCACCGTTCGTGCTGCCGAAGGCCGAGACCGCGTTTTCGCGCAATGCCGAAGTTCACGATACCACGATCGGCTGGCGCTTCGTCAATCCACTGATGAAGAAGCAATACGGCGTCGATTCGATGCCGGAGACGGGCGAGAACGTGGCGGAAGAGTTCGCCGTCTCTCGCGCCGACCAGGATGCGTTTGCCGTGCGCAGCCAGGACAAGGCGGTCGCCGCACAAGCCAATGGCCGGCTGGCAAAGGAAATCACGCCGGTGACGATCGCGCAGCGCAAGGGTGACCCGATCGTCGTCTCGAAGGACGAACATCCGCGCTCGGGTACCACGATCGAGGCGCTGGCCAAATTGCCGACGCCGTTCCGGCAAGGCGGCACGGTTACGGCCGGCAACGCGTCGGGCGTTAACGATGGTGCCGCGGCGCTGATCGTCGCCTCGGAAACCGCCGTGAAAAGATACGGGTTGACGCCGATCGCCCGCATCCTCGGCGGTGCCACCGCCGGCGTGGCGCCGCGCATCATGGGCATTGGTCCGGTGCCGGCCACGCAGAAGCTATGCGCCCGGCTCGGCCTGGAGCCGCAACAATTCGATGTCATCGAGCTCAACGAGGCCTTCGCCTCGCAAGGCATCGCCGTGCTGCGCCAACTCGGCATTGCCGAGGATGCGGAGCACGTCAACCCGAATGGCGGCGCCATCGCGCTCGGCCATCCGCTCGGCATGTCCGGGGCGCGCATCACCGGCACGGCGGCATTGGAACTGCGCGAACGCGGCGGCCGCTACGGCCTCGCGACCATGTGCATCGGTGTCGGCCAGGGCATAGCGGTGGCGCTGGAGAGATTGTGAGCGAGCAACTCCGGCCGTTCTGAAGGTGCGGCTGCGCGAATTCCCACGTCGTTCCGCCCTTCAAATTTGACCATGTGGACAAAAGCCGGGCACCGTTCCATAGTTCCTTCGCTGATATTCCAGAGAAGAGAGCCGGCTCGACACGGCGCCAATCAGAGGGGCATGCAATGGACAACGGGAAGAGCAGAATCCAATCGAAACGCGAAGGGCTTTCGCGACGCAACGTGCTGGAGCTGGGCGCGCTCGGCCTTGCGGCGGCGATGCTGCCGGGCAGCGCCTTTGCTAAGACCAAGAAGCTGAAAGTGGCGGCGATCTTCGCCACGCCGATCGAGGAGCCGTGGGACAACCAGATCCACGTCGCCCTGCAGAAGGCCGAGAAGGAACTCGGCATCGAGTACAAATGGTCGGAGAAGGTGCAGACCGCCGATTTCAGCCGTGTCATGCGCGAATATGCGCAAGGCGGCTATGAGCTGGTGCTGGGCGATGCCTTCGCCGCCGAGCGCGAATCCCGCAGGACCGCCAAGCAGTTCCCGAAGACCGCCTTCCTGTTCGGCTCCGGCGCCGGGCCGGCCGAGCCGAACTTCGGCGTTTTCGACAACTGGATTCACGAGCCGGCCTATCTGTCCGGCATGATCGCCGGAAAGATGTCGAAATCGGGCACGATCGGCGCGGTCGCGGCTATGGGCATTCCGGAAGTGAACCGGCTGGTCAACGCCTTCTTTGCCGGCGCCAGGGAGGTCAATCCCAACATCAAGAAGAAGGTCGCCTTCATCGGCTCGTTCTTCGATCCGCCAAAGGCAAAGGAAGCGGCTGTTGCCCAGATCGACGCTGGCGTCGACGTCATCTATGCCGAGCGCTTCGGCGTCATCGAAGCGGCGGCGGAGAAGAAGATCCTCGCCATCTCCAACATGTCGGACCAGTCGAGCCTCGGCCCCGACACGGTGATCACCGGGCCGGTCTGGGACATGTATCCGACCGTCGAGCAGGCGATCAAGCTGGTCAAGGCCGGGGTCTTCACCGCGCAGGATTACGGCGATTTCTCGCGCATGGCCAAGGGCGGCTCCTACCTCGCGCCGTACCATAAATTCGACAAGACGCTGCCGGCCGAGGTCAAGGAATTGGTCGAGAGGAAGAAGGCCGAGATCCTCGACGGCAATTTCCGAGTCGACGTGGACGAGAATACGCCGGTCTCGGACTGAGTGCGCCCGCCCCTCCCCCTTGAGGGGAGGGTGGCCCGCAGGGCCGGGTGGGGTCCTCCGCGACGCGCTCCGTCTCTTAAGTCAAAAGTCGAGGCGGTTGAGGCGACCCCTCCCGCCTCGCTTCGCTCGGTACCTCCCCGCAAGGGGGAAGGGTATCCGCGCCATCTCTCACCAGGAGTGCCCTTGCCCGCCCCTCTCATCGAAATGCGCGGCATCACCAAGAGCTTCGGCGCCGTCAAGGCGAACGAGGCCGTCGATCTCAGCGTCGCGCCGGGTGAAATCCTCGGGTTGCTCGGCGAAAACGGCGCCGGCAAGACGACGCTGATGAACGTGCTGTTCGGCGCCTATGCGCCCGACGCCGGCGAGATCCTGGTGCAGGACCGGCCAGTGGCGATCAACAGCTCGGCCGATGCGCTGGCCGCCGGCATCGGCATGGTGCACCAGCATTTTCATCTCGCACCGCGACTTTCGGTGCTGGAGAACCTCTTGATCGGCATTCCCGGCAGATCGGGCCGGATCGACCGCGCCGGGGGGCTGGCGCGGCTCGCCGAGATCGGCCGCCAGCATGGGCTGGCGCTCGACCCGGACCTTCCCGTTTCGGCGCTGTCGGTCGGCGAGCAACAGCTGCTCGAAATCGTCAAGGCATTGTTTCGCGGCGCAAGGCTGCTGATCCTCGACGAGCCGACGGCGGTGCTGGCGCCAACCGAGGTCGACGGACTGTTTTCGGCGCTGCGCTCGATGGCGGCACAGGGGCTCGGCATCATCTTCATCTCGCACAAGCTCAACGAGGTGCGGGCGCTGACGCATCGCTGCGTCGTGCTCAGGCACGGGCGCGTTGCCGGCCGCGTCGATACGCCGGCCAGCACGATATCTTCGGAGATGGCGCGGCTGATGTGCGGCCACGAGATCGTGCCTCCGGCCAGGGGACCGTCGACACCGGGTCCGGCGGTGCTGACCCTCGATGGTATCTCGACATCGCATCATTCCGGCATGGCGCTGCGCGATGTGTCGCTGTCGGTACGCGGCGGCGAGATCCTCGGCATTGCCGGCGTCTCCGGCAACGGCCAGCGGGCGCTTGCCGAGGTCATCTCCGGCGTGCGAGCGCCCGATGCCGGCCGCATGACGATAGCCGGCAAAGCCGTTTCGCGGTTCTCGCCGAGCGCAGTGCAGGCGCTCGGCCTTGGCCGCATCCCGGAAGACCGTATGACGACCGGGCTGGTCACCAATCTGCCGCTTGCCGATTCGATGGTGCTGCCGCGCATCGGCACGGTGGCGTTCAGCCGCAACGGCCTGCTCAGACAGGATGCGATCCGCACCTTCGCCGAGGGGCAGATCAAGGCCTACGATATACGTTGCCCCGGGCCGATGACGCGCGCCGGGGCGCTGTCCGGCGGCAATCTGCAGAAGGCGCTTTTGGCGCGCGAACTCGCCTTCGACCCAAAGGTGCTGATCGTTTCGCAGCCGACACGCGGCCTCGATATTGGTGCCGCGCGCTTCATCCACGAAAAATTCCTCGACATGCGCGCCAAGGGCTGCGGCATTATCGTTATCGGCGAGGACCTGGAAGAGTTGCTGATGCTCTGCGACCGCATTGCCGTGATGTATGAGGGCCGCATCGTCGGCACGCTGAACAGCGCCGATGCCAGCGTCGCCAGACTCGGGTTGATGATGACCGGGGCGGAGGCCTGATGTTCCGTCTCGAGGCCCGCACCTCAACGCCCGCCTGGTTCAATCTGGCGCTGCCGCTGCTCGCCATCGGCGCGACGCTGATCCTGTGCAGCGGCCTCATTGCATTGGCCGGCGCCGGCGTCGTCGAGGCATATGGCGTGATGTTTTCGGCGTCGTTGGGCGACAGCTACGCCATCACCGAAACGCTGGTGCGTGCCGCGCCGATGATCTTCACCGGTCTTGCCGTGGCGGTCGCTTTCCGCGCCAAATTCTGGAACATCGGCGCCGAAGGGCAATTGCTGGCCGGTGCGGTGGCGAGCTGTGCCGTCGGCGCCATCCCGATGCCGGGGCCGCTCGCCATGTTGCTGATGGCGCTGGCGGGCGCCGCCGCCGGCGCGGCCGTCGCCCTGATCCCTGCCACACTGCGGGTAAAATTCAGGGTCGATGACGTGGTCAGCTCGCTGCTGCTCAATTCGGTCATTTTCTACGCGCTGATGGCGCTGATCGAGGGCCCATGGAAGGATAGTTTCAGCGGCTACCCGATCTCGCCGCCGATCGAGGATTCAGCGAATTTCCCAGTGCTGCTCGAAGGCACGCGACTGCATCTCGGCGTCGTCGCGGCGCTGGTCGCCGCACCGGTCATCTGGTTCGTGGTCGCGCGCACGACGCTTGGTTTCCGCATCAGGGTCACCGGCGAGAACCCGGAAGCCGCGCGCTATGGCGGCATCAATGTCGAGCGGGTGCTGATTTCGACGGCGCTGCTATCAGGCGCGCTGGCCGGCCTTGCCGGCGTCGGCGAGGTCGGCGGCGTGCATTTCCAGGTGATGAGCGACATCTCGCCGGGCTATGGCTATTCCGGCATCGTCGTCGCCATGCTGGCGAGGCTCAATCCGCTCGGCATCGTGCCGGCGGCGATCTTCCTTGCTGCCGTCATGACCGGCGCCGAGGCGATGTCGCGGGCGACCGGCGTTCCGGCCTTCCTCAGCGATGTCATCCAGGGAACGGCGCTGCTCGCCATGCTGGTGGCGCTGCTGTTCACCGCCTATCGCATCCGTCGCGTGGGAATAGCCAAATGAGCGTGGTGCTGGAGCAGATATTCCAGGTCGGCTTCCTGGCCGCCATCATCCGCATCGCCACGCCGCTTGCCTTCGCGACGCTGGGCGAGATGTTTTCCGAGCGCGCCGGCGTGCTCAATCTCGGCATCGAAGGCATCATGCTGTTGTCGGCAATGACCGGCTTCACCGCGGCGAGCCTCAGCGGCAGCCTTTGGCTTGGCGTGCTCGCAGCCGTGCTGACCGGCGCGCTGATGGGCGCCGTGCATGCGCTGTTCACGGTGGCGCTCGGCCTCAGCCAGCATGTCTGCGGCATCGGCGTGACGCTGTTCAGTTCAGGCCTTGCCTATTTCCTCTACAGGCTGATCTTCGGCCAGCAATCGGTACCGCCGAACATCAAGGGGTTCGAGACGCTGCCGATCCCGATATTATCCGGTATTCCGGTGCTTGGGCCGGCGGTGTTCAACCAGTTTTCGCTGGTCTACATGGCAATGCTGTCTATTCCCCTGGCCGCCTTCGTGCTCTACCGCACGCCATGGGGCCTGTCGGTCCGCATGGTCGGTGAAAACCCGCGCGCCGCCGATTCGGCAGGCGTCAGCGTCATCGCGACGCGCTCCCAGGCGGTGATCCTCGGCGGCGCCTTGATGGGGCTTGCAGGCGCCTTCCTGTCGATGGCGCAATTCAACGCTTTCACCTTCGGCGTGGTTTCCGGGCGTGGCTGGGTGGCGATCGCACTCGTCGTCTTCGGCCGCTGGGATCCATGGCGCTCGGCAGGCGCCGCACTGCTGTTCGCCTTCGTCGACGCGCTGCAATTGCGCATGCAGGCAAGTGGGCTCGGCCACATTCCTTATGAGGCGTTCCTGATGCTGCCCTTCATCTTCACCATCGTCGCCATGGCGGTGATGTCGCGCAATGCGGTGGCTCCTTCGGCACTGCTCAAGCCGTTCCGGCGCGAAGAGCGGTAGCGGCGCGCCGTCGTTCACATCGCGGTAAAGCCGTTATCCACGAACAGATGGGCGCCGTTGACGAAGCTGGCCTCGTCGCTGGCCAGGAACAGGGCTGCCCTCGCCACCTCTTCCGGCTCGCCGATCCGGCCTTGCTGCGCGGCCATTGCCGCGTCTGAAACATCGACGCCAAGTTTGTCGAGATCGGCGACCTCGCGCAGGCCATGCGGTGTCCTGATGAAGCCGGGGCAGACCGCATTGCAGCGGACGTTGCGGTCGCGGAATTCGACGGCAATGGCACGCGCGAACATGTGGCAGGCACCCTTGGTGGTGTCGTAAAGCACCTCCATCGGCGTCGCCGCCACCGCCGAGATCGACGAGGTGCAGACGATGGAACCGCCGCCGGCGGCGATCATGCCGGGCAGCACGGCGCGCGTCATCAGGAACATCGAACGCACATTGACGGCATGCAGCCAGTCCCATTCCTGCAGCGTGGTCTCCAGGAAGGGTTTGATGACGATGGTGCCGGCATGGTTGAACAGAACCGTAACCGGGCCGAATTTTTCCATCACGCCCTTCACCGCCGCTTCGACCTGCCGCTCGTCCGATACGTCGGCGACCCAGTGCTCGGCGATATGGCCGCGTTGCCTGATTGCCGCTGCGGTGGCAGCCGCCGCTTCGCCGTTGCGGTCGACGATCGCCACCTTGGCGCCCTCGGCCGCGAAAAGCTCCGAGGCCGCACCGCCCATTCCCGTCGCGCCGCCCGAAATGATGGCGACCTTGCCGGCCAGTCTTGTGCCCATGTTTTGCTCCCTGCTGCCTTGCCGTGACGTCGCGGCTTCCGCTCAAGCAGCGATGCTATCCCGCATCCATTGGATGGCCAAGGAGCCACACACACATGGACCTGACGTTTTCTGCCGTCTTCCCCGGCACGCCCAAAAGCCAGCGCTAAGCAGCAAAAACACCAATTTGTCTGCGGTTTGGGGAAAATTGTTCTAAAGATCGCGCGAAAATAGCACTCGACAAAGTCTACTGATTTTATAGATTAAGCGCCGAGACGGAGGTCGATATGTCCTATAGCCAGAACGCTCAGACTGCCCGCAAAGGCCAAAGGCTGGGTTCCGACCAGGTGTGGCGGCCGGCCTATGCCGGCGCTTTCGCCTATCTCGTCTTTGCCCTTGCGTTCGTATTCACCGGGGCAGTGGTACTGGGGCTGATCCCCTGATTAGTAAGGCTCTGATCGTCGAGGCTTGCTCGGGATAGCGGCCTGCCGTTTGCAGAAATTCCGGAGTTGAATGAACCGAATGCCGGTGCGCTTTTGCGTGCCCTGATTCAACGTGATGGAGGAGATGGCAATGCCGATCGAGTTCACGCATGTTCCCGGTAAGATCCACGCTGCCGACGCCAGCTTTTTCTACGACTTTGTCGAGACCGCGACGAAGCTGTCGCTGATCGAGGATGCCGGATTCCAGAAGATCGTCATCGACGACCAGGCCGGGCTGCTGACCAATATGGACCTTGCCGCCCAGACGCTGGACCGGACCTCCTCCCTCGAGGTCGTGCTCACCCATTGGGCAGGCGTGATCGAACCAACCGTGGCGGCGCGGCAGCTCGCTGCCCTCGACGCGAGAAGCCGTGGCCGGCTGTCGCTCAGGATGCTCAGCGAGCCGCTGAACGACGACGATGCCGAGGCACGTCCGGCCGGCCATACGGTGGTCTGGCAACGCATCGACGAATATCTGGTGCTGCTGAAGCGGTTGTGGTCGAACGACAGGCCGTTCGACCATGAAGGCGCCTTTTACAGCGTCAACGGCGGCTATGTGCCGCGCAAGGGGCTGCATGGTGCCGACGTGACCATCCGCATGGGCGGACAGTCGGGCACAGCGCTCAGGGTCGCGGGCAGGCATGCGGATGTGTTCGAGCTGGCGCCCGGCTCGCTTGCAGAAATCCGACAGTCAATGGAGTGCGTGCGCGGCGCTGCCGCCGAACACGGTCGGGCCGGCAAGCTGCGTTTCGCGCTTCCCGTCCGAATCCGTTCGGCAGACAAACCTGCCGCTTCCTGCCAGAAGGCGGTCGAACTTGCCGGGCCGCCGGCGCAGGTCGCGCTGTCGCTGCTTTCCTACGCCGCTTTGGGGATCAAGGAGTTCATGATCGTCGGCGTCGACAGGCCGCGCGAGATTGCGACTGCCGGCCGCGAGGCGATCGCACTGCTGCGCAACTCACTGGCACGGCGCGAGGCGGATGCCCCTGCATCGGGGACGTTTGTGTCACGCGCGATACCGGGCCTGCGAGCCGAGTGCTGAAGAGCCGCCGTCGTCACGCACCTTGGCTGACGGATCCTACCACCATTCCGGGAAAGCCGCGTGAGCGGCCCTGGCCAGCGTCGGGATTTCCTGATCGGGAACGGAGCTGTAGGGCCAGAGCAGTCGCGGGCCGAGTGGCGCCCAGCCGCCGGCCGCCGCCATCGCCTTGTCGAGCGCTGCATCGCTGACATTGTAACGGGTGCGAAACGGTAGGACATGTGCGGCGAGGAAGGCCTGTATGCGGGCCTCGACCTCGGCAGCGGCGGCCATGTCGGTGCGGATCATCTGCCACCACTGTACCGCACCCTTCGGGTTGAGGCAGGCAACGTTGGAATAGCTGCCATGGGCTCCCCCAGCATAGCCTGTCGCCAGCGTGTGGCCGGGGACGAAGACGGAGAATCCGTCCAGTTTGTGGCGCATATCGGCATACCAGTCGGCGTCACCGCCCGGCAGTTTGGCGCCGACCAGCGACGGCACGGCCGCGCGCAGCCGGGCGATGCCTTCGAGTGTCAGGCGACGCTTGGCGTGCGGCGGGTTGTAGAGCACCAGCGGCGTTTCGGGCGCGGCCTCGCAGAGGCGGCCGACAAAACGCATGACCTCGTCGTCGCTGGGCGGCCACCAGTCGGGCAGTGTGAATTGCACCGCCGCCGGGCCAAACGCCGAGACCCGCGTCAGCCGCTCCAGTGCGACGCGCGGATTGGACTGGCTGATGCCGATCTGGAAAGGAAGGCGCGCGCCGCCGGCTGTTGCGGCGACCAGCCCACAAAGCCGGTCGAATTCGGGCTCGGTCTGGCAATGGAATTCGCAGGCCGTGCCATTGGAATAGACGCCGTCGACGCCTGACGCGCAAAGCCGCGCGATCGTCTCTTCCGTCGCCTGCCAGTCGATCGCTCCGCGATCGTCGATGGCCAGCATCACCGCGCCCCAGACGCCGCGCGGTGCGTGTGCGGGCAAGCGGGCCAGATGGTCGTCGAGGTCAGCGTGCACCGGCGATCTCGTGTTCGTGGCGGGTTTCGTTCGACGCGAAGGCAGCCTCGATAATGCCGATGATCTTGCGTGCATAGAGACCGTCGACCGGCACCGGCGTGTCGTCGGCAATGGCATCGCGCATCGCGCTCCATTCGCGCACCAGCGCGTTGTGCATCCAGTTCGGTTCGAATGAACCGGGCAACTCGGTCCAGACCGTATCGCGTCCAAGCATCGTGCCGCGATCCATGTCGATGCGCAGCGTTCCCTGCTCGCAGACCAGATCCATGGCGTAGGTGGTAGCGCCGGTGCGATAGCCGATGCTCTGCACCTGGCCGATGCCGCCGCCGGCGAAGCGCAGCCCAAGCAAGGCGCTGTCGTCTGCTTCCTGGTCATGGAACTTGGCGCCGAGCATGCCGCTCACCGACACGACATCGTCATCCATCAGCCAGACCAGGCGGTCGAGCGCGTGGATGCCGGCCGTCAGCAGCATGCCGCCGCCGGTCGACTTGCGCAGATGCCAGTCGCGGCGATTGTGCTCCATCCATAGCTTGATGATCCAGCTCGATCCGATGAGCGGCCGGCCGAGCTCTCCTTGCTCCAGCTTCTGCCTGGCTGCCATGCAGGGCAGGGCGAAATGCATGAGATGGGCGACCATCAGCTTGACGCCGCTATCGGTTACGGCGGCGTTGATCGCGTCGCAGGCAGCCGCCGTCGGCGCCATCGGCTTTTCGAGCAGGATGTGCTTGCCGGCGTTTGCTGCGCCGATGGCCATTTCGGCATGGAGATGGTGCGGGGTGGCAATGAGGACCGCGTCGACCTCCTTGTCGTCCAGCAGCTTGCGCCAATCAGTGTAGCCGCAGCCGCCATATTCGGCGGTGAAGCGCTGCAGCGCATCGGCATTTCCACGAGAGGCGGCGACGAGACGAATGCCTCCCACCTCACGGATTGCCCGCGCATGGGCTGCGCCGAAATCGCCGGCGCCGATAATTCCTATCCCAATCATGATCCTGCCTTTTCATAAGCGGCGTCGATCAGAGACATCGCCGCAACATAATCCTCGATGGACACCGGCGGAGGCGCCTTTCTGGCCAGCCGGTCAAGCGTATCGCGCATGAACAGACGATAGCGCGTTGCCGGCAGTTCGACCGGCAAATCGGCAACGGCCGCATCGTCGAGCGTTGCGCAGGTGGCATGGTCGCCATGATCGATGAGGGTGGCATTGGCACTGACGATACGCCACTCGAAGTCACCGCCGGGGCGCATCGAGGCAAAGGTGTAACCGGCCTCGACGATGAACACCGCGCCGGCCTCGTCTTCCAGCACCAGCAGCGCATGGTCCTCGACCGGGCCGGGATGAATGCGGTTCGCGATCGAAACGCTTTTCAGGCCGAGCTTGCCGGTTGCGAGGCTGAGTGCCGCGTCGACGCCGTGTATGCCGAGATTCCTCAACGCACCCCCGCCGCCAACCGCCGGATCGACGACCCAGGCGACACCGTCGGCGATGTAGCGTTGCGGCGGGCCGTTGACCAGCCGGAACTGGCAATGCGCCACCGGCCCGGCGCGACCTTGCCGGCGCAGCCGTTCAAAGCCGGCAACGGCCGGCCCGAAACGGTTGGGCAGGGGAACAGCGACAAAAGCCTGGTGCTGCCTGGCAAGCTCGCGCAGCGCCATCAGTTCCCTCGTATGGCTGGCCGCCGGCTTCTCCAGGATCAACGGTATCCCTGCCGCGATGATCGCGCGTGCCCGCGCCGGCACCCTCGAAGGGTGCCCCATCAACAGGATCGCATCCGGCGGGCTGGAGAGTATCTCCGTGAAATCTTTGATAAACGGCAGATCGTGGTGCGCGGCGAACCCATGCGCTTGGCCAGGATCCTCGTCCCAGATGCCGGCGATCTCCGCACCGTAAAAGCGTGCGGCGTCGAGGTGCATTTCGGCGTGCCAGTGGCTCGAGCCGGCGAGGGTAATCTTCATTCGAAGGCAGCAGGTTTGTTATGGGCTTGCAGGATATCCTACAAGTAGCTATACGACAAGCGGGCAGGCTAATCCGGCGGATGATGAAAGCAGTGGGATGGCGGAACTGAAGTCGATCGAACCGTTGAGCAGACCGCCGCTTCTTCACGTCACCGTGCAGGAAAGCCTCAGGGCCTATATCGAAAGCAACCAGCTCAAGGCAGGCGATCCCTTGCCGCCGGAAACGTTCCTGGCGCAGCGGCTCGGCGTCGGCCGCAACTCCGTGCGGGAAGCCATCAAGGCGCTGGAATCGATCGGCATCCTGGAGACGCGGCGCGGCATCGGCGTCTTCGTCAAGGAGTTCTCGTTCAAGCCGCTGCTGGATAACCTGGCATACGGCTTGCAGGATTCGCTGCGCGATGTCGAAGAGCTGCGCGAAATCCGCCGCGTGCTGGAAACCGGCCTCATCGCCAAGACGATCGAGATGATCAGTGCCGAGGATATCGAGGCGCTGCGCCAGTTGACCGAGCGCATGCGGCAACGTGCCGAGCGCCATGAGAGCTTCGCCGAAGAGGACCAGCAATTCCACCAGCTGCTGTTCCGCTGCCAGAACAATCACATGCTGAGCGCACTGATCGACATCTTCTGGACGGCGTTCGACAAGGCCTCGAATTTCACCAATCTCGATAATCCGACGCCGCTGGCGACATGGCGCGACCATCACGAGATCGTCGAGGCTGTCGCCGCCAAGGATGTCGACCAGGCGCGTCGGCGGCTCGACGACCATTACCGGGGGATCCAGCAGGTTATCGCCAAAAACCGAGCAAGCTGAAGAACAACCTGAATATGCCAAGGGAGGAAACCATGCGCATCAGGACCATCGCATTCTCAGTCGCCGGGCTGCTGCTCGCCAGCATTGCCCCATTGACCAATGTCCAGGCACAAAGCGCCAAGACCATTGCGGGCGGCTTCGACGTCGGCCCGGGCGGTTTTCCCAAGAACTTCAACCCGCTGGTCGCGACCGGCGGCTACACCTGGCTCAGCACCTATTTCGAACCGCTGGTCATCTTCAATGCCGGGCTGACCGAGATCGAAGGCGACCTCGCCAAGGACTACAAGATCAGCGACGACCAGCTGAGCTATACGTTCAACCTGGTCAACGAGACCTGGCATGACGGCAAACCGTTCACCTCGAAGGACGTCAAGTTCACCCTCGAGCTTGCCAAGAACAAGGCCTCCGGCAGCCTGTTTGCCGCCCGCCTCGCCAACATCGCCTCGGTCGATGCACCGGATGACCACACCGCAGTGGTGAAGCTATCGAAACCGAACGGCTCGTTTCTATCCATCCTCTCGCAGCTAATGATCCTGCCGGAGCATGCCCTGGCCGCTCTGCCGCCGGAATCACTGGCGACAAGCACCTGGTGGTCGACCGCTCCGGTTGGCACCGGCCCGTTCAAGTTCAAGCGCTACGTGACCGACCAATATGTCGAACTGGCAGCCGATGACGACTATCGCAGCGGCAAGCCGAAGGTAGACGTGCTCATCAACCGCTATTTCGAGTCGCCGGCGGCGGCCGTCGCCGCGCTCCGCGCCGGCGAGATCCAGTTCACCTATGTCGAGCCCGACGATGCGGCATCCTTCAAGAGCGACAGCAATTTCAAGGTGATCGAAGGTGCCTCGTACGTGGTCAACTATATCGGCCTGAACCAGAAGGTCGACCTGTTTAGGGATATCCGTGTCCGCCAGGCGATTATGTATGCGATCGATCGCAACGCCATCATCGACAGCCTCTACGGCGGTGCCGCCAAGCCAGCCAATTGCGGCTATGTCGCGCCGCATCTCGTTCCGGCAGACCTCGAACCCTATGCCTACGATCCGGCAAAGGCCAAGGCGCTGCTGACCGAGGCGGGCTGGGACAAGATCAATGGCGACAAGCCGATCACCTTGCTGACCTATTACGGCTCGCCGCAAGCCGCCAACGTGATGGCCGCTGTCCAGTCGATGCTGGCCGAGGTCGGCATCAATGTGGTGCCGCGCGTCGTCGATACGCCGACCTACAATGGCATCGTCTACAAGCAAGGCACGCCGGACTGGAATGCATTTCCGATGGTTTATGCCGGCCTGCAGAACGGCCCCAACCCGGCCGGCCTCAATCCCGGCCTCAACAAGTCGCAGATTCCGCCGGCAGGCTTCAACACCATGCGCATCGAGTTCGACGACCTGAGCACCGCGTTGGACGCCGCGCTCGGCCAAACAGATCCGGCCAAGCTCGATCAATCCTGGCAGGAGGTCTGCAAGGTCATGAACAAGGAGCTACCCTGGGCGACGTTGTGGGTGGCCAACCGCTATGGCGTGGCCTCCAACAAGCTGCGTGACTTCGTCTGGACGCCGGCGCCGGGCGGCGGTCCTTATGCAGCTCACCCCGAGCGCTGGGACATCCAGTAAGAACTCCGCAACCAAGCGAGCAGGCGGAACCACTTTGGCGCCGCCTGCCACGGCCACGGAAAGCCCATGTTGAGCTTCATCGCCCGCCGCAGCGCCACAGGACTGCTGATGCTGGTCGCGCTCAGCGTCCTCATCTTCATCCTGCTGCGGCTGGCGCCGGGCGATCCGATCGACGCCTATATCAACCCGTCGGTCCCCATGTCGGCTTCCGACCTCGAGGGCCTGCGCGAACGGCTCGGGCTCGATCGGCCGCTTCCCGTGCAATATCTCGCCTGGCTGCGCGCGGCGCTGAGCGGTGACTTCGGCTATTCGATCCAGCGCAGCGGCGTTGCCGTGCTGCCACTGGTCATGGAACGCATCGGCCCGACGGCGCTGCTGATGGGCACGGGCCTGGCGATCGCCATCGTGCTCGGCATTTCCGCCGGCATTTTCAGCGCGGTGCGCCGTAACGAACCGTCCGACATCGCGCTGTCGGTGCTGTCGTTTATCGGTATCTCCAGCCCGGCTTTCCTGACGGCGCTGCTCGGTCTCTATTTCTTCTCAGTGCTGCTGCGCTGGGCGCCGTCCGGCGGCATGCACACGGCCGGCGCGCCGTTCTCGATGACGGATGTGCTAGCGCACCTCATCCTGCCCGCCTGCCTGCTGTCCATCGGCCATGCCGCGCTGATCATGCGCTACATGCGCGCTTCGCTGCTGGAAGTGCTCAACCAGGACTACGTGCGGACGGCGCGCGCCAAGGGCGTGCGCGAGTTCTGGGTGATCATCAAGCACGCCACCCGCAATGCGCTCTTGCCGGTCATCACCCTGATCGGCTCGACCGTCGGCATCGCCGTCGGCGGCGCCATCTTCCTGGAAAGCGTGTTCAACTGGCCGGGCATGGGACTGCTTCTGGTCAACGCCGTCGGCACCCGCGATTACCCGGTGATCATGGGCGCTACCCTGGTGATCGGCGTTTGCGTCATCCTGGTCAACCTCTTGACCGACGTCGTCTATGCCGTCGTCGACCCGCGCATTCAGGTGGCATGATGGCAATCACCGCGCCAGATCCTACAGTTGACCCGACAGCCGTGCCGCAAACCAAAGGCCCGCTTCGCCGCGCGTTCGACCGCTTTTTTGAAAACCGAGCGGCACGCGCCGGGCTTTTGATCGTCATCCCGATCCTGTTGGCGGTTTCGACCTATCCTCTGTGGTGGCCGTTCGGCCCGAACGCCATCGACCTCAGGGCGATGAACAAGGCGCCGTCCGCCATTCATTGGCTGGGCAGCGATGGCGTTGGGCGTGATGTCATGGCACGGTTGCTGCAAGGCGGGCGGATCTCACTGCTGGTTGCTATCTGTTCGGTTGCCATCTCGACCGTCATCGGCTTCCTGATCGGCGCCGTCGCCAGCTTTGGCGGGCGTCTCGTCGACGGAACGGTGATGCGCCTGGTCGATCTGGCGATGACGCTGCCGCCGGTGATCTTCCTGCTGGTGCTGGCTTCGATTGCCGGCACCGGCATCGCCCCGACCATCCTGGTGATCTCGCTGCTCTCCTGGCCAGTGCTGTCGCGCATGGTGCGCGCCCGGCTGCTCGAACTGCGCGAGCGCGATTTCGTCGTTGCGGCCCGGGGCATGGGCGCGGGGCTGCCGCATCTGCTGTTCCGGCATGGCCTGCCCAACTGCATCGATATCCTGGTCGTCTACGCCACCTTGCAGATCGCCAACGCTATCCTGCTCGAAGCCGGCCTGTCCTTTCTCGGCCTTGGCATCGCACCGCCAGAAGCCAGCTGGGGCAACATGCTCAATCTCGCCCGCTCCACCGTCGTGCTGGAAAATTACCCGTGGCAATGGATGTTCCCGGGCGCCGCACTGGTGCTCACCGTCCTCGCCATCAATTTCATCGGCGACGGCTTGCGCGATGCATTCGATCCTCGCTCCGATCTCAACTGACCTCAAAGGTTCATCAAAATGCCCCTGTTTACCGGCGTCGTGCCACCTGTCGTCACCCCGCTCAATGCCGATTTCAGCATCGACTTCCCGTCGTTCACCCGCACCATCGAGAACCTGCTCGACGGCGGTGTCCACGGGCTGTTCGTGCTCGGCTCGACCAGCGAGGTGGTCTTCCACGACGAGGCAGGCCGCAGGGCCATCCTCGAGCATGCAGTCAAGGTCAATAACGGCCGGGTTCCGATCTTCGCTGGGGTCATCGACCCGACGACCGATCGTGTCATCAACCACGCACGCATCGCCAGATCGGCCGGCGTCGACGCTATTGTTGTCACCGCGCCGTTTTATACCCGCACCAGCCAGCCGGAGATCGGCGACCACTTCCGCTATATCAAGGATGCGATCGACATTCCCGTCATCGCCTACGACATCCCGGTCTGCGTTCACGTCAAGCTGGAGCGCAAGACCACGGTCGGCCTCGCCAGGGAAGGCGCCATCGCGGGCATCAAGGATTCCAGCGGCGATGACGGCAATCTGCGTTACGTGCTCAAGGATATGGCCGACGATCCGGGTTTCTTCGGCATGACCGGCTCCGAGATCCTGGTCGACAGTGTGCTGGCCATGGGCGCGCATGGCGTCGTGCCGGGCCTCGCCAATGTCGATCCGCACGGCTATGTCAGGCTGTGGAAGCTGATGCAGGCCGGCCAGCATGCCGAAGCTCGCCTGGAGCAGGAGCGGTTGTTGAAGCTGTTCGAGATCGTCTGGATATCGCTTGGCAGGACAAGTGCCGGCTCGGCCGGCGTCGGCGCCTTCAAGGCAGCGATGAAGAGCCTCGGCATCATCGCCTCGAACACCATGGCGCGGCCGCAACGCAGCCTGAACCAGGAGGAAACCGCGAAGATCGATATGATCCTTCGCGATGTGGGGCTGCTCCGCTGAGTGTCGCGCCGATCCTCTCGATTTCCGGCCTGCGCGCGGTGTTCCGCATTGCGGGGCGCGACATCGCGGCGGTAAGGGATGTCGACCTGACGATCGGCGCCGGCGAGACGGTGGCGCTCGTCGGCGAATCCGGATCCGGCAAATCCGTCACCAGCCTGTCGATCATCGGCCTGTTGCCAAAGAGGGTCGGACATATTGCCGAGGGGTCGATCGCGCTGCGGCGCAAGAACGGCACGGTCACCGAGTTGACCGGCCTCGATGCCGAGTCGCTGCGCAAGATACGTGGCAACGAGATCGGCATGGTGTTCCAGGAGCCGATGACCAGCCTCAACCCGGTCTACACGATCGGCGAGCAGATCGCCGAGCCGATCCGCATCCATCTCGGCAAATCGCACCGCGAGGCAGAGGCAGACGCGGTGCGGCTGCTGGAGCAGGTCGGCATTCCCGATCCGAAGCGGCGGGCGCGACAATATCCGCACGAACTTTCGGGCGGGATGCGCCAGCGCGCCACTATCGCCATGGCCCTGTCCTGCGATCCAGGCTTGCTGATTGCCGATGAGCCGACGACCGCGCTGGACGTCACAATCCAGGCCCAGATTCTCGATCTTTTGGCCGAGCTGCAGGCGCAGCGCGGCATGGGCATCCTGTTCGTCACCCACAATCTCGGCGTCGTCGCCGAAATCGCCGACCGGGTAGCGGTGATGTATGCCGGGCGTATCGTCGAAACAGGTCCGGTGAGCGAAGTGTTCACCCGCCCGCGTCATCCCTATACGGTGGGGTTGATGCGCTCGGTGCCGAGGCTCGGCGAGGCCACGGCGCTGAAGGTGGCGGGAACGCCGCTGCCGACCATTGCCGGAAATGTTCCGTCGCTCGCCTTGCTACCCAAAGGCTGTTCCTTCGCGCCGCGCTGCCCGATGGCTATCACTGCCTGCCGCGCCGCGGTGCCGCCATTGTTTGCGGCGACGCCGACCCAGCAAAGCCGCTGCCTGCGCTGGGAGGAGCTCTGATGGAGGGCGCCCCGTTCCTATCGGTCAAAAACCTGACCAAGCATTTTGCGCCGACCGCGTTTTCGCGCGGCCCCATCGTCAGGGCACTGGAGGATATTTCGTTCGAGGTCAGGCGTGGTCAGGTGGTCGGGCTGGTCGGCGAATCCGGCTCCGGCAAGACCACTATCGGCCGCTCGGTGCTGCGTCTGATCGAGCCGACATCCGGCCAGATCAGCTATGACGGCACCGACATCACCAGGCTGGGTGCCGCCCAGTTGCGCCGCCAGCGCCGCAAGATGCAGTATATTTTCCAGGATCCCTTCGCCAGCCTGTCGCCGCGCATGACGATCGGGCAGATCCTCACCGAAGGCTTGGACATTCAAGGCATTGGCAGGAAATCCGAGCGGCGGGCGAAGGCCGAGAATGCACTTGCCGCGGTCGAGTTGCCGGTCGACGCCTATGATCGCTACGCCCATGAATTCTCGGGCGGCCAGCGCCAGCGCATCGGCATCGCCCGGGCGCTGACGCTCGAGCCGGAATTCATTGTCGCCGACGAGCCGGTCTCGGCGCTCGACGTCTCGATCCAAGCCCAAATCATCAATTTGTTGCGCGATCTGCAGCTCCGGCTTGGGCTGACCATGCTGTTCATTTCGCACGATCTGGCCGTGGTCGAGTACATCTGCGACACGGTCATCGTGCTCTATCTCGGGCGCATCATGGAGGTTGCGCCGGCGGCCGAACTCTATGCCCGGCCGCAGCATCCCTATACGCGCGCGCTGCTGTCAGCCATTCCGTCGCTCGATCCGCTGGCCAGGCAAGGCCGGCAGGTGCTTAAGGGCGATATTCCCAGCCCGGCAAACCCGCCGTCGGGCTGTGTTTTCCGGACCCGTTGCCCGTTTGCGCTGGAGGCTTGCGCCGGGGCTGTGCCGCCGCTGAGGGCGACAGCCGAGGGTCATCTGAAGGCCTGCATCCGCGACGACATCGCTTAGGTTTTTTGCCCTGTGCCTACGCGAGAACTTGGGCGAGATGGACAAGGTCGTCGGCCACAAAGTCCCAGCTCTCAAGAGGCGAGAGATCGGTCGTCTGCGCCGGACCATGCTCTTTCGGCCGAGCAACAAAAGCGGTTCCGATACCGCACCTTCGTGCCGCAGCCAGGTCGTCGTTATGCGCGGCGACTAACACGGCCTCCGAAGGTCGCACCCCCAGGATCTCCACTGCGCGGAGATAAGCCTGTGGCGCAGGCTTGTAGGTGCCGAACACATCCGAGCCAAGGACGGTGTCCCAAGGCAGGCCGGCGCGCTTGGCAATATCCAGTAACAGCCGGGTATTGCCCCCGGACAACGGCGCGATGATGAAGCGTTCCCTCAGCCTCGCAAGGCCTTTCAGCGAATCGGGCCACGGCTCCAGCCGATGCCAGGCGAGATTGAGTTCCTCAACTTCGGCGGCCGGCAGCTCGGATGGGGTCAGCCCGAACTGGACGAGAGCGGCGTCCAGATTCTCCCGGTTTATCCCGTCGAGTGAAACGAAAGGCCGGTGCCCTGTCCGCACCGCTTCGGTCGAGGCGTCATAACGCAACGCCCATGCATCGGCGAATTCACCGGGATCGACCTGCTGTGCACCATTTCGCGCGAGGAAGGCGCCGGCCTCCCTTGCGATACCGCTGCGCCAGTCAACGACGGTTCCCAGAACATCGAAGAATAGGACTCGAATAGTGGTCATATTGAGCTTCCGGTCGGGGTTGCGGTGCGTGTCCGGCCGCATCGGTCGCGATAGGACGGATCGACCTCGTCGAGCTGCTGATCAGATAGTCGAAATGTTTAAAAGCCTGATTGCGAAGGTGGTTCCCCCAACCTCATTGAAACGTCATCGACGCCAACCCATATGCAATCGGCGTCGGATGTTTCCTCCCATTCGTCCGGCGCGTTCCCCTCTGAAGGTTTTCGACCTTCACATCTGGCCGGGCTTGCAGCCCGGCCTTTTTTCTGCGGGGTAGGTGAGCGAGCCGAGATCATGGCGCAGGCGAGCCCAGCGTATCGATGCGTTTGGTCAGCGCCGCGGGATCGCCAAGCACGCGCAGCGTCTTCAGCCGAGCTGTGCCGCCGGCGGCGATCGAGACGCCCGATGCCGGCACGCCAAGCGCTTTTGCCGACCAGCTTTTCCAGCGCTCGATTGGCGGCTCCGTTTTCCGGCACGGCGCGGACGCGGGCTTTTAAATAGCTTCGCCCATCCGCCGATGTCTCGATGCCTTCCAGCCTGTCCATCGCTGATTTCGGCGTCAGCCGGACGAACAGGTCGGTGCCGTCGGCGCGCGTGCGGAACGGCGCGCTCATGGGACGCCTGAACTCAGACGACCAGCGAAAGCACGGTGGTGAGCAGGAACTGCCGGATGAAGAACAGGATCAGCAGCAGGATGATCGGCGAGATGTCGATGCCCCCGAGATCTGGCATGAAGCGGCGGATCGGCCGCAGCGCCGGCTCGGTCAGCCGATAGAGCATGTTGCTGATGGTGTCGACGAACTGGTTGCGCGAGTTGACGACGTTGAAGGCGTAGAGCCAGGAAAATATCGCCGAGGCGATGATGATCCACCAGTAAAGGTCAAGCGCCATGACAATGGTCTGAATTAGGGCGATCATGCCGGTCTCCGATTGTTGCCGACATGTAGCCACTGTAGGTGAAAGCGGCAAGAGCCGCCTTCCGCCGCATGGCAAAGCCGGACGAGCGGCCGAACGGCATTTCGGCAGCAAGCGCAGTCTTGACAGGAAACCGCAGCGGCCGATAAAAGCCCCATCCGCTGGACGGGGCTGTAGCTCAGCTGGGAGAGCGCGTCGTTCGCAATGACGAGGTCAGGAGTTCGATCCTCCTCAGCTCCACCAGCGGATTTTTCGAATCCCCTTGCCTGGTTGCATGCCGGAGACAGCGGCCTTGGGCGTTGTTCCGCTTGCGCAAGCTTACTCGGGCAGGGGCGATTTCGCGACGCCGAGAGAAGGCCGCTCGCGACTTGCGGCCATCGACCGGCGTTTACGAACGCGTTAGGCATCGGGCGGCAAAGATCAGCCTCTCAGGTCGCTCGTCCGGCAGGCCAGAGGGCGTTGCCTCCTTCTCCAACCTTCCGAACGACCCCCTAACCTTGCTGCGCTGAGCGTCGCTTCGGCACCATGACCACCTCGAAAAACGCCCCGTAAGCCATCCGTAAGCCACGTTATCGGAACCTCACCCCGTCGATAAAAGTCGATTGCCGCAGGCCCTTCGCCTGTGTCCATCGATCAGGCGGCGGGGGTTTGAAATGGCGGCTACTTCAGCACTTCGAGACAAAATCCGCGACGCCGGACCGAGCGCGCAGAGCGGTTCCAAAGGTTCTCAGCGCGGCCGGCACACAGCACCACCGGCAGCCTGCAAGCGCAGTTCCAGCGCGTCTTCAGGGCGTGCCGGCCGAAGCCCGCCAGGCTCTCGCAAACAGCTTGAATCGGCACATGCCTGCAATCGGCTCTAGGGGGAAGAGCCGATGTCGAAGCTTCACGCCAACCTGCTTCTCCTGCTTGCCGCCGCTTTGTGGGGTTTCGGCAATGTCTCGCAGAAGACTGTGCTCGGATATCTCGACCCGCTGAGCGCGGCCGGCATGCGCTGCCTGATCGCCGGACTTCTGGTGCTGCCGCTGATGATTGGAGAAAGCCGGGTAGCGAAGACCAAAGGTTTTCGCGCCAGCTTGGCAAGGGTCGGCGCGCTATTCGCCATTTCGATCGTTCTGCAGCAGATTGCCTATCTCGGCACCTCGGTCACCAATGCCAGCTTCCTGATCAGCACCGCGACCGTGATGACGCCGGTTGCAGCGTGGGTTCTGGTCGGGGAGCGGCTGACCGCGACGGTCGGGTTTGCCGCCGGCATGACCCTGATCGGCGCGCTGCTATTGTCTGGCGGCATCGCCGGCTTCAATGGCAACGACACGACGGTGGTGCTGTCGGCCGCATGCTATGCATTGTGGACGGTCGAGCTCGGCCGCCACATGCAAACCCATGGGCGCCCGTTTGCCACCATGGCGGCGCAGTTCCTCGGCACTGCGGCGGTCACCCTGCCGCTAGCCCTCTCGCATGGCAATTTGTCGGTCGCGACGGCACTCGATGCCTGGCCGCAACTGCTTGTGCTCGGCGTGTTCTCGACTGCCGCCGGCTTCGGCATCCAGACCGTTGCCCAGCGCTTTACCTCTGCCAGCCACGCAGCGGTGATCGTCAGCGCCGAAAGCCTGTTCGGCGCGACTGGCGCCGCCCTTTTTCTCGGTGAGCGGATCTCGCCCATGGGGGCTCTCGGCGCAATGATGATGCTCGGCACCATCCTCTATCTCGTCACCTCGCCCGGGCCGGCGAATCCGGCCGATCCCGTCATATCATCGCTGGAGGGAGCTCCATGAGCTTTGCCGACGCGAGCGGATTCCAGGCTGGGCTTGCGCTCGGCATGGCCTCGATGGCCTCGATAGGGCCGAACAACCTGATGATGATCAGGGAAGGCTTGCTGCGCGGGCGGGTGATGTTCGTGGCGAGCCTGGTGTGGGCGACCTATGTCGCCCTGATCGCCATCTCCTATATGCTCGGCAGCTCGATCGCCGGCCTCGATCCCTCACTCGGAACGGCGCTCTCCTGGCTTGGCCTGGCGGCGGTCTCCTGGTTTGCGGTGAAATCCTTTCGTGCAGCATTGGCCGTCGGCGAGGCCGAGGACCGCTCCGGCAAGGCCGAGACCAGCCGCTCCTGCGTAGCCCGCGTCATGGGCGTGGTCGGGATGAACCCGCTGACCTACGTCGAGCGGCTGTTCGTGCCGGCGGCGTTCGGCCAGTCTTTCGCTGCGAGTGGTACGCAGCTCGAATTCATGGTGACGCTGATCCTGATGTCGGCGCTCGACTGTTACGGCTATGCGCTCGGCGGCGGCCTCGTGGCGCCGCTGCTGCGCAGCCGTGCCAGCCTGCGCATCTTCGATCTCATCTCCGGGCTCATCCTGTCCACCGTCGCATTGGTCATGGCCGTGGGGCTCGTCTCGCCATGACCGCCCGTAGCAAACGCCCGCTCATCGTGCCGTCAAATGCCACCGCAGCTGAAAAGGAGGATCCAATGCAATTCGACAACGACCGTGCGCCGTTCGGCCGGCATTTCGCGCTTTCAATCTGGAACGACGCGCCGGCCAGCTGGCGTGATGCCTCCGGGCTGGTCGATCGCCTCTCCTTCGAGCCGTCGATTATCGACTTAAAACCGAAATCTGCCGGCCCCAGTCGGACCGCCCGGGCGGTGTCGCGATTTGCGGCTGCCATCCGGGCGCGCATTTCCGGTCCGGGCGGCTACTACAATCTTGGCAACGCGCTGGGGCTGGCAATGGGCGTGGCGATGCAGCTCGCCACCGGCCCTGAATGGGGTGCCGGCACCCTGTTCGACTATTTTGCCGGCAGCGGCAGCGCCGTGGCGTTGACGCTGGCGACGTCGATCTTCTTCTGCAGCGGCGAAGTCTATCACCGCGCCTGGGCTGGCCGCGATGTCCCCGATCCGGCGCTTAACCGGCGCGCCGATCTCCTGTCGGGGCTCGGCGCGATCGGGCTCGGCGTAGCGCTGTTCCTGCTCGGCCAACCGGTGCTGGCTGCGACTGCCGGACTGCTGCATGCGTTGGGAAAATTCGGCAGCGCCGTGTCCGGCATGATTGTGCCCGGTTGGCCGGCCAGGTAGCCCGATCCGTTCCGCAGCGCAGTGTTGGCCAGCCGCCTGCCTGCGGCATCGGCGGCAGCCCTTTCGGCCGGCTCCGCCGTGCCTGAAGTGTGGTCGGGGGCCTCACCCGCCCTTGTCACCGCGCCGCTGACATTGCTCGCCTGCTACGCGCTGTGGGCGAGGGCCGACCTTCTGCTGTTTGCCGACGCCGGCGAAAGCCCACCAACCCGTTCCGCCGCGGCGGGGCAGGGCGACTAGAGCCGCGCCCGCAGGACCATCGTTCAACTGAAGCCAAATGGAGACAGAGCCATGTTCGGAATTTTCAATGACGACGATGCGCCTTCCCTGGAGGGGCTGCTCTATCCGACGCAGACCCGTATCGGCACCGTCTGCGTGTTCGGCGGCGCCCGCGCCGGCAACGACCGGCGCCTCGCGCAAGCGGCCGCGGCGCTGGGCCGCGAAATCGGCAGTGCCGGCATCCGCCTCGTCTATGGCGGCGGCGGTGAAGGGTTGATGGGCGCCGTGGCTTCCGCGGCGGCAGACGCCGGCGGCGAGGTGATCGCGATTGCGCCGCACTTCCTTCTGGAGCGGATGCGGATGCCGCGCGGCGTCGCCCAAATCATAGCGGTTCCGGACATGCACATGCGCAAGCGGCTGATGTTCGACTATGCGGATGCATTTGTAGCGCTGCCGGGCGGAATCGGCACCATCGAGGAACTGGCCGAAGTGATGACCTGGCGCAAGCTCGACCGGCACGACAAGCCGATCCTGGTCGCCGACTTCTTCGGTTTCTGGTCGCCCTGGCTCGACCTGCTCGATCATCTCGAGGAGGCGGGGTTTCTCAGCGGCCACGTGTCGACGGCATGTCTTGTTGCCGACGTGCCGGCGGCAATCCTGCCGATGCTGCAGCGCGGCGTCTGCTTCACGCAAACGCAGCAAGGCGCGAGTACCGTCGGGCGCACCGCTCAATCTCTGGCACCCGTGGCGACACCATGACCGGAGCTGTCGATATGAAGGACCGCTTCGAAGCCATAGCGAACCCAAGCTGCCGGTTCGATATCTGGGACAATGAGAGCGGCGAGCCCGTGGTCCATCGCGGCCGATTGCTCTCCTTTGCCACGACCAAGACGGCGGAGCGGATCGCCGGCTTCCTCAACGAGACAGCCGCGGCCGGTGAGGCCGAGCCGGCCCGAGAAGGGCCGGGCAAGGCTTAGACCAGTCCGCGCTTGGCCATCATTGCTTCCGGTGAAGGCATCTTGCCGCGGAAGGCGGTGTAGAGTTCTTCGGGGTCCTTCGAGCCGCCGGCGGCGTAGATGTTCTTGCGCAGCCGCTCGGCCAGCGCCGGGTTGAACGGATCGCCTGCTTCCTCGAAGGCGGCGAAGGCGTCGGCGTCGAGCACTTCCGACCACATGTAGGAATAATAGCCGGCCGAATAGCCATCGCCGGCAAAGATATGGCCGAAATGCGGAGTGCGGTGACGCATCGCGATGGTGTCCGGCATATTGAGCCTTTCGAGCGTTTCGGCTTCGAAACGAAGCGGCTCTTGCGGCGCCTCCGGGCGCGCATGGTAGGCCATGTCGACCAAGGCCGAGGCGGTGAACTCGACCGTGGCGAAGCCGGCGCCGAAGGTGCGCGCCGCCAGCATCTTGTCGACCAGCGCCTTTGGCATCGGCTTGCCGGTCTTGACATGCAGCGCATGTTTTTCCAGCACCGCCGGTACCGTCAGCCAGTGCTCGTAAAGCTGCGAGGGCAGCTCGACGAAATCGCGGCTGACCGAGGTGCCAGCGACCGATGGCCAGGTGACGTCGGTCAGCATACCGTGCAGGGCATGACCGAATTCGTGGAACAGCGTCTTGGCTTCATCGACCGACAGCAAGGCGGCCTCGCCGGCCGGCGGCTTGGCGAAATTCATGATATTGTAGATGACCGGCTTCGAGCCAGGACCAAGCTTATAGCCGGATTTGAGTGCACTCATCCAAGCGCCGGAGCGTTTCGAGGGTCGCGCGAAATAATCGGCGAGGAAAAGGCCGCGCTCGCTGCCGTCGGCATTCTTCACGACGAAAACACGTGCGTCCGGATGCCAGGTGGCAATGCCCTTCTTTTCCTCGAAAGAAATGCCGAACAATCGTGTCGCCACGTCGAAACAGGCGTCGATGATGCGGTCGAGCTGCAGATACGGCTTCAGTTCGGCCTCGTCGAAAGCGAATTTCTCGGCGCGCAGCTTCTCCTGATAGAAGCGCCAGTCCCAGGCGGCGAATTTTTCATTGCTGCCGGCCTCGGCCGCCAGCCGCTGCAATTCGGCCTGGTCGGCGGCGGCCTTCTCCAATGCCTTTTTCCAAACCGGGTCGAGCAGCGTATGCACCGCCTCCGGCGTCTTGGCCATTGTGTCGTCGAGCTTCAACGCGGCATATGATTCGTAGCCGAGCAGCTTCGCCTTTTCGGCGCGCAGGCGCAGCATGTCGCGCACTACGTCCGTGTTGTCGGTGGCGCCGCCATTCTGGCCACGCATGGTGAAGGCGCGGAACGCCGTCTCGCGCAGGTCGCGGCGTTCTGAGAAGGTCGAGAACGGCTCGTAGATCGAACGCGACAAGGTGACGGCGTAGCGGCCCTTCTGGCCGCGCATCTCGGCGGCTTCCGCCATCGAGCTTTTCAGGAATTCCGGCACGCCGGCAAGGTCAGCCTCGTCGAGGAACAGCGCCCAGTCGCGCTCGTCGGCAAGCAGGTTCTGGCCGAAATTGGTGCCGAGCGACGACAATTCCTCGTTGATCGACGCCAGCCGCTTCTTGCCTTCGGCGTCGAGCCTGGCGCCAGAGCGGACGAAGTTTTTCCAGGTCTTTTCCAAGACCCGCAGCGTTTCGGCATCGAGCTTCAAAGCATCGCGGCGCTGATAGAGATCGTCGATGCGGGCAAACAGTCGCTCATTCATCGAAATCGCCGAGAAATGCCGCGACATTTTTGGCGAGATGTCGCGCTCCAGCGCCTGGATCGCCTCATTGGTGTGGGCGCCGGCGCGGCACCAGAAGATCGACGAGACATGGTCGAGAGCCTCGCCGGCGAGTTCGAGTGCGGCAAGTGTATTGTCGATGGTCGGCGTCTCGCCGTTGCCGGCAATCGCCTCGATCTCGGCCTCATGCGCCTTCAGGGCCGCGTCGAAGACCGGAGAAAAATCGCCGTCGCCGATGCGCGTGAAATCGGGCAGGCCGAGCGGCCCTTGCCATGCGGTCAGCGGATGGGCGGCGAGGTCGACGGTGGACGGCATGGGCAAACTTTCGCTGAGTGGGTGGGAGAAGCGGATCGTCACCGATGTAAGGCGCCGGCCGGTTCCACGCAACAGCGCCTGGTAGCGCTGAAGCGTGCCCACATGGTGCCGTGAGTATCGTTCGAGCCGAATTTTATGCCCACCAAGATATTATCTTGTAACCTGCATTTTCCTTCGACTGAGGCTTCCACTCGTATCCTGACACCCGATCCAAAGGAACCTTAATGAGAGTAGAATTCTATGGTCTCACCTTCGACCTGCCTGCTGGATGGGTAGACATAGCCAGCGATCTTCCTGAGGGATCGCCACCTACCTTAGCCAAAGAAACGGACGGCTGCGGCGCGATTCAATTCTCTATTGCGAAGTATCGTAGCGGAGAAAAGCCAAACGTAGACTTTAACGTTCTGAGAACATTTATGATTCAGTTTTGTCACAATAATTCCATAGATGTAGGACATATCACAAACATCGAGTCTGACGGTATAATCTCTGTTGGCGTATTGTCAGAGACCGGGGATCAATTGACATCTGCCTGGTATTTGTCGAATGGGAATGATGTTGTATTCATGACATACGTGGGGATGGCTAATGATACGGATTGTCTGAAAGAATTGGGCGTTGCCAAAGCAATCGTGTCGTCTATATCGTTTTAGGGACTTCGATATCGGGTGGAATTACGGGAATTACGACAACAGTGCACTTTTTAGACGTGATAACGCGGGCAATTCCAGCGACCGTCACCAAAAAGTCGCGGGCGAAAAAAGCCCGTCAGTAGCCGTCGCAGTTTTCGGCGATCGCGGCTTGCGAGCTAGCGGTGATCTGGTCGTTGGCGACCGCAAAGGTCTCCTGCATCAGCATGTCGTTGCTGGGAAAATCATAGCAGGCGATCACAGTGGTGACGCCGCCCTCGGATTTCTCAATCCGGTGGCGGATTTCGGCCCCGGCGACGGCACCTTGCCACTCGGCGATCGAGGCGATGAATTCCTGCTTGCTTTGCACGACGCCGAGGTCGTCGAGCTTGATGCGGACGTTGTCGGCAAGCAGGTCCGACAATTCGGTGCGGTCGGCGACGAGCAGTGCCGAATACCAGCGGTCGATGATCGCGCTGTCGTCGGCGCGGGCGAAATCTACCGAGCACAGCAGTGCTGCCGCCGCGAACGCGACCGGAATTCGCACCATGCCTTGTCTCCTACTCCGTCTCCGGCCGCTCGAAATCGCCGGTCTCCTTGTTCATCACCCAAAGCTCACCGGTCGAAATATCGAACCAGGCGCCGTGCAGCGATAGCCGCCCCTTGCCTTCGAGGATCGAGACGCAAGGGAAGGTACGCAGATTGGCGATGGAATATCGGATCGATATGCGCTCCAGCGCGGTCTGGCGCTCGGTCGCGGTCATGAAGGTGCTGGACGATACGGTCTCGGCCGCCGGCGCGATCAGGCTCATCCATTTGCCGATGAAATCACCCGGCGACAACGGCGCGGCCGTGGTGTCGAGTGCCGCGCGGATGCCGCCGCAGCGGCCGTGGCCCATCACCACGATGTTCTTGACCTTGAGGCTCTGCACGGCAAATTCGAGCGCTGCCGATGTCGAGTGGAACTGATCGTCGGGCGCATAGGGCGGCACCAGATTGCCGACATTGCGCAGCACGAACAGTTCGCCCGGCCCAGCATCGAAGATCGCTTCGGGCGCGGCGCGGGAATCGCAGCACGCGACGATCATAGTTTCCGGTGCCTGGCCTTCCCGGGCCAGTGCGCGATAACGCCCGCTTTCGGTCAGATAGCGGCCACTCATGAAATTGCGGTAGCCGGTGAGAAGATGCTCGGGAAGATGGGGCATGGGCAGCGGCGGGAGCCTTTCCGGGTTAAAGGCACGGTTCAATCCCGAAAGGCTCTAGCGCATCGGCCCGAAAATCGGAACCGATTTTCGGAAGGCGGGACGGCGTGGTTTCGACGTGCCAGCCCGTACTTTGCATACAGGCGAACGAACGCCGCCATTAGTCGGCCTCAGAACCGCAGTTTGGCGACGGCGCGCAGCAAAAGCCAGTAGAACAGGCCGGTCGCGCCGACCGCGAGCAGCATCGCCAGGATGAAGCCGCTGGGGCTGTCGGTGAATGGCAGCCCGCCGGTGTTCATGCCGAATATGCCGACGATCAGGGTGCCCGGCAAAAGCAGCGCGCTCATCACTGCCAGCGCCTTGAGGCTGCGGTTCGATTCGTCGGCAAGCTCGGCCGCAAGCTCCTCCTGCAGCAGCCTTGCCCGGTCGTTGATCATGACGACCTCGCGGTCGAGCCGTTCCAGGCGGGCAGCAAGCCGGCGCAGAACTTCATGTGCGCCGGCGGAAAGGTTCCAGGCGGAACGGTCTTCATCCTGGAAAAGTGCTGCCAGGGCCGAGATCGGCCGATGCAAGGATACGGCAAGGCGGCGCACATCCTTCAGCTGTCGTCTTTCGTCGGCAAGCCGCTCGGTCACGAGATGGTCCTCGACCGCATCGAGCCGCTTCGTCGCCGCGGCGAGCCGCAGGCTGGTGGTCTTGCAAAAAGCCATGACCAGCGTTTCGAACAGCTCGAATGCTGTGGCGGGCCGCAGCCCTGCGGCAAGGGCGGTGTGCACTTCCTCCACCGCCGCCAGCGGATGGCGCCGGCCGGTGACCAGCAGCCGCTCCGAGACCGCAAAATGCAATCTGCCGATGGTCGTCGACTGATGGGCGATCTCGCCATGCAGGTCGGCGGAAATGCCGTGGACGACGCCATTCTCATGCGCCAGCACCAGGCTGTCCTCATGTCCTTCGAGGATTGCATGAGCCGACGCCGGCAGCGCGCAGGCATGGCTGACCCAGGAATGGGCGCGCCGGTCGACAAGGTCGACATGCAGCCAGACCCAGCCGTCCAGTGAGGCCAGCGCGGCCTCTATGTCCCGGGGCGCCAGCGATTCGGGAGCTTTGCCGGGAGCGGCATGATAGGCCCAGACCAGCCCGGGGGCATGATGCTGGTCGTCCGCGGCAAGCAATGTCAGATGCGATGCGTCATTCATGGCCGCCGCCGAGACAATGCACGTTCAGGATCCGGGCGGCGCCGGAGCCGGCGCCGCGACATTCTGGCCAAGTCCTATCCCCGCTCAGAATATCTGGCGGAAGATGACGAACAGCACGAAGGCAAGACAGATGGAGACCGGAAGGGTCAGTATCCAGGCCATCAGCATGTTGCGCACTGTCGACCATTGCAGGCCCGAGCCGTTCGCCGCCATGGTGCCGGCAACGCCCGACGACAGCACATGGGTGGTCGAGACCGGCAGGCCGAGATAGTCGGCCGATGCGATGGTCGCCATGCAACAAGCTCTGCGGACGCACCCTGGCCGTAGGTCAGATGGCTTTTGCCGATCTTCTCGCCGACGGTGACGACGATGCGCTTCCAGCCGACCATGGTGCCGAGGCCGAGCGCCAGCGCGATGGCGACCTTGACCCAGAGCGGGATGAACTTCGTCGCGTTGTCGACCGCCTTGTGATAGGTCGTCACCGCCTTCAGGTCGTCGACCTCCATCGGCAGCAGCTTCTTCTTGTCGATCAGTTTCAGCGCTTCACCGATAAGATAGATGTTGTTGCGGGCGTTGCTGACCAGCGTTGTCGGCAGCTTTTCCACGGACGGATAGGGCGACAACATTGCGCTAGTGTCGTGGATGAAGCTCTGCAGGGCAGGCGTGGTTTCGTCCTTCCAGGTCTTGGTGCGAACGGCGTCACCGACCACGGTTGCCGCGTCGGTCACGGCGACGCCGGGCTTGACGTATTTGCCCAGTACCGTTTCGACCTGCGTCGCTGCGGACTTGTAAGCTTCGAGATAGTTCACGTCCGGTGTGCGGTTGAGCGCGAAGGCGGTCGGCACCACGCCGATCAGGATGAGCATGATGAGGCCCATGCCCTTTTGCCCGTCATTGGAGCCGTGGGCAAAGCTGACGCCGGTGCAGGTGAAGATGAGCAGCGCCCGGATCCACAGCGGCGGCGGAGCGCTCGACTTCGGCGCCTCGTAAAGCTCGCGGTTCCTGACCAGCAGCTTCATCACCAGAAGCAGCAGCCCAGCCAGGCAAAACCCGACCAGCGGCGAGATCAGAAGCGACAGGCCGACATTGCTTGCCTGCGACCAGTCGATGCCGCTGGTGATGGAACCGGCCGGCGCCGTGAACTGGTTGGCGAGGCCGACGCCGATGATCGAACCGATCAGCGTGTGCGAGCTCGAGGCAGGCAGGCCGAGATACCAGGTTCCGAGGTTCCACATGATCGCTGCGACCAGCAGCGCGAAGACCATGGCCAGCCCGGAGCTTGATCCGACCTGAAGGATCAGTTCGACCGGTAACAGCGAAATGATGCCGAAGGCGACCGCCCCGGTGGCGGTGAGCACGCCGAGGAAGTTGAAAAAGCCGGACCACATCACTGCAAGCTCGGCCGGCATGGAATGGGTGTAGATCACCGTTGCCACCGCATTGGCGGTGTCGTGAAAACCGTTGACGAATTCGAAGCCGAGCGCGATCAGCAGCGCCAGGCCAAGCAGGATCCACGGCACCGCGACGGTGCTGGTCAGGTCCTGGCTGAGCGCGTAGCCGACATAGGCAAGGCCGCCCAGGATGATGACGGCGAAGGCCGGCAGAAACCATTTGCCGGTGCTGTTCGGCCGGTCGAGCGGATGCTCCGGCCTTGGAATTCCTGCTTCGCTGGAAACAATATCGACCATACCCCCCTCCTCTTGCATTGCAGCAAAGAATGGGAGGACGCTAGGTCGGCACAATGAAGCCTGTGTGACAGCAGGGCACTTTGAGATTGGAGTAGATAGTGCTGGACGGGGGGTCCGGATCTATTCCGCGATCTCAAGCAGGGTCGATATCAGCAGCCGGCGCTCGTCGGCGGAGAGAATGTCCGAACCGAACAGGTTCATGCTGCGAAGCCCTTCGATGGCGAGATAGCAGACCAGCAGCGCCTTGAGATTCGGCGTCTCCTGCTTCAGCCGCTCGAACACTTGCCGCCTGAACGATTTTATCGGCGTCAGGAAATCGGGATCCTCGGCAATCGCCGAAAATATCCAGGATGCCGACGGTTTCGACTCCTCGGCATGCTCGGCCGAAAGCCTGATATAGGCCGCAAGCGGGCTCTCGCCGCTGACGCCGTTGGTGCGGGCGGCCTCAAGCGCCTGTTGGAACGCGCTGAGGTAATCCTCCACCAGCGCCTGCATCAATTTCGCCTTGGTCGGGAAATTGTAGAGAAGACCACCCTTCGACACGCCGGCACGGCTGGCGACCGCATCCAGCGACAGGCTGCCGGGACCCGTCTCGCGCGCCACGTCGGCGGCGGCGGCGAGGATCTTCTCGCGCGAATTTGTTCTGCGGGCCTTCATCAATCGTTCCCCATTCATTAGCTTAAGCGGAATTGACAAGACCGTCCAGACGGTACAGTAAGATTGCCGTCATTTGAAATTGGGACCAGTCACAGGTATGTGTTCCGGTCATCCGACCGTTATGCTGGGCCATGGCCGAGGGGACTGTTCGTGATCAAGCGCTTCATCATCGCCTTCATTCTGCTCGTGCTGGTGTGCGGCGGCATCGTCGGATTCAACCTGTTCCGCGACAATGCGATCAAACAGTTTTTCGCCACCATGAAGCCGCCGGCCGCGACCGTGTCGACGGTCATCGTCAAACCGATGTCCTGGACGCCCGGCGTCGAGGCGATCGGTACTGTCAGTGCCGTGCGCGGCGTCGACCTGACCGTCGAAACCGCGGGTATCGTCAAGGACATCCAGTTTCATGCCAATCAGAAGGTCGCCGCCAACGCCGTGCTGCTGCAGCTCGACGATGCCGTCGAGCGGGCCGACCTCGTGGCGTCGAAGGCGCAAGCCACATCCGACCAGACGACGCTGATGCGCGCTCTTGAGCTGCAGAAGCGCGGGGTCGGCACCGACGCTACGCTGGACACGGCGCAGGCGGCAGCATCGGTCTCCTCCGCGCAGGTAAACAAGCTGCAAGCGGTGCTCGACCAAAAGCAGTTGACGGCCCCTTTCAAGGGCACCGTCGGTATTCCGAAAATCGACATTGGCCAGTATCTCACACCCGGCACCGCCGTGGTGACCTTGCAGGACATGGACACGATGCGTGTCGATTTCACCGTGCCGGAGCAGCAGCTTCCGCTGCTGAAGATCGGACAGACGGTGCGGCTGGGCATTGGCGGCGGCGACATGCCGTTCGCCGGCAGCATCCGCGGTATCGATCCGAAGATCGACCCGACGAGCCGGCTGGTGACGGTGAGGGCGGAGGTCGCCAATCCTGAAGGCAAGCTGACGCCCGGCCAGTTCGTCCAGGTGCGTGTCGAACTGCCGGAGGAGAACAACGTGCTGGCGCTGCCGCAGACTGCGCTGACCTCCAGCCTGTACGGTGACTTCGTCTTCGTGGTGCGCCCGGCCAAATCCGCAGAAGTCAACGGCGCGGCTCCCGAGGCAAAGCCGGAAGAAAAACCAGCCGCGGATGCTGCCAAGCCCGCTGCCGAAGCACCCGCGGCAAAACCCGAAGAAAAGCCGGGCGCTACCCCAGCCAAACCGGCAGCGGAAGCCAAACCGGCAGCGGAAGAACAGAAGCCGCAGCTCGTGCTCGCCCAGGTGTTCGTCAAGCCAGGCCGCCACAACGCCGGCCTGGTCGAGATCCTGGAAGGCATCCAGCCCGGCGACGAAGTCGTTACCGCCGGCCAGAACCGGCTCTCCAACGGCATGTCCGTTGCCGTCGACAACACAATCGATCCGAGCAAGCCGGGGAACCAGCAGGCAGCCCAGCAATGAGCTTTTCCGACCTCTTCATCCGCCGCCCGGTCCTTTCGACCGTGCTTGCCTGCATGATCCTGCTTCTGGGTTTTCAGGGCATCTTCAACCTTTCGATCCGGCAGTATCCAGAGGTTGAAGAAACGGCCATCACGATCACCACGGCCTATCCCGGCGCCAGCGCCGACCTGATCCAGGGGTTCATTTCCGCGCCGATCGCGCGTGCTGTCGCTTCGACCGAAAACATCGATTATGTCACGTCGGCGAGCCGGCCGTCATCCAGCACCGTGACAGTGCAGATGAAACTCGGCTCCGACCCCGACGTTGCGCTGAACGAAGTCCTGTCGAAGGTTCAGAGCGTTCGCGGCGATCTGCCGGACGAAACCAAAGACCCGGTGATCGTCAAGGGCACCGGCCAGCAGTTCGCGATGATGTACATCTCGATGCAGAACCCGAACATGACGCCGGAACAGCTCACCGAATATATCGAGCGCGTCGTGCGGCCGCGTATGTCGACGGTCGAAGGTGTTGCCGACGTGCAGATTTTCGGCGCCGCCGAATATTCGATGCGTGTCTGGATCGACCCGATCAAACTGGCGGCGCGCGGTGTGACGGCGGCGGAAGTGCTGACCGCCATTAACGAATCGAATTTCCTCTCCGCGCCCGGCGATACCGAAAACGAATATGTGGCTTCCTCGATCACGGTTCGCTCGACCCTGCAGACGCCGGAGGCTTTCGCTGCCCTTCCGCTCCGCTCGAAAGACGGCAATGTGGTGAGACTGCGCGACGTGGCCCGCGTCGAACTCGCCGCGGTGAACACCGACACCAGGGTCACCTTCAACGGCAAGCCCGGCATCTTTCTCGCCATCTTTCCGACGCCGGCCGCCAATCCACTGACCACCGCGGCGGCGATCCACAAGATTGTGCCGACGATCCAGGAGACGCTGCCGCTCGGCATGACGATCGAGATCGTCTATGACTCGACCGAGCAGATCAGCGCGTCGATCGAGGAGGTGTTCAAGACCATCGGCGAGGCGGTCGCCATCGTCATCGTCGTCATCCTGCTCTTCCTCGGCTCGTTCCGCTCGGTGCTGATGCCGATCGTGACCATTCCGCTGTCGCTGATCGGCGTCTGTTTCCTGCTGTTTTCTTTGGGTTATTCGATCAACCTTTTGTCGTTGTTGGCCATGGTGCTGGCGATCGGACTGGTTGTTGACGATGCCATCGTGGTGGTGGAAAACATCCACCGCCACATGGAGGAAGACGGCTTGTCGCCGATGCAGGCGGCTTTCAACGGCATGCGGGAGATCTCTTCCGCCGTCGTCGCCATGACGATAACGTTGGCCGCCGTGTTCGCGCCGCTGGCCTTCACCGGCGGCCTGACAGGCGCACTGTTTCGCGAATTCGCGGTGACGCTTGCCGGCTCGGTGGTCCTTTCGGGTGTCGTTGCCCTAACCGTCACGCCGATGATGTCGGCACGCATCCTGAGGGCCGGCTCGCACAGCCGCTTCCAGCGCATTGTCGACAACACGTTCGGGCGCGTCGAAAACGTCTATGAGCGGCTGGTCAGCGGCTCGCTGAAATATCGCCCGGTGACGCTGATGATCGTCATCGCACTGGTCGCCACGACCGGCTTCATGTTCACCAAGACCGCGAGCGAACTGGCGCCGGAAGAAGACCAGGGCTTCTTGCTGTCTATTGTGAACGCACCGCGCTATGCGACGTCGGACTACACCGAGACCTATGTGAACCAGATTCTCGGGCTGGTGAATGATATCCCCGAAACCAGGGCGCGGTTCTCCGCCGTCGCGTTCCAAGGCCCGACGAACAGCGCTTTCGTCGGCTTTGCGTTCAAGGACTGGGCCGAGCGCGCGCGCAGCTCGAAGGAACTTCAGGAAGACATCACTGCCCGCCTTGCCAAGGTGGCGGGCGTCGAGGCTTTCGTCTTCGCACCGCCGACACTGCCCGGCTCCGGCGGCGGCCTGCCAATCACGATGGTGGTGCGCTCGACCGGCGAGGCCTCCCAAGTGTACGAGGCGGCCGAGAACATCAAGAACAAGGCGCAGGCCTCCGGTCGCTTCCTCGCCGTGCAGAATTCGATGTCCTACGATGCGCCGCAAGTGACGGTGACGATCGACCGCGACCGCGCCGCGGCACTCAACCTGCCGATCGCCGATATCGGCCGGACGCTGACCCTCTTGGTCGGTGGCGCCGAGGTGGCGCAATTCGACCGCGAATCCAACAGCTACGACATCATCCCGCAGGTGCCGCAGAGCTTTCGCGACAATCCCGAAAAACTGGGGGAGTATTTCGTGCGCAGCGTCTCGGGTGAGATGGTGCCGCTCTCTGCGGTGGTGAAGATCTCGACCAACGCGTCGCCGGCGGCGATCGAGCAGTTCAACCAGTTGAATTCCGCAACGATTTCCGCCCTGCCGCTGCCTGGCGTCACCACCGGCGACGGTTTGAAAGCGATCGAGGATATCGCCAAGGAGAGCCTGCCCGACACTTTCTTCATCGACTATACCGGCCAGTCGCGGCAGGAGAAGCAACAGGGCTACACGATCATCATCGCCTTCGCGGCAGCCGTTCTCGTCATCTATCTGGTGCTGGCGGCGCAGTTCGAAAGTTTCCGCGATCCGTTGATCATCATGATGGCGGTGCCACTCTCGATCTTCGGCGCGATCGTGCCGCTTAATGTCGGGCTCGGCACCCTCAACATCTACACCCAGGTCGGCTTGATTACGCTGATCGGCCTGATCACCAAGCACGGCATCCTTCTGGTCGAGTTCGCCAACCAGCAGCGTGAAATGCACGGCATGCGGCGGCGCGATGCGATCATCGCGTCGGCCAAGGTGCGGCTGCGGCCGATCCTGATGACGACGGCGGCGATGGCGCTCGGAGTGGTGCCGCTGATCATCTCCAGCGGCGCTGGTGCCGCGGCACGCTATTCGATGGGCCTGGTGATCTTCACCGGCATCCTGGTCGGAACCATGTTCACGCTGTTCGTGGTGCCGATGTTCTACACGTTTATCGCCAGCAAGGACCTGCCGCATCACGCCGAAAAGCCGGACCCCAAGCTGATGCCGGTGATGCCGGATTAGATTGTACTAACATTGCACAATAAAGAAGGCCGGATTTCCGGCCTTTCTTGGGAGCTACGAAAAGCATCGCTCATTTGACGATGACGATGCTGGTGTTGGCCGGGCCGAAGACCTCGACGAGCTGATAGAAATCGGCGGCGTTGTCCGGATGCAGACGCACGCAGCCATGCGAGGCCGGCTGGCCGAGGCGCTTGATGGCGCTTGTCGCATGTACGGCGTAGCCGCCGCTGAAGAACACCGAATGCGGCATCGGGGCGTTGTCGTATTTCTTCGAATACCACATTTCATGCATGCGGGTCGGCTTGAACGAACCGGTCGGCGTGACGTGCGTCCTGTCGCCGGTCGAGACTTTCCAGGCGAATGTCGGCCGGCCGTCGACCAGGATTTCCATGGTCTGCTGCGATAGCGACACACGCGCGACGATCTTGTTGGCGGCGGCGTGGGCTGCGCTGTTGCCGGCACTGACAAGCAAGGCAGCACCGGTGATGACGGCGGCGGCGATGTTGATGAGCTTGGCGGAAATGGCGGTGTACATGATGTCTCCCCTATTCTGCCGGTCGGGGCCGGCTCAATTCGATGACCGGCTTATCGGGGCATCCTGTTTCAAGTCGATTTCGCTAGATGCTCGTTTGTGTTTCGATTCTGTTTCCCCTGGTTAACAGAAAACGCCGTGCAAAGCGGCTTACAGCTGTTGGACGTCGTCATGACAGCGGCGGCGTGTTTGCCTAAGCGGATCAGCCAAACCGCGGCACGAATACGCGATTGTCTTTCGTTTGAGAGGAATTCCACCTGACTCCGAAACCGAGCTGCAACAAAGCGCGGCCTCGGCGGCATGATCCGGATACAGCGAACGGGCAAAGTTGACGTAACGAAAACAGCGGGCAACGAACGATCGGAAGCCAACACTGTTTTCGCTACGGTCTGGATTGTCTGGACAGTTTCCAGCCTGCGCGTCGACCGGCTCAAGCCCCTCTGGCGGGGGCGGCTTAGAGTCGTTGAGGATGCGCGGCGCCTCCGGCAACTTGCAGCCGAGAGGACCGAAGGCCCGCGCCGCAACGGGGGGCTCCGCTGGCGGCGCGGGCGCTTCGGGGGTTCCCCTGAAGCGCCCGTAAATCCCAATTTTGAGGAAAGAACAGGATGAAAACGAAATTCGCCGCTTCCGTGCTTTCTGCCCTGCTCTACGTGCAGGGCCTGCTCGGCATTGCCGGCCTCGCAACCGTGCTGCTGAAGGAACGTGCGCATGCCGGCGAGGTCAGCACGAACAGTGACATGCCGTCAGGCCCGTCGCTTCTCGTGGTGCGCTGAGGAAAGAGCATCGGACCAAAAGTGGGAACCGGTTTTGGGAAAATCCGATACTCAAAAAAAGGGGTGGCTGTCCTGCATTCAATCGGCGAATTGCGTTGGCGGATCGAACCGGTAACCCGCACCCCGTATGGTGGTGATGGTTTCGGTGTCGAGCTTGCGGCGCAGCCGCACGATGCGCGAATCGATCGACCGGTCGAAGGCTTCGGCATTTTCGGCGGGCGCGGCGGCGATGATGTCGTCGCGCGTCAGCACCTTGCGCGGGCTGGCCAGGAACAGCCTGAGCAGCGCCACCTGCCCGGGGGACAGCTGTTCTTCCGTGCCCGAGCGGTGCATGACGATGGCCGACCGGAGATCGACGGTCGCGTTCTCCAGCACGATCAATTCCCCGGCGCTCCTGCCGCGCCGAGCCAGCAGGCCGCCAACGCGGGCGGCAAGCTCCCTGACATTGAGCGGGCTTTCGACGACGTCGGCGGCGCCGAGCTCGAGCGCCAGCACTTTGTCGACCAGATCGGCCGGGCGGCAGATCAGGATGAAATCCGGTCCACCTTCGCCGCCATGTCGCCTGAGCAGGTCGCGCCCCTCCGCCTGGCTGACGCTGTCGCCGACAACCACGACATCGATGCCCTTTTCCGAAAGCAGCGATTCGGCTTCCCACGGCTGTCGCGCGGCGCGGACGTCATGACCGCGTCGCTTGAGATGATCGGCGAGATCGGTCGCAATTACTTCAGCGACGGAAACAAGCGCGATGACGGATCGTGCAGCCATGTTTTTCTACCCCGCATACGGCAACCCAAGAAGAGTGCTGGACATCATGTTTATACCCAATCTACTTTCCGCTGAAAGCGGGAGCGAACGCATCGTGCGGCCACGAATTGTCATTGTCGAGGACGAGCCCGACCTGAGGGACGCGGTCGCCGAGTATCTCGGCGCCAGCGGCTATGATGTGGCCACGGCCGAAAGTGCGGCGGCGGCGCGCGACCTGTTGGAAGCCCAGTCCTTCCATCTGGCCATTCTCGACATCGCCATGCCGGGCGAGGACGGCCTGTCGCTCGGCCGCTGGATGCGGTCGAAAATGCCGATCGGCATCATCTATGCGACGGCCGCCGGTACCGCGCTCGACCGCATCGTCGGACTGGAGCTCGGCGCTGACGACTACATCGTCAAGCCTTACGAGTTGCGCGAAGTGCTGGCCAGGGTGCGCAGCGTGCTGCGCCGCGTTCCGGAGCCGACCGAACCACAAAAAGCCAAGGCTGAAACATCCGGTGGCCGCCGGTCCGTGAGCTTCGGCGCCTTTCACGCCGACCTCGACGGCAGGCTCGTCACCGGCGCCAACGGTGCGGTCATCGACATGGCCAAGAGCGAGTTCGACGTGCTGGAGGTGTTCCTTACCCGCGCCAACCGGCTGTTGACGCGGGCGGCGATCTCCGAGGCGATCGGTTTCGTCGAGGACGCGGAATCGTCCCGCGCCGTCGACATCCGCATCATGCGGCTGAGAAAGAAGATCGAGGCGGATCCGGCCAATCCGAAATTCCTGCGCACGGTGCGCGGCGAAGGCTATATCTTCTCGCTGCCAGCCGGCGAAAATAACTGAGGCCTGGCGGCTTGAGCAAGCCACGGCCAGGAAATGACCATGACGGCTGAAACAGCACGCGCGGACTCGCAGGGCGCCAGGCAGGGCGCGGCGATGGCGGCCGTGCATGTGGTTCGCCGGCTGCGCGAAGCCGGCGACTGGCAGCGCGAGATGGAGGGTATCCTCCAAACGCTTTGCGAAGCCATGGATTGTCACCGCGGCATCCTGTTTCGCCTGCGCGAACTGCCCGGCCAGGGCTTCGCCCAGTCGGTCGCCGCTTATTGGATCGCCCCCCGGTTTGGCGGCGAGCTGGCGTCACCGACCGTCATCATGCAGTCGGTCGTCGATTCGGACCCATTGCTGGAACAGCTGGCGGAGGACGAGCGCCAAGGCAAGATATTCGCCGGGCACACACGCGATCTCGAAGGCTTTCTGCGGACCGATTTCGAAAAGCAGAACATCAAGTCGTTCCTGTCGGTGTCGGTCTTTTCGCACGGCAATTTGTGGGGCACGCTGGCGGTCAACGACTGCGTCAACGAACGCGAATGGACCGACCAGGAAGAGGCGGCGCTGCACATGGTGGCACTCGCCATTGGCGACGCCATCGAACGGTCGCCCTCCGACGCGCATGCCAGTGACGTCATTCGCCGCACCATGCTGCAGGCCTCGCTCGACGCCATCATCGTCATCGACGAGACCGGCTCGATCATCGAATTCAATCCGGCCGCCGAGAAGATGTTCGGCTATCGACGCAGCGATATCCTCGGCAAGGACCTGCTCGACACGGTCGTGCCGGAATATTACCGCAAAGGCTATGCGTCGGGCGCCGAATACATGTCGGGCCGCGGCGCGCCGATGGTCGGCCAGCGGCTCGAAACGGTCACCCAGAATGCCGCCGGCGAGGTTTTTCCGATCGAGCTGACGGCGACCGAGATGCGGGTCGCCGATCGCCATCTGATCTTCGGCTCCATCCGCGACCTGCGCGACAGATTGCGCGCTGAGGAGGAAATCAACCGTCAGCGCGAAAAACTGCACCAGAACGAGAAGATGGCGGCGATGGGCTCGCTGCTTGCGGGCGTTTCGCACGAGCTCAACAACCCGCTGGCCGTGGTCGTCGCCCAGTCGACGCTGCTGCATGAATTCGCCGCCGATCCGCAGACCAAAGTACGCGCCGAAAAGGTGCGCGCCGCTGCCGAGCGCTGCGGCCGTATCGTCAAAAGCTTCCTGTCGATGGTCCGCCTGCACCCGACGGCGCAGGCCGAGACCGACCTCAACCAGGTGATCCGCGCGGCACTCGAAGTGACCGCCTATGGCGCGCGATCAAGCGGCATCATCATCGACACCGATTTCGCCGGCGGCCCGCTGCTGGCCATGGCCGATGCCGACCACGTGACGCAGGTAGCCGCCAACTTCCTCATCAACAGCCAGCATGCCTTGGCCGGCATTGCCGGCGACCGGCGGATCAAGGTCCGGACGTTTCGCAGCGACCGCGGCAATCCCGGGTTCTCGGTCGAGGACAACGGGCCAGGCGTGCCGGAAGCGATACGCTCACGCATATTCGAATCCTATTTCACCACCAAGCCAGTCGGCGTCGGTACCGGTATCGGCCTGTCGATTTCCAAATCGATCATCGAGCGGCACAATGGCAATATCTGGTTCGAGGAGGTTTCGCCGAGAGGCGTGCGTTTTGTCGTGCAGTTGCCGGCGATCGCTGCCGGCGCGGTCGCCGCCGGCGACAGTCCGTCGCGGTCGAGCGGCTTGCGTCACGCGCTGATCATAGACGATGAGCCGGATGTCGCGGCGTCGCTGTCCGACATTCTGGAGTTGATGGGCATCAAGTCGCGGATCGTGCCGGCCTGGGTCTCGGCCGCCGCGACCCTGAGCGGCCACATGCCGCCGGACATCGTGTTTTCCGATTTGCGCATGCCCGGCACCAGCGGCATAGCCGCCTATCGCGAGCTGCTTGCCGAAATGCCGGATCTGGCGCGGCGTTTCGTGCTTGTCACCGGCGATCTGATCGGCGCAAAAGGCGAAATCGAGGCGCTGCCGGCGCCGCAGCGGCCGCCAATCCTCGAAAAGCCGTTCAGCACGCTGGATGTGCGCGGCGTGCTCTCGGCCATTGCCGAGCAGGTCGCTTTGGGCGGCTAGACTCCCAGAGAGACAAAAAGGAAAGAAAAAAGGCTCCCAGCCGACATTGCGGCGGGAGCCTGACTGGAGTGCTGGAGGGCGCTCGCGAAAAGATCAAAAAAAACGTTCGGCGTATCGGCCAGCGGGGCGGCGTTGGCGATCATGCGGACGGGCCGTGCCTTGCCCGACTGGGCAGCGATGGCGCGCAGGCAGTCCAGGCTCTCGGCGCCCCAGGCCTGACCCTTGCAGGCAAAATCGATGTCCGGGATCGGCAGGCGCGCCGTCTTGGTCGTGGTCGTCGCGCCGTCGATGAGGTTGACCGGCGGGTTCAGCGAGGCGAAGGCCGGACCGACGGTCGGCGTGAACGCCATGCCGGCAAACGCGGCAGCGGCAAGCAGCAGGAACATCGCCATCGGGTGATCGCTGGCGCGCTGGCGCAGCGCCAGCTTCGGGCGCCGGTCGTTGCGCTGCGGACCCTGCAGGCGATGGTCGTTGTCGGTGATCTGGGTTTTCGTAGGCATCGTCGTTTCCTTCGGTGTTCTTCTTTTCCCTGTTGAAACGAACTTAACCGCACCTTGTAACGGGCCAACGATGATGGATTAACGATTGTGTAACCGGCATGAAACCAGGCCCGCGGCCATTCCGGGGGCAAACCGACGATGCGTAGCTGGCCGCACCGGTGACATTCAGCGCTCGTTTTCCGCTATCCACGGCACCGGATCCACGTCGACTTTTCCGGTCCACGGAGGGCTGGGCGCTCAACAAGCGTAAGGGGATTAACGCCCGGAATTCCCGGGATTTTCCCGGCTTCGATCGTTCGAGCTCGGCTCTCAATTACCGATCGGTTTCGCGTCGGGAATTCGCCCTATTCTCGCAAGCTATTGCATTTCAACAGAAAATATGCTTGTATTGAACGGCCATTCAATAAATAAGAGCCTTTTATGAACCCGCATCTGCGTGACGTGGCAATCCCCAACGATTGGGATCGGCGGGGCCTGCCGGGCTGGAGCTATCATTCCGACGCCTTGCTCGAACTCGAGAAAGAGCACGTCTTCCGCAATCACTGGCAGATCGCCGGCCATGTCTGCGACCTGCCGAACGCCGGCGACTATCTGACGATGGATGTGGTCGGCGAGCGGGCGCTGATCGTGCGCGGCAAGGATGGCGTGGTGCGCGCCTTCAACAATATGTGCCGCCACCGCGGCAGTCGCGTCGTTGCCGATAGCCAAGGCACTTGCAAGAATGCGCTGGTCTGCCCCTTTCATGGCTGGGTCTACAATCTCGACGGCACGTTGCGCGGCGCTGCCCGCCCGCGGTCCTTCCCCGACCTCGACAAGACCGAATTCGGCCTGATGCCGCTCGAGCTCGAAATCTGGATGGGCTTCATCTTCATCCGCTTCCGCAAGGGTGGCCCGCAGCCATCCGTGGCCGAACTGTTGAAGCCGATCGAAGCCGAGATTGCCCATTACGGCGTCGCCGAGATGGTGCCGTCCTGGGGCATCTGGACCCAAAAGACGCCGGTCAACTGGAAGTCGGTGCGCGACGTCGACAATGAAGGCTACCACGTCGCCATGGCGCATCCGGCGCTGCAGGATCTTTATGGCGCGACCTACTTCGACGAGCCGTTCGTCAACGGCGTGTCGCGCTCGTTCGCCACTTACAACCCGCATGCCGGACGGCGCTGGAGCGTCGCGCAATACATCAAGCTCGCACCCGAGGCGAAGCAACTGCCGGAGCACCTGCGCAAGGCCTGGATCTATTACGGCATCTTCCCGAACAACGCGCTGTCGATCATGCCGGAGTCGGTGCAGTTCTATCAGGAGTTCCCGCTGTCGACGGGTGAGACGCTGCTGCGCGGCGCCATCTACCGCTATCGCGACGAGAGCAGGGAGCAGGCGGCGGCCCGCTACCTATCCTACCGCATCGACCGCGACACGCTGGCCGAAGATGTACAGCTTTCGATATGGTCCAACGAATCCATGCTGTCAGAAGCCTTCGGAGGTTTTTACCTCTCCGATCTCGAATATGGCGTGCGCACCCACCACGACCATTTGCGCAAGCAAATTCCCGTGCTCGGATTGGAGACCGCGCCCGAGGAGAAGGATATGTGGGCGCTCAACGAGGCGCTCAGATCACGCTCCTGACGCATGCCACCTAAAACGTTAGCCCTGGTCCTCAAGCCCAGATGGCGACGGGAATGCCGAAACGATCGGCGAGCGGCGGATCCGGAAACGGCATTGCCTCGCCTCTGGCGATGCGGCCGGCAATCAGCATCATCGCCGCGGCATCGAGGAAATCGTCGGTGGCCGCGCCGCGCGGCGGCCTCTGGTCGAGAAAATGCTGGCCATAACCATGCCGGGCAAGCAGCGCCTTGCGTTCGGCCATGCCGGCCGGATTGATGTTGCCCTTGATCTTCTTCGGCAGACGCATCGCCCGGTCGCCGTTCAGTCTGCAGAAGGCAACTTCCGGATGCGATTCGAAGACGAGGCTGCGCAGTTCGGGCCGCGCGATCAGCAGCGAATCGATCTCACGGATCTTGGCAAAGATGCCGAAGGCCTGGATCGAGACACCGCGCGGCGGATCTGAGGTCGTCTTGGCCACGTCACTTGCCCTGCGATGTGCCGCGTACCAGGCTTCGACCGTGGTGAAGGCTTCGATCTCCGCATAGAGCGCGGCGCGGGAGGGGATGGCAAAGACACTGGATTGCCGGGCGCCAAGAAATGGCCGCACCAGCGCCTCCGGACCGCGACCGCCTCTTTGCGAGAAATCGGGCAGGCCGATCGGCATATCGACCGCTACGATTGCATTGACGGGTAGCTGGTCGAGCAACGCCGCGAAGCTTGGGAAAACGGCTGTCGACGGTGCGGCACCGGAATCGCGGCGGACGGCTATCCAGCCGGTCTTGCAACCGTCGACGCCGACAAGCACAACATCCCTACGCGCAACATCCTCGGGCACAACATCCCCAGGCACAACATGGTCGAGCGCAGCACCCTTGGGCGCATCATCCTGGGGCACGGCGTCTTCGGCCTGCGTCACGCCCGGCGATCCCGTCCCGGATGCAGGAGATGGCGAAGCTGCACCATCGCCATCGGGTGCGACAGGCTCTGGGCATCGGTCTCGAGCTGCAATTCGTCGCCGCCGCGCTTGGCGGTGCGCGCCAGGATCTCGTAGACCGCTGCCGTGGTCGATTGCAGCGCCTTGGCGGCCGTTTGGCCGGACAGGATGCGCGCCAGGTAGACGGCCGCCGTCAGGTCGCCGAGCCCATTCGGAGGCTTGTCGATTAGCCGGTGTTCGGCAAGCAGCGCCTCTCTGCCGTTGAGCAGCAAATTGCCGATGCCGCCGGCCATCATCGCCGGTGCCGAAGTGACCAGCATGGCCGGTGGGCCGGCTTGCAGGGCAGCAGCCATTGCCGATTTCAGGTCGGGCAGCGGCGCTCCGGCCATCCATTCCAGCTCGTAGCGGTTGGGCGTGGCGATATCGGCGATCGGCATCAGCCGGTCGCGCATGGCGATTGCGGTCGGCTCAGGTACGTAGAGGCCGCCCGAATCGCCCATCACCGGGTCGCAGATATAGAGGGCGTCCGGCGTCTTCGCCTTGACGGCGCCGACCAGCGAAGCGACGGCTTCGGCCTGGCCAGCCTCGCCGAGATAGCCGGACAGCACGGCGCCGACCTCGCCCAGCCACGGCGCGCGCTCGAGGTCGGTCATCAGCGCCTTGAACTGGTCCAGCGGCGGCACGATGCGGGTGGCCCGGCCGTGCCCCGGATGCCAGGGCAGAATGACGGTCGGCACCGCCCAAACCGGAAACCCCAGCGTCTCCAGCGCAAACACGGCGGCACGGTTGCCGACCGAGCCACGTGCGACATGGCTGGAGACGACGATGACCGCGCGCGGCGCGTCGGCTTTTTCGGCGCTCATTGATCTTTGTCCTAACCGCCCCTGGTGATGAAAAGCACGAGCCAGATCAACAGGCCGATGGCAATAAGCAAGCCTGCCGCCCGACCAATACGGGTGCCCCAATATTCGATCGGGTCCGATCGGTCGGCATCGGCCGCTGTGACGTGGTCGCGCGCGCCTCTGGCGGTTCGTGCGAGGAACGAGGTGCCGCCCGGGTCGGTCTCGCGCGCCACCCGTTCGATGATGCGGCGCGATTCCGCGTCGCTGTCGTGGCGTTTCGCCATGGTGATATCCCGTTTCATGCCGAGCTTAACCCGTTCGCCTCGTCTGTCACAGGGCCTGACGGCGAATGGTAGAAACCAGTAACGCTTCTCGGCCGAAGTCATTTTCTTGCGCAAGGATTGTGCTAATGCTTCGCGTGCCAATGCTATCGAGGGGACCTTATCATGCTTGTCCAGCGCCTTGCTTTACCGCCAATCTTCCGTAATTTAGCTGCGTTCCTGGTGATGGCCGTCATGCTGCCGCTGCTTGCCGGCTGCGGCTACAACACCATCCCGACGGCTGAGGAAAACGCCAAGGCCGCATGGAGCGAGGTGTTGAATCAATACCAGCGCCGCGCCGATCTCATCCCCAATCTGGTCAACACGGTCAAGGGCTATGCCGCGCACGAGAAGGACACGCTCGATGCCGTGGTCGAAGCGCGCGCCAAGGCGACGCAGGTGACCGTGACGCCGGAAACGCTGAACAATCCGGAAGCCTTCAAGAAATTCCAGGACAGCCAGGCCGGCCTGACCAGCGCGCTGTCGCGCCTGCTGGCGGTGGTGGAGAACTATCCCGATCTCAAGGCCAACCAGAACTTTCTGGCGCTGCAAGCACAACTCGAAGGCACCGAGAACCGCATCACGGTCGCCCGCCGCGACTATATCCAGGCGGTGAGAGAGTACAATCTGACGCTGAGGACCTTCCCGTCGGTGATCTGGGCGAGCTTGTGGTTCCGCGGCAACCAGCCGTTTGCGAATTTCACCATCGAGGAGGACAAGATGCAGCCGCCGAAGGTCGATTTCGGCACGCAGCAGGGCGGGTGAACGGCGCTTAGCGGGTCTGTTCCCGTTGGCCTTGTACTCCGTCCCACCCCCCACTGTCCTGCCGGCCATCTCCCCACAGAGGGGGGTGGGAAGAAATGCCGGCCGGATTTTTTTTGGCTTCGTTCTAAGCTTTCTCCTCCTCCCTCTCACCGTTCTCGCGGCCGAATTGCCGGCGCTGACCGGACGGGTCGTCGACAATGCCGGCATCATCGATGCCGCGACCAAGGCGGCGCTGACGCAGAAGCTTGCCGATTTCGAGACCAAGGGTTCGGACCAGATCGTCGTTGCGACCATTCCCAGCCTCGACGGCGAGGAGATCGAGCCTTACGCCAACCGGTTGTTTCGCGCCTGGAAACTCGGCCAGGCGAAGGAGAACAACGGCGTGCTTTTGCTGGTGGCGCCGAACGACCGCAAGATGCGCATTGAGGTCGGCTATGGGCTTGAAGGCACGCTGACTGACCTGCACACCAAGTTGATCATCGAAAATGACATGGTGCCGGCCTTCCGTGCCGGCGATTTCTCCGGCGGCATCAGCAAGGCCCTCGACGACATGATCATGGTGCTGGAAGGCAATCCCGAAGAGCTGGAAGCGCGCGGCGAACGCAACCAGCAGCCGCCGTTCAACAGCGACGATCTGTTCTTCACCATCTTCATAGCCATCTGGGCAATCATCTTTTTCGGCGGCCTCGCAGCCTCCATCCTGCCGCCGATCTTCGGCCAGAAGATCGGTCCCGGCCGCTATCGCTGGCTGGGCATGACCTTCGAGCCGAGCCGGCGGTCGTCCGGCGGCTGGTCGGGAGGTTCCGGCGGGGGATGGTCGTCGGGTTCAAGCGGTGGCGGGTTTTCCGGCGGCGGCGGTTCGTCCGGCGGCGGCGGCTCCTCGGGAAGCTGGTGACGAGATGACAAGACACGCCGTCAGCCCGGTGGAATCCGGCCGTTTCATCAAAATGACCGGCATCGCACTGTTGGCCATAGCGGTGCTGCTGTTCGGCTTCGCGGCCTTCGCCGCCGAATTGCCGGCGCTGACCGGACGGGTCGTCGACAATGCCGGCATCATCGATGCCGCGACCGAGGTGGCGCTGACGCAGAAGCTTGCCGATTTCGAGACCAAGGGGTCCGACCAGATCGTCGTCGCGACCATTCCCAGCCTCGACGGCGAGGAGATCGAGCCTTACGCCAACCGGTTGTTTCGCGCCTGGAAACTCGGCCAGGCGAAGGAGAACAACGGCGTGCTGCTTCTGGTGGCGCCGAACGACCGCAAGATGCGCATCGAGGTCGGCTATGGGCTTGAAGGCACGCTGACCGACCTGCACACCAAGTTGATCATCGAAAACGACATGGTGCCGGCCTTCCGTGCCGGCGATTTCTCAGGCGGCATCAGCAAGGCCGTCGACGACATGATCATGGTGCTGGAAGGCAATCCCGAAGAGCTGGAGGCGCGCGGCAAGCGCAATCCGGCGAATGACAATCCTGTCGATCCCATCTTCATGCTGTTCATCATCCTGTGGGCGACGATGTTCTTCGGCGGCTTGGCAATGGCGTTCCTGCCGCCGATCTTCGGCACGAAACTGTCGCCGGGCGTGTACAAGTGGCTGGGCATGACGTTCCGCTACGGCCGCGGGCCAGGTTCGTCACCCTCCGGTGGCGGTGCCTGGACGTCGGGGACCTCGTCCGGCAGTGGCTGGTCGTCGGGAAGTTCAGGCAGTGGTTGGTCGTCAGGAAGTTCCGGCGGCGGGTTTTCCGGCGGCGGCGGTTCGTCCGGCGGCGGCGGTTCTTCAGGAAGCTGGTGAGACATCAATCATGGCAACACGACCGATCAGCCCCGAGGATCATGAGCGCATCGCCGATGCGATCCGCGCTGCCGAATCAAAGACCGACGGCGAGATCTACTGCGTCGTGGCGCATGCAAGCGACGGCTATTTCTTCCCGGCCGCCTTCATGGCGATGCTCGGCATGCTCGTCGTCAGCCTCGCCGTCGGTTACGGGCTGGAAGCCTGGTGGCTGTCGATCCGCTTGCCGCATTTCGTCATAGCCGAGCTTCTGGCGCTTGCCAGTGTGCTCATCCTGTTGTGGGCATTGCCCGCATTGCGCATCCATTTGGTGCCGAGGCGGCTGCGCTACCAGGCCGCCCACGCCAATGCGATGAAGCAGTTCCTCGCCCGCAACGTCCACCGCACCGCGGCGCGCACCGGCGTGCTGGTGTTCGTCTCGATCGCCGAGCGCTATGCTGAAGTGGTCGCCGACAGCGGCATCGATTCTCGTGTCGGCCAGCATGTCTGGGACGGTGTCGTCCGCGACCTTACGGCGCATGCCGGCGACGATCGGCTTGCCGACGGCTTCGTCAGGGCGGTCGAAGCGGTCGGTGCGGTACTGGCCGAGCATTTTCCGGTGTCGACCGGCGACAGCAACGAACTGGACGACCATCTGGTCGAGATTTGATCTCGCTAAAGGCGGTTTTGCAGCGTCTCAAGGACGCACCGTTCGGCTGTGCGAAAGCATCGCAGTGGCTGACCGGACTCTTGCAATCGGGCGCCGCGGGTTTATGGTTAACCAATCATGAATACGCTGAGCATCGACATCAGGAAAGCCGAGCCGCGCGATGCAGCCGCCATTGCCGACGTGCATCTCGAGGCCTGGCGCGGCGCCTATTCGGGCATCATCCCACACCGCACTCTGACATCGATGATCAACCGCCGCGGTGCCGACTGGTGGGCGAATGCCATTCGCCGCGCCGCCACCGTCCTGGTCGTCGAAATCGGCGGCAAAATTGCCGGCTACGCGACGATCGGCAAGAACCGTGCCCGCGAACTCAGGCAGCAGGGCGAGATCTACGAGCTTTACCTGCGGCCGGAATATCAAGGCATCGGGCTCGGCAGCCGGCTGTTCTCGGCGGCACGGGCACGGCTGGCCGACCATGGCTTGAAGGGCATGGTCGTGTGGGCGCTGGAAGACAATCAGAACGCACTTGCCTTCTATGCCGGCGCCGGCGGTCGCGATGTGGCCGAGGGCGTCGAGATATTCGAGCAGAAGGCGCTGAAGAAGGTCGCTTTCGTCTGGGAATGACGGCCAGCGCATGATCCGACCGGTTTCGGTTCGGACGATCCCCCAGTACCATTCGCCGCATTGCACCATTCGCCGTCGCCCGCTATCGATCTTCAATCGAGAGAGGGATAAAGCGATGCGTATCGAAGCGATTGCCAGCGGAAAGAACCCGCCCGAGGACGTCAACGTCATTATCGAGGTGCCGATCGGCGGTGAGCCGATCAAGTACGAGATGGACAAGGAGGCCGGCACGCTGTTCGTCGACCGCTTCCTGCACACGTCGATGCGCTATCCCGGCAATTACGGTTTCGTACCGCACACGCTGTCGGGCGACGGCGACCCGATCGACGTGCTGGTCTGCAACACACGCGCGCTGGTGCCGGGCTGCGTCATCAATGTGCGGCCGATCGGCGTGCTGGTGATGGAGGACAATGCCGGCCAGGACGAGAAGGTCATCGCGGTTCCTTCGCCCAAGCTGACCTTGCGCTATGAGGACGTTCACGAATACACGCAGCTGCCTGATATCACCCGCCAGCAGGTGCAGCACTTTTTCGAGCACTACAAGGATCTCGAACCCGGCAAATGGGTCAAGATCGAGGGCTGGTACGATGCCGCCTATGCCAAGAAGATGATCGTCGAGGCAATCGAGCGGGCCAAGCGCAAGTAATTAACGGGCGCAAATCGTCAGTTGTCGACGCGGCCGAAATCGGGCGTGTTGCCGATCACCACACGCTTGTCCTTGCCGCAGGCGAAGGTGCGTGCCTTCTCGTCGGCAAGCTTGCGCGCCTGATCGTTGGCGGCGGGATTGCCGGTGGCGAGCACAAGAGCGATCGTGCAGCCTTCGTGGGCGCCAGGCTGGGCAACCTTGGCGACGATCAGCACTTCCGTCGACTTGTTCTCGCCCTCGCTATCGCTGATCGAGCGACGATGGATGACTGCGAAAGGAACGGCCATATCGCCCTTGGTTTCGATACGCCACTCGACTTTGGGTCCAGCCGAGTTGAGGCCGGAAAAGCTTTCCCAGACCGTGGTCATGTCGCCAGGTGGAAACCCGTAGAACAGAGATTCCCGCGCGTCGTCGTAGGAAACCATCACCGGGTAGCCGCCATAGCCCGAACAGGCGAGGTCGGCCCAGTCGCCGTCGCCTTCCTCCGCCTGGGCATAAGTCACGCAGTCCTTCTCCCAGACGAGATCGGTATAGACGCTGGATATGTCGCCAGCCCGAGCCGCCTGGCAGAAACCGGCGAGGACAAGCGGGATCAAAAGAGCGCGCATGGCGGACAACTCCGTTCGGGCTGCCGCAGCGTACCGTCAAATTCAGCAGCAGCCTAGACGAAGTCAGGCTGCTCACAGTGACCTGGTAAACGGAACGCTATTTCCTCAAGCTTGCCTCGATCAGAAGATCGGCGTTGCGGGCCACCGACTGCGCCGGTCCGCCGGCACCGAACAACTGGCCGCTGATATAGGCGCCCTCGATCAGGAGCAGCAGCCCGTCACCCAGCGTGTCGGCGTCGCCGGCGCCCATCGCCGCCGCCATGGCACGCAGGCGCCGGCGCAATTCCTGCTTGTTGGCCTCGCTCACGACGCGGGCCGGATGGCCGTGTTCGGGATATTCGACCGCGGCATTGGTCATGCCGCAGCCGCGATAGTCGGGCCTTTGCGTGCGCTTGCCGACACGCGTCAGGAAGGCGACGATCTGCGCGCGCGGATCGCCGGGATGGGCATTCACCGCCTCGTCGAAGCGCTCCCAGAATTCGAGGTCATAGTGCCGAAGATAGGATGCGGCCAACTCATCCTTGGACGGAAAGCTGCGGTAGAGGCTTGGCTTGGTGACGCCGGCACGCCGTACGATCTCGTCGACGCCGATCGCCCTGATGCCTTGCCGGTAGAACAGGTCGCGCGCCACCTGGAGAATCCGTTCGGCGGCGCGAGGCAGCGGTGCGCCATTCTCCTTGATCGTTGGTTCAATGCTTTTCATGTCTGGTTTGCCGATTGCCTGGTTGACAATGTTACCGGTCGGTACGTATGTTCCGCACACCTGAAACGTACCGGTCAGTAACATGATAGCTCAATCCCGCCCGTTTGGCCAGCGCTACGCTTTCGTCGTGGTCGCCGTCATCTTCCTCTGCCTGCTGATCGCCGCGGGCCTGCGTTCGGCACCGGCAGTCATGATGCTGCCGCTGGAGAATAGTTTCGGCTGGCGGCGCGACGTCGTCTCGCTGGCCGCGGCCACCGGCATCTTCCTCTATGGCCTGACCGGGCCGTTTGCCGCGGCGCTGATGGAGCGGATCGGGCTGCGCCGCACCTTGCTTGCCGCGCTCCTGTTGATGTCGGGATCGACTGCGCTCAGCCTACTAATGACCAAGCCGTGGCATCTGCTCCTCACCTGGGGCGTGTTTTCCGGCATCAGCTCGGGCGCCGTCGCCACCGTGCTCGGCGCGACCATCGTCAACCGCTGGTTCAAGACCAATCGCGGCCTGGTGATGGGACTGATGTCGGCGTCCAGCGCCACCGGGCTGCTGGTCTTCCTGCCGCTGCTCGCCTCGCTCGCCCAGTCGGGTGGCTGGAAGCCGGTCGCCATTGCCATTGCCGTGGCCACCGCCGCCTTGGTGCCGCTGGTTTACATGCTGGTGCCGGAGCGTCCGGCCGCGATTGGCATGGTGCGTTACGGTGCCGAGGCCGACGACGTGCCGCCGTCGCCGCCGGCCGCGCAAGGCAATTTCCTCGCGCATACGCTGAGCACGTTGCGCCGCGCCGCCGGTACGCGTGTGTTCTGGTACCTGTTCGCCACCTTCTTCGTTTGCGGCTTCACCACCAACGGGTTGGTCGGCACGCACCTGATCGCCTTTTGCGGCGATATGGGCATCGGCGAAGTGCAGGCCGCAGGCCTGCTCTCGATGATGGGCATCTTCGATCTTATTGGCACGACGCTGTCGGGCTGGCTCACCGACCGTTTCGACCCGCGCAAGCTGCTCGGCATCTATTACGGCATTCGCGGCCTGTCGCTGATCTATCTGCCCTATTCCGGCTTCTCGGCGACCAGCCTGATCATCTTCGCAGTATTTTACGGACTGGACTGGATCGCCACGGTGCCGCCGACGTTGCGGCTTTCCAACGAGGCGTTCGGCGACCGCAGCGGGCCGATCGTCTTCGGCTGGATCGTCGCCGGCCATCAAGTCGGCGCAGCGACAGCGGCCTTTTTCGGTGGCACTATGCGTGAGTTGCAGGGCAATTACGAGCTTGCCTTCCTGATCGCCGGCATGACGGCAATAGCCGCCGCCTGCATCTCGCTGCTGATCAACACCAGCCGCCCGGCGTTCGATCCTGAACCGCAGGCGGCATAGCTTCTCGTTGCAGGAGATGCCGTCGGCCAAATTGCCGATCTCCCCCCTCGTGGGGGAGATGCCCGGCAGGGCAGAGGGGGCGCGAAGGTTCGCCAGCCTCCGACTTTACGCAATGTTCTGCCCAAACTCCGCTGCTCCGTCTGATTTCTTTCTGATTTGTACATCGGCGGGACAGCGCCCCCCTCTGGCCTGCCGGCCATCTCCCCCGCAAGGGACCCGCAAGGGGGGAGATCAACAGCTTCGCCGCCGAGCGGTCCAGCCTTCCCGCTTGTTGATGTCAGAAAACCTTCATCGTTTCGAAATGTGCCTGAAACATTGAAGCTGGAGCTTGGCGGCGACGTTCAACGCCATCCAGGAGACAGCCATGAACAAGATTTCAATGACGCGGCGCGCTTTCGTCACGTCGGCCAGCGCCGTTGGCCTGGTCGGCGCCTCGGGTCTCGCCCTTCCCTATTACTCGCGCGCCAATCAGCGCCCGGCCTTCACCCATGGCATTCAGTCCGGCGATGTCGACGCGACCAGCGGCATGGTCTGGACGCGCACGGACCGGCCGTCGCGCGTCATGTTCGAAGTGTCGTCGACGGAAAATTTCGCCAATGCCGTCCGCCTGGCGCCGCTCGATACGTCGCCGGCCAGCGACTATACGGTGAAGCGGCTGCTTACCGATCTCGCCTCCGACCAGGACATTTTCTACCGCATGGTCGCGGCCGATCTTGCCGACATCAACGCCGTTTCGGAGCCGATCGTCGGCCGCTTCCGCACGGCACCTGCCTCGAAGCGCGACATTCGTTTCGCCTGGTCGGGCGACACCGCCGGCCAAGGCTGGGGCATCGACGAGACCGGCATGAAGACCTACGCCACGATCGCCAAGCACACGCCCGACTTCTTCCTGCATTCGGGCGATACGGTCTATGCCGATGGTGCGATGAAGGACGAGGTCGACCTGCCCAATGGCGACAAGTGGAAAAACACAGTGCTGATCGACGAAAAGCGCAAGGTTGCCGAGACGCTGGACGAATACCGGGCGCAGTGGAAATACAACATGATGGACAAGAACGTTCTTGCGCTCAGTGCCATCTGCCCGACTTTCTATCAGTGGGACGACCATGAGGTGCTTAACAACTGGTCGGACTCGAAGGACCTGACCGCCGACGACCGCTACACCGAAAAATCGATCCATGTGCTGGCGGCACGTGCTGCGCGCGCCTTCCACGAGATGACGACGATCCGCTACGAACTGTCGGAGCCGGGCCGCGTCTACCGCAAGATCGCTTATGGGCCGCTGCTCGATGTGTTCTTCCTCGACATGCGTTCCTACCGCGGCCCCAACGGCCCGGATATGCAGGAGACGATGACGCCGCAATCGCGCATCCTAGGCGAACAGCAGATTAAGTGGTTGAAGCGTGAGCTGGCAAATTCCAACGCGACGTGGAAAATCATCGCCGCCGATATGCCGCTCGGCCTCGTGGTCTGGAATGACGGTACCAAGAAGGTCGGGGCCGAGGCAGTCAGCAATGGCGACAATGGCCCGGCCAAGGGGCGCGAGCTGGAAATTGCCCACCTTCTTCGCTATATAAAGAACGCGGGCATCAGCAATACCGTTTGGCTCACCGCAGACGTGCATTACACGGCCGCGCATTACTACAATCCGGACAAGGCGCAGTTCCAGGACTTCAATCCGTTCTGGGAATTCGTTTCGGGTCCGATCCATTCAGGCACATTCGGACCGAATGGTTTCGACATGACCTTCGGCCCGGAGCTGAAGTTCATCAAGGCACCGACTGCCGAGCAGGGTCAGAACCTGCCGCCGTCGGCCGGCCTGCAGTTCTTCGGACTTGTCGATATCGATGGCGCTACAGAGCAGCTGACGGTGCGGCTGATGGATCGCGACGACAGCGAACTCTACAAGGTCACGCTCGATCCGGTCCGGTCGGCGTGAGCGACTGCACCATTATCCTCGGGCCAGCCCGAGGGTAGGACGTGTATCAATCGGGATAGCAGACGACGGGAATGTTGGGCCAGACGGCGCTGTCGCATCCGGCATTTTGCTGCCTTTGCTTGAAGGCGGCGCTGACTGGCCCGGTCACCACCGGGTCGACGCCATCGGGAGCATCGGCAAAAAGCTGCTCCGCCGACCGCTTGTCGGACGGCAGGGCAGTCCGCGTCTCCTTGAACGACGCGGCCGACTGCGCCGCGCCTGCCGCGAGGAGGACGGCGAGTGCGCTACATGCCAAAATCGGCCGGAGTCTGCTGCCTGCGTCGATCATGAAATTCGAACTGCCCGGACCATGAAAGGTTCCGCCTTGGTTAATAATTCCACTTCACACCAAGACATTTAAGATTTGGTGACTTTATTTGGTGACTCGCCTCCTCTTTCGCAATTGCGAAAAACCCTGTATGAGCCGCCCAACCGAAAGAGGCAGCGCCTTTTGGCCTGCTGCCTGCAACGCTCCCGAGACCAAAACATGAAAATCCGCAATATCGCGATCATCGCGCACGTCGACCATGGAAAAACCACCCTCGTCGATCAGCTCCTGAAACAGTCCGGCTCGTTCCGCGACAACCAGCGCGTCGCCGAGCGCGCCATGGATTCGAACGATCTCGAAAAGGAACGCGGCATCACCATCCTGGCCAAGGCGACCTCGGTCGACTGGAAGGGCACCCGCATCAACATCGTCGACACGCCCGGCCACGCCGACTTCGGCGGTGAGGTCGAGCGCATCCTGTCGATGGTGGATTCGGCCATCGTGCTGGTCGACGCCGCCGAGGGGCCGATGCCGCAGACCAAATTCGTCGTCGGCAAGGCGCTCAAGGTCGGACTGAAGCCGATCGTCGTCATCAACAAGATCGACCGGCCGGATGCCCGCCACGTCGAGGTGGTCAACGAGGTGTTCGACCTGTTTGCCGCGCTTGACGCGACCGACGAGCAGCTCGACTTCCCGATCCTTTACGGTTCGGGCCGTGACGGCTGGGTCTCCGAAAACCCCGAAGGTCCGAAGGACCAGGCTCTGGCGCCGCTGTTCGACCTCGTCATCAAGCACGTGCCGGCGCCGACCGTTCATCCTGGCCCGTTCCGCATGATCGGCACCATTCTGGAAGCCAATCCGTTCCTCGGCCGCATCATCACCGGCCGTATCGAATCCGGCACGCTGAAATCCAACCAGGCGGTCAAGGTGCTGCACCATGATGGCACCCAGGTCGAAACCGGCCGCATCTCGAAGATCCTTGCTTTTCGCGGGCTCGAGCGCCAGCCCATCGACGAAGCGCAGGCAGGCGACATCGTCGCCATCGCCGGCTTGTCGAAAGGCACCGTCGCCGACACGTTCTGCGACCTGTCGGTGACCGAGCCGCTGCACGCGCAGCCTATCGATCCGCCGACGGTGACGATGTCGTTCCTGGTCAACGATTCACCGCTGGCGGGCACCGAAGGCGACAAGGTGACCAGCCGCGTCATCCGGGACCGCCTGCTGCGCGAGGCCGAAGGCAATGTCGCGCTGAAGATCGAGGAATCGCCGGACAAGGATTCGTTCTTCGTCTCCGGACGCGGCGAATTGCAGCTGGCCGTGCTGATCGAGACGATGCGCCGCGAAGGTTTTGAGATCGCCGTGTCGCGGCCGCGCGTCGTCATGCAGAAGGGCGAGAACGGCGAATTGCTGGAGCCGGTCGAGGAAGTCGTCATCGACGTTGACGAGGAGCATGCCGGCGTCGTCGTGCAAAAAATGTCGGAGCGCAAGGCCGAGATGGTCGAGCTGCGCCCTTCGGGCGGCAATCGCCAGCGCATCGTCTTCCACGCGCCGACGCGCGGCCTGATCGGCTACCAGTCGGAACTGCTGACCGACACGCGCGGCACCGCCGTGATGAACCGGCTGTTCCATGCCTACGAGCCTTACAAGGGTGAGCTGCCCGGCCGCACCAACGGCGTGCTGATCTCCAACGAACAGGGTGAATCGGTGGCTTATGCCATGTGGAACCTGGAAGACCGCGGCCCGATGGTCATCGACCCCGGCGTCAAGGTCTATCAGGGCATGATCATCGGTATCCATTCCAGGGACAACGACCTCGAAGTCAATGTGCTCAAGGGCAAGAAGCTGACCAATATCCGCGCCGCCGGCAAGGACGAGGCGGTAAAACTGACGCCGCCGATCCGCATGACGCTGGAACGCGCGCTGGCCTGGATCCAGGACGACGAGCTGGTCGAGGTGACGCCGAAGACCATCCGCCTGCGCAAGCTCTATCTCGACCCGAACGAGCGCAAGCGTTTCGAGAAGTCGGCGAAAGTGGTCGGCGCGGCGTAAGCCACTTTTCTCAGCCACTATGAGGGAGGGAGCACGTGCGTGCTTCCTCCCTTTATCTTACCCGCCGGCAGCCGCGATAATGCCGTCCCGGTCTGGATCGCTAGACAGGTCGATGCGGATCGCCGTTCCCGCCCGGGCCGGCCTGCGCAAGGCTTTGGCCCCATCCGGACCAACCACCAGCAATCGCTTCTCTTCCCAAACCTGAAGCCGCGATCGCGAGACACCGAGTTCGTTGGCGAGCAACCGGTCGAGCCGCAGCGCTGTCGGCATTTCGAGCTCGAGCTGGAGTTCGAGGGCGGCGGTGTTTTCCGGCCTGTCCCCGAGCACCTGCTTATGAACGGCGGCTTCAGGAAACTCCTCGACGCGCCCGATCCTGCTTCGCAGTGCGGCAGTATCGAAAGCATGGCGCCGCGCCAGGACCGGATCGTTGCGTTCGAGCGCCTGCAATATTGCCGGTTCGATATCGCGGCGACTGCATCGCTCCAGAATGCCGAAATTCCAGGAATTGTCGCAATCGATGCAGCGGTAGATCAACCAGGCATCAATGCGTTTGCCATTGGCATTGACCCGGAATTTGCCGCTGCAGCGATAGGCTTTCAGACCGCCGCAGCGATTGCAGTTGAGGTGAGGTCGCGGTGCGGTCTTGGGCGCGATCGTCCAGCGGATACGCAGTATCGAAGGCATGCCGAAAAGCCCTTCCCGTCGGGAAGTTCGTCAGATCGGCGATGTCGAGATGCCCCTGCGGGCACGGCGTGGCGAGAGACTGCGGCAGTTGGAAATCAGGTGTCGCGGGTTATGCGCGACAGCGGTTCAGCAGTGCCAAACCGGTCTCGAACCGCCACCCTGAAGAACAGATGATGTGAAAACAGGCACCGCGACTGCGACGCCCTGCTCTGTGTCGGGGGAGTTGGCGAGACCGGCGGTTACGTAGGCAAAGTGAAGCTCGGAAAGGATTTCGAGACGACACTTCTAGCCGCGAGGTGCCTGGCCGACAAGCCTTCTTTCGGTGGACGCTACCGTCGCCGGAACAGTTGGGTTATGTTGAAGCGTCCAAAAATTTCTAACGAGATCCGCGTCATGCATTTCACGTCGCTTCTGATTTTTGCCGGCGCCCTGCTTGTTGCCGCCGGCTCGCCGGGCCCGTCGATTGCCGCACTTGTGGCGCGGGTCATCGCAAAAGGGTTTCGCGACGTGTTTCCGTTCCTGCTTGCCATGTGGATCGGCGAAGCGATCTGGCTATCACTGGCGGTGTTTGGCCTCGCCGTGGTGGCGCAGACGTTCCACTTCGCCTTTGTCGTCGTGAAATGGGTTGGCGTCGTCTATCTCGCCTGGCTTGCCTGGAAGATGTGGACCGCACCGGTCGAGGCAAAAGAAGGTTCGCTGCCGCGCGAAGATTCGCCCGTCAGACTGTTCTTTGCCGGCATGGCGGTAACGCTCGGCAACCCCAAGATCATGATGTTCTACCTGGCGCTGCTGCCGACCATCATCGATCTCGGTTCAGTCAGCGTGATCGGCTGGGTCGAGCTGACGGCGACCATGGCCGTGGTGCTGGTCGCCATCGATTTGACCTGGGTGCTCGCCGCATCGCAGGCGCGCAAGCTCTTGAGGAGCAAACGGGCGATGAAGATCGCCAACCGCGTCAGCGCCGGCACCATGGCCGGCGCTGCGGCGGCGATCGCGGCGCGGTCTTGAGCCGCCGCGTCAACCCATTTCGATTATCGGTGCGATCTCGACGCTGAAACCCGGGTCCGTCAGGATAGGACAATCCTTGGCTTTGCGGACGGCATCGTCGATGTCTTTCGCTTCGATGATGGTGTAACCGGCGGTCGGATTGCTGCCGCCATTGTTCTCGACCTTGCCGCCGGGCAGCAGGGTCTTCGACATGCCGACTGGATTGCCACCGTCGACCACGGCTGAGCCAAGCTTGCCGTACCAGCCGTTCCAGGCATCCATCGCTGCCTTCCGTTCGGCCTCCTCGGTCGGCATCTTGCCCGAGCCGTGATAGACGTAGAGAAATTTCGCCATGTTCTCCTCCTTTGATCGGCGGCATCGAACCGGCATGCGGTCATGCCGCATGCCGATCATCGGACCAAACCGGCAAACAAGCAACGAGAATGCGATGTAGCTAATATATACGACCGCGGTGCCCTATCGCGCCATCGCGTGATATTCATCGTTCGGCCGCATATCGATCGCCGATGCCAGCCGGTTCGACATGTTGAAGAACGCGGCAGTCGAGGCGATATCCCAGATGTCGCGGTCGGAAAAGCCCACTTGCCGCAGCGCCGCCCGGTCGGCTGCGACGATCTTTGCCGGCTGCTCGGTCAGCTTCACCGCGAATTCGAGCATGGCGCGCTGCCTGTCTGACAGCTCGGCGGCGCGAAAATTCATCACCATCATCTCGCCGAAGGCCGGGTCGCCGGAAAGCTGGCGCACCGCCGCGCCATGTGCAACCAGGCAATAATAGCAATGGTTGACCGATGAGACGACCACCGCGATCATCTCTCGCTCCAGCTTCGACAGGCCGGATTCACCCAGCATCAAATCATTGTACATGTCGGTGAAAGCGCGCAGCTTCTTCTCGTCGAAGGCGTAGGCGAGCAGCACATTGGGAACGAGGCCGAGCTTCTCCCGGCATTTGGCGAAATAGGCGTTGGTCGCTTCGCTCAGCTCCGCCGGTGCGAGGTCAAGCGCGGTGATTTTGTCTGTCATAGGGGATTTCTCCTCGTTTTCCGCCAGGCTGCCGGTGAATTCCGACATTTCGTCGCAAGCCGTCAAACCTTTGTCGCCAAATACCCGTCATCTGCTACGATAGTTGTAAAAACATGACGGGAGGGAATTAGCTCATGGCCGGCCTGAAATCCGCAAGCCAGTTGAAAAGATGAGTCCGGCCAAGGGCAGCGAAAAGCCCGGCAGGCTTGCCGACTACTTGCTGGCCCGAGCTCCGGCCGAAGATGTCGCCGCCTACGACGTCATCGATCTCGAACGCGCTGCCGAACTCGCCGGCCGCGCTGTCGCCCGGCACAAGAAGGACGACTGCGTCGTTGCCATAGACGTCGATTCCGGTGTCGTCCGCCAAGGCCGGCCGATGACGGTGATCACCGTCGTCAACGACAACATGCCGTTCCTGTTCGATTCCGTCCTCGGTGAGATTACAGAGAGCGCCGGCGAGCCGCTGCTGGTTACCCACCCGGTCATCGTGGTCAGGCACGGCAAGAACGGCGTCGAGGAAATCCTCGGCGATGGCGGTTATGCCAAGGGCGAGCACAGCCATGACCGGCTGAGCGTCATCCATGTCCATATCGGCCGCCTTTCGGCCGAGCAGGCCGAAGGCCTTTCCGCACGCCTGACGAAGCTGCTCGGTCAGGTGCGCGCCGCCGTCATCGACTGGAAGCCGATGCTTGCCCGCCTCGACCAGGCGATCTCGGAATTCCGCTACTCGCCGGTGCCGCTCGACAAGGCCCATGTCACCGAGGCGATCGCCTTCCTCGAATGGCTGCGCGACGACAATTTCACCTTTCTAGGCATGCGTGAATTCAAATACACCGGCGGCGAGAAGAGCGGCATGCTCGAGCGTGCCGAAAAGCCCGGCCTCGGCATCCTTTCCGATCCCGACGTGCTGGTGCTCAGGCGTGGCACCGAAGCGGTGAGCACGACGCCGGAAATCCGCGCCTTCCTGCATGGGCCGGAACCGCTGATCGTCACCAAGGCCAACGCCAAGTCATCGGTGCACCGCCGCATCTACCTCGACTACATCGGCGTCAAGACCTACACCGGCAAAGGCGTGCTTTCGGGCGAGCTGCGCATCGTCGGACTGTTCACCTCGACTGCTTATACGCGCTCGGTGATGAAAATCCCCTATCTGCGCTCGAAGGCCGAAACCGTCATTGCCAAATCCGGCTTCAATCCCGGCGACCACTCCGGCAAGGCATTGATCAACGTGCTGGAGAGCTATCCGCGCGACGAGTTGTTCCAGGTTCCGGTGCCGATCCTGCGCAAGCATGCCGAAGCCATACTGGGCTTGATCGAGCGGCCGCGCGTCAGGGCATTGGTGCGTGTCGACCAGTTCGACCGCTTCGTCTCCGTGCTCGTCTTCGTGCCGCGCGACCGCTACGACAGCGTCGTGCGCGAGAAGATCGGCACCTATCTGAAGACCGTCTTCGAAGGCCGGCTGTCGGCCTATTATCCGGCCTTCCCGGAAGGCGGGCTGGCGCGCGTCCATTTCATCATCGGCCGCTCCGGCGGCAAGACGCCGAAGGTCGAGCAGGCGACGATCGAGGCGGCGATTCGCGACATCGTACGGACCTGGGACGATGCACTGCGCGAGACCGCGACCGAGACCGGCGCCGAAGCGAGACTCACGGCCATCGCCTCGCGCTTTTCGGAAAGTTATCGCGACAGTTTCCCGCCGGCCGTGGCGCTGGCCGATGCCGGGCGCATCGCCAGGCTCGATGCGTCGAATCCGATCGCCATCGACTATTACCGTCACGCCGTCCAGAAGCCGCATCAGGCGGCGTTGAAGATCTATCACCATGGCAGCCCGGTGGCGCTGTCGCGGCGCGTGCCCGTGCTGGAAAACATCGGTTTTCGCGTCATCAGCGAGCGTACTTTCGAGGTCGGCGACAATCAATCCGGCATGGTCTTCATCCACGATATGGAACTTGAGAACAGCTACGGCAGGCCGATCGACCTCGGCAATGGCGGCGCGCTGTTCGAGGACGCGTTCCTTTCCGTCTGGCGCGGCAATGTCGACAATGACGGCTATAACGGCCTCGCCCAGACCGCAGGCCTGTGGTCGGGCGAGATCACCGTCCTGCGCGCCTATGGCCGCTATCTGCAGCAGGCCGGTATCCCGCAGAGCCAGGATTTCATCGCCGCCGCACTCAACCGCTATCCCGAGATCGCCCGCGGACTGCATGCGCTGTTCGTCGCCCGCCTCGGCCCGACGGATGAGACGGAAGGCGTCGTTCAGGCCAAACATCTGAAGGCCAAGATCACGGATGCGCTGGAAGACGTTCCCAACATCGACGACGACACCATCATCCGACGTTATCTGAACCTGATCGAAGCCTCGCTGCGCACCAATCATTTCGTTGCCGATACGAAAGAGAAGGGCCAATCACTGGCGATCAAGCTCGATTCGCAATCGGTCGACGGGCTGCCGGCGCCGCGGCCATGGCGCGAGATCTTCGTCTATGGCTCCGAGGTCGAGGGCGTGCATCTGCGCTTCGGCCCGGTCGCGCGCGGCGGCCTGCGCTGGTCGGACCGTGCGCAGGACTATCGCACCGAGGTGCTTGGCCTGGTCAAGGCACAGCAGGTCAAGAATGCGGTGATCGTGCCGGTTGGCGCCAAGGGCGGCTTCTACCCGAAAAAGCTGCCGATGAGCGCCGGGCGCGACGCCATTTTCGAGGCCGGCACGGCCGCCTACAAGAATTACGTTTCCAGCCTGTTGTCGATCACCGACAATATCGGCCTGGACGGCGTCATCCCGCCAGCCGGCGTGGTGCGGCGCGATCAGGATGATCCGTATTTCGTCGTCGCCGCGGACAAGGGAACGGCGACCTTCTCGGACACCGCCAACGCCATAAGCGAAAGGCACGGCTTCTGGCTCGACGACGCTTTCGCCAGCGGCGGTTCGGCCGGATACGACCACAAGAAGATGGGCATCACCGCGAAGGGCGCCTGGGAAGCAGTCAAGCGGCATTTCCGCGAGATGAACCGCGACATCCAAACCACGCCGTTCACTGTCGTCGGCGTCGGCGACATGTCGGGCGACGTGTTCGGCAACGGCATGCTGCTGTCGGAGCAGACCCGGCTGATAGCCGCCTTTGATCATCGCGACATCTTCATCGATCCCGATCCCGACATGGCGGCTTCGATGGCCGAGCGCCGGCGTATGTTCGCTCTCGCCCGTTCAAGCTGGCAGGATTACGACAAGACGAAGCTGTCGGAGGGCGGCATCATCGTCTCGCGCAGCCAGAAGTCGATCACCTTGCCGGCGCCCGCGGCTGCGGCGATCGGCCTCGGCAAGACAACGGCCACGCCAGTCGAGATCATGAGTGCCATTCTCAAGGCGCCGGCAGACCTTTTGTGGTTTGGCGGCATCGGCACCTATGTCAGGGCATCGGGCGAGACCAACCAGGACGTCGGCGACCGTGCCAATGACGCGATCCGCATCACCGCGCTCGACCTGCGTGCCAAGGTCATCGGTGAGGGGGCCAATCTCGGCGTCACGCAGCGGGCGCGCATCGAATTCGGATTGAATGGCGGCCGCTGCAACTCAGATGCGATCGACAATTCGGGCGGCGTGAATTGCTCCGACGTCGAGGTCAACATCAAGATCGCGCTGGCTTCCGCCATGCGCAAGGGATCGCTGACCCGGCCGGCGCGCAACAAATTGCTGGCCGAGATGACCGATGAGGTCAGCGCCCTGGTGCTGTCCAACAATTACCAGCAGACGCTGGCGCTGTCCCTTGCCCGTAAGCGCGGGCTCGCCGACATCGCCCATCAGAGCCGCTTCATGGCGGCGCTGGAGGCGCGCGGACTGCTCGACCGTGCCGTCGAGGCGCTGCCGTCGCCGGCGGCCTTTGCCGAGCGCGAGACGCGCGGTGAGCCGCTGACCCGGGCCGAGCTCGGCGTGCTGCTCGCCTATGCCAAGATCGTGCTGTTTTCCGATATCGTCGCCAGCGACGTGCCGGACGATCCGCATTTCGACCGTGATCTGATGGGCTATTTCCCCGATCGCATGGCGAAGAAATATGCGGGAGAAATCCACGGCCATCGGCTGCGCCGCGAGATCATCGCCCGTGTCGTCGCCAATGATCTGGTCAATCGCGGCGGCCCGTCCTTCGTCAACAGGCTGCAGGAAGCGACTGGCCGCAGTGCCGCCGATGTCGTGCGCACCTTCGCCGTGGTGCGGGATGGCTTTGCGCTGCCGGCGCTCTACCGGCAGATCGACGCGCTCGACAACCAGATCGACGGACAGATCCAGCTCGACCTCTATCAGGCGGTCAGCCGGCTGATCTATGTGACCAGCGGCTGGTACCTGAAGAACGATGCCGGCACCGCGCCGCTCGGGCAGCGGATCACCGAATTGCAGGATGCGCGCAAGGCGTTGGAGCCGAAGCTCGTGTCGCTGCTGCCGGCCTTCTCTCGCGAGCGGATCGAGGAGCGGCGGCACGGCCTGTCGAAGGGCGGCGCGCCGGAGAGTCTTGCCGAACAGCTGGCGCTGACCGACGTGGCGGAACTCATCCCCGACATCGCGCTGACGGCGCGGACGGCGAGTGCCGGCATCGTCGCTGCCGCCAAGGCGTTCTTTGCAGTCAGCGATGTCTTCCGCATCCCGCGCGTCGAGGACGCGGCGCGCTCGATCACGCCCTCGGATTATTACGATCAGCTGGCCCTTTCCCGCGCCACCGACACGATTGGGGCGGCCAGGCGCGGCATCGCCGTGGCGGCACTCACCGGCCATGCCGAGGCGGCGGATCCGGTGACTGGATGGTTGGAGTCCGGCGGCGAACGGGTCGGACGCATCCGCGAGCGGCTGCAGGCGCTGACCGAGGGCGGCGACATCACCGTGTCCCGGCTGTCGGTGGCGTCCGGCCTGATGAGTGATCTGACGGCGCTGTGAGAAGTCTTCCACATCGCGCGGGATTGCCGGGAAGAACTGCGCTATAGAGCGAACGGCGCGCGGCGTTGGGGCGCCCGGAGCATGATCGCGAACGTAACGATCGGCTTTTGGACAAGATCGTGCTCAACAAGAAGACGGAGCATCATGCCGATTCGATCGGCATGGAGAGCTCCAGCGGAGGGGACATGGCTGAGGTGGCAGTGCAGCGTGCGTCGGGACGCGGCATCTGGGGATGGATGCTGTTCGACTGGGCGGCCCAGCCGTTCTTCACGGTCGTCACCACCTTCATCTTCGGTCCTTATTTCGTCTCGCGAATGGCCAGCAATCCCGAGACGGGGCAAGCGGCCTGGGGCTACGGCATCGCCGCCGCCGGCCTCGTCATCGCCGTTTTGTCGCCGATCCTCGGCTCGATCGCCGATCAGACCGGACCACGCAAACCGTGGATAGCCTTCTTCGCCGCGGTCAAGATCACCAGCCTCACCTTGCTGTGGTTCGCCGCGCCCGGCTCCAACCTTTTTCTGGTCGTGGCGTTGTTCTCGCTGGCATCGGTCGCGGCTGAATTCTCGACCGTGTTCAATGACTCGATGATGCCGCGCCTGGTGCCGAAGAGCGACATCGGCAGGATCTCGAACATGGCTTGGGGGCTCGGCTATCTCGGTGGCATGATCGCGCTAATCTTCGTCGTTACCGTCATGGCCGGCTCGCCTGAAACCGGCAAGACCGTCGTCGGGCTCGACCCGATCTTCGGCCTTGACCCCAGGCTCGGCGAGGACGCGCGCGCCACCGGACCGTTGTCGGCGGCCTGGTATTTCCTGTTCATCCTGCCGATGTTCTTTTTCACGCCTGATGCGATCAAAGGCATTCCAATCGGGCCGGCGGTGCGCGAGGGCCTGTCGGAACTGAAGTCGACGCTAGCCGAAGTAAGCAAGCGCAGCGGTATTTTTCGCTTTCTCGTCGCCCGCATGATCTATCAGGACGGCGTCAACGCGCTGCTGGCGCTGGGCGGAACGTTTGCGGCGGCGATGTTCCATTGGTCGATCACCGAGATCGGCCTGTTCGGCATCATCCTCAACGTCGTTGCCATCGTCGGCTGCCTGGTTGCCGCACGCCTCGACACTGCACTGGGTTCCAAGACCATCGTGATGATTTCGCTGGTCATGCTGAGCATTGCCACGATCGGCATCGTCTCGACCGGCCCGGGCTATACGCTGTTCGGCGCCTGGGTGATGCCCGGACTGGACGGTGGCGGATTGTTCGGCACGGCGGCGGAAAAGGCCTACATTTTCTACGGCCTGCTGATCGGGCTTGCCTTCGGGCCGGTGCAGGCATCGTCGCGCTCCTACATGGCGCGCAGCGTCTCCGCAGCCGAATCCGGCCGCTATTTCGGCATCTATGCGCTGGCCGGTCGGGCAACAAGTTTTGCAGCGCCCTTCATGGTGGCCACGATCACCCTGGCCAGCGGCTCGGCGCGGCTCGGAATGGCGGCGATCGTGCTGTTCCTCGGCGCAGGCATGGCGATCCTGATCGGCACGCCCTATCCGGCGGATCGGCCGGCGGAGTGAGCTGCTCTTCCCTTCTCCCACAGGGGGAGGGAGTTCAATGCCGGAAGTGCCTCACTCCGGTGAAGACCATGGCAATGCCGTGAGCGTCGGCGGCGGCGATGACGTCGTCGTCGCGCATCGAGCCGCCGGGCTGGATGACGGCGGTGGCGCCGGCTTCGATTGCCGACAAAAGCCCATCCGCGAACGGGAAAAAGGCATCCGAGGCGACGACCGAGCCCTTGGTCAAAGGCTCCGTCAGACCGGCAGCGTCGGCCGCGTCGAGCGCCTTGCGCGCGGCGATGCGCGAGGAATCGACACGGCTCATCTGGCCGGCGCCGATGCCGACGGTGGCGCCGTCCCTGGCATAGACGATCGCGTTCGACTTGACGTGCTTTGCCACGCGAAAGGCGAATTTCAGATTGGCCATTTCGGCCGGCGTCGGAGCGCGCCGGGTCACCACCTTCAGCTCGAGGTCATCCACCACCGCATTGTCGCGGCCCTGGACGAGCAAGCCGCCAGCAACCGATTTCAAGCCAAGGCCCGCCGCGCGCGGGTCGGGCAGGCCGCCGGTGACCAGCAGGCGTAGATTCTTCTTGACGCCAATGATGCGGATTGCACCATCGGACGCCTCCGGTGCGATGATCACTTCGGTAAAGGTCTTGACGATCTCTTCGGCGGCTGCGGCATCGAGGATACGGTTCATGGCGACGATGCCGCCGTAGGCCGAGACCGGGTCGCAGGCCAGCGCCTTGGCATAGGCCGCTTGCAGCGAAGCGCCTTCGGCGACGCCGCACGGGTTGGCGTGCTTGATGATGGCTACCGCTGCGGAGCGGGTCGGATCGAACTCGCCGACCAGCTCGAAGGCGGCGTCGGTATCGTTGATGTTGTTGTAGGAAAGCTGCTTGCCCTGAAGCTGGCGTGCCGTGGCGACGCCCGGCCGCCTGTCGCCGTTGACATAGAAGCCGGCGCCCTGATGCGGGTTTTCGCCGTAGCGCATCACCGACTGCAGCCTGCCGCCGAAGGCGCGCCATGTCGGATGCTCGATCTCCAGCGCCTCGGCGAACCATCCCGAGATCGCCGCATCGTAGCTGGCGGTGCGGGCAAAGGCCTTGGCTGCCAACTTCTTGCGGAAATCCAGCGACAACGAGCCGAAATTCATCTCCAGCGCGTTGAGCACCGAGGCATAGTCGTCAGGGTCGGTGACGATGCCGACGTATGCGTGGTTCTTGGCCGAGGCACGGATCATCGCCGGGCCGCCGATGTCGATGTTTTCGACGATCGCGGCGTAGTCGGCGCCGGAGCGGCGCACCTCCTCGAATGGATAGAGATTGGAGACGACGAGATCGATCGGCTCAATGCCGTGGTCGCGCATCGCCGCGGCGTGCTCTGGATCGTCGCGCACGCCGAGCAGTGCACCATGCACCGACGGGTGCAGCGTCTTGACGCGCCCGTCCATGATCTCGGGAAAGCCGGTGAGCTCGGATACGTCGCGCACCGCCATGCCCGCATCGGCGAGGGCCTTTGCGGTGCCGCCGGTCGAGACCAGCTCGACGCCGGCCGAAGCCAGCGCCCTGGCGAAATCGATCAGGCCGGTCTTGTCGAAGACGGAGAGCAGCGCGCGACGGATGGGTACAAGGTCGGGCGCGGGAATATTCTTGGCGGCGACGGCCATGGGCTGGCGGCCTTTCCACGTGTGGTTGGAGAGCGTCCGCGGGCCGTAGCATATGAGGCCCGGAAATCAAGCCGCAAGGCTTGATCAGTGTCTGCCGTTGCCACCGGCATCAGTTTTTTCTTGACGGCCGGCGATAATTGTCCGCGTTAATTGCCAATGGACCTCGGGAATCTCCGAGGCCTTGAAGGCAAGCACGATCTGGCGGCTGCGGCGTGGACCGCCGAGCCCGGCGAAATAGATCGATTCCTCGACCTCGGGTGCCACTTCGGTGGAGGTAAACACCCAGGTATCGGCGTGGTCGGCGGTCAGCACCAGACGGTCATGCTCATCCTGGAGCACGTTTATGTCGGGATGGACATGGAAACGCACTGTAACGAAATCACGGCCATTGTTGCGGATAGAAGCGCCGCCCGGCCGCAGGAAGCGGTCCCTGCCGGCAAGCACATTGCCCTCGGTCGACAATTTCAGCTCGCGCTCATGCAGGAAGCCGAAGCGCGCCACATAGCCGTCATGGCGGGCGATGAAGCCCTGGCTGCCCTTCTGGTCGGTGCGCTTGCAAGGCACATGCTGCGGCCCGCCTATCAAAGGCGTGCCGAGCAGGTCGTTGACGCGCAAGGAGTGGTTGAAGCGCGCCGACGACGTGTCGTTGATGGTAGCGGTGGAGTGGGCGGCGGTGGCGCGGGCAAGCGGCCGGAACTCGGCGGCACCATAGGTGTCTATGCCGGCATTGACGATATAATGCTGGCGGCCCGACGACAATTCGAAGGCGAGGCATCCGGCGTGAGCGGCATTGGACACGTCGACGGGCGGCGGCGGGCCGGTATCGGCGATCACCGTGACACCACCCATCGACAGGCGCTCATAACCCGAATGCGGCGCGTGCAGCAGTGGTGCGCCGGCGGTGTCGTCGTGATGCAGGATGCTGGCGATGCGGTCGTGGATGGTGGCGCCCATGCCGTTGAAGCGGGCAAGGCTGCCATCCTGATGGCGAAAGAAGCGCAGTGCCGGCAGCATCCGGTCGATGGCGCCGATCAGGGCGGCCGGCGGTGTCTCGGCCTGATTGGAGTATGTCTGGCGCAATGGCAGAAGGTCGGCGAGGATTTCAAGCACGGTCATCGGATTACGCGAGATATGGCCGCCGTCAGGCAGGATCTGGCGGTCGAGCTCCTCGGCGAGATTGCGGGTGGCACCGCGCAGCGCCGAGGCCGGCGCCGGCAGCGACAAAGCGGCAAAGGCCAGCGCAATGCGGGCGCGCAGCCTGTCCTTGCCGTCCGGCATCTCGCGCACCATGGCGCGCAGATAGCGGATCTGGACGGCAAGCGATTTCAGGAACGCACGGTAGAACGGAAACTCGGCGCCCTGCAACACGATCGAGGAATGCTGCAGCCAGGCAATGACACGCTTGGCCGTCGTGCCGGGCTCCCAGGCGACGCCGGAAATATGGCTGCCATGGATTGCAATCCAGTCGGAAACCAACGCCCGCGCGTTGGCGGCGGCGAGCTCCGTACCCGCGGCACGCATATGGCGCAGCCAGCGAAAGCCGTGCAGCGTCTTTTGCCAGCCGGGATTGGGCACGTCGATCTGGAAGGGCGATTTGCCGCCGGTCTCGACCAGATGCCCCGAAAGCGGATAGCGGCCGTAGTAGATCTCGAGTGCGATCTGAGGATCGGCGAGTCGCAGGTCCGGCGGGGCAATCAGGACGCGCTCCGGCGTGCGGCCGGAGTAGCGCCAGCGATAGAGTGGCCCGGCACGCAAGCGCCGGCGCGTCTTGCGCCAGAACTCCCTCGCGACAAGCGTCCACAGACGCGTCGTGTTACCGGCAGCGATTGCCAAAACCCCTCCTGATCGTCCTCACCCAAGCACAAGTTTATATGATTCAAGAACTTGTGCGAAGGCGAATTCCGCGGCAGTGGGGCCGTTCAGCCTGTTTTCCATGCCTCCTCGCCCCAAGAAGTCGGATGGCGCTTCAAGATCGGCCCTTAGCCGCTCTGCGCATGCGGGCGGCAAAGAAACCGTCCAGCCCGGAACGCGCCGGTGAGCCAAGCTCCAGATCGGCCGGCGTGGTGCGCAACGTGCCTTGCGGCGTCAGGAACGGGTCGATGCCGGCGATCTCGCCCGGCCGAAGCGGGTCGTCGATGATCTCCGCATTGCCGGCGAGAAAGTCGCGATAGAGCTCTTCGCCTTCCAGCGGATCGAGCGAACAGTTGGAAAAGACGATGCGACCGCCAGGCTTGACCAGGGTGATGGCGCGGGCAAGCAGCCGGCGTTGCAGGTCGGCCAATTTTTCGACGTCGGCCGCCGCCTTCGTCCAGGGAACGTCGGGATGCCGCCGCACCGTGCCGGTCGAAGAGCAAGGTGCGTCGAGGAGGACGGCGTCGAAGCGGTTCTTCGGCTCGTATTTGAGCAGATCGGCCTCGACGATCTCCGCGGCCAAGCCGAGCCTTTCGAGGTTCTGCGTCAGCCGTGCCAGCCGCGTTCTGGACATGTCGAGCGCGGTGACATGGGCGCCGGCGAGGATCAACTGGGCGGTCTTGCCGCCCGGCGCGGCGCAGAGGTCGGCGATTCGCAAACCATTGATGTCGCCGAACAGCCGGGCCGGCAGGCCGGCCGCTGCATCCTGAACCCACCAGGCGCCTTCCCCAAAGCCGGGCAGTTCGGTCACGGAAGCGCTGAGCTTTTCGACCCGCACCGTGCCGGTCGGCAAGACGAAGCCGCCGAGCCGTTCGGCCCACAGCGCCGGGTCCGACTTGACCGAGAAATCGACCGGCGCCTCATGGCGATGGGCGAGCAGTATCTGCCTGGCCTTGTCGGGGCCGTAGACCGTTTTCAAACGGTCGGAAAACCATTTCGGCGCCTCGTCGGTGGCGGCAAGTGCTGCCGCGAGCTCGTCCTGCTTGGACCGCGCCAGCGTACGCAGCACGCCGTTGACGAGGCCGGAAAAGCGCGCCGTGCGCGGATCGGACTTGGCGTGGGTGACGGCGAGGTCGACGGCGGCGCTGTCGGGAACATCGAGGAACAGGATCTGTGCCGCCGCTACATGCAAGATGTGCGAAAGCGCAGTGGCGTTGGGCGGCAGCGGCTTTTCCAGGCGGCGGGCCAAAAGGCCCGATATGGTCATGCGGTAGCGCAGGGCGGTGACCAGAATGGCGCGTACCAGGGCGCGGTCGCGCAGGTCGAGCGCCTTGTATTGCGGATGGCCGTTTTCATGGTCGGTCAGCCCGTCGAGCGGCGTCCTCGCGTCGATGACGGCGGCAAGCAGGCGCGCGGCTGCCTTGCGCGCGGCGAGACCGGCTACGGCCTCGCTGCCCGAATTGTGCTCGCGATCACCTGGAATTGCGTGCCGGCGTTGTGCTGCGCTCACGACCACGGACCTTTGGGTCCGGTCGGATTGCGTCCCCAGGGATTGGGTCTCGGCTTGGCCGGCTCAACCGGCCCCTCGGGCCGGGCGGCCCTGTCCCACGGACCTGACGGCTGCTGCCCGGTCTCTTTCGGCGCCGGCTTTGGCGTCGCGGCCGCTTCGGCTGCGCCGGCCATCTCGCTCGCGATCCTCTGCAATGCGGCGATGCGGTTTTCTGTGCTCGGGTGAGTGGAAAACAAACTGTCCATGCGCTCGCCGGAAAGAGGATTGATGATGAAGAGATGGGCGGTTGCCGGATTGCGCTCGGCATCCGGGTTGCGGATGCGTTCGGCGCCCCGCGCGATCTTGTCAAGTGCCGAGGCGAGCCACAGCGGGTGTCCACAGATTTCGGCCCCGCGCCGGTCGGCCTCGTATTCGCGGGTGCGGCTCACCGCCATCTGCACGATCATGGCGGCCAGGGGCGCGACGATCATCGCCACCAGCACGCCGACGATGCCGAAGGAATTGTTGTTGTCGCGGTTGCCGCCGAAGAAGAAAGCGAAATTGCCGAGCATCGAAATTGCGCCGGCAAAGGTCGCGACGATCGTCATGGTCAGCGTGTCGCGGTGCTGCACATGGGCAAGCTCATGCGCCATCACCGCCGCGACTTCTTCATGTGAGAGCTGCTCGAGCAGGCCGGTGCTGGCGGCGACAGCGGCATTTTGCGGATTGCGGCCGGTGGCGAAGGCATTGGGCTGAGGATTGTCGATGAGATAGGTTCTCGGCATCGGCAGGCCGGCGCGTTGCGCGAGACCCTTCACGATGGCGTAATATTCGGGCGCGTTGCTTTCGTTGACCCCGATCGCACGGTGCATCGACAGCACCATCTTGTCGGCGTTCCAATAGCTGAACAAATTGGTGCCGGCGGCGATCAGCAAGGCGATCATCATGCCGCCGGATCCGCCGACCAGATAGCCGACACCCATGAACAGGGCCGTCATTGCGGCCAAAAGCATGGCGGTGCGAAGGGTGTTCATCGTCTGCTCCGTTCTGGCCCAACAAAGGGGTCGATCCTTGTGGGCCCATCGCTATATGATGGGAAACAGCGGTTCCCGTTTCAATCGGGGCCTGTTTCAATCTAGCGGAAGATCGCATGATCGACAAAACCAGCCAAACGCATGCTAACGGCTCGCCGCACAAGCCACTGACGCCGGCAGCCCGGCGCGCCTTGGCCGAGGCCGAGGCCCGGCGGGAGCAATATCGCGAGAAGGAAGCCACGCTGCCGAGGGAGATCGGTGGGCGCGGCGGCAAGGAACCCGGCCGCTACGGCGACTGGGAGGTCAAGGGCCTGACCAGCGACTTTTAGCCCAGGCAGGGTGCTGGCTAAGCAGGGTACCAGCTAAGCAGGCTGGGCGGCCCGCTCCGCTTCGATGGCAATCCAGCCGCTGGCATCGACGGCGACGCCGATCGCGTCATAGCCGGCGATGGCGGCATGCGGCGTCTCCAACGGATGCCGGTGCGTGGCGCTGATCACGACGACCGCGGCGCCCGCGGCCTCGGCTGCTGCTATGCCTGCCGGTGCGTCTTCGAAGACGAGGCAATCGCGCACGTCGACGCCGAGCCGTTCGGCCGCCAGCCGGAAGCAGTCGGGCGCCGGCTTGCCGCGGGACACATCCTCTGCCGCAACGATCACGGCGGGAGCCGGAATGCCGGCGGCCTGCAGGCGCAGCAGAGCGAGTTCACGGGGCGCCGAAGTGGCGATCGCCCAGCTCCCGGGCGGCAGCGACGCCAGGAATGCCGCGGCGCCGGTAATCGGGTGGATGCCTTCGACGTCGGCTGCTTCGGCCTGCAAAAGCGCATCGGCTTCGCGGGCAGGATCGATCCCTGGGAGCGCCAGCCGGCCGATGGTCTCGATCGCCCGCACGCCGTGGATGGTCGGCAGGAATGCAGCGACGTCAAGACCTTGCCGGTGCGCCCAGGCTGCCCAGACCCTTTCCGCCGCGGCAATCGAATTGAGAATCGTGCCGTCCATATCGAACAGGAAGGCCGCGAATTTTCTGCCTGCAAACATCGGTTTTCCCGGGGTCATCTTGGAAGGATTATTTCGAAGGGAGCATATCGATCGACCGTAACGTTGCCGCGTCCGTATGGGAAGCCGCGAGACCTCGTTTTCGACGTTCGCAAGGAACCGCGCGCACTCTCCTGCGTTGACCAGCACTATCTTCCATGACGATCGCAGGGGAGGGCGATGCTGATTCGGCTCGGCTATGAAATTGGCATTGAATGCGTTGCACCAACGCCGGTCGTTTCATTGCTCGACATCCACGGGGATCGTCAGGCCGACATCAAGCGGCAGACGCGCGTACTGACGTCGCCATCCGTGCCCACCAGGGTCTACCACGATCTTTTCGGCAATAGCTGCCGCCGCTTCACGGCGCCGGCAGGAAGCTTTCGCATCCTCTATGACGCGGTGATCGAGGACGGTGGCGAGACGGACGAGGTCAACACGCTGGCCGGGGAAGTCCCGGTCGCGGAATTGCCGGACGAGGTGCTCGGCTATCTGCTTGGCAGCCGTTACTGCGAGACCGATCATCTCAGCGATCTCGCCTGGCAACTTTTCGGCCAGCTTCCGCCGGGTTGGGCGCGGGTGCAGGCGATCGTCGACTATGTCCACAACCGCCTGTCCTTTGGCTACGGCTATGCGCGCCCGACCCGCACGGCGGCGCAGGCGCATGAGGAGCGCGTCGGCGTCTGCCGCGACTTTGCCCATCTGGCGATCACGCTCTGCCGCTGCATGAATATCCCGGCCCGTTACGTGAACGGCTATCTTGGCGATATCGGCGTACCCGCCGATCCGGCGCCGATGGATTTCTCGGCGTGGGTGGAAGTGTTCCTCGACGGCAGATGGTACACGTTCGATCCTCGCCACAATGTGCCGAGGATCGGCCGCGTCGTCATAGCGCGCGGCCGCGATGCCACCGACGTGCCGCTGCTGCACAGTTTCGGCCCGCATCGGCTCAGCCGATTCAAGGTCTGGACGCACGAGCAGGAAGGCAATCTCTTCAAGCCGCCTTATCGCGGCGTCGACAAGACCATCAGCGCACGGATGCTGGCATAGTCCTTTCACAGTCCAGATTTCCATCTCCCGCCACCGCGGTCGTGCTGATCCGGTTCGATACATCTCGTCTGTACCGGATTGGGACGCAGTCCAGCCGTCCTGAATTGCGAGCCTGATCATGGTAAGCGCTTTGTCAACAAAGCCGCGCTGACGCGACTTTCATTTACCGGCTGTTTACCTTGCCGTCGCTTGAAACCGTTTGGAAACAATGGCCTGAGCGAGAGCCGCTCGCTTTCTCGCGCCTGGCGGCGCGATCCGGCCGGATTCCTGCAATGCGCCTTCGGACAGCTGCAGGCTGTGGCGAATGGAGGCGGAAGGAATGCAGCGTTTCGGGGGTCTTGTTCAGGCGATCGGCGGCTTTGCCGGGGATCGCAGCGGAAATTTCGCGGTGCTGTTTGGTATAATCGGCTCGGTGCTGGCGCTGAGTGTCGGCTTTGCCGTCAACGTGTCCCAACTCTACAATGTGAAATCGAGCCTGCAAGGCGTCGTCGACGCTGCGGTCACCTCGACGGCGCGGGACCTGACAACCGGCGTCATCAGCGAGGCCGACGCCAGCAAATCAGTGCAGGCCTTTCTCGATGCCAACAGCACGGCGGGTATCCTGCAGGACAACCAGATCGTTCTCGACAAGCTGACCGTCGACCGGACTGCAAACACGGTCCAGGCGGATGTCCATGTCAATGTCAGCTACTATTTCCCGCTTTTCGGCACGAGTGGCATGCAAAGCGTTCCCGCATCGACGATGGCGCTCTATTCGGACAAGCAGATCGAAGTCGCAATGATGCTCGATGTGACCGGGTCGATGGCCGGCCAGAAAATCATCGATCTGCGGACGGCTGCGGCGAATGCCGTCGACAGTTTCCTGGGCGGTCAGGACCCCTCCAAGCCACGAGTGCGGGTTGCCATCGTGCCTTACGCAAATTCGGTGAATGCGGGTACACTTGCGCCCAGCAGCGTCTATGTGGAAACCAGCACCAGCCAACGCAAACAGGCGCCGGCCAATGACGCCGTGCAATATATCTCGGGCTTCATCCGTCCGGACAATTGCGCCACCGAACGCAAGGGGATCTATCAATATTCGGACGCGGGCCCCGACGCCAGCATGGTCAACCGCGACTACCTGCTGTCGTCCTTCGCTTGGCAAACCGGCACCGCCGCCTGCCCGGCCGCCACGCTGATGCCGCTGACGGCGGATGCGACGGCGCTCAAGACGGTCATCAAGAATTTCGTCGCATCCGGCGGCACCGCCGGCCATATCGGCGTGCAGTGGACCTGGTACATGCTGTCGGAGAACTGGGGGAGCATCATGAGGACTTCGCAACGGCCGGCCAAGATGGATCCAAAAAAGGTCGCCAAAATCGCGATCCTGATGACCGACGGCGAATTCAACCTATCCTACTTCGATGCGAGCACGGTGAGCGACGTTTACAATGACGCCGGCAAGGAGCCGACCCGCACGGCCGCCAAGACACTCTGCGCTGCCATGCGCAACAAGGGCATTGAGGTCTTCACCATTGGGTTTGACCTAAACGAAACGAATGCCAAGGCGACGCTCCAGGATTGCGCCAGCCCGGACACCGCCAAGATCAAGCACTTTTATCAGGCGGCCAATGGAACCGAACTCAACCAGGCTTTCCAGGATATAGCGCGCAACGTCGAGATGTTGACCGTAACCAGATAGGGGACAACAGCTCAAAAGGAAAAGGCCGCCGCTTCTTGCGAAGTCGGCGGCCCTCCGTGTTTCCGTCCATGGCGCGGCTCCTGGCGGCGACACTGGTCGCCAGCCGCGCATCTCGCGCCTTAACGGGAAGACTGCTTCCCGAAAGTGCAATCCGCTGAGGCCACGTTCTGGAAAACGAAATCACTCGACATCGGATCACCTCCTTTCGATTTGTTGAACACTCCCCCATGATGGGGTGTCACCCGGGAAATGGCAAGGCGCGGCATCCAAAAATCCTGAACAAGCGTGCTTGCGCACCCAGGCGGCTTGCGGCCGGCCGATCTGGCAGGCAAGATCGGGCCGCTATTGTTCCGGGCCACTATTTTGCCGGGTAAGGGAGGACGGGGATGGAGGCAGCCGAGAGAGCGGCCCGGATTGTTCGGACGGTCATCGAAACGATGAAGCCGGGTTTTGCGGTGAGGCTGTGGACGGGCGAGCGGATCGGCCCGGCTGCCGGCCCGGTGCTCACCATCAACGACCAGGACATCGTCTGGCAGATCGTACGTCGGCCCTCTTTATCGACGCTGATCGAGATGTGGATTGCCAAGGCGGTCGACGTCGAAGACGGATCGCTGTTCGATTTCTATGCCTTGCCCACGCACGGCAAGCTCAGGACGAAGCTCAAGACACTGCCGAAGCTGGCGATCCTGCGCGACCTGCCGGCGGTGCTGTTTTCGCGAAAACAGATGACGGCGCGAACCGATCTTTCCGGCCGCAATCCTTACGTCAGCGGTTCGAGCAAGGAGGCGATCCAGCATCACTACGACATTTCCAACGCATTCTACCGGCTCTTCCTCGACGAGCGCATGGTCTATAGCTGCGGCTACTTCAAGGACTTCGCCAACGATATCGATCAGGCGCAGAGAGACAAGCTCGACCATATCTGCCGCAAGCTTCGGCTGAAGCCCGGCGACAGATTGCTCGACATCGGCTGCGGCTGGGGAGCGATGCTCATCCATGCCGTGAAGAATTATGGCGTCGTCGGCCACGGCGTTTCGCTATCGGAGGCACAGACCGAGTTCGCCCGCGAACGCATCCGCGCTGAGGGGCTGGAGGATCGCATCACCATCGAGATAAAGTCCTATGCCGAGCTGTCCGGTTCCTTCGACAAGATCTCGTCGATCGGCATGTTCGAACATCTGGGGCTTGCCAACCATGCCGCCTATTTTTCGACCATCCATCGCCTGCTCAAACCCGGCGGCATCTATCTGCACCATGCCATCACCCGCCGCGACAAGGGCAGCATGAAGAAGACGCTGCGCAAGGGGCCGGAATTCAAAGCGCTGATCAAATACATTTTTCCGGGCGGCGAACTCGATACGATCGGCATGACGCTCGGCAATCTCGAGGCGCACGGCTTCCTCATCTATGACGTCGAAAACTTGCGCGAGCACTATGCGCGCACCTGCCGGCTATGGGCCGAGCGCCTCCACGCACGCTTTGACGAGGCCATCGCCGAGGTCGGCGAATCCAAGGCGCGGCTCTGGCTGCTTTATCTCACCGGCTGCTCGATTACCTTCGAACGCGCCTCGGCGCAGATTTTCCAGACCGTCGCCACCAGGCGCGCGCGCGGCCCAAGCGGCCTGCCGCCGACGCGGGCGGATTTATACTAATAGCTACAGACGCATCGTGGCGCCGATCTCGACGCGGGCCGGTCGATCGACAGTGCAGTAGACGCCGAAATTATGGGCGTTGTGGCGGACCAGGCTGCGCAGGATTGCCGGGTCGTGGTCGAACCCGTCCTGGCCAATGATGGTGAAGCCGCAGCGGCGGCACGGCTCGGAGATGGTCAGGAGCAGGTCGCCGATCGCCAGCTTGCGCCCGATCCATTCGGTTTCGGGGAATGACCCCTCGATCTTCGGCATGTCGACGACGATGTTGGGGCGGAAGCGGCGCGGGTCGGCGGTGCCGTCTGGATGCAGCAACTTCAACTGCGCCAGCGAAGCGGTGGTCAGCAGATGAATGGGGGCTTTGACATAGCGTTCCGCCAGCAGGGGACCGGCGTATCCCGGTGTAGTATTCTCGCGGCGGAACGGCCGGATGGAGGCCGCAAAGCCGAGATAGGCGGAAATGGCGCCGTCGCTATCAGCGCCCGGTGCGGCTAGCCAGTCGCCATCCGGGACCGCAACCTCCAGTGCGCCGGCCGGCGACAGCCGGGTTCGGATGCGGGGCACCTTGTGCCATTTCACTTCGCGGTCCGGCCGTGCGATTTCATTGTTCGACGTGTCGATAAGACCAAACAGGCGGTCGCCTTCAACGGTATGCCGGGCGACCGAGATCGCCTGCTGGCGCTCGCCGGCGAGCGAGCTCGCGGGATAGCGCCAAAGCTCGGTGACGGCACCCAATATGGCTTGCATCAGCTCTTCTTGTTCTGCCGATTGGCGATCAGGTCGTCGACGACCGCCGGATCGGCCAGCGTCGAGGTGTCGCCGAGCGCGGCAAAATCGTCCTCGGCGATCTTGCGCAGAATGCGCCGCATGATCTTGCCGGAACGGGTCTTCGGCAGGCCGGGCGCGAACTGGATCTTGTCGGGCGAAGCGATGGCGCCGATCTCCTTGCGGACATGGGCGACGAGCTCCTGGCGCAATTCCTCGCTTGGCGTCTCGCCGGCCATCAGCGTGACATAGCAGTAGATGCCCTGGCCCTTGATATCGTGCGGGTAGCCGACGACGGCCGCTTCCGAGACCTTCTCATGCGAAACCAGCGCCGATTCGACCTCGGCGGTGCCCATGCGGTGGCCGGAGACGTTGATGACGTCGTCGACGCGGCCGGTGATCCAGTAGTAGCCGTCAGCATCGCGGCGGCAGCCGTCGCCGGTGAAGTACCTGCCCTTGTAGGTCGAGAAATAGGTCTGCACGAAGCGGTCGTGATCGCCATAGACGGTGCGCATCTGGCCCGGCCATGAGTCGGCAATACAAAGATTGCCGCTGGCTTCACCCTCCAGCACCTTGCCGTCACCATCAACCAGCTGCGGGTTGACGCCAAAGAAGGGCCGCGTCGCCGAGCCCGCCTTGAGGTGGGTGGCGCCCGGAACCGGCGTGATCATGATGCCGCCGGTCTCGGTCTGCCACCAGGTATCGACGATCGGCACCTTGCCGTTGCCGACAACGTTGAAATACCATTCCCAGGCTTCTGGATTGATTGGCTCGCCGACGGTGCCGAGCACGCGCAGCGACTTGCGCGACGTCTTGGTGACATGGGCGTCGCCGGCGCCCATCAGCGCGCGCAGCGCCGTCGGCGCGGTGTAAAAGATGTTGACCTTGTGCTTGTCGATCACGTCCCAGAAACGCGACTGCGACGGGTAATTCGGCACGCCTTCGAACATCAGCGTGGTGGCGCCGTTGGCGAGCGGCCCGTAGACGATGTAGCTGTGGCCGGTGACCCAGCCGACATCGGCTGTGCACCAGTAGACGTCCCCGTCGTGATAGTCGAAGACATATTGGTGGGTCATCGAGACATAGACGAGATAGCCGGCGGTGGTGTGCAGCACGCCTTTCGGCTTGCCGGTCGAGCCCGACGTGTAGAGGATGAACAGCGGATCCTCGGCGTTCATCTTCTCGGGCTTGCATTCGGCCTTAACCGTCGCGACCTCGTCATGGTACCAGACGTCGCGCCCGGCGGCCCAGCCGGTCTTGCCGCCGGTGCGGCGTACTACCAAGACCTTTTCGACTTTCGTTCCGGCCTTGGCGGCGATCTCGATCGCCTTGTCGGTGTTCTCCTTCAAGGGGATCGGCTTGCCGCCGCGCAGGCCTTCGTCGGCGGTGATGAGGAAGGTCGACTTGCAGTCGTCGATGCGTCCGGCCAGCGCGTCCGGCGAAAAGCCGCCGAAGACCACCGAATGAATGGCGCCGATGCGCGTGCAGGCGAGCATCGCATAGGCGGCCTCCGGGATCATCGGCATGTAGATGGTGACGCGGTCGCCCTTCTTGACGCCGTGCTTCTTCATCACATTGGCGAGGCGGCAGACATGTCCGTAAAGCTCGTTATAGGTGATCTTCCTGTCGTCGTAGGGATTGTCGCCTTCCCAGATGATGGCGGTCTGTTCGCCGCGCTTCTTCAGATGCCGGTCGATGCAGTTCCAGGAAACGTTGGTCTGGCCATCCTCGAACCATTTGATTGAGACCTTGCCGTCGAAGGACGTGTTCTTGACCTTGCTGTACGGCTTGAACCAGTCGATGCGCCTGCCGTGCTTGCCCCAGAACTTGTCCGGGCTCTTGACGCTGTCGGCGTACCATTTCAGGTAGGTGTCATTGTCGATCAGCGCGTTCTTCTTCCACGCCGGCTGGACGCGATGGACATGAACATCGGACATTTCTTCGCCTTCCTCCCGAAACCAAACCGCCGGCTTGACTGCCGGCAGGATCGCAGCGTTGCGGCCGCGAATTCGCGCGCATTATTAACAGTTCGGCGATGACGGCAACATTAGACGTTGGATTTGCGCGGCGGGATGCCGCAGGTCCCTTCCCGGGTGGTGTCAGCACTCTAGCGAGACGGCTGCTAACCGCATGTTTTTGCGGCAGAAATCTGGCTCGACCGCAGAAATATCAATAGACGATTAAGCAAATGGGGTGCACAATTTCAGGCTGGGAGGAAAGAGAATCAACCAGGGGACCGCAATGCGCGACCATTCCGAAATGGACCTGATGCTCAAGGGCTATGGCTTGACCACGGCCAAGATTCTTTATCACTTTCCCGATCATCCGCATCTGCTGCAGAGCTTCATCTGGCAGGATTACGACATCGCCCCGAAATTTCCGGTGCTTATCCGCTTCATCGAGTTCTGGCAGGCCAAGCTCGAAGGCCCGCTGCATTCAGTCAGCTACACGCACCAGAAGCTGATCGCGCCGAACGAATGGCGCAAGGTCGACGGCGAGTTCGTGCTGCATTAAAGCACGCGGGCGGCAGCCTGGGAGCCGCCGCCCAGCTTTTGGAGCGTCAGACGGCGGGCGGGTTCAGCCGGGCAAAACCCTCCTGCCGGCGATAGGGAAAATACGGGTAGGGTGCGGTGACCTCGCTTGCCGTGTCCAAGATTTTCATCTGATCCGGGGTCAGTGACCATCCGACGGCGCCGAGATTCTGGCGCAACTGCTCCTCGTTGCGCGCGCCGATGATGACGGAGGCGACGGTCGGCCGCTGCAGCAGCCAATTGATGGCGATCTGCGGTATGGTCTTCCCGGTTTCCTCGGCGACAACATCAAGCGCGTCGACGACCCGATAGAGATGCTCGTCGTCGACGGGCGGTCCGAAGCTTGCCGTGTCGTGCAGCCGGCTTTTCTCGGGCAGCTTCTGGCCACGGCGGATCTTGCCGGTCAGGCGGCCCCAGCCGAGCGGGCTCCACACCAGCGCACCGACGCCCTGGTCGAGGCCGAGCGGCATCAACTCCCATTCATAATCGCGCCCGACCAGCGAGTAATAGACCTGGTGGGCGACGTATCGGGGATAGCCGTATCTGTCCGCCAGGCCGAGCGACTTCATCACTTGCCAGCCGGAAAAATTGGAAACGCCGACATAACGCAGCTTTCCGGCGCGCACGAGCCTATCCAGCGTCGATAGCACCTCCTCGATCGGTGTTGCGGCGTCGAACGCGTGCAGCTGCAGCAGGTCGATGTAGTCGGTGCCAAGACGCCTCAGTGCGTCCTCGACGGCCTTGATGAGGCGCGAGCGGGACGAGCCGGCGTCGTTGGGACCGTCGCCCATCGGCAGCGAGGTCTTTGTCGAGATCAGCACGGCATCGCGGCGGCCCTTCATCGCTTCGCCGAGCACCTGTTCGGAAGCGCCATTCGAATAGACGTCGGCGGTGTCGAACAGGTTGACGCCCGCCTCCAGGCAGATGTCGACCAGCCGCCGGGCTTCCGTCGCATCGCTGTTGCCCCAGGCGCCGAACAGCGGCCCTGACCCGCCGAAGGTTCCAGCGCCGAACGAGAGCGCCGGGACTTTCAGGCCCGATGCGCCAAGATTTCGATAATCCATCTGTTTCTCCTATGGTGTACAAGGGTTCTTCGAGTTGCTACGAGCGGGCGGGTGCCGGTTCACCGAGCGTTGGGCGATCGAGGCGTAGCGCCAGCGCTGCCACGGAAAGCGCCGAGAGCGGCAGCAGGGCCGCGACCCAGGTGACGGCGCCGAGGCCGGGGCCATGGGCGATGACCACGCCGCCGAGCCAGGCGCCGGCCGCATTGCCGAGATTGAAGGCGGCGATGTTGAAGGACGAGGCGAGGCTCTGGCCGGCGCCTTGTGCCTTTTCCAGTACCCACATCTGCAGCGGCGCCACGGTGGCGAAGGCGGCGGCGCCGAGCAGGCCGACATAGATGACGGCCATAACCTGGCTGTGCAGGGCGAAGGTCATGGTGCCGAGCACCAGCGCCAGCACGACGAGACTGCCGAGAACGGAAGGCACCAGCCAGCGGTCGGCGAACTTGCCGCCAGCGAGGTTGCCGGCGATGAGGCCGCCGCCGAAGACCAGCAGGATCGGCGACACCGCTGCTTCCTCAAAACCGGTGATCTCGGTCAGCAACGGGGCGATGTAGGTGAAGACGGCGAAGACGCCGGCATAGCCGAGCACGGTGGTGGCAAAGCCAAGCAGGACGGGCGTGCGGCCGAGCACGGCGAGATCGGCGCGCAAATTGCTTTGCTCAGGCGCTGTCTGGCTGCGCGGCACCAGCAGCAGGATGATGGCGAAAGCGACCATGCCGACCAGGGTCACCGCCCAGAAGGTCGCGCGCCAGCCGAAGGCCTGGCCGAGCCATGTTCCGAAGGGGACGCCGAGGATGTTGGCGATGGTCAGGCCGGTGAACATCAGGGCGATCGCCGATGCCTTCTTGTTGGGCGCCACCAGCTCGGTCGCCACGACCGAGCCGACGCCGAAGAAGGTGCCGTGGGCGAAGGCGGTGAGCACGCGCGCACCCATCAGCGTCCAGTAGTCTGGGGCCAGCGCGCACGCGAGGTTGCCTAGCGTGAAGATTGCCATCAGCGCCAGAAGCACGGTCTTGCGCGGCCACCGGCCGGTGGCGATCGTCAGCAGCGGCGCGCCGATGACGACGCCCAGCGCATAGCCGGAAATCAGTTGGCCGGCAGCTGAGATCGAGACGCCGAGATCGGTGCTGACGTCGAGCAGCAGGCCCATGATGACGAATTCGGTGACGCCAATACCGAAGGCGCCGGCGGCAAGAGCGTAGAGAGCAAGAGGCATGGCGGTTCCCACTTCGATGACGGCCAGTTTCGACGACGGGCGCCGTGTCCTCTCACGCCCGGCCCGAAAGATCGTGATGCACCGAACTGTGAACCAGCCTTGCCTAGGGCACATTGCCTGTGAAATAGATTCACCAATGGCCAGGCCCGACATCAACCGCTCCGGCGAGATCGAAGTGTTCGTCCGCGTCGTCGAGGCCGGCAGCTTTTCGGCCGCTGCACGTGCGCTGCGCATGAGCCCGTCGGCGGTTAGCAAGCTGATCGCGCGGCTGGAGGGGCGTCTTGGCGCCCGGCTGGTCATCCGCTCGACGCGCAAGCTGCGACTGACACCGGAAGGGGCGGCCTTCTTCGACAGCGGCGTGCGCATCCTGGCCGACATGGCGGTAGCCGAGCGCGAGGCAGCGGCGGGCGCCGCGCCGCGTGGCCGGCTGCGGATCAATAGCTACGTGCCTTTCGGGCAGCACCGGCTGATCCCGCTTTTGCCGCGTTTTCTAGAACGATACCCCGAAATCTCGGTCGATCTGGTGTTGACCGACAGTGTTATCGACCTGATGGAGGAGCGCGCCGACGTCGCCATACGTGCCGGCCCGCTCGGCGAATCACGGCTAGTGGCGCGCAAGCTCGGGCAGAGCCGAGTGGTCGTCGTTGCCGCGCCATCGTATCTCGAAGCGCGTGGCACACCCAAGACGCCCGCCGATCTCGATCGTCACAACCGGATGGGCTTCTGCTTCGTGCGCCACGTCGAGGGCTGGCCTTTTGTCGACGCGGCCGGCAAGCCGATCACCATATCGATCGTTGGAAACACGCTGGTCAGCGACGGCGAGGCGATGCGGTTGATGGCGCTCTCAGGGGCGGGCATCGCCCGGCTGGCACGCTGGCACGTGGAGGCCGACATTGCCGCCGGCCGGCTGCTGCCGCTGCTGGAAGAGTTCAACCCCGGCGACGAGGAACTGACCCATGCGGTTTATGTCGGCCAAGGCAAGCATTTGCCGGCGCGGGTACGGGCCATTTTAGATTTCCTGGCCGAAACCGCGCGGCTGGGCTGAAGCGGAAGGCATTCGGGAGCCACTTGGCTCCCGAATTTGGCTGCCGAAATGTCACGTCGACAAGGAACTACTTCTTTGGCGTGAACGGCGCCGGCCTGCGGCCCGCCGCCTGGCGTTCGAGCATCCAGCCCGGATATTCGGGCGGCAGCGCGCTGACTTCGTCGAGACGAGCAAGATCGTCGGCATCGAGCTTCAACTCGGTTGCCGCAAGGTTCTGTTCCAACTGGTCCATGCGGCTGGCGCCGATGATGACGCTCATCACGAACGGTTTGGCCAGGACAAAGCCGAGCGCCACCGTGGCGACGCTGACGCCGTGCTTGGCGGCGATCTCGCGCATGACGGCGACCGCTGCCCAGGCACGGTCCTCATTGACCGGCGGGAAATTGAAGCTGGCGCGGCGACCTTCGCCATTGCCGGGGGCACCGGGTCCGTACTTGCCCGAGAGCAGGCCGCCCGCCATCGGTGACCAGACCATCAGCCCGAGCTTCTCCTCGTTGAGCAGCGGCACGATCTCGCGCTCGAGATCGCGGCCAGCGATCGAGTAATACGATTGGACGGTTTCGAAACGGGCAAAGCCCTTGCGCTCGGCAATACCCAACGCCTTGGCGATGCGCCAGGCCTGCCAGTTCGAGACGCCGACATAGCGGACCTTGCCAGCGGCAACCAGGTCGTCGAGCGCCCGCAGCGTTTCGTCTATCGGCGTGACCGTGTCGGTGCCGTGCAGCTGATAGAGATCGATATGGTCCAGCTGCAGCCGTTCGAGGCTACCTTCGACCGAATCCATGATATGGCCGCGCGAAGAACCGCGCTGGTTCGGGCCGCCGCCCATGGCGCCGTGAACCTTGGTGGCGATGATCACGTCCTGCCGATTGACGCCGAGATTTCTCAGCGACTGGCCGAGAAGCCGTTCCGAGGCGCCGAAGGAATAGACATCCGCCGTGTCGAAGAAATTGACGCCGGCGGCGAGCGAGCGGGCGACGATCTCGTCGACGCCATCCTGGTCGAGGCTGGCGATCAGGCCCCATTGGGCATTCTCGCCGGCGGCGCCGAATGTCATCGTACCGAGGCAAAGTTCGGAGACGAACATCCCCGTATTTCCAAGTTGATTGTAACGCATGGTGGCTCCAGAGGCTTTGGGATAACTCGAACCATATAGGAACGAAACGTTCCGTTTCTATTGCTGGCATAGTCAGCGTCAGCCTGTGGCCTAAGGCCGGCTGCGCCTCATCTGGCGCCGAAAATCGCCGATCCAACCCTGACACTTGTCGCGCCGAAGGCGATCGCCGTTTCGTAGTCGCCGGACATGCCCATAGAGAGCTTGTCAACGCCGGCCTCAAGCCCAAGCTTTTCTAGCAGCGCGAAATGCGGACCGGGGTTCTCGTCCGCCGGCGGAATGCACATCAGCCCTTCGATGGCGAGGGCGTGAACCGAGCGGCAGCGGGCCACGAAGGCGACGGCCTCGCGCGGCTCGATGCCGGCCTTTTGCGGCTCCGAGCCGGTGTTGACCTGGACGTAGAGCCTTGGCGTCCTGCCCTGCCTGGCGATTTCCTTGCCGAGTTCGGCGGCGATCTTTTCACGGTCGACGGTTTCGATGACGTCGAACAGCGCCACCGCTTCCTTTGCCTTGTTCGATTGCAACGGCCCGATCAGGTGCAGCTCGATGTCGGGGAAAGCTTCCTTCAGCGCCGGCCACTTGGCTTGCGCCTCCTGGACGCGGTTCTCGCCGAAGACGCGCTGGCCGGCCTCGATAACCGGCCGGATATCGGTGGCATCGAAGGTTTTCGAGACCGCAACCAGCGTCACCGCCCCGGCCTCGCGTCCGGCCTCGCGCTCGGCAGTGGCGATCCTTGCCTTGACGGTGAAAAGCTGTTCGACGGCGCTCGCCATGCCTATATCCTGCCTGTGTTTGGCTTTTCGCCGGATCGCCGCAGTTGACGGGTCCGGTAATCCATGGTGAACACCGCGACGACATTTCCTGAGCCGCCCGGGCATTGTCCGGCGGCTCGCGCATGCTTTTAAGTGAAAAACACCCGATGGCAACCGAACGATACAATCCGCGCGCGTCAGAGCTCAAATGGCAGAAGGCCTGGGACGCCAAGAAGCTGTTCGAAGCCGACAACGATGACCCGCGCCCGAAATACTACGTGCTGGAGATGTTCCCCTATCCATCGGGGCGCATCCATATCGGCCATACCCGCAACTATACGATGGGCGACGTGGTGGCGCGCTACAAGCGGGCCAAGGGTTTCAACGTGCTGCACCCGATGGGCTGGGACGCCTTTGGCATGCCAGCCGAAAACGCAGCAATGCAGAACAAGGTCCATCCCAAGGACTGGACCTATCAGAACATCGCTGCCATGCGCGAGCAACTCAAGGTCATGGGCCTGTCGCTCGATTGGGCACGCGAGTTCGCTACCTGCGATGTCGATTATTACCACCGCCAGCAGATGCTGTTCCTCGATTTCGTCGAGAAGGGCCTGGTGACGCGCAAATCCTCCAAGGTCAACTGGGATCCGGAGGACATGACGGTGCTTGCCAACGAGCAGGTCATCGACGGGCGCGGCTGGCGCTCGGGCGCGCTGGTGGAACAGCGCGAGCTGACGCAATGGTTCTTCAAGATCACCGACTATGCGCAGGATCTGCTGGATTCGCTCGACCAGCTCGACGACTGGCCGGAAAAAGTGAAGCTGATGCAGGCGAACTGGATCGGCCGTTCTGAAGGCCTGCTGATCCGCTGGCCGCTGGCCAAGCCAGTCGCCGGCGAGCATGAGCTCGAAGTCTATACGACAAGGCCCGACACCATCTTCGGCGCCTCCTTCATGGCGATTGCGGCCGACCATCCGCTGGCCAAAAAGGCGGCCGAAGACAATCCGGCGCTGGCAAAGTTCATCGACGAGGTCCGCCACATGGGCACGTCGGTGGCGGCCCTGGAGACGGCCGAGAAGAAGGGCTTCGATACCGGCATCCGCGTCGTCCATCCGTTCGACGAGAAGTGGACGCTGCCCGTCTATGTCGCCAATTTCGTGCTGATGGACTACGGCACCGGCGCCGTTTTCGGCTGCCCGTCCGGTGACCAGCGCGACCTCGACTTCGCCAACAAATACGGCCTGCCGGTCATTCCAGTGGTGATGCCGGAAGGCGAGAATCAAGGAAGCTTCCAGATCATCGACGAGGCCTATGTCGGCGACGGCGTGATGATCAATTCGCGCTTCCTCGACGGCATGAAGCCGGATCAGGCATTCGACGAGGTGGCGAAGCTGATCGAACAGAAGACCATCGGCAACCGGCCGATGGCCGAGCGCAAGGTGAATTTCCGCCTGCGCGACTGGGGCATTTCGCGCCAGCGCTATTGGGGCTGCCCGATCCCGATGATCCATTGCGAGGATTGCGGCGTTGTGCCGGTGCCGAAAGCCGACCTGCCGGTCAGGCTGCCTGACGATATCGAGTTCGACCGGCCGGGCAATCCGCTCGACCGTCATTCGACATGGCGGCACGTCAAATGCCCGCGTTGCGGCAAGGATGCGCGGCGCGAAACCGACACGATGGACACGTTCGTCGATTCGTCGTGGTATTTCGCGCGCTTCACCGCGCCCTGGGCCAACGATCCGACCGATCCCAAGGCCGCGACTGAATGGCTGCCGGTCGACCAGTATATTGGCGGCATCGAGCACGCCATTTTGCACCTGCTCTATTCGCGCTTCTTCACCCGCGCCATGCGCGAGACCGGCCATGTCGATCTCGCCGAGCCGTTCAGGGGCCTGTTCACGCAAGGCATGGTGGTGCACGAGACCTATCGGGTTGGCGGCGCCTCGAACGGCCGCTGGCTTGCGCCGAGCGAGGTCAGGCTGGAGGACGCCGACGGCAAGCGCCGCGCCTTCGAAATCGCCACTGGCGAAGAGGCGGTGATCGGTCCGCTCGAAAAAATGTCGAAGTCGAAGAAGAATACCGTTAGCCCCGAAGAGATCACCGACGGCTACGGCGCCGATACGGCGCGCTGGTTCATGCTGTCGGACTCGCCGCCCGAACGCGATGTCGAATGGACCGACGAGGGTGCGGCCGGCGCGCATCGCTTCATCCAGCGCATCTGGCGGCTGGTGTTGACGGCTGCCGATTCGCTCGCCGGAGTTCGGCCAGAGGCGGCGAAGGACGGCGAGGCCGGAACAGTGTCCAAGGCCGCGCACAAGATCCTCAAGTCTGTCGGCGAGGATATTGAAAAGCTCGCCTTCAACCGTGCCATCGCCCGTATCTATGAGCTCGCCAATGCCTTGACCGTACCGCTCAACGAGGCAGCCGAAGGCAAGGCCGGTCCGGCGCTCCAAGCGGCCTGCCGTGAAGCCGTCGAGATCCTGGTGCACCTGATCGCGCCGGTCATGCCGCATCTGGCCGAGGAGTGCTGGCAGACGCTCGGCGGCACCGACCTTGTCGCCGAACGGCCCTGGCCGGACTACGATCCCTCGCTTGTCGTCGACGCCGAGATCGTGCTGCCGGTCCAGGTCAACGGCAAGAAGCGCGGCGATTTGACAATTGCCCGCGACGCGGACCAAGGTGCGGTCGAAAAAGCGGTTCTGGCTCTCGACTTCGTGCAGAAAGCGCTCGAAGGTAAGGCGCCGCGCAAGGTGATAATCGTGCCGCAGAGGATCGTCAATGTTGTTGCCTGATCCGAAAAAAGCGGAGCTGACGCCGCGCCGTATCATGCTCTACGGGCTGCTCGCTTCGGTGGCGCTGGTTTCCGCCTGCACGGTGCGGCCGCTCTATTCAAGCGCGCCGCTGATCGCCGGCTCTCAGGTCGGCGCTGCTGCCGAACTGGCATCGATCTCGGTCAAGCCGGTCAAGACCCGCTACGCCCAGCAGGTCCGCAACAATCTGATCTTCGCGCTCGGCCAGGGCGCCGGCGAGCCTGCTTCGCCGGTCTATTCGCTTGATCTCGGCGTCTCCGAACTCGTCGAATCGGCGGCAATCGAGCAGGTCACGACCGACGAGGACGAGCCGACCGCCGGCACAGTGACGCTGACCGCCAACTATGTGCTGAGCGATGCCAAGACCGGCACGGTCATAGCGAGGGGCAAGCGCTCTATCCCGTCCTCATACGATAGGCCGCGCCAGGAATTCGCGTCGTATCGGGCGCAGATCGACGCCGAGAACCGCGCGGCGCGCGAACTGGCGGATGTGCTGCGGCTGTCGATCGCCCAAGATCTGATCAAGCACGGCAAGCCGGCGGCAAGCTAGGTCTTTCCATCCTGGATTGAAGCGCTCCGTCTGTGGCGGATTGCGCTGTCAGCAAAAGGCCGATTGCTCGGCCTTTTTTGTTCGACGTAGGACATTTCGCTTCAGCCGATCTTCTGGCCGGTCTTTGCCCAGTCGGCGAGAAACTGCTCCAGGCCCTTGTCGGTCAGCGGGTGCTTGACCAGCGCCTTGAGCGTCGCCGGCGGGGCGGTGATGACGTCGGCGCCGATCAGCGCCGCCTGTTTGACATGGTTCACCGTGCGCACAGAAGCGGTCAGAATTTCGGTCTGGAAATCATAATTGTCGTAGATGGTGCGGATATCGGCAATCAGTTCCATGCCGTCCCAACCGCTGTCGTCGATGCGGCCGACGAAGGGCGAGATGAAGGAGGCGCCGGCCTTGGCGGCGAGCAGCGCCTGGGTGGCCGAGAAGCACAGCGTGACGTTGACCATGCGGCCGTCCGACCGGATGTCCTTGCAGGCTCTCAGGCCGTCGAGCGTCAGCGGCACCTTGATGCAGACATTGTCGGCGATCCTGGCCAGGATCTTGGCCTCCGCCATCATATCCTTGTACTCGGTGGCAACGACTTCGGCTGAGACCGGTCCCTTGACGATCTCGCAGATCTCTCTGGTGACGTCGGCGATCTTGCCGCCCGATTTCAGGATCAGCGACGGATTGGTGGTTACGCCGTCGAGCAGCCCCAAATCGTTCAGCTCACGGATTTCCTTGACATCGGCGGTGTCGACAAAAAATTTCATGGCGGTCTCCTGAAGATTTTTCATGTGCAGGTCATGCACATTCGGGGTCGGACTTTGATCTAGACCAAAGTCGGGGCAAGGTCACGCCTCATGATCGAAGATTCGCCCTTTGTCGCGGCCGCACCGGTGCTGGTCCCAATGCCTGCTGAGCGCCCCTACACCTATGCTGTGCCGGCTGGCATGCGCGTGGTGCCGGGCTCGATCGTGCGCGTTCCGCTTGGGCCCCGCCAGGTCGCCGGCATCGTCTGGGACGGCGCCGTCGAAAAGGTCGACGCGAAGAAATTGCGGCCGATCGAGCAGGTTTTCGACTGCCCGCCGATCGACCGCGCGATGCGGCGTTTTGTCGATTGGGTGGCGCAGTACACGCTGTCGCCGCCCGGCATGGTGGCGCGCATGCTGCTCAGGGCGCCGGAGGCGTTCGATCCGGAGCCGTGGATCGAAGGGCTGCAGCGCACCTTCGCCAAGCCCGACCGGATGACGGAGGCGAGGACGCGCGTGCTGGAAACGGCCGAAGGTGGGCTCGCCTGGACGCGGTCGGGCCTGGCGCATGCGGCAGGCGTGTCGTCGACGGTGGTGGACGGGCTGAGGGCGCAGGGGGTATTCGAGACGGTGATGATCCCGCCGCGGCCGGTGGTCGCAGCACCCGATCCCGGCTACGCCGTGCCGGCACTGATGCCCGACCAGAGCGATGCCGCCGAGATGCTGCGCGCCAATGTCGCGGCCGGCATATTCGGCGTCACCCTGCTCGACGGTGTAACCGGATCCGGCAAGACGGAGGTCTATTTCGAGGCGGTTGCGGCCGCGCTCGATCGCGGCACGCAAGTGTTGATCCTGCTGCCGGAAATCGCGCTGACCCACGCCTTCCTCGAGCGCTTTCAGGAGCGGTTCGGCGCCAAGCCGGCTGAGTGGCACTCGGACCTGCCGCCAAGAATGCGCGAAAAGGTCTGGCGGCAGGTGGCGGAAGGCGGCGTGCGGGTGGTCGCAGGCGCGCGCTCGGCGCTGTTCCTGCCGTTCAGGGAGCTTGGGCTGATCGTCGTCGACGAAGAGCACGACCCCGCCTACAAGCAGGAGGATCGCGTCTTTTACAACGCGCGCGACATGGCCGTGGTGCGCGGCCATATCGGCGGGTTTCCGGTCGTGCTCGCCTCGGCGACACCGTCGGTCGAAAGCCGGGTCAATGCCAGCCAGGGCCGCTACAGCAGGGCGGTGCTTTCGGCGCGCTTTGCCGAGGCGGCACTTCCCGATCTCAAGACGATCGACATGCGCCGTGCGCCGCCTGCACGCGGCGGCTTCCTGTCGCCTGTACTGCTCGGCCATATACGGCAGACGCTGGAAAGAAAGGAACAGTCGCTGCTGTTTCTCAACCGGCGCGGCTATGCGCCGCTGACGCTCTGCCGGGTCTGTGGCCACCGCTTCGGCTGTCCGGTCTGCTCGGCCTGGCTGGTCGAGCACCGCTTTCGCGGTCAGCTCGTCTGCCACCATTGCGGGCACAATGAACGCCGGCCCGAGGCCTGCCCGGAATGTGGCACGCTCGATCATCTGGTCGCCTGCGGGCCGGGCGTAGAGCGCATCGCCGAGGAGGTCGTCGCGCATTTCCCTGATGCCCGCACCATCGTACTGTCGTCCGACCTGATGGGCGGCGTGCGGCGGCTGCGGCTCGAGCTCGAAGCCATAGCCAATGGCGAGGCCGACATCGTCATCGGCACGCAACTCGTCGCCAAGGGCCACAATTTCCCCAACATGACGCTCGTCGGTGTCGTCGATGCCGATCTCGGCCTGGCCAATGGCGACCCACGCGCCGCCGAGCGCACCTTCCAACTGCTCAGCCAGGTGACCGGCCGCGCCGGCCGCACCGGCAAGAAGAGCCTTGGCCTGCTGCAGACTTTCCAACCCGACCACCCGGTGATGCGGGCGATCGTCTCCGGCGATGCCGAGGCCTTCTACGAGCGCGAGATCGCCGAACGCGAGCGGGCGGGGCTGCCGCCCTTCGGCCGGCTCGCCGGCGTCATCGTCAGCGCGGCGACTCGGGCGGAAGCCGAAGGGCACGCCCGCGGCCTGCGCCGTGCCGCGCCGCAAGCCATCGACCTGTTCGTCCTCGGTCCGGCCGAGGCGCCGCTGTCATTGATCGGCGGCCGCCATCGCTTTCGCCTACTGATCCAGGGCGAGCGGCGCGCCGACATGCAAGGGTTCATCCGCACTATGCTGGCCGAGGGACCGAAGATAAGGGCCTCGGTGCGGGTCCAGGTCGATATCGACCCGCAAAGCTTTTTGTAAGGTGTCGATTACCCTTTCGAGACGCGTTCGGTGAATGGGTTCAGGTAAGGCACGTCGAGAATCGCAAAATGCCGGGTGTTGGCCGTCAAAACTGACAGGCCGTGCAAACGGGCGGTAGCTGCGATCAGAATGTCCGCCAGTCCCGGATTGGCGCCTCTGGCGATAGTGGCGTCTTCCAGTTTTCCGGCTTCTCGCGCGATTGCTAAATCGATGGGAAGGATGCGCTGGTTGAACTCTAGAAGCAACCTTTCGAACCACTCATTGATGCGCTCCGCCTTCATATGCCCGCCCGCCCGCTTCAGTTTCGCGATTCCTCGTTCCACCTCCAAGATGACGATCGACGAGAGCTGCCAAGAGCCGCGTTCTCCTTGTACAGCAACCCAGTTCTGCACGTGTGACGGAAGCAGAGGCCGACCAGGTGCAAATGCCGAGAGAAAAGACGTATCAAGCAGATAGCCGGTCAAAACTCCACTTCCCGCGACGGCGATTCGTTTCGCTCAAGCTCGATGCCGCCTGGATACCGAAGCAGGAAATCCACGAAGTCTTTTTGGCTGTTCTGCGGATAAAGTTTCCGTCCCTCACCGATTGGCACCACCATGACTGCGGGCTTGCCGTGCTTGGTGATAACCGTGGGCTCACCGTTCTCAGCGGCCTCCACGAGCGCGGAAAGGCTGGCCTTTGCCTCTCGCAGTTGCATCGTCTTCATGCGCGGAACCCCTTGTGGTCTCATGTAGTCACAATATAGGAATTGTGCAGAAAAAAACAGCCCATTGTTTAACGTCCTGTTAGCCCGGTCGAGACAACGGTCGCGCTCGCGTTGAGCTGACGCGCCCTGCAAATTGCCGACGGCCCATCTGGCGCATGTCAGTTGCTTCGCTAGAATGCCCGAAATTTTGAATATCCATTTACGAGGGGACAAGGATGGAATTTGCGTTTCCATGGCCGATGAGCCAGGGCGAGTGGCTGGCATGGTCGAGCGCGGTCGCGACTCTATTGCTCGGCCTGTTGCTATTCCTGGCTCCACAGCTGGCGTTCCGCATCCTGCGGCTGCAGGTCAGACCGGAGAAGGCAGCGGCGATCGCCGAGGGGCGCGGCCGGATGTCGGGCTTCTATCTCGGCGTCAGCCTGTGCTGCATCCTCTTGGCGCAGCCGCTGCTCTACATGGCGCTCGGCTTCTCCTGGCTATTCACCGCCTTCGGCCGGCTGCTGTCGATGATGTCGGACGGCGCCAATACGCCGTTCAACTGGGCATCCATCGTCGTCGAGCTGGTGCTGGCGGCGCTGCCGCTCGCGTTCGCCTTCGGCTTTTTGCCCTGAATCACAGAGCAATCCGGGGTTGGTTGCTGAACTCGGCGAGCGGATGCGACAATAGTGCCTGAAAACCATGCCGGACGACGCATTGCGGTCTGAAAATGCCTGTGCTAGACGGCAATCGACTTTCGACCGGGGATAGCGGAAGCCGCGCCTCCGTGCTTGGAAAAATGCAGTAAGGTCAAAGATTTAGCCAGAGTTTTTGCTCGCGCCAACAATCTGCGGCCTGTCAGACAAGAGAAAAGACGGTCCGTGGCCCAATCGTCATCGCCAATCTCAGGTGTCGCAGAACGCTATGCGGGTTCGCTGTTCGAACTCGCGCTGCAGGCCAATTCGGTGGCCAGCGTCGAGACCGACCTCAACAGTTTCGAAGCGATGCTCGAAGGCAGCGCTGACCTTTCGCGGCTGATCAGGAGCCCGGTTTTCTCCAGCGAAGATCAGGCCAAGGCGATCGCCGCGATCGCCGACAGAGCGGGGATCACGGGCCTCACTGGCAATTTCCTGCGCGTCGTTGCCCAGAACCGCCGGCTTTTCGCCGTGCCAGGAATGATCAAGGCGTTCCGCCAGATCGCCGCCGAACACCGCGGCGAGACCGCCGCCGAGGTCACCTCGGCGCATGCGCTGACGCCTGCCCAGGAAACCGAGCTGAAAGCGGCGCTGAAAAGCGTCGCCGGCAAGGATGTGGCGATCACCGTCACCGTCGATCCGTCGCTGCTCGGCGGGCTGGTGGTCAGGATCGGCTCGCGCCAGATCGATACGTCGCTCAAAACCAAACTCAATTCGCTCAAGCTTGCACTGAAAGAGGTCGGCTGATGGACATCCGCGCCGCGGAAATTTCCGCAATTCTGAAAGACCAGATCAAGAATTTCGGCAAGGAGGCCGAGGTCTCCGAAGTCGGCCAGGTGCTGTCCGTCGGTGACGGCATCGCCCGCGTCTATGGCCTCGACAATGTCCAGGCCGGCGAGATGGTCGAGTTCCCCGGCGGCATCCGCGGCATGGCGCTCAACCTCGAAGCCGACAATGTCGGCGTCGTTATCTTCGGCGCCGACCGTGACATCAAGGAAGGCGATACCGTCAAGCGCACCGGCGCCATCGTCGACGCGCCTGTCGGCATGGGCCTGCTCGGCCGCGTCGTCGATGCGCTCGGCAACCCGATCGACGGCAAGGGCCCGATCCAGGCCACCGAACGCAAGCGCGTCGACGTCAAGGCGCCCGGCATCATCCCGCGCAAATCGGTGAACGAGCCGATGTCGACCGGCCTCAAGGCCATCGACGCGCTGATCCCGGTCGGCCGCGGCCAGCGCGAGCTGGTCATCGGCGACCGCCAGACCGGCAAGACCGCGATCATCCTCGACACCATGCTCAACCAGAAATCGGTGCACGACAACGGCCCGGAGAAGGAAAAGCTGTACTGCGTCTATGTCGCCGTCGGCCAGAAGCGCTCGACCGTGGCGCAGTTCGTCAAGGTGCTGGAAGAGCGCGGCGCGCTCGACTATTCGATCATCATCGCTGCGACCGCGTCCGATCCGGCGCCGATGCAGTTCCTGGCGCCGTTCACCGCCTGCACCATGGGCGAATATTTCCGCGACAACGGCATGCACGCGCTGATCAGCTATGACGATCTGTCGAAGCAGGCCGTCGCCTATCGCCAGATGTCGCTGCTGCTGCGCCGTCCTCCGGGCCGCGAGGCCTATCCGGGCGACGTTTTCTACCTGCACTCGCGCCTGCTCGAGCGCGCCGCCAAGCTCAACGACGACAATGGCGGCGGGTCGCTGACGGCGCTGCCGATCATCGAGACGCAGGCCAACGACGTGTCGGCCTATATCCCGACCAACGTCATCTCGATCACCGACGGCCAGATCTTCCTGGAAACCAATCTGTTCTTCCAGGGCGTCCGTCCTGCGGTCAATGTCGGTCTGTCGGTGTCGCGCGTCGGCTCTTCGGCGCAGATCAAGGCGATGAAGCAGGTTGCCGGGTCGATCAAGGGCGAGCTCGCGCAGTACCGCGAAATGGCTGCTTTCGCGCAGTTCGGCTCCGATCTCGACGCCGCCACGCAGCGCCTGCTCAATCGCGGCTCGCGCCTGACCGAGCTTTTGAAGCAGCCGCAATTCTCGCCGCTCAAGGTCGAGGAGCAGGTCGCGGTGATCTTCGCCGGCGTCAACGGCTATCTCGACAAGCTGGCGATCAACCAGGTCGGCAAGTTCGAGCAGGGGCTGTTGTCGCACATGCGCTCGGCCGGCAAGGACGTGCTCGACGGCATCCGCAAGGAGAAGGCGCTGTCCGACGATCTGCGCGCCAGGCTGAAGGCAGAGATCGACGCCTTCGCCAAGACCTTTGCTTGAGTGGGCCGGACGGGATCAGGTTTGAAGCATGCCTTCGTTAAAAGACCTTCGTAACCGTATCGCCTCGGTCAAGGCGACGCAGAAGATCACCAAGGCGATGCAGATGGTCGCCGCGGCGAAGCTGCGCCGCGCGCAGGAAGCGGCTGAAGCGGCGCGTCCCTATTCGGAGCGCATGGGCGCGGTGCTGGCCAACATCACCCAGGCGATCGGCGGCGGCGGCGATGCCCCGGCGCTGATGACCGGCACCGGCAAGGACGACGTGCATCTGCTTGTCGTCTGCACGGCCGAACGCGGCCTGTGCGGTGGCTTCAATTCGCAGATCGCCCGCTTTGCCCGTGACCACATCCGCAAGCTTCTGGCCGACGGCAAGCAGGTCAAGATCATCTGCGTCGGCAAGAAGGGGTTCGACATATTGCGCCGCGACTACGGGGCGCTGATCATCGAGCGTGTCGATCTGCGCGAGGTCAAGACGCTGGGCTTCGTCAATGCCGATGCCATCGCCAAGAAGGTGATCCACCTGTTCAACGAAGGCGGCTTCGACATCTGCACGCTGTTCTATTCGCAGTTCAAGTCGGTGATCAGCCAGATCCCGACAGCGCAGCAAATTATCCCGGCGGGCGTGGTTTCGGATGCTGCTGAAGCGAAGGATGGTGGCAGCGCTGTCTACGAATACGAGCCGGAGCCGGGCGAAATCCTCTCCGATCTCATCCCGCGCAACATCTCCGTGCAGGTCTTCCGCGCGCTGCTCGAGAATGCGGCCGGCGAGATGGGCGCCAAGATGAGCGCCATGGACAATGCGACGCGCAATGCCGGCGACATGATCAACAAATTGTCGATCACCTACAACCGCCAGCGGCAGGCGCAGATCACCAAGGAATTGATCGAAATCATTTCGGGCGCCGAGGCGCTCTAGGCACGCTCCCAAGGAGGTCATCGACCTCAAGCGTGTGAGAAACAAAGAGACGAAAAGGGTAAAGACGATGGCGAAAGCAGCGACCCCGAAGACGGCAGCCCCTAAGGCCGCGGCACCAGCAAAGGCTCCGGCGGCAGCAAAGGCCGCTCCGGCCAAGAAGGCGGCAGCAACCAAGGCCGCCGCCGTGAATACGCCGGCCGCTACCATCAAGAAAACCGGCTTGGCGGGCAAGGTTCGCCAGGTCATCGGCGCTGTTGTCGACGTGCAGTTCGGCGAACATCTGCCGGCGATCCTGAACGCGATTGAGACGATCAATGTCGGCAATCGCCTGGTGCTCGAAGTGGCCCAGCATCTCGGCGAAAACACCGTACGCTGCATCGCCATGGACTCCACCGAAGGTCTGGTTCGCGGCCAGGACGTCTATGACACCGGCGCGCCGATCACCGTGCCGGTCGGCCCTGGCATGCTCGGTCGCATCATCAACGTCATCGGCGAGCCGGTCGACGAGGCAGGCCCGGTCGACGGCATCGAGATGCGCTCGATCCACCAGCCGGCGCCGACCTATGTCGAGCAGTCGACGGAAGCGCAGATCCTGGTCACCGGCATCAAGGTGCTCGACCTGCTGGCCCCCTATGCCCGCGGCGGCAAGATCGGCCTGTTCGGCGGCGCCGGCGTCGGCAAGACGGTGCTGATCCAGGAACTGATCAACAACGTCGCCAAGGCGCATGGCGGCTTCTCGGTGTTCGCCGGCGTCGGCGAGCGCACCCGCGAAGGCAACGACCTCTATCACGAGTTCATCGAGTCCGGCGTCAACAAGAAGGGCGGCGGCGAAGGCTCCAAGGCCGCGCTCGTCTATGGCCAGATGAACGAGCCGCCGGGCGCGCGCGCGCGCGTAGGCCTGACCGGCCTGACGGTTGCCGAATACTTCCGCGACCAGGGCCAGGACGTGCTGTTCTTCGTCGACAACATCTTCCGCTTCACGCAGGCGGGCTCGGAAGTGTCGGCGCTGCTCGGCCGCATTCCTTCGGCCGTGGGCTACCAGCCGACGCTGGCCACCGACATGGGCGCGCTGCAGGAGCGTATCACCACGACGACCAAGGGTTCGATCACCTCGGTGCAGGCGATCTATGTGCCGGCCGACGATTTGACCGACCCGGCACCGGCGACTTCATTCGCCCACCTCGACGCGACGACCGTGCTCAACCGCGCGATTTCGGAAAAGGGCATCTATCCGGCGGTCGATCCGCTCGATTCGACTTCGCGCATGCTCGACCCGATGGTTGTCGGCGAGGAGCACTACCAGGTCGCGCGCCAGGTGCAGTCGATCCTTCAGCGTTACAAGTCGCTGCAGGACATCATCGCCATCCTGGGCATGGACGAGCTGTCGGAAGAGGACAAGCAGACGGTTGCCCGCGCCCGCAAGATCGAGCGCTTCCTGTCGCAGCCCTTCTTCGTCGCCGAAGTGTTCACCGGCGCGCCGGGCAAGTTGGTCGACCTCGCCGACACCATCAAGGGCTTCAAGGGCCTTTGCAACGGCGATTATGACCACCTGCCGGAGGCCGCCTTCTACATGGTCGGCGGCATCGAGGAAGCGGTCGAGAAGGCACAGCGCCTGGCGGCTGAAGCGGCGTAAGCCAAAGCGAATAGCGAATAGGGAGTAGCGAATAGGGGTCTATGAGCCGGACGAGTTTCTTCACTACTCGCTACTCACTATTCCCTATTCGCTAAATTGATCATGCCTGAAGCTTTCAAGTTCGAACTGGTCTCGCCGGAGCGCCTCTTGGTTTCCGAGCAGGTCGAATCCGTCGTCATCCCAGGCGCCGAGGGCGAAATGACCGTGATGGCGCATCACGCACCGGTCATGACCACGATCAAGCCGGGCGTCGTCACGTTGAAGACCGCTTCCGGCAAGGAAGAACGCTACGTGGTGTTCGGCGGCTTTGCCGACATCGTTCCGGCCGGCTGCACGCTGCTGGCGGAATCGGCTGTGGCCGTCGGCGACATCGACCGCGCCGAGCTTGCCCGCCGCATCCAGGAGGCGAGGGAAGACGCCGCCGACGCCAAGGACGACCAGACCCGCAGCAAGGCCGAGCAGTTCCTTAACCAGCTCACCACGCTTGAAGGCGCCATCCTGCCGGCTTAACGCGAAGGATCAGTTCGGCGTCGAGAAAGCGAGGCTTGCCTCGCTTTTTTATTTGGTGAACAGTCAGGCTGCCTTGGCGTGGGGGGCCGATGACAGAACAAACAGTGCAACAAGAAACAGTCTCGCGATCCAGATGGTCGACGGCCCTGGTGTCGGCCCTTGGCGGCCCGTTTGGCGGATTTCTATGGATTGGCGCTGGCAAACTGGCTGTTATAAGCCTGTTTGTGATCAGTGCTGTCAGCATCGCGCTTTGCTACATCGGAATTCCGGTGGTGCCGGGCATGGATCTTGCGGCGGCGGGCAACTTTTCAGGTATCGGCTTGATGATCCTGTGGGCGACGCTCGTTGTTCCCTTTGCGCATCGGTTCAAGCCGGACAAATGGTATGCGCAAGGGGTGTCGGTGTTCGTGTTGGCGTTTTACGCCTCCATCGTGGCTGCGTTTGTAATCCGCTCGTTGGTGTTCCAATCGTTTTCGATCTCGTCTGGCAGCATGACGCCGACGTTGCGGGAGGGCGACTATCTCTTCGTGTCCAAATCCGCATACGGCTACAGTCGCTACAGCGTGCCCTTCAACGTGCTCTCATTTGACGGGCGCCTATTGGGCGCGGAACCCAAAAGGGGAGATGTGGTGGCATTCAAGTTCCCGCCCGATCCGAGCGTGAACTACATCCAGCGGATCGTCGGCTTTCCGGGCGAAAAGATCCAGATCATCGACGGGATGCTTTACATCAACGAGGTAGCGGTGGGGCTCGAGGATATCGGCTCTTTTTCGTCCGAAGAGTTCCCCGATCCAGTCAAACTTCAACGTGAAACTTTGCCAGAGGGCGTGTCCTACACCGTTCTCAACCTGACAGATTCATCCATCGGGGACAACACGAACTCGTGGATCGTGCCCGCAGGCCACTATTTTGCACTTGGCGACAATCGGGACAATTCCTCCGACAGCCGATTCAGCGTCGGGTTTATTCCCAGTGAAAATCTGGTCGGCAAGGCCGTGCGGCTGTTCTGGAATTCTAAAGGCGTCGACTATTCTTCCCGGCAAGTATTGGATCCGTCAGGCAAATAGCTCACACCGTCAGCGCTTCCACGGCGCGCATGACGCCGCGCAGTTCGGCGAGGCCCTTCAGGCGGCCGATGCAGGAATAGCCGGGGTTCACCTTCTTGCCGATGTCGTCGACAATGGCATGGCCATGGTCCGGACGCATCGGAATCTGCCAGTCCGCCCTGCCTGCCGCCTTGCGCCGCCGCTCCTCGCCAATCAGCGCCGACACGACCGCCACCATGTCGGTGTCGCCGTCGAGGTGCTCGGCTTCGTGGAAGGAGCCGTCGGGCTCCTTGGTGACATTGCGCAGATGGGCGAAATGGATGTTCTCGGCGAAAGCCTTCGCCATTGCCGGCAGATCGTTCTGCGCGCTCGCGCCGTAGGAGCCGGTACACAGTGTCAGTCCGTTAGCCGGCGAAGCGACGGCGTCGAGCAGCGCGCGGGCATCGGCTGCCTTGGAAACGATGCGCGGCAGGCCGAACAACGAAAAAGGCGGATCGTCGGGGTGGATCGCCATCCTGACGCCGGCCTCTTCGGCAACCGGCACGATCTCGCGCAGGAAGGCAAACAGGTTTTCGCGCAGTCCTTCGGTAGAGACGTCCTTGTAGAGGTCGAGGGCGCGGCGGAAGCTCGCTCGATCGAAGATGAATTCGCGCGCCGGCACCCAGCCGATCAGGTTGAGCTCCAGTCTCGCCTTGTCGCTTTCGCTCATGCCTTGCAGCCGCACACGCGCCGCCTCGACACGGGCCGGCGGGTGATCGGCCTCCGCCCGTTTTCGCTCGAGGATGAAGACGTCATAGGCGCAGAGCTCGACGACATCGAAGCGCAGCGCCGTGCCGCCATGCGGCATCGGATAGTCGAGGTCGGTGCGCGTCCAGTCGGTGATCGCCATGAAATTATAGCAGATGGTGTTGATGCCGGCGGCAGCGACGGCGCGGATCGAGGCCTTATAATTGTCGATCAGGGTGCGCCAGTCGCCACTGCGGGTCTTGATGTCCTCGTGGACGACGATGCTCTCGACCACGTCCCAGGTCAGGCCTGCTGCCTCGATCTCTGCCTTGCGCCTGGCGATCTCGTCCGCCGGCCAGGCGCGGCCGTCATTGAGGTGATGCAGCGCGCTGACGATGCCGACGGCGCCGGCCTGACGGACATGGGCAAGCGTCACCGGGTCGTCGGGCCCGAACCAGCGCCAAGTCTGTCTCATGGCTTCTCACTCCCTATGCCAAGCGCCGCCAAGGCAGCGGCAGGCCCGCCCCGCCGCAGGCGCTCGAGATGGGCTGTCGTCAGATCAATCAGTGTCATGCGCTGGGAATGGTCCCTGGCGAAGCCGGCGAGATCGAACATCGCTGTCACAGCTTCATCAGCCGGCCGGCTGCCGAGCGCCGTAAGCCGAGTGTCGATCGGGTCGGTGAAATGGGCTTCGGGCAAGGTCTTGCCGCGCGCCTCGCAAGCGGCGATCCAGGCGGCCACCACCAGCATCAGATGGGCTGGGGGATCACCGGCACTCAGCCGCTCGACGGCCGAGGCGACGATGCGCTGTGGCAGTTTCTGGCTGCCGTCATTGGCGATCTGCGCCGTGCGATGGGCCAGCGCCGTGTTCGAGTAACGTTCGGCGAGCTGGGCCGTGTAGCCGGCCGTATCGAGCCCGGCGTCCTGCGGCAGCGTCGGGATCGCCTCGGCCCACAGTCCGTCGACGAATTGCCGGATCGCCGGATCGGCAAAGGCGCGGTCGACCGTGTCGTAGCCGCTGAGCAGGCCGAGATAGGCGATTGCCGAATGCGAGCCGTTGAGCAGCCGCAGCTTCATGTCCTCGAACGGCCCGACGTCGCCGACCATAGTGACGCCGAACTTTTCCCAGGCCGGCCTGCCGGCCGGAAAGTCGTCCTCGACCACCCATTGGCAGAACGGCTCGGTCATCACCGGCCAGGCATCCTCGACGCCGAGCTCTACGGCGATACGCGCCCGGTCGGCATCCGTGGTCGCCGGCACGATGCGGTCGACCATGCTCGACGGAAAGGCGACGCCGTCGGCGATGTGTGCGGCGAGCCTGGCATCGCCTGAAGTGGCGAGCCTGGAATCGCGCAGTGCGGCGAATTCGACCAGCAGGCGGTGCAGCGTGGCGCCATTGGCCGGAAGGTTGTCGCAGCAGAGCACGGTGAAAGGCTGGATGCCGGTGGCACGGCGGCGCGACAGCGCCTCCGTCAGGAAACCATGCGCCGTTCGTGGCATTTGCGGGTTAGCCAGATCATGGACGATGTCGGGGTGGGTATTGTCCAGTCCGCCGCCGGCTGCCCTCAGATAGGCCTTTTCGGTGATCGTCAGCGTGACGATACGGGTGAGCGGATCGGTCAGAGCGGCGAACACCGCAGCCGGATCTTCCGGCGCCAGCAGCAGCGACAGGATCGAACCGACGACGCGCAGCTCTTCTTCGACGCTGCTCCTGATCGCCAGTGTGTAGAGGCCATCCTGCGGCGCCAGTGCGTCGCGCGTGCCTGGACTGCGCAAGGACACGCCGACAATGCCCCAGCCTGTCTCTCCAGCCGCCAGACAGTCGTCGACATAGGCCGCCTGGTGGGCGCGGTGGAACGCGCCGACGCCGAGATGGACGATGCCTGGCGCAATAGCGCCGCGGTCGTAGCGGGGAACCGCGACCGAAGCCGGCAGTGCCTTCAGCGTGCTGTTGGAAAGGCGTCTATTGGTCATTGCGCGGCGTGTCTGATCGAGGTTGCTGGGTCACTGTTGGCAGGCGGCGTAACACCCGTTGCCGTCACGCACAATGGGCAATGGCCGACGAAAAGTCATCATACAACAACCCATTTTTTGTATGTTGACATTATTTCTTTCCAACCCTACCGATGTCCGGATTGGGAGGATTTACGTGGCCGCATTGACGGATCCAGATTTGCTGTTTGCCGCCGAGGCGCGCCCGCTTTCGCTGGCCCGCGATCTCTACGCCGCGGTCAAGGACCTGCCGATCGTCAGCCCGCACGGCCACACCGATCCGCGCTGGTATGCGCTCAACGAGGCGTTTCCCGATCCGGCGCAGTTGCTGATCGTGCCGGACCACTACATTTTCCGCATGCTGTTCAGCCAGGGTGTTCGGCTTGAGGAGCTTGGCGTGCCGACGCGTGACGGTTCGCCGGTGGAAACCGACGGCAGAACGATCTGGCGGCGCTTCGCCGAGCATTATTACCTCTTCCGCGGCACGCCGACCCGGCTGTGGTTCGACCATGTGCTCGCCCATCTGTTTGGTATCGACGAGCCGCTGAATGCCAAGACGGCCGACCGCCACTACGACACGATCGCGACGCTGCTGCAGTGGGAGAATTTTCGCCCGCGAGCGCTGTTCGAGCGCTTCAACATTGAGGTCATCGCGACGACCGAAGGCGCGCTCGACGATCTCAGATGGCACCAGATGATCCGCGACAGCGGCTGGGAGGGCCGCGTCGTCACCGCCTATCGGCCGGATGCGATCGTCGATCCCGACTTCGAAGGCTTTTCGGCCAATCTCGACCGGCTTGGCGAGATCACCGGCTGCGACACCGGCAATTGGGCCGGCTATCTCGATGCGCATCGCCAGCGGCGCGCCTTCTTCAAGAGCTTTGGCGCGACTTCCTCCGATCACGGCCATCCGACGGCCGAAACCGCCAATCTCTCGGATGCCGCCGCCGAGGAGCTGTTCAACCGCATCCGCCGGGGCTCGAACGACGAGCGCGAGCGAAAGCTGTTTCGCGCCCAGATGCTGACCGAGATGGCCAAGATGAGCCGTGACGACGGGCTGGTCCTGCAAATCCATCCCGGCTCCTGGCGCAATCATTCGCCGGCTGTCTTTCAGAAGTTCGGCAGGGACAAAGGCTTCGATATCCCGACTCGAACCGATTATGTGACGGCGTTGAAGCCGCTGCTCGACTGTGTCGGGCTGGAGCGCGATCTCACCATCATCCTGTTCACCCTCGACGAGACCAGCTATGCGCGCGAGCTGGCGCCGCTCGCCGGTGTCTACCCGGCATTGAAGCTCGGGCCGGCCTGGTGGTTCCACGACAGCCCCGAAGGCATGCGCCGGTTCCGTGAGATGACCACCGAAACGGCCGGTTTCTACAACACCGTCGGTTTCAACGACGACACCCGCGCCTTTCCATCCATACCGGCCCGCCATGATGTGGCGCGCCGGGTCGATTGCGCATATCTGGCGCGTCTCGTCGCCGAGCATCGGCTCGGCGAGGACGAGGCGCACGAGGTGGCGCAGGAACTTGCCTATACGCTCGCGAAAAAGGCGTACCGGCTCTAACGGCGCTTGCCGCCATCGTTCAAACGGGAGGAAACCAATGCTGCATTTTTCAAGACTGGCGGGAGCTACGCTACTTGCCGCCGCACTGCTGGCCGGAACGGCAAGCGCCCAGACGGTTCTGCGCTCGTCCGACACACACCCGGACGGCTATCCGACGGTCGAGGCGGTCAAATATTTCGGCGAGCTCGTGAAAGAGCGCACGGCCGGCCGCTATGTGGTCGAACTCTATCCTTCCGCGCAACTCGGCGAGGAAAAGGACACGATCGAGCAGGTGCGCACCGGCGTGATCGATCTCAACCGCGTCTCGATGGCGCCGTTCAACGGGCTCATCCCGGAGACCACCGTACCCTCGCTGCCCTACATCTTCCGTTCGGAAGACCATATGCACAAGGTCATGGACGGAGCGATCGGCGACCAGATCGCGGCGGCGTTCGACCAGGTCGGGCTGGTGCTGCTCGCCTTTTACGACGGCGGCTCGCGCTCCTTCTACAATTCGAAGAAGCCGATCAACACTGTAGCCGACATGGCCGGTATGAAGTTCCGCGTCATCCAGTCCGACATCTTCGTCGACATGGTGGCGGCACTCGGCGCCAACGCGACGCCGATGCCGTATGGCGAGGTGTATTCGGCGATCGAGACCGGGGTGATCGACGGCGCGGAGAACAATTTTCCGAGCTACGACACCGCCAAGCACGCGGAAGTCGCCAAATACTATTCGCTCGACGAGCACACGATGGTGCCGGAAGCCTTCGTCATGGCGAAGTCGAGCTGGGACAAGCTGACGCCGGAAGACCAGGCGATCTTCAAGGCGGCCGCCAAGGAGAGCGTCGCCAAGCAGCGCGAGCTGTGGACCGCCAAGGTCAAGGAATCGCGCGCCAAGGTCGAGGCGGCCGGTTCGCAGATCACGACGCCGGATAAGCAGCCCTTCATCGACGCGATGGGCCCGGTCTACGAGAAGCACGTCAAGGACGACAAGCTGAAGGCCATGGTCGAAGCCATCAAGGCCGTGCAGTGATCAAGCGGCGGCGCGGACATCCCGCGCCGCCGTCCTCTTGCGGAGAAAACCGGTGACTTCCAGCCCAAAACCAAGACCGCTCCTGTCCGGCGTCGCGCAAGTGATGTCGCGCGTCAGCACGGCGGCGCTGTCGATCGCCGGCATCGGGCTGGTGCTGATGACCGCCTTCGTCGCCTGGCAAGTGTTCGGCCGCTATGTTCTGAATCGTTCGCCGAGCTGGACCGAGCCGGGCTCGGTGATGCTGATGAGCTGGTTCATTTTCCTCGGCGCTGCCGTCGGCGTGCGCGAGAACTATCATCTCGGCTTCGACGTCCTGCTCTACGTGCTGCCAAAAGGCGGCAAGCGCTGGCTGCGGATGATTTCGGACCTCGTCGCGCTCGCCTTCGGCATCGGCATGATCTGGTATGGCAGCCAGCTGGTCGCATTGACCTGGGGCTCTGTCTTGCCGTCACTCGGCATATCGGGGGGCTGGGACTATGTCCCGCTTGTCGCGGGAGGCGCGCTCATCGTGCTCTTCACGCTGGAGCGCATCGTGCTTCGCCTCTCCGGCGCGCCGATCGACGATGCCCTCGATGAATTGCCGCCGGCCGAAGTCGCAGCCGAACTCGACACCGCCAACGTGAAGGTCTGACGCCATGGAACTGTGGATTCTCTTCGGCGTCTTCACCCTGCTGATGCTTATCGGCACGCCGATCGCTTTCTGCCTCGGCGTCGCAAGCCTGGCCACCGTCCTCTATATGGGCCTGCCGCCGCTGATCGTCTTCCAGCGCCTGAATTCCGGCATGAGCGTCTTTTCGCTGCTGGCCATTCCGTTTTTCATCTACGCCGGCGACTTGATGGTGCGCGGCGGCATCGCCAGCAAGATCGTTGCCTTCGCCGGCTCGCTCGTCGGCCATTTGCGCGGCGGCCTCGGGCAGGTCAACATCGCGACCGCTACACTATTCGGCGGCATTTCGGGCTCCGCGGTGGCGGAGGCAGCCGCGGTGGGCGGCCTGATGATCCCGCAGATGAAGGCGCGTGGATATGGAGCGGACTACGCCGTCAACGTCACGTCGATGGCGGCGCTGATCGCGCTGCTGCTGCCGCCGTCGCACAACATGATCATCTACGCGATCTCGGCAGGCGGAAAGATCTCCATCGCCGATCTGTTCACGGCCGGCATCATCCCGGGCCTGCTGCTGGCCCTGTCACTGATGGTCACCGCTTATTTCGTGGCGCGCTCCCGCGGCTATCCGACCGAGCCGTTTCCGGGCTTCACCGCGGTCGCGCATCTTTTCGCCGTCGCGGTGCCCGGCCTGCTGCTGATCGCGATCATCTTCGGCGGCGTACGATCGGGCGTCTTCACGGCCACCGAGAGTTCCTGTATCGCCGTCATCTATGCGCTGCTCGTGACTGTCTTCGTTTACCGGCAGATGACCTGGGAAGGGTTCGTTCATGCCACCCATGGCGCCGTGCGCACCACGGCCATGGTGCTGCTTATCATCGGCATGGCGGCGGCATTCTCGTGGCTGATGGCCTTCCTGAAAGTACCGGCAGCGCTGATAGCCTCCATGAACGCGATCTCGGACGATCCGCTGGTCGTGCTTCTGCTGCTCAACCTCTTGATGCTGTTCCTCGGCACGTTCATGGACATGGGGCCGACGATCATCATTTGCACGCCGATCTTCCTGCCCGTGGCGCAGGCCTACGGCGTCGATCCGGTGCATTTCGGCGTCATCATGATCCTCAATTTCGGCATCGGGCTGAACACGCCGCCGGTGGGCGCAGTGCAGTTCGTGGCGTGCGCAGTGGGCAAGATATCCGTCTGGGAATCGATGCGCTCGATCTGGCCGTTCTATGGCGCAGGCCTCGTGGTGCTGGCGCTCGTCACTTACATTCCAGCCATTTCGCTATGGCTGCCGAGCGTCTTCAAATAGGGGTTGCGACATGGCATCGGACACCGCAGTCGGGCTCCGCGTCGAACGAAGACCGAAGCTTTCGGAAACCGTCGTCGCCGCGATCCGCAAGCAGTTGCAGGCGGGCGAGATCCAGCCTGGGCAAAAGCTGCCGACCGAGGGCCAGTTGACTGAAACCTTCGGGGTCAGCCGCACCGTGATACGCGAGGCGCTGGCCAAGCTTGCCGCGGACGGCCTGGTCGAGCCGCGCCAAGGCGCCGGCGTCTTTGTCACCGAGCATATCTCGACAGCGTTCGGGGCTCTGGCAGCGGAGATGGGCAGCAAGGATTCAATTGCCCTCAACGTGCTCGAAGTCAGGTTGGCGATCGAGATCGAATCCGCCGGGCTCGCCGCCCTCCGCCGTAACGCCGCACAGGAAGCGGCGATCCAGGAAGCCTTCTTCGAGTTCGAACGGCTGCTCCTCAACAGCGAGCCGACGGGACCGGCCGACCTCGCCTTCCACCGCGCAATCGCCAGCGCCACCAACAATCCGTTCTATGTCGAGATGCTCGATGTGCTCGGCCGGCGCGCCATCCCTTGCGATGTGACCTCGCCCTGGTCGACCGAATTCGCGCAGTCCGACGCCTACCAGCGCGGCCTGCAGCGCGAACACCTGATGATCCTTAATGCCATCTCGGCAGGCGATGCCGAGGCGGCACGGGAGGCGATGCGCGCGCATCTCGGTGCCAGCCAGCAGCGGTATCGCGAACGCCTGCACGCGCGTCAGGTGTTTTATGCCGACTCGGTCAAGGCCGCGGCAACTGAATAAGCAATTGAGGCAGCTCCATGGGACAGCAATGAATCACACTGACAATCATACGGATTTCACCTCGCGCTTTGCCATCGATCCTGTTTCTGCCGCGGCGATGGGCACGGACGAACTGCGTCACAATTTTCTGATCGAGGACTTGTTCCAGCCCGGCCGTATCAGCCTGACCTACACCCATTACGACCGCATGATCGTCGGCGGTGCCATGCCCGCCGGCGCGCCGCTGCCGCTGCAGGCGATCAAGCCAACCGGGACCAAGAATTTTCTCGACCGCCGCGAGATGATCATCGTCAACATCGCCGGTGCAGGCGTCGTGAAAGCCAGCGGCCAATCCTACGAGCTGCAGGCGCGCGACATGCTCTATCTAGGCATGGGCACCGATGAGGTGTCGTTCGCTGCGACCAATCCGGCTGAGCCGGCTAAGTTCTACCTGCTAAGCGCGCCGGCGCATCAGAGCCATCCCAACCGGCTGATCCGCATCGGCGATGCCAAGCGGCTCGATCTCGGCAGCCAGGCGACCTCCAACGAGCGCTCGATCTTTCAGTTCATCCATGCCGACGGCGTGAAGACCTGTCAGCTGGTCGTCGGCATGACCCAGCTTGCCCCCGGTTCGGTCTGGAACACCATGCCGTGCCATGTGCATGACCGGCGCATGGAGGCCTATCTCTATTTCGACCTGCCGGAGACGGCGCGGGTGTTTCACTTCATGGGCGAACCGGACGAAACGCGTCATCTCGTCGTGCGCAACGAGGAGGCGGTGCTGTCGCCGGGATGGTCGATCCATTCGGGCGCCGGCACCTCGAACTACGCCTTCATCTGGGCGATGGCCGGCGACAATGTCGACTATACCGATGTCGACCTGGTGGCGATGGAGGAGCTCAAGTGAGCGACCTCTCGGCCTTCAGCCTTGCCGGCAAGCGTATCCTCGTCACCGGCGCCAATACCGGCATCGGCCAGGGCATCGCCGTGTCGATCGCGCGTGCCGGCGGCGCGGTCGTCGGCGTCGGTCGCTCGGCGATGGACGAGACGGCGGAGAAGATTGCGGCGGCCGGCGGACGCTTCGAGGCGGTCCGCTGCGACCTTGGCGATGATGCCGCCGCCCAGGCGATGCTTGACCGCGTCTGGGACGATACGGGGCCGCTCGACGGCCTGGTCAACAATGCCGGCATCATCCGGCGTGCCGATGCGGTCGACTTGACCGAAGCCGACTGGGACGACGTCATCGGCGTCAACCTCAAGACGGTGTTCTTCCTCAGCCAGAGTTTTGCCAGGCGCGTGCTTGCCGACCCGGGACGGCGTGGCAAGATCGTCAACATCGCTTCGGTGCTGAGTTTTCAGGGTGGCATCCGCGTCGCCTCCTACACCGCCTCCAAACATGGCGTGCTCGGAATCACCCGACTGCTCGCCTGCGAATGGGCGGCAAAGGGCATCAACGTCAACGGCATTGCGCCAGGCTATATCGAGACCAACAACACCGAGGCGCTGCGTGCCGATCCCGACCGCAGCGCTTCGATCCTGGCGCGCATTCCGGCCGGGCGCTGGGGCGCGCCGGAAGACATCGGCGACGCAGCCGTCTTCCTGCTGGCGCCGGCGTCGAACTATATGCACGGCGCGGTGATGCCGGTGGACGGTGGCTGGCTGGCGCGATGAACAACAAAAGATGAGAGTTTGGCGATGACCGGAACCAAGATCTTCTCGCATGCCGGCGAGGGTGCGTGGACGCCGACGCCGGATGGCAACCGCAGGCGCGTGCTCCTGCACACGGACGAACTGATGATGGTCGAGTTCGCCTTCGACAAGGGCGGCGTCGGCGCGCTGCATTCGCATCCGCATGTCCAGGCGAGCTACGTCGCCGAAGGCCGCTTCGAGGTCACCATCGACGGCAGGACCGAGATCTTGGAAACCGGAAGCAGCTTCATCGTTCCTTCCAACCTGGTCCATGGCGTCAAGGCACTGGAGGCGGGACGACTGGTCGACAACTTTACGCCGCCCCGCGCCGATTTCCTCGACTGAGCTGCGGGCCCGAAGATCAGGCTGTCAGTTCTCGGAACGAAAAACCCGCGCCTCCGGAGAGACGCGGGCGTGTTGCCTGGGCGCTTGTGGCGCCGCGGTACTCAAAACATCACCGCAGAACCTGAACCTGCCGAATGATGGTGAAGATAGGATTAACCGCTCCGAGGCGGCGCGATATTCACAGCCAAGGCGAATAGGGGCTGGAACGACGGTCTGATATCGGCCAATGAGAGAGAAGTTCGCTTCAGGCGGTGCCGAGGACAGGACCAGAGGGGTCGATAAATGTTCGAATCTGCTGTCCAGGCAATCACCCGGCGATTCGCCGGGGAATTTCGGCAGGTCGTATCCGCGAAAGTTCTGTAATGCAGATTGCGGCGAGCATGCCGGCAGAGGATTCCAAGCGGCGCGTCCTGAAGGATGTCTTCGGCTTCGATGATTTTCGTCTCGGCCAGGCGGCCGTGATGGAGGCGCTGCTGGCCGGGCATCATGTACTGGCCGTCATGCCGACGGGTGCGGGCAAATCGCTCTGCTACCAGGTCCCGGCGCTGGTGCTGGGCGGGCTCACCATTGTCGTTTCGCCGCTGGTAGCGCTGATGCAGGACCAGGTCGCCGCATTGCGCCTTGCCGGTGTGGCGGCCGATACGATCAATTCCTCGCTCGATCGCGATGCCAATGTCGCTGCATGGCGCCGCGTCGCGGCAGGGCAGACACGGCTGCTCTATCTTGCGCCGGAGCGGCTGATGACCCCGCGGATGCTCGAGGCGTTGACCAAGCTCGATGTCCGGCTGATCGCCATCGACGAGGCACATTGCATCTCGCAATGGGGACCGGCGTTCCGGCGCGAATACGAAGAATTGTCGCGGCTGCGCGGCATCTTCCCCGATGTGCCGATCATTGCGCTGACGGCGACTGCGGACGAGACGACGCGCACCGACATTGCCGCGCAACTGTTCGACGGGCGCGTCGATACCGTGGTGCTCGGCTTCGACCGACCGAACATCAAGCTAAGCATCGAGCCCAAGCAGGACAGCAAGCGCCAATTGCTGAATTTCGTGCAGCGCCATGCCGGCCGAAGCGGGATCGTCTATTGCCTGTCGCGCAAAAAGACCGAAGAGATGGCGGCGTTCCTCGAGCGGAACGGCGTACGCGCGCTCGCCTATCATGCCGGCATGAGCAAGGACGCGCGTGAAGCGAATCAAAACGCTTTCATGACCTTGTCCGGGGTGGTGATGGTGGCGACCATCGCCTTCGGCATGGGGATCGACAAGCCGGACGTCGCCTATGTCTTCCACACCGACCTGCCGGGCAGCTTGGAAGCCTACTATCAGGAAATCGGGCGGGCGGGCCGCGACGGGCGGGCGGCCGAGGCGCATATGCTCTTCGGTCTCGGCGACATCCGTATGCGCCGGCTTTTCATCGACGACGAGGGCGCACCGGCGGAGCACAAGAGGCGCGCGCATGGCCGGCTCGATACGTTGATCGGCTATTGCGAGACGGCGCAGTGCCGCCGCCAGATCCTGCTTGGCTATTTCGGCGAAAGTGCTTCGCCTTGCGGCAATTGCGACAACTGCCTCGACCAGGCGCCGCATGCGGATGGCGACGCCGAGGCGCGGATCATCCTGGCAGCGATCACACAGACCGGCGAGCGCTTTGGCGCTGCCCACGTTGTCGATGTCCTGCTCGGCCATGAGACCGAGAAGGTCCTGGCCAGGAACCACCACAGGCTTGCCAGCTTCGGCACCGGTGTGGCGCATAAGAAGAGTCTCTTGCTGTCGCTGCTTCGCCAACTCGTCGCGGGAGGGTTCCTGACATCGGACTCAGCCGGCCATGGCGGCCTCGCCGTCGCCGAGAAAGGCCGTGAACTCGCCCGGGGCGAGGCTTCATTCCGGTATCGCGTGGACGCGCGCCAGTCATCGCGAGGCAAGATACGTCCTGTGGATACCGCAGCAGGCACGGAAGGTCTGGATTCGGCGCTGCTGGCCGCGCTCAAGGCGGTACGGCTGCGTCTTGCCCGGGAACGCCAAATGCCGGCCTTCGTGATCTTTTCGGATCGTACGCTGATCGATATGGCCGAACGCTGCCCGCGTGATCTGGACGCCTTCGCCGCGGTCAACGGCGTCGGCGCCGCCAAGCTCAAGGATTTCGGCGAGATATTCCTCGGCGCGATCGCTGCGCATCAGTCCGGTGTGGCGGGCTGAAGACCCACTTCAGTGACGCAATCAGCACCTGCTTCGTCTCGCCGCCGCAATCGCAGCCTCCTGCTGCCGCAAGCGCTCGATCTTCGCGCTCTGGCGGGCAGCGACGGTCGAGGCGACACGCTGCCCTCCCCACAGCCAATCCGGAATGTTGGTGTGGACGACTTTGCCGCGAGCGATGGCTGTTGCCGACATCTCGTCAGCGACCGTGCCGATCGCCACGTTGAGCTCGACGCAACTCATCTTGTCGTATTTCGCAGCATCAAAGGATGCAGGCAAAGGCGATGCACAACTTCCGACAAACATCAGGCTGCATATCACAGGCGTGGCCATGGAGATCGGCTTCATTCTCTTATCAAGCACGTTGATGCCGGACAGACGAATATCGGAGGATGCTCGACCTGGGGCCGCGAAGCACTCCCGAGGTTCCGCGTAACTGAAGCATGTGACCTCTACAACCCTCTGTCCTGACCGTCCTATTTGTCCTCGAAGAATTCCGAGAGAACCGCTGCTATCGTGTCGGGGTGCTCTTCTGGGAAAAAGTGCCCGCCTTGGACAGCGCGTCCTTCCACGCTGTCAGCCCATTTCCTCCAGATAGCCAGCGGCCCGCCTTCTTGCGCATACCAGTTCTCCAGGGCGCCTTCGCCACTCCATAGCGCCATTAGCGGGCACTCGATGCGACGACCGTTTGCCTGGTTCAGCGCGTCATGTTCACGATCGGTCGTCGCAGCGGCGCGATACTCTTCGCATATCGCATGAATATGCGCGGGATCGCGAAGCGCATCAACATAGGCGTCCCTGACCTCTTTGGAGACCATTTTCGTCGACGATCCCCATTGCGTTATTGCATCGTCGACGACGGCATCGGGAGCCGCGCCAATCAGACGTTCCGGCAGGGGCTCCGGCTGGGCAAGCAGGCTCCAGGGCCAGAAGCCGAGCGCCAGCCTGGCATCCGCCCGATCCCATGTTGCGGCGGTGGGGATGATGTCGAGGACGGCGATTTTGAGGACTTTGTCGGGATGGTCGAGCGCAAGGCGATAGGCAACCCGCCCGCCGCGATCATGTCCGGCAACCATGAATCGCTCAAACCCCAGTTGCTTCATGGCTTGAACCATGTCGCCGGCCATGGCGCGCTTGGCGTATTGGCTATGATCGGCAGAGGAAACCGGGCATCCGCTTTGGCCATAGCCTCGAAGGTCGGCGGCGACCACCGTGAAGCGGGGCGCCAAGGCTGCGGCGATATCCCTCCACATCAGATGCGTCTCTGGAAAACCGTGAAGAAGCAGCAGCGGCGGACCGGTGCCACCGACCCTTGCGAAAATGGTCGTATCGTCCAGTCGCAAGCTGGTGGCTCTGAAACCTGCAAACACCGTCAGCCTCCTCCGGCGCCGTCAGACAAACTCTCTAAGGGCACTAACGGTCGCCTGAGGCGAAAACCCCGGCCGCGATGGCCAGGGTTCAAGCCGGCCAATTGCTAGAATCGAAACCAGACCCAGACGCGCCTGCGGAAGCACCGCCTGCGCCGATAGCCATTCCGCCAGTAAACGCGACAGACCCTTCTCCAAGCACGCCGGCGGCGCCGGCGCGGCCGGTGCCACCGGCGATGATAGACTGGTTGCAACTCTGCTTGAGTATCGTCGTCGAAGGTCTCGACGTCCGGCGCCTCGAGTTCATCGAGAATGCCGTTTCTGGCAGTTGGAACGCCGGCCACTGCGTTGATTGGCCGAACCGTGCTTGCAAGGGCCGCGGCCCCGGCAATGCCAAACATTCCTGTCAAAAATAGTCGCCGATCCATGGAAACCTCCCGATCTCAACCAGCGATAGAACAGGGCTAACGATGGGGAGATAGCGCAGTCGGTGCAAACGCCTAGTGCCGCGCGGCGATTGCGATGATCCGGTCGGCCGAAGGGTGTCGCCTTCTCCTCGAAGTGGGACGGCTACTTCGATCGACAAACACTCGGCGCTTTTTTGAATTGATGGCGGCCGAGACACAAGGAACATCGAATGACGTCTGCGCCATAGCCACGTTCCACGCTACTGCTCTCGCTTTGGTCGTTGCGTTGCAAGAGGGCTTGACTGCCATCCTACCAGAAGGTAGGTAGGGGCATGGGCAACGTGTCTACTACCTCCGACGACATCCTGGCTTGTGCGCGTTCTCTGATCGTCGCTGGCGGCTACAACGGTTTCAGTTATGCCGACATCGCTGATGTGGTCGGGATTCGTAAGGCGAGCATCCATCACCATTTCCCAAGCAAGGTCGATCTGGTCCGAACGCTGGTTGCGCGGTATCGGGAAGAAGCTGAAGCGGGGATGGCGAATCTCGAACTTCAGGTCTCCGATCCGCTCGAACAGCTTCAGGACTACGCTGGCTATTGGGAAGTCTGCATCGCGGATGCCAGCGCTCCGTTTTGTATCTGCGCGCTGTTGGCAAGCGAGCTCCCCGTGCTGCCCGAGGAAGTTGGCCTTGAGGTCCGGGCGCATTTCCGCTCCCTGTCGGCTTGGCTGACATCCGTGCTGGAGCGCGGTGCGCGGCTCGGCCGATTCCAACTGATGGGTGCCCCTCGTGCCGAGGCTGAAGCGTTCATGGCGACTGTCCACGGCGCGATGCTTTCGGCACGGGCCTATGGCGATCCGAAGATATTCGCCGTCGTGACACGCCCGCTCCTGGAGCGGCTCGCTCCGCGTTCCCTCCAGATACAATCCTAAGACCTCAAATAACCATCGCCGTAACGGCTCTGCGACGTTCGTCGAGAGACCTACCTACTAGTCGAAAGGACATCCAATGACGGTTCACAGTAGCGATCTTTCCCGCGCCAGCCAGGAACAATGGCTCAAGCTCTATTACTTCGCACGGACGGCGGTCTCGGCTGTCTGGGTGGCGGCTGCCTTTACAGTGGGACAGAATTCCGGGGTGGTGGCGGCGGTTTTGCTCGTGGCTTATCCTGCATGGGATGCCCTCGCCAATTTTGTCGACGCATCGCGCAGCGGAGGATTGGGACAGAATCGCACCCAGACCATCAACGTCGTGGTCAGCGCGGCGACAACGCTCGCGGTCGTTGTTGCGCTGAAGATGAGCATGAATTGGGTGCTTGGGGTGTTCGGCCTATGGGCGATCCTGTCTGGCCTGCTTCAACTCGGCACCGCGGTCCGCCGTTGGAAGAGCTCTGGCGCGCAGTGGGCGATGATCCTGAGCGGAGGGCAATCAGCACTGGCAGGCACGTTTTTCATCGCGCAGGCGCGGATGCCGATGCCGCCATCCATCACCAACGTGGCCGGCTATGCCGCAGTAGGCGCCCTCTACTTCCTGGTTTCGGCGGTGTGGCTGAGTGTGAGCCAATTGCGGCGGAAGGCTGCATAGCCCGCCATCTTGAGCCATCACCGACCCGATCAGAGGGCTGCCAGCTGCTAGTATCGGTTCGCCAAACACAACGACCCGCCCTTATCCTTAAGGACCGATATGTTTGGAATTTCACCACCCGGCTGGGGGCTAGCCGCTCATCCAAGGCATCTCGATCGCGCCGAACGATACAGCGATCCCGAGGGCCATCAGCGCAATGCCCAAGGCAACTTCGAAGCGGCGGCCGCGCTGCAGCAGCTTCTCGACGAAGACGACCAGCGTCAACAGCAGCATCCAGGCGACACTCATGATGCCCACCGCGACCAGCACGGCAAACAGCGCCCAGCAGCAACCAAAGCAATAGAGTCCGTGCCGCAGCCCCATCTCGAGTGCGCCAACCCGCCCGTCGCGCCAATGCTGCGCAACGAAAGCGAGCGGCGAACGGCAATGGCTGAGGCAAATGTGCTTGAGTGTCGTGAATTGGTAGAGTCCGGCGACGCCAAGCGTGATACCGAGCGCGAGCGGCGCCCATTTCGAATGCTGAGGCGGATCGAGGCTCGTCGCAAACTCGCTTCCGATCTGGACCAGGACATACACGAGAAGGCCCGCCGCCGCCCAGACGAGCATGTAACCCGCGACGAATATCCACGTCGGGACGGCAACGTGCTGTTCGCGCCTGGCCTGCGCCGCCGCGAACATAAAGATCATGGGCGCGGCCGCCGGCAGCATCATGGCAGCCATCATCACCGTCCATACAGCAAGAAAGGCGGCGGCGCCGGCGAGTGACCAGCCGTCAGCGGCAATTCCGGCCATCGCCATGCCGGCCATGCCTTCCATACCCTCCATCCCGCCGCGCACCGCAATGCCCATAGGCATATCCATGCTGAGGGTCAGCGCCCACGCCGCCGCTGTTAGCACGACGAGCGATGCGAGAAGGCCGAGCGGCATGCCACGCAAATTCCGGAGCCGCGACGATTTCCCGGGGAACGCGTCAGGCATCGGCACGTCCCTAGTTCGGGCCGGTCCAGTCGAACGGAATGTGTTTGCTCGAGCGCGCCGTGCCCGTCCAGTCGAGCCCGAAGCCTTTGGTGCTCACCTCGACCGAACGCCCCCAGGTGGCAACCTGGCCCGGGCCGACCTCCGAGCCCGGCGGGTTGATCGTCTGCACCCGCTTGCCGGGTGGTGTTGTGGGACCTGAAAGCGCTTCCGCATGCCCGACGACGAGGCCAGGAATCTCGACCCGCCAGGTGGCAAGGTCGCCCGCCACCTCGAAAGTGATCGGCACGAACTCCATGCCACGCATCTCGCCGATGTTGGCGGCAAAACCCGCCGGCCAGCCGCCAGCCTGCCCGCCGAAGATCGCCTGCAGGGCTTCACGTTGCCGCTCGTTCGCCTTCTCGTCGAGGTACATGCCCATCACGGCCTTTGCCTCGCCGGCCCATAGATTGCCTTCGAACTCGCCGAGCGCCACCAGCGACAGGCCGTCGAGCTTCACGTCGCCATACTGACCCTCGCGTACATGCCAGGCGAGCACGCCCTGGCAGTGATTGCCGGTCGGCCGCTGGGCGAACTCGCAAGGGCAAGGGATGTCGCAGCTGCAGATGTCGAACCAGTCGCCTGCGAGCCGCCATTGAGGCACTGCATTCATGGCTCTTCCTCCCGGAATGTAGCGCCATTTATACGTCGAAGGCGGGGCGCACTCCAGCAGTTAGTGCATCGCTCGCTGATTTTTGGTGGACTTGACGCCCCAGACACAAGTCACCGCGTTGATCAGCAACTGCTCGCGACGGAACCCAGCCACCATCCAATGCGACCACGAAAGTGGTTTCTTGCTCCGTTCCATGTGCTCGATGAGGTCGTGGGTAGGTTCGCGACGGGTCGATCACCAAATACACGATCCAGCTGACGCTCGCTTGACCCACATTGCGAACCGACAACCTTCCGCAACACCGCTCGGTTGCTTGGTCAACGACCTAGCGGGCCAAGGGTTAACGCCGGGCTGCAATTGAGCTCCGCGGCTTCACGAGCATTTATGGCTGAGTTCGGCAGGCAAAAATCAAAAAATGAAATTAGGATCACTGGCGGAGAGGGAGGGATTCGAACCCCCGATGGGCTTGCACCCATGCCGCATTTCGAGTGCGGTGCATTCGACCACTCTGCCACCTCTCCGCGGTCATGGTCCGCCGTTGCCGGCGCGGCGCACTAGATAACGGCTGGACAGGCAGGTTACAAGGGCCAATCTGCCCCGGCGCCGCAGGTTCCCGTCCGTGCTGCGTTCAAAGCTGCGGTGCCCGATGTTCCATGTTTGCCGGACTGGGCTCAGCCCATTCGCAGCTTGCCCGCGGCGCTTGCCTTGACTCAAGCCGAACCTTCGGTTAGGGACAGCGCGCAATCGGCGTGGAGGGATCTTCCGCGCCGCTTGTTTTTTGAACCCGCAGACTGACAAAAAGACGGCCGAACCGCCTCAGGCGGTTCATCAAGGCCGACCGAACAGCGAAAGGCAAAAAATGTTCGCAGTCATCAAAACGGGCGGCAAGCAGTATCGCGTTGCCGCCAACGATCTCCTGAAGATCGAAAAACTCGAAGCCAATGTCGGCGACATCGTCGAAATCGGCAATGTGCTCGCGCATGGCGAAGGCGAGAACGTCACGTTCGGCGCGCCGTTCGTCGATGGTGCGATGGTCACCGCCGAAGTCGTCGAGCAGGGCAAGAACCGCACGGTCATCGCCTTCAAGAAGCGTCGCCGGCAGAATTCGCGCCGGAAGATCGGCCATCGCCAGCTTTTGACCACTGTCAGGATCGCCGAGATCCTGCTGGGTGGCGCCAAGCCGGCGAAGAAGACCGCCGCCAAGACCGAAGCGAAGGCCGAAGTTGCCGCCAAGACCGAGGCGAAGGCTGAAGCTGCGCCGAAGGCCGCAGCCAAGGCAGAGGCTGCGCCGAAGAAGGAAGGCAAGGCCGAGACGACCGGGGACAAGGCTGCCGAAGCCGCCGCGCCGTTGTTCAAGGCGCCGAAGGGCGAGCCGGACGATCTGACGGTGATCAAGGGCATCGGCCCGGTTGCCGCCGGCCAGCTCAACGAACAGGGCATCACCACCTTCGCCCAGATCGCCAAGCTGTCCGACAAGGATGTCGCCAAGATCGACGAGCACATGCCGTTCAGCGCCGACCAGATCAAGGACTGGCGCGAGCAGGCCAAGGAATTGGCGAAGAAGTAGAACGAACTGGCGCAATCGTCGCCGGATCGGACTTGAAACGGAACGCGAACGCGTTCATAAGATCGTTTAGGCGCCTCGCGGCGCATCGGAGTAGTTAGATGGCACACAAGAAAGCTGGCGGATCGTCGCGCAATGGTCGCGACTCCCATTCCAAGCGGCTCGGCGTGAAGAAATTCGGCGGCGAAGCCGTGATTCCAGGCAACATCATCATTCGTCAGCGTGGCACGACGTGGCATCCCGGCACCAATGTCGGCATTGGCACGGACCACACGCTGTTTGCGCTGGAAGCTGGCGCAGTCACCTTCAACAAAAAAGCCAATGGCCGAACCTACGTATCGGTGAACCCGATGACGAAGGCAGCGGAGTAGCCGGTTCCGCAAGAGAACACCGGCACCCATCTCGGGACCGGTGTCTGGCCAAGCCAGGAAATGGATCAGGGGAGATGGGTTTCCATCTCCCCTTTTTCTTGCCTGGAGGACTGACATGGTTGCCGAAGCGGAAGCGACAGACGACGAAAGTTACGCGATAGATTGCCCGGTCCTGGTCACCGAGCGGCTGGTCATGCGGGCCCCGCGTGAAAGCGATATCGAGCAATTGGTGGCGCTCGCCGATAACCGCCATGTCGCGGAAATGCTGGCCCGCATGCCGCATCCCTATGGCGAGGCCGAGGCACGCGCTTTCCTGGCTATGACGGCATCGCGCCGGGCCGGAATCGCCTATGCGTTGACGCTGGCCGGCACCGAGACCTTCGTCGGCTGTGCCGGGCTCAACACCACGGATCGCGGGCTGGAGCTCGGCTATTGGATCGGCGAGCCGTACTGGAAACGCGGCTACGCGACGGAGGCAGCGCACGCACTGGTCGACCTTGCCTTCCAGAGAACCACGATCCAGGTGCTGCACGCCTCGACGCGGGTGATCAATCCGGCCTCGCGCCGGGTCATCCACAAATGCGGCTTCCAGTATGCCGGCCAGGGCATGCTGAATTCGATCGTTGCCGGCCAGGTGCCGGTCGAGCGCTACCGCCTCGATCGCAAGACCTGGACCAGCCTCAGGAATTGGGTGCATTTTTGATGGATGCGGCTCACGCCATCTCGACCCAGACCGGCAAGTGATCCGAACCGGCCGCTTGCCGGTCGACCCACAGGCGCCTCAGCGATTTGGTAAGCGAGGCGCTGGTGAAGATGTAGTCGATGCGCTTGTGGCGGCTGGCATCGCCCGGCCGCTTGGGGTCGACCCAGGTGACGAGATCGGTGCCGGCCGCGCCGAGGCGCGCGGCGGCATCGACGGCGAGGTCGGCGGTCACCGGCATGCCGAATTCATGGTCAGGCTGGCCGGCGAGTTCGACGTGTTCCGGCGATCCGGCGAGCATGTTGAAGTCGCCCATGACGACGAAGGCTTCGGGACAAGGCAAGTCCGGTAAGCCGATCTCGGCGACGCCGGAGAGCCCACCGCCTTCGAGCGGGTAGTTCAACAGGCGTTCGCGCAGAAAGCGGATCTGGCTCAGGCGTTCGACCGGGCTGCGATGGTCGAGATGAGTGGAATAGAAGCGGACGAAGCCAAGCGGCGTTTCGATCAGCGCCTCCAGCGCGCCGCGCTGGAAGTTCATCGCCTCGAAACTGCGGCTGCGCGGCAAAAGGAGATTGCGCGACAGATGGATCGGCGTTCTCGACAGCACCATGTTGCCGAGCTGGAAGGTGGTCGTGATGGCGCGGCCGTTCTCCAGGCGCGATCCGGCGTCGGCTTCGAAATTGCTGCCGTAGACGGCAAAATAGTCGGGCAGCGCCTCGCCGAGCTCGGCCACCATGTCGCGGCCGCCATTCTTCGGGTTGGCGCGGGTGACCTCCTGCAGCGCGATCACGTCGGCGCCGCGCACCGCATCGGCGATGCGACCGACATCATAGCGGCCGTCGAGGCCGATGCCGTAGTGGATATTGTAAGTTACCAGCTTCATTCCGACATCTCGCGCTTGGAAAGCCGAAGATCGATTTTCGGCAAGGGTCAACCAAATGCTACGCGTCCAGAGATACGCGCGACGTTACAGTAGCAAAAACGGCCCTCGCCCTTCGACCCGCCTTGCTTTAGAGCAATCCCGCAAAGCCAATAGCAGAAATCATACAATCCGATGAAATTTCTCGATCAAGCCAAGGTCTACATCCGCTCCGGCGACGGCGGCGCCGGTTCGGTGTCGTTCCGGCGCGAAAAGTTCATCGAGTTCGGCGGCCCGGACGGCGGCGACGGCGGCCGCGGCGGCGATGTCTGGGTGGAGGCGGTCGACGGACTAAACACGCTGATCGACTATCGCTACCAGCAGCATTTCAAGGCCAAGACCGGGACGCACGGCATGGGCCGCAACATGACCGGCGCCAAGGGTGCCGACGTGACGCTGAAAGTGCCGGCCGGAACACAGGTCTTTGCCGAGGACAATGAGACGCTGATCTGCGATCTGACGGTCGTCGGCCAGCGCTTCCTGTTGGCCAAGGGCGGCAATGGCGGCTTCGGCAACCAGCATTTCAAGACCTCGACCAACCAGGCGCCGCGCCGCGCCAACCCCGGACTGCCGGGCGAAGAGCTCAATATCTGGCTCAGGCTGAAGCTGATCGCCGATGCCGGCCTGGTCGGGCTGCCCAATGCCGGCAAGTCGACCTTCCTGGCGGCCGTCACCGCGGCCAAGCCGAAGATCGCCGACTATCCCTTCACCACGCTGCATCCGGGCCTTGGCGTGGCCCGCATCGACGGGCGCGAATTCGTCATTGCCGACATTCCCGGCCTGATCGAAGGCGCGCATGAAGGCGTCGGCATCGGTGACCGCTTTCTCGGCCATGTCGAACGCACGCGCGTCCTTCTGCACCTCGTCTCGGCGCAGGAAGAAAATCCGGGCAAGGCCTACAAGACCGTGCGTGCCGAACTCGACGCCTATGGCAACGGGCTGACCGACAAGGTCGAGATCGTCGCTCTTTCGCAGGTCGACATACTCGATGCCGACGCACGCAAAAAGAAGGCCGCCTCGCTGAAACGCGCCGCCGGCCGCGCGCCGATGCTGCTTTCGGCGGTCACCGGCGAGGGCGTCGAGGCGGTGTTGCGCGCGCTGATGGCTGTGGTGGCGAAGGCGCGCGAAGCTGTCGCTGCGCCGGTCGAGACGCGCTGGAACGCATAGCCATGGCCGCGCAATCGCTGAAAAATTATCGGCGCATTGCCGTCAAGATCGGCTCGGCGCTGCTTGTCGACCGCACGACGGGCCTGAAGCGCGACTGGCTGGCCTCGCTTGCCGACGACATCGCCGTGCTGGCCAATGGCGGCGCCGAAATTCTCGTTGTGTCTTCCGGTGCGATTGCACTTGGCCGCACCATCCTCGGCCTCGGCAAGCGGGCGCTGAAGCTCGAGGAGAGCCAGGCGGCGGCCGCCGTCGGGCAGATCGCCTTGGCCGGCGCCTGGTCGGATGCGCTCGGCAAGAATGGTTTGAAATCGGGCCAGATCCTGTTGACGCTCGGCGACACGGAAGAGCGCCGCCGTTATCTCAACGCGCGGGCGACGATCTCGACGCTGCTCAAGATGAAGGCGGTGCCGGTCATCAACGAGAACGATACGGTGGCCACCTCCGAAATCCGTTATGGCGATAACGACCGGCTGGCGGCGCGCGTCGCCACCATGATGGGCGCCGACCTTTTGGTGCTGCTCTCCGACATTGACGGGCTCTACACGGCACCGCCTGCGCGTGACCCGCACGCTCGGTTCATTCCGATCGTCGACCGCATCACCCCCGACATTGAGGCGATGGCGGGTGCCGCCGCTTCGGAATTGTCGCGCGGCGGCATGCGCACCAAGCTCGATGCCGGCAAGATTGCAACCGCCGCCGGCACCGCCATGATCATCACATCAGGCACGCGGCTGTCGCCGCTGCTGGCAATCGAGCGCGGCGAGCGCGCCACCTTCTTCCGGCCGAGCAGCAGCCCGGTCAAAGGTTACAAGACCTGGATCGCCGGGCAGCTCGAACCGGCTGGCCGGCTGACCGTCGATGCCGGCGCCATCGGCGCGCTGCTCTCCGGCAAGTCGCTGCTGCCGGCCGGCGTCAAATTGGTCAGCGGCAATTTTGCGCGTGGCGACACGGTGGCGATCCTGTCGCCCGAGGGCCGCGAGATAGCGCGCGGGCTGGTTGCCTATGATGCCGCCGATGCCGTAAGGATCGCTGGGCTGAAGACGACCGAGATCGAAACCGTGCTCGGCTACGAGGCGCGTTCGGCGATGATCCACCGCGACGACCTTGTGGTGAGCCATGCCGGTGGTGAGCAAGTAGTCGGTGACCAGGTTACATAGCGGAGGATGAGCCATGCTGACGCTGCATGAAAAATCCCGGGATGACACCGTCGCGCTGATGGCCGATATCGGCCGCCGCGCGCATGCCGCGGCCCGACCGCTGGCCATCGCAGCGGCCGAGCGCAAGCACAAGGCGCTGGTCGGCATGGCTCAGGCGATCCTTCGGCATGAGCAGGATATCCTCGACGCCAACGCAATCGACATCAGAAATGGCGAGGAGGCTGGCCTATCGGCAGCGTCGATGGATCGGCTGAAGCTCGATCCCGTCCGCATCCGCGCCATGGCAGACGGCATCAGCGAGATCGCCGAGTTGCGCGACCCAATCGGCGAAATCATTGCTGGATGGGACCGGCCGAACGGGTTGCACATCGAACGGGTGCGCACGCCGCTAGGCGTCATCGGCGTCATCTATGAGAGCCGGCCGAACGTGACCGCCGATGCCGGTGCGCTCTGCCTCAAGGCGGGCAATCCGGTGATCCTGCGCGGCGGCTCGGATTCAGCGAATTCTTCCGCCGCGATCCATGCCTGCCTGGTCGAGGGGCTGAAGGCAGCCGGGCTGCCGGAGGATGCCATACAATTGGTGCCGACCACCGATCGCGCCGCCGTCGGCGAAATGCTGAAAGGGCTTTCCGGCAATCTCGAGGTCATCATTCCGCGCGGCGGCCGCAGCCTGGTCGAGCGTGTGCAGAAGGAGGCGCGGGTGCCGGTCTTCGCCCATCTCGAGGGCATCTGCCATCTCTATATCGACCGATCGGCTGATCTCGACATGGCGGTCAAGATCGCGGTCAATGCCAAGATGCGGCGCACCGGGGTGTGCGGCGCTGCCGAGACGCTGCTGGTCGACCGTGCCGTCGCCGTCACGCACCTGGTGCCGATCCTCGAGGCCCTACGGGCGGCAGGATGCGAGATCCATGCCGATGCCGAGGTGCTGAGGCTTTATGCCGATGCCCAGCCCGCGACCGATGCAGACTGGGTGACCGAATATCTCGACGCGATCATCGCTGTGAAGCTGGTCGACGGCATTGGCGGCGCGATCGAGCATATCGAGACGTTCTCCTCGCATCACACCGAGGCGATCGTCGCCGAGGACGCCACAGCGGTCGACCGGTTCTTCAACGAGGTCGATTCGGCGATCCTTCTGCACAACGCCTCGACCCAGTTTGCCGATGGCGGCGAATTCGGCATGGGCGCCGAAATCGGCATCGCCACCGGCAAGATGCATGCCCGCGGACCGGTCGGCGTCGAGCAACTGACGTCGTTCAAATATCGTGTACGCGGGTCGGGACAGGTGAGGCCTTGAAGCTTTGTGTTCAAAGAACCTGAAGCCTTGCGCCCAGCCACCCCCCTCTGTCCTGCCGGACATCTCCCCCTCAAGGGGGGAGATCAGCTCTCGTTCGCGATTTCGCCAATTGCCGGGCGGGCAGAATTCAAGCTGTCATTGAAGCTGACAATCTCCCCCCTTGAGGGGGAGATGCCCGGCAGGGCAGAGGGGGGTGCCTGACGCATGCTTGCCTTGTCCGAACATGCCATATCCTCCCGTTACCTCAAGATGCCGCATGCCGGGAAAGGCGTGGCGGTCGGGCTGTTTGGCGGTTCGTTCAATCCGCCGCACGCCGGGCATGCGCTGGTCGCCGAGATCGCACTCAGACGCCTTGCTCTCGACCAGCTGTGGTGGATGGTGACGCCCGGCAATCCGCTCAAGAACGCTGGTGAACTTGCGCCGCTGGCCGAGCGGCTGCAGCTGTCTGAAAAGATCGCCAAGAACCCGAAGATCAAGGTCACCGCCTTCGAGGCGGCCCACCACGTCCGCTTCACCGCCGACACGCTGGCGTTGGTCAAGGCGCGTAACCCCGGCGTCGATTTCGTCTGGATCATGGGGGCCGATTCGCTTCGCGACTTCCACCGCTGGCAGCGCTGGCGCCGTATCGTGATGACGTTCCCGATCGCGGTGGTCGACCGGCCAGGTGCGACGCTGTCGTTCCTGTCGTCCGTGGTCGCCAAGACTTTCGACTATGCCCGCGTCGACGAAGGCGACGCACCGCGGCTCGCCCGCATGAACGCGCCGGCCTGGACCTTCATCCACGGCCCGCGTTCGTCGCTGTCGTCGAGCGCGATCCGCAATGTGGCAAAGGGCTGAGGGGGCGGAAGGCAAGTCCAGCCATGTCGCATTTGCCGCTGCCTTGACCTGCTTGATGGGCGATCCTCGGTCATGACGATTCTCGAGCGCGACCAGGACAAGAACGGTCTAGGGCAGCCGGCGCCCTCGATCGCCATTGCCAGCATCCTCTTGTCGATGGCGCTGATCGCCGTCGGCAATGGGCTCATGTTCGCCTATATCCCAGTCCGGCTCGGCGCCGAGGGCTTCGATCCGACTTGGGCGGGGCTGATCGTCACCGGCCTTTCGGCTGGCGGCCTCGCTGGCTGCATCCTGACCGGGCCGCTGGTGCGGCGTGTCGGCCATGCCCGCGTGTTCATGGTACTGTCGGCGCTGATCGTGCTGTCCAACGCCGCGGTCGGCGCCGGGCCGCACCCATTGCCATGGATCGCTGCACGGGCGCTCTACGGCTTTGCCATATGCGGCCTGTTCATTGTCGCGCAGAGCTGGCTGAACGATGTCGTCGCAAACGCCATCCGCGGCCGGGTCATGGCTATCTTCTACGTTGCCTATGTCGCCGGACTCGGCGTCGGCTATTCGACGCTGGCGTTGATCGATATCCGCGCGGCCGATGCGCCGCTGATCGGCATTGCCTTCACCGCGCTGTCGATCCTTCCCGTCGGGCTGACGCGGCTCGCGCAGCCACCGGCGCCGCAAGCGGCGTCGGTGGCGCTCGGCCGCGCCTGGCGAATCTCGCCGGTCGGCGTTGCCGGCATGCTTGCCGTCGGCGGCCTGTCGATGACGATTTCGGGTTTTGCGCCAATCCATGCCACCGCCAGAGGCTACAGCCAGGCCGACGTCGCCTTGCTGCTTTCGGCAATGCCGGTCGGCACGCTGATCCTGCAGATTCCCCTCGGCTGGATTTCCGACCGCACCGACCGGCGCTTTGTGCTGATCGCGGCGTCGGCGCTTGCCGCCGCGGCGGGCCTGTTTGCACTGGGTTTCGACGGTGGCGCTCTGGCGACGCTGCTCGTCATCTACGTGGTCTGGGACGGCGCCTCGGAATCGATCTATTCGCTGGCCAGCGCCCATGCTGGCGACCGCGCCGGCAAGGACGACATGGTGGCGCTGTCGAGCTCGCTCTTGTTTGCCTGGTCGCTGTCCGGCTTCGTCGTGCCCGGCATTGTGACCGGGCTTTCCGCCATCTATGGCACGCAGGCCTTCATCTATGTGGCAATCGTCATTGCCGCCGCCTACTGCTTGTTCGTTCTCTGGCGCGTCGGCATGGTGCGGCCCGTGCCCGCCACCGAGACCGGCAGTTTCGCGCCGATGACGGCGCAGGCGCCGTTGCCTGTCGATCTCGCCTTCGCGCCCGAAGATCAGCGCGGGCGCGGAGAGCTTTGAGGGCCATCTGCGGGCTGGCTTCAAATGCTCTATTGCTGCGTGGCTGAGGCCTCCGGCTGCGGCGCTTGCGGCGCCGGCGCCGGAATTGAAAGGCCTTCGGCATCGAACGCCTGCTTGACACTCTTGGTGAGGTCGATCTGGGCGGCGAAGAAATCGGCAGCCGCCGTCCAGTAGCGCAAGGTGATGGCGACAGTGCTGTCCCCGACAGTCGCGACAAAGGCGATCGGCGCCGGCTGCCGCCTGACGCGCCGGTCGGCGGCGGCGACACCGAGCATGGTCTTTTGCGCGAAATCGATGTCGTTCCACGAGCCGATGCTGAGCGTGATGTCGCCGCGGCGCACACCATTGCGGGTGAAATTGCGGACCGGCTGGTTCCACAGGGTCGAGTTAGGTGCAAGCACGTAGACACCTTCGACCGTCCTCAGCGTTGTTGCAAACAGCCCGATCTCCTCGACGGTACCGGATATGGCGCCGACCTCGACATATTCGCCGATGCGGAACGGCCGCAGCGCCAGCAGCATGATGCCAGCGGCAATGTTCTGCAGCGTGCCTTGCAGCGCCAGACCGATGGCCAGGCCGGCGGCACCGATGGCGGCAATGATCGAAGCCGTCTGCACGCCGAACTGGCCGAGAACCATGATCACGACAAGCCCGAGGATGGCGTAGCGGACGACCTGCGAGAAGAAATGGCGGAGCGTTTCGTCGAAGCCGTGAACGTGGCCGAGGCCGGCATAGATCGAACGCTCGGCGAGGCCGGCGACGATGTAGCCGATGACCAGCAGGATGACGGCGCCGACCGCCGAAAGCGAGTAGGAGACGATCAGCGTGCTGAGTTGCGCCAGGCCGGATTGCACGGTGAGGAGGGCGTTCTGAGGATCGATCGGCATGTCGGGATTCCGGTTCGTGGATGAGCTGATAACCGCTGCGGGGCGAGGCGGTTCCGAATTTCTGGCCCGGAAAAGCCGCATATTCGGCCGTTACCGGGCGTCTGCTTGCGAGCGGTGTCTTGAAACTGCAACCTAACTCTGCCTATCTAAGCAGTGTCACCTGATTTGAAAGGTGATTTGGTTGTTCTTGCTGCGAAAGGAAATACACTGAGAACAGCACTGCGGAAGAAGGCCGACATCGTGCCTTCGCCGGCCGGGATCAGCGTAAACGACGCCGTGTCCCGCGCCATCAAGACAGTCCTTGCCAGTCTGGAAGACTCCAAGGCTGAAAACATCGTCTCAATCGACATTCAGGGGAAATCGAGCCTCGGCGACTACATGGTCGTCGCGTCGGGCCGATCGCACCGTCATGTCTCGGCTGTCGCCGATCATCTCCTCAAGGCGCTCAAGGATGCCGGGCTCGGCACGGCGCGCGTCGAGGGGCTGGCTGGCGCCGACTGGGTCCTGATCGATTCGGGCGACATCATCGTCCATGTCTTCCGTCCCGAGGTCCGCGACTTCTACAATCTCGAAAAGATGTGGCAGGCGCCGGATCTTGAGGAAGAGACCCTCCACTGAGCCGTATTCGTCTTGATGCATGTCGTTGTGCGACACGCATCAGCGGCTCTCCGAGGCAGGGATGAAGATTACCGTTCATGCCGTGGGCCGAATGAAAGCCGGCCCCGAGAAGCAGTTGGCCGACCGCTATTTCGAGCGTTTCGCCAAGAGCGGCCCTGCCGTAGGCCTCGAATTCGCCGGGATCGCCGAGATTGCCGAAGGCCGCGCGCAGACGGCCAATGAGCGCCGGCGCGAGGAAGGCCAGAAGCTGCAGACGCACTTGCAACCGGGCACGGCGCTGATGCTGCTGGATGAGGGCGGCAAGAACCTTTCCTCCGAGGATTTCGCCGGCCGCATAAGCTTGCTGCGCGATGGCGGGCGCAAGGCGCTGGTGATCGCCATTGGCGGCGCCGACGGCCATGACCAGTCGCTGCGTGACTTGGCTGATCTGACGGTGTCGCTCGGCGCGCTGACCTGGCCGCATCAGCTGGTCCGCGTCATGCTGGGCGAGCAGCTTTACAGGGCGGCCACGATCCTTTCCGGCCACCCCTACCATCGTTCATGAAGCCGGTTCGATCAGCGAATTGACGCCAGCCGCCCGGATTTCTGCCCCAATGCTCATCGACAGTTTGGGCTCATAGGGGTTTGCGGATGGCGGCCGGGCTCGAACATGGTTGATGGTTCGTTAACGAAGCCGCGCATAGAGTTGGGCTTCAATGTCTGAAGACTGGAAATCACGAACGGGCTCCTGGCGCGTGCGCTACGGCATCGCAGCGGCGGTGATCGTGGTTTCGCTCGGGATCGCGCGGGCTGAGAACACGCTCGACCTGGCGCCGGACCCGGACCAGAGCCGCGCCGAATACGAAAAGGTATCGAAAGAGATCACGCTGTCGTCCGAGCGGCTGGCCAAGCTCGCCGCCGACATAGCGGCGGTCAAGAAGGACCATGCCTCGATCACCGCGGCACTGATCCAGTCGGCGATGACCGAGCAGAAGCTCGGCCAGGACATCGAGGACATTGGCGGCAAGCTGGAAGGGCTGAAGGCGCAGGAGCAGAAGATACGCGCCTCACTGGCCGCCAGACGTGACGTTCTGGCCGAAGTGCTCGGCGCGCTGCAGCGCATGGGGCTCAATCCGCCGCCGGCGATCCTGGTCAAGCCGGAGGACGCATTGTCGTCGGTGCGCAGCGCCATCCTGCTCGGTGCCGTGGTGCCGGAACTGCGCCAGCAGACCGACATGTTGCTGGCCGATCTCAAAGAGCAGTCGCGGGTGACGGCCTCGATCGAGGCCGAGCGGGCGCGGCTGACGGCAGCGGTCGGCGAGCAGGCGGCGGAAAAAAAGCGGCTCGGCATGCTGCTCGAAGCCAAGCAGAAGCTCGCCGCCGATACGCAAACCGCGCTGGCCGCCGAAAAGCAACGGTCCGCGACGCTGGCGGCCAAGGCCGGCAGCCTGAAAGAGCTGATCGCATCGCTCGAGGCCGACAGGGCCCGCAAGGCGGCGGATGCGGCCAAGGCAGCCGAGCAAAAGACGGTGGACGCCGACAAGGGCCCGGCATCGGCCCCGGCGCCAACGGAACTGGCCTCGCTGCCGGTGCCGGAGAGCAACAGGCTCACCGCTGCTGCGCCGTTTTCCGCGCTTCAAGGGCAGATCGCGCTGCCGGTCACCGGCAGGATCAAGCGGCGCTTCGGGGCCAACGACGGTAACGGCGCGGTGATGCTCGGTGACATGGTTGCGACACAATCGGGAGCCATCGTCACAGCGCCGGCGGATGGAAACGTGCTTTATGCGGGGCCTTTCCGCTCTTACGGTCAACTCTTGATCCTGAATGCGGGTGACGGCTATCATGTCGTCCTAGCGGGGATGAGCAGAATCAGCGTCGCGTCTGGCCAGTCGGTGCTCGCAGGTGAGCCGGTCGGCGCGATGGGAGAGGCCCGGGTGGCGAGCACCTCGGCATCGAAGAATGGAAATGCCACGCCGGAGCTCTATGTCGAGTTCCGCAAGGATGGAAAACCCGTCGATCCGGCCCCATGGTGGGCGGACCGTTTTTCTGGAAGGACGTGAATGATGCGGAAACTGTCGCTTCTGTTTGCCGGTGCGCTGATGGGTGCATCGGCGATGAGCCTGGTCTATGGCGCGCCCGGCTCGACGGCGAAGGCTGCGGGCTCCGAGACCTATAAGCAACTGGCGATCTTCGGCGATATCTTCGAGCGGGTGCGGGCGAATTATGTGACGCCGCCCGACGACAAATCGCTGGTCGAAAATGCCATTAACGGCATGCTGTCCTCGCTCGACCCGCACTCCTCCTACATGAATGCCGAAGAAGCGCAGGACATGCGCGTGCAGACCAAGGGCGAGTTCGGCGGCCTCGGCATCGAGGTCACCATGGAGAACGACCTGGTCAAGGTGATCACGCCGATCGACGATACGCCGGCCGCCAAGGCTGGCGTGCTCGCCGGCGACTATATCGCCAAGATCGACGGCGAGGAGGTTCGCGGCCTGACCCTCAACGACGCCGTCGAGAAGATGCGCGGGCTGGTCAACACACCGATCAAGCTCACCATCCTGCGCCAGGGCGCCGACAAGCCGATCGAACTGACGGTCGTGCGCGACATCATCAAGGTAAAGGCGGTGAAGTTCCGGGTCGAAAACGACATCGGCTACATGAAGATCACCTCCTTTACCGAAAAGACCTATGACGACCTCGAGAATGCCATCGACACCATCAAGAAGCAGGTGCCGAACGACAAGCTCAAGGGTTACGTGCTCGACCTGCGCCTCAATCCGGGCGGTTTGCTCGACCAGGCGGTGAGTGTGTCGGATGCCTTCCTCGACCGTGGCGAGATCGTCTCGACGCGCGGCCGCGATCCGAAGGACGTCACCCGCTTCGACGCGCGGGCCGGCGACGACGTCGGCGGCAAGCCGCTGATCGTGCTCGTCAATGGCGGCTCGGCCAGTGCCTCGGAAATCGTCGCCGGCGCGCTGCAGGATCTGCGCCGCGCCACGGTGGTCGGCACGCAGTCCTTCGGCAAGGGTTCGGTGCAGACCATCATTCCGCTTGGCGAGAACGGGGCGCTGCGGCTGACGACGGCGCTCTATTACACGCCGTCCGGCAAGTCGATCCAGGGCAAGGGCATCACGCCCGATATCAAGGTCGACCAGCCGCTGCCGGCGGAACTGCAGGGCAGGGACCTGACGCGCGGCGAATCGGACCTCAAGGGCCATATCAAGGGCGCCGACGAAGGCACGACCGGTTCGGGCTCGGCAGCCTATGTGCCGCCGGAACCGAAGGACGATTTGCAGCTCATCTATGCCGAGCAGCTGCTGCGCGGCCAGAAGACCGATCCGGCGTTCCCACCGAATCCGCAGAAGGCCGTGTTGAACCAATAAGGGCAGGCAAGCCGGGCCAAACAGGTCTGGCTGCCTGAGCGAAGCGATGCGATGCTGCCGGGGCCGCGAGGCTCCGGCAGTTTGATTCGGGGCCGCGGCCGGCATGCTGCGCGTCCAGTGAAGCGAGGGGACGCGCCGACATTTTGGATTTGCGCCTCCGGAGGTTTCACTTCGGAGATGCGCGCCGGGGGTGCGGGCTTGGCTGATATCGGCAAGGACATAGAACGACCTCTCGGACAGGCGATCCGGGCGCCGCGCCCAGGCAGCAGGATCAGCGCCGGTGCAGTCGCGGCCGCGCTCGTCGTGCTGGCCGTGGTCGGCGTTTCCGGCGCGATCGCCTTGCGCGACAAGCCGTTCCGCAAGCCGCAAGAAGTCGCCGTTTCGACGCCGAAGATGCCGGCAGCGGCGGATCCCGCCGCGGCGCCGGCCAAGGCGACGCCCGCAACGGAAGCGCCAAGCAACGCAAGCGAACAGAAGACGGGCGAACAAACGACAAGCGGGAAGATGGGCGGTCCGCAGATCATCCATGTCCAGACCGAAGAGGGCGACGGTCCGCCCAAGGCGGCCATTGTCATCCGCGACCCTTCGACGATCGGCCAGAACCTCAGGATCGCGCACATTCCCGACAAGGCGCTGATCGAGGCCAGCGAGACCGGTCCGCTGCCGATCCGCGCCGCCGACGGCCGGCGCCCGTTCGATGTCTATGCGCGGCCGTGGTCCGGCGCACGCGGTGCACGCGTGGCGCTCGTCATCGGCGGGCTTGCCGTGTCGCAGACCGGCACGCAGGCAGCCATCGCCAAGCTGCCGGCGGAAGTGACGCTGGCCTTCGCGCCGCAAGGCAACAGCATCGGCCGCTGGATGCAGGTGGCGCGGCAAGGCGGCCATGAGGTCATCATGCAGGTGCCGCTCGAGCCGTTCGACTATCCGAACGTCAACCCCGGCCGTAACACGCTGACCGTGGCAGCGGCGCCGGACGAGAATTTGAAGAATTTACGCTGGGCGCTGTCGCGAACGACCAACTACACCGGCGTCATGAACTATATGGGCGCCCGCTTTTCGGCCGACGCGACGGCGATGGGGCCGTTGATGGCCGAGCTTGGCAAGCGTGGTCTGGCCTATGTCGACGACGGTTCGTCGGCGCGCAGCCTGGCATCCGAATTGGCGCTGAAGGACGGCGTGCCGTTCGTCGGCGGCGATACGGCGATCGACGCGGTGCAGGACCGCGGCGCCATATTGAAGAAACTGGATGGGCTGGAAGCGACGGCACGGGCGAAAGGCTTTGCCGTCGGCATCGGCTCGGCCTTCGACCTGACAGTCGATACCGTGTCGTCCTGGGTGACCGAGGCCAAGAAGCGCGGCATCGAGATCGTGCCGATTTCGGCGGTGGCCATAGATCCGGAAAAAGGCTGACATGGCAAAGAACAAGCTCGTTGACGCCGAGACACTGCCCTACCGGCCCTGCGTAGGGGTGATGGTCCTCAATGGCGATGGCATGGTCTGGGTCGGCCATCGCATTGCCGAGCCGGACAGCGAATTCGCTGGAACCACGCAGCTCTGGCAGATGCCACAGGGCGGCATAGACGATGGCGAGGAGCCGCTGCCCGCGGCGGAGCGCGAGCTTTACGAAGAGACCGGCATGCGCTCGGTGTCGCTGCTGGCCGAGGCGCCGCACTGGATCAAATACGACCTGCCGGCCCATCTGGTCGGCGTCGCCTTCAAGGGACGATATCGCGGCCAAACGCAGAAATGGTTTGCCTTCCGCTTCCACGGTGACGAAAGCGAGATCGAAATCAATCCGCCGCCGGGTGGCCACAAGGCCGAGTTCGACCGGTGGGCGTGGCGGCCGATGCTGGAACTGCCCGGTCTGATCGTGCCGTTCAAGCGCAAGGTCTACGAAGACGTGGTGGCAGCGTTCCGGCACCTGGTGGCGTAGCCGCCGGCCTTCCGCTAAAACAGGTCGGCATGCCCGACATCTCCAGCAAATCCCTTCCGCAGACCGTCTCTCTACCGCAGGCCGGCGCCCCGAGTGAGCCGATCAGCGAAGCGGCGGCGGGGGCGATCCTGACCGTCGATCTTGGCGCCGTCCGTGAGAATTACCGGCGGCTGAAGGCGCGTCTGGGCGGCGTCAGCTGTGCCGGAGTGGTCAAGGCCGACGGTTACGGGATTGGCGCGGCGCCGGTGGCGGCGGCGCTGATGGCTGAAGGCTGTGATATTTTCTTCGTCGCGCATTTGGCCGGCGGCGTCTTGCTGCGCAAGGCGCTCGGCTCAGACCCGGCCATCTACGTGCTGAACGGCATTCCGCCAGGTGCGGAACGGGAAGCGGTTGCGGCGGGGCTTTGCACTGTCGTCAACAGCGCCAGCCAACTTGCGGCATGGCGCGAGATGGCCGGGCGGGTGGGCCATAAATTGCCTGCCGCCGTCCAGGTCGACAGCGGCATGTCGCGGCTCGGCATGGCGCCCGAGGAGGTGAAAGCCATCGCGCAGGATCCGCAGGCTTTCGATGGTGTCGAACTGACCTTCGTGATGAGCCATCTCGCCTGCGCCGACGAACCCGAGCAACCGGCCAACGAGCAGCAACGGCTGGAATTCGAACGGCTGCGCCGGATGCTGCCGGGAGCGCCGGCGTCGCTTGCCAATTCATCAGGCATTTTTCTCGGGCAGCGCTATCACTACGACCTCGTTCGTCCGGGTGCCGCTCTCTATGGCATCAATCCGACGCCGGCGAAGGACAACCCGATGCTGCCGGTGGTGCGATTGCAAGCCAAGGTCATCCAGACGCGGATGCTGGAGGCCGGCGCCGGTGTCGGCTACGGCCACACTTTCCACACCAAGGCCCCGCTTGCCGCGGCGACGATTTCGCTCGGCTACGGCGATGGCTGGCATCGACGCGCCGCTTCCGCTGCCTGGTTCGAAAATGTGCGGCTGCCCTTCATCGGCCGGGTTTCGATGGATTCGATCATCCTTGACATTTCCGCATTGCCGCCCGGCAAGCTGAAGGCCGGCGACCTCGTCGAACTGATCGAGCCGTCGTCGCAGACCGTGGACCAGGTAGCCGGCCAGGCCGGCACCATCGGCTATGAGGTCTTGACCAGCCTCGGCCACCGCTTCCACCGGCGCTATGTGAATGGCTAGGACGCAAGCTTGTTGTCCTCACGCATGTCGTTTCCCTCAGCATCGGCACTTGGCGGACGCCGCAGAATCCGGCAGACAGAAGGCGGCGATGATCCCGGACCCGAACCCTGACGAGACGCCGTTGCGGAGAACTAAGCGATGAAGATCTTCGTGCTGGGCGGCGGTGTGATCGGGGTCACCACCGCCTATTTTCTTGCCGAGGCCGGCCATCAGGTGACGGTGATCGACCGCCAGAAAGGCCCGGCGCTGGAAACCAGCTTTGCCAATGCCGGCGAGATCTCGCCCGGCTATGCCTCGCCCTGGGCCGGGCCCGGCGTTCCGCTGAAGGCCGTCAAATGGCTGTTGATGAAGCATGGTCCGCTGGTGGTGCGGCCGGCGCTCGATCCGCATATGTGGATATGGCTGGTCAAGATGCTGCGCAATTGCACGGCTGAACGCTACGCGCTGAACAAGGCGCGCATGGTGCCGCTGGCCGAATACAGCCGCGACACGCTGAAGGCGCTGCGCGAGGCGACCGGCATCGCCTATGACGAGCGCGCCAAGGGTACGCTGCAGCTTTTCCGAACGCAAAAGCAGCTCGATGGCGTCGGCGGCGATGTCGAGGTGCTGAAGACCTATGGCGTCCCTTATGAGGTCCTCGACCCCGACGGCTGCATTGCTGCCGAGCCCGCGCTGGCTGGCGTGCGCGAGAAATTCGTCGGTGGCCTGCGGTTGCCCGGCGACGAAACCGGCGACTGCAAGATGTTCACCGACAGGCTTGCGGAGCTTTGCGCGGCACGCGGCGTCACCTTCGAATACGACACGGAGATACGGCGCGTCGTCAAGAAGCGCGATCGCATCACCAACATCAGCACCAGCAAGGGCTGGATGGTCGCTGACGCCTATGTGATGGCGATGGGCAGCTATTCGGCGCGGTTCATGCGCATGCTGAAGCGGCCCATCCCGGTCTACCCGGTCAAGGGCTATTCGATCACCCTGCCGATCAAGGACGCCGCCGCCGCGCCGGTGTCGACGGTGATGGACGAGAGCTACAAGGTGGCGATCACCCGCCTCGGCGACCGTATCCGGGTCGGCGGCACGGCGGAAATCTCCGGCTTCGACATGCGGCTGCACGAATCGCGGCGCCGCACGCTCGAACATTCGGTCGGCGACCTTTTCGCGGGCGGCGGCGACATGCGGTCGGCCACCTTCTGGTGCGGGCTGCGGCCGATGACGCCGGACGGGCCGCCGCTGATCGGGCGCACCGATTTCTCCAATCTCTATCTCAATACCGGCCACGGCACGCTCGGCTGGACCATGGCCTGCGGCTCGGCCAAGGTTCTGGCCGACATCATCTCCAGCCGGGTGCCAGACATCGACGTCGGCGATCTCGGGCCGGGACGATACGCCAAGTAAGACCCCCAGCAGCTAAGACAGCCAGCGGCCGATAGATCTCACGCGAACAATCCCCGATCCCGTTCGACGGCCTTGGTGATGAAGCTCGCGACGATCTGAACGCGGCGCAGCGGCCTGACCGATTCATGATAGACCAGCCAGTAGGCGCGGCGGATGGGTGCGACGATATCGAGAGGCACCAACTCCGGCATCGAGTGGGCAACGAAGGTGTGCAGTATGCCGATGCCGGCGCCGGAACGCACCGCTTCGGCCTGGCCGAGCGCTGAGGAAATGGCGAAGCTGGTGCGCCAGTCGGCGCTGAATTCGGCCGCGTAGTCGAGCGAGGGACTGACGATCAGGTCCGGCACGTAGCCGATCAGCGTGTGCTGGCCCAGCTCGGCGGCGCTTCCGGGCAGGCCATGCGTGTCGGCGTAGGCCCGCGACGCGAACAGGCCGAGCGTGTAGTCGACCAGCTTTCCCGCCACCAGCCGGCCTTCCGTCGGCCGTTCGACGGTGATGGCAATGTCGGCCTCGCGCCGGGATAACGAGAAGGAGCGCGGTACCGGCACCAGCTGGATGGTGAGTTCACGGTGCAGAGCGGTCAGCGCGCCGAGGCGCCTGGCCAGGAAGGCGACGCCAAAACCGTCCGGCGCGCCGATGCGCACGGTGCCCGAAACGTCGTCGCCTTCGCCTGAAACGGTCGAGCGCGCGGCGATCATGTCGCCCTCCATGCGTTCGGCGATTTCGAGGAAACGTTCGCCTGCCGGCGTCAGCTCGCTGCCGGTGGTAAGCCGGCGAAACAGTTTTGTCCTGAATGCATCCTCGAGGGCGGCAATGCGGCGCGAGACGGTCGCGTGATTGAGCTCCAACCGCCTGGCGGCGCCGAGGATCTGGCCGGCGCGCGCCACGGCAAGGAAGATGCGAACGTCATCCCAGTTCATGGGGATGGTCCGTTTCGATAAAGAGCGCCGTGTTCCCGCCCACCCCCCTCTGGCCTGCCGGCCATCTCCCCCGCAAGGGGGGAGATCGGATGTCCGGTCGGCTTTCGCCAATCTCCAACGTCGCAAAAAGGGCGGTAAGGCCGAAGTCGCCAATCTCCCCCCTTGCGGGGGAGATGTCCGGCAGGACAGAGGGGGGTGTGAAGAAACTCAACTCAGCAATCCAAGCGATAGGAGTACACTCCCTACCATTTGCGCCATTTGATGCACAATCGCGCGCCGCTATCTATTTTCTGCACAACGGTTGCGTTTTCACTCGCGTTGCCATCGCTCCCGCAAAGGCGGACAATGCCTCATCACGAACCAGGGAGAGAGACCATGATCGAATACGGTCATTTCATCGGCGGCAAGCGTGTCGCCGGAACCAGCGGCCGCAAGCAGGACGTCATGCAGCCGATGGACGGCACGGTGCGTGGCACGGTGGCGTTGGCTTCGCAGGCGGAATTGCGCGCAGCGGTCGAAAACGCCAAGGCGGCACAGCCCGGCTGGGCGGCAACCAACCCGCAGCGGCGCGTGCGCGTCTTGATGCGGTTCCTCGAGCTGGTCGCCAAGGAGTATGATGCGCTGGCCGAGATATTGGCGCGCGAACACGGCAAGACCGTCGCCGACGCCAAGGGCGACATCCAGCGTGGCCTCGAAGTGGTCGAGGTCTGCATCGGTGCGCCGCATATGATGAAGGGCGAGTTCACCGATGGCGCCGGCCCCGGCATCGACGTCTATTCGATGCGCCAGCCGCTCGGCGTCGTCGCCGGCATCACGCCGTTCAATTTTCCAGCGATGATCCCGTTGTGGAAGATCGCGCCGGCCATCGCCTGCGGCAATGCCTACATCCTCAAGCCGTCGGAGCGCGATCCGGGCGTGCCGATGCGGATTGCCGAACTGTTCATCGAGGCCGGCCTGCCGGCGGGCATCCTCAATGTCGTCAACGGCGACAAGGAAGTGGTCGACGCCATCCTCGACGATCCCGACATCAAGGCTATCGGTTTCGTCGGCTCGACACCGATCGCCCAGTACATCTATTCGCGCGGCTGCGCGGCCGGCAAGCGCGTGCAGTGCTTCGGCGGCGCCAAGAACCACATGATCATCATGCCCGATGCCGACATGGACCAGACCGTCGACGCGCTGATCGGCGCCGGCTACGGCTCGGCCGGCGAGCGCTGCATGGCGATCTCGGTGGCCGTCCCGGTCGGCAACGACACCGCCAACCGGCTAATGGAAAAACTGGTGCCGCGCGTCGAGAGCCTGAAGGTCGGTCCGTCGACGGATTCTTCCGCCGATTTCGGCCCTCTGGTCACGGCGCAGGCGCTGGAGCGGGTCAAATCCTATGTCGACACCGGCGTCAAGGAAGGCGCCAAGCTGGTGGTCGATGGCCGCGGCTTTTCCATGCAGGGCTACGAGAACGGCTACTATATGGGCGGCTGCCTGTTCGACAACGTGACTGCCGACATGCGCATTTACAAGGAAGAGATCTTTGGGCCGGTGCTGTCGGTGGTGCGCGCGCCGACTTACGAAAACGCCATCAAGCTTGCCAACGAGCACGAGATGGGCAATGGCGTCGCCATCTTCACCCGCGACGGCGATGCGGCGCGGGACTTCGCCTCACGAGTCCAGGTCGGCATGGTCGGCATCAACGTGCCGATCCCGGTGCCGATCGCCTACTATACGTTTGGCGGCTGGAAGGCGTCCTCGTTCGGCGACCTCAACCAGCACGGGCCGGACGCGTTCCGCTTCTACACCAAGACCAAGACTGTGACGTCGCGCTGGCCGTCCGGCGTGAAGGACGGCGCCGAGTTCGTCATCCCGACGATGAATTAGCCGGACGGTTTCCTGTCTGCGCGTCCTCGCTTCGGCTGCGGGCGCGCGGGCCGGTGTGAAGGACGGCGCCGAGTTCGTCATCCCGACGATGAACTGATCCAAATCGCAGAAAGCAAGAAAAGGCCCGGGCTTGGAGCCCGGGCCTTTTTTGTCGCCGTCTTCATCCGCATGAACACGAATGTGATGGAACCAAGAAGGCAGCAATCCTCTTAGGTTGCAGTCCTGCCGCGAAGGAGGAGCTGGCAGATCAACCAACGGCGCTGGTGACGGCTCCGGGGGATATCGTCCGGCGCAAAGGAGATGTCAGATGACACGTCTCATGGCGATCATAGCTTGCGCGGCAACGGCGGCGCTTTCCGCCATCCCGGCAATGGCTGCCGAGCAATGCGCGGCACGCGCCGATATGGTCAAGGCGCTCGGCGAGAAGTTTCATGAAAACCCGAGCGCGGTTGGCGTCGTCAATCCGAATGTGGTGCTTGAAGTCTTCGTTTCCGACAAGGGCACCTGGACCATCCTCGCCAGCGATACAAAAGGTCAAAGCTGCGTGATTTCAGTCGGCGAAGGCTGGGAGAGCGCGATGACGATAGCGGCGCTGCCCGGTACCTGAAGTAGGCCTTTCCTATTCACCTGGCCGCAGCCTCGGCACGACAGCCGGGCTGCGGCCCTGTTCTCGGCGACCTTGAAACGGATCTCCCCGCGCCCACTTGAGGCGCGCACGGCTTGCTATTTTTCGTTAGCGATACCATATATGGAACATAGCGAGAACATCCAGAATCGTTCCCGCTGGCGGCAGACCGGAACACGGAAAGGAGCGACGCGATGATGACGTCGGAACCGGCCTGGATCGCTCCGGCAAAATGAGGCCGTCAATCACCTCCCTTTGCCGGATCGTGATGGCAAAGGAGGTGCCCTATGGCACGCAAATCGCTGTTAGGATGGGTGAAGACCGTAGCTTTTGCTGGCTTATTCGCGGGGGGTACGAATGCCGCAAGCGCCCAATATCAATACTGCGTTGAACATGGCGACCTCGTCGCCCACCTGGCCGAGAATTTCCAGGAAAGACAGTTTGCTCTCGGACTGATCGGTCAGGAGGCGGTCATGGAAGTTTTTGTCGCCGATAGCGGAAGCTGGACGGTCATCGTGACCGACGTCGCCGGCAGAAGCTGCATTGTCGCAGCCGGCGAAAATTGGGAAAGCGTGGAGGCCCTGCCCGGCCAAAACTCATGAGGGAGCGGGCGGCGTCAGCGCGTAGCAGCTGCCTCAGCGTGGCCGCGCAGCAACGCCATCAGCCGCTTGGCGTCCTTGGCCGCGGCCTCTTCGTCGCCGGCGAGGATCGAGCGGATCAATGCGACATGGTGCTCGGCGGATTCGGCCAAGCCGGTATCGGCCTTGTAGCGGAACCAGAAGCGGCGGCTGTGGGTTTGCAAGGGCGCCGCCAGGCGCGCCGCGAACGGGTTGTCTGCAGCCAGCGCCAGCGCCTCATCAAGCGCCTTGTCGGCTTGGATGAAGCAAAGAACATTTTCCGAAATCACGGCCTTTTGCATGGCCAGCGCTGCGTCATGAAACAGGTCGGCGGCCTCGCGGGTGACGAAGCGGGCGGCCGAGCGGGCAAGCACGACCTCGACGCCGCGGCGGGCATCGAGGACGCGCAGCCAGTCGCCAGGGTGAAGCGGGGCAATGGCAATGCCGGCACGCGGCCGGACCTCGAGCAGCCCCTCCCAGGCCAGCCGCTGGATCGCTTCGCGCACCGGGGTGCGGCCGAGGCCGAGCCTGTCGATCAGCGCCCCCTCGGTGATGAAGCTCGCGGGCGCCAGTTCGAGCGTCACGATCATATGCTCGAGCCTGCGGTAGGCCTTCGCAGTCGCCGGCTCGGAGCCTGGGTTGTCATATACCAATGCGGCGTCTCCTGATATATTTTTGATATATCATATCAGATTCAACGTTGACAGCCGGCGTCTTAAGAAATATACGACTGATATATCAGATGGAGCGACCGACATGTGGGCCGGAGTTTTCCCCGCCGTTACGACCAAATTCACCGAGGATGATCGCCTCGACCATGCCGAGATGGAGCGCTGCTTTGCGCTGCAGATGGAGGCCGGCTGCGACGGCATCATCGTCTGTGGCTCGCTTGGCGAAGGACCGATGCTGTCGCATGACGAAAAGATCGAGGTGCTGAAGACCGCGCAGAAGATCGCCGGCAACAAACCGGTGCTGTTGACGGTCAACGAAGCCGGCACACGCGAGGCGGCGACGATCGCGCGCCGCGCCGCAAAAGAAGGCGCCAACGGTTTGATGGTGGTGCCGAGCCCGATCTACCATACCAATACCGAGGAGACGGTCGCGGCACTCAGCGCCGTCGCCGCGGCCGGCGACCTGCCGCTGATGATCTATTCCAACCGGCTTGCCTACCGCGTCGACGTCACTGTCGACCAGATGGAGGAACTGGCGAAGGACCAGCGCTTCGTTGCCATCAAGGAGTCCTCCGACGACATCCGCCGCTCGACCGAGATCATCAACCGCCTCGGCGACCGCTATGACCTGTTCACCGGCGTCGACAATCTTGCCTTCGAGGCGCTGTCGGTCGGCGCCATTGGCTGGGTGGCGGGCCTGGTCACCGCGTTCCCGCGCGAGACAGTCGCCATCTATCAATTGATGAGACAGGGCCGCCGCGAGGAGGCGTTGAAAATCTACCGCTGGTTCCGGCCGCTGCTCGACCTCGACGTCTCGACCTATCTGGTGCAGAACATCAAGCTCGCGGAGGTCTTCGCCATCGATACCAATGACCGGGTGCGCATGCCGCGTCAGCCGTTGGCGGGCGAGCGGCGCAAGGCTGTCGAAAAGACCGTCAGGGACGCGCTGGCGGTGCGGCCAGAGCTGCCGGCATTCTGATCCAGTCCCTTCGAGGGTATTTGCAGATGTGCAGCGCGGCGCATGGCAATGAATGATAATGCTACGCTCGATGTTGCCATCATTGGTGGCGGCATTATCGGCATCTGCGCCGCCGGCTTTCTGGCCGAGGCGGGGCGAAACGTCACGATTTTCGATCGGACGGGGATCTGCGAGGAAACCAGCTCCGGCAATGCCGCTGCCTTGGCGTTCTCCGATGTGCTGCCGCTGGCTCACAAGGGCATGATCAGGCAGTTGCCGAAATGGCTCGCCGACCCGCTAGGCCCGCTCAGCATTCCGCCCGCCTATCTGCCGAAGCTGTTGCCCTGGCTGGTCCGCTTCTGGCGGGCCGGCCGAAGCGACCGCTATGAAGCCGGCCTTGCCGCGCAGGCCGGGATGATGAAGCTCGCCGAGGCGGAATGGATGGGCTTGCTCGACCGTTCCGGCACACGGCCGATGCTGCACGAGGACGGCTCGCTCGAACTCTACGAAAGCGAGGCCGAGTTCAAGGCGTCGCTGCCCGGCTGGGCGGCAAGGCAGCGCTTCGGCATCGGCTTCAACCATGTCGAAGGCAGCGCTCTCGCCGCCTTGCAGCCCGGCCTGTCGCCGCGCTTCGCCAGGGGCACGTTCGTGCCGGGGTGGAAGACCGTCGCCGACCCCAAGCTGCTTGGAAAGGCCTTATGGGCCTATGCCGAGAGGTTGGGCGCGGGGTTCGAAAAGGCCCGGATCGAGCGTATCGAGGCGGGACAGGGCGACGCGATCCTGACCATGGCCGACGGTACGACGCGTCGGGCAAAGCATGTCGTCATCGCTGCCGGGGCCTGGTCGCATCTGCTGGCAAGACATCTCGGCGACGGCATCCCGCTGGAGACCGAGCGTGGCTACAACACGACGCTGCCGAAGACTGCGTTCGACGTAAAGCGGCAATTGATCTTCTCCGGGCATGGCTTTGTCATCACGCCGCTCGAGACCGGCCTGCGCGTCGGTGGCGCGGTCGAGCTCGGCGGCCTCGAAAGGCCGCCCAATTATGCGCGCTCGAAAGCACTGCTCGAAAAGGCGCAAAAATTCCTGCCAGGGCTGGATCCGGCCAATGGCCGCGAATGGATGGGGTTCCGGCCGTCGCTGCCGGATTCGTTGTCGGTGATCGGGCGGTCGCAAAAAACGCCGTCGGTGGTGTATGGCTTCGGCCATGGTCATCTCGGCCTGACCCAGGCCGCGGCGACCGGACGCTTGATCCGTGAGCTCGTTCTCGGGCAGGGTCCATCGCTCGATCTCGGTCCGTTCAGTCCGCAACGGTTTTGAGATCGAAGACATTCAGTTGGGAGCCGGCATGGCCAAGAATTCCTTCTTCTGCATAGACGGCCACACCTGCGGCAATCCGGTGCGGCTGGTCGCCGGCGGCGGACCGCTGCTCAACGGCTCGACGATGATGGAGCGGCGAGCGCATTTCCTGGCCGAATATGACTGGATCCGCACCGGGCTGATGTTCGAGCCGCGCGGCCATGACGTGATGTCCGGCTCGATCCTCTATCCGCCGACGCGCGAGGATTGCGACATCGCCATCCTGTTCATCGAAACCTCCGGCTGTCTGCCGATGTGCGGCCACGGCACAATCGGCACTGTGACCTTTGCCGTCGAACATGGGCTGATCAAGCCGAAGACGCCGGGCGTGCTCAGGCTGGATACGCCGGCGGGCCTGGTCGTCGCCGAGTACAAGCAGGTCGGCGACTATGTCGAGGAGGTGCGCATCACCAATGTGCCGTCCTTCCTCTATGCCGAGGGACTGACGGTCGAATGCCCCGGGCTCGGCGAGATCAGCGTCGATGTCGCCTATGGTGGCAATTTCTACGCCATCGTCGAACCGCAAACGAACTATCGCGACATGGCCGACCATTCGGCGGGCGAGCTGATCGCCTGGAGCCCGGTGGTGCGGCAGCGGCTCAACGAGAAATATTCCTTCGTCCACCCGGAGAATCCCGGCATCGACAAGCTGTCGCACATATTGTGGACCGGTGCGCCGACCAACCCGCAAGCCGATGCCCGCAACGCCGTCTTCTACGGCGACAAGGCGATCGACCGCTCGCCCTGCGGCACCGGCACCTCGGCGCGGATGGCGCAGCTTCACGCCAAGGGCAAGCTTGGGGTTGGCGACGACTTCGTCCATGAATCGATCATCGGCTCGCTGTTCAAGGGCAGGGTGGAAAAAGAGGTCACCGTCGCCGGCAAGCCGGCGATCATTCCGTCGATCGGCGGCTGGGCACGGATGACCGGATTGAACACGATCTTCATCGACGACCGCGACCCGTTCGCGCACGGCTTCGTCGTCAAATAGAAAAAACGCTGACGCAGGGGAAGAAAGAGAGCGTAAACGGATTGCGATCAACGACGCAACGATCCCGCTCATCAACTTATTTTGACGGCGATTTCTTCGAAACGAGGCGCATGGTGCGGTTGAATCGTCAAAGACATTGCGTTAGGCCAATGGTAGGGTCCGCGATGGTCCAGGGGCCGGACGGGAATAAAACGGGCAATCGGACGGCGTGCGGCGAAAACACGCATAGCCATCGAAAAATCACGTTGCAATCCGGGCTCGAAACTTTACGACTAGGGGAAATACGAAAAGGAATGCGTCTGCATGGGCGACATTCCAGGGGAGCCACGACAGCATGCAGTATTTTGTCCAGCAGCTTATCAATGGGCTGACGCTGGGATCGATCTATGGGCTGATAGCGATCGGCTATACGATGGTCTACGGCATCATCGGCATGATCAATTTTGCCCATGGCGACATCTTCATGGTCGGGGCATTCACCGCCCTCATCGTTTTCCTCATTCTCGGCGCATTGTTCTATTCCTTGCCGGTGGTGATCGCGCTGCTGATCATGATGATCGTCGCGATGCTGCTGACCAGCCTGTATAATTGGACGATCGAGAAGGTGGCCTACCGGCCTTTGCGCGGTTCGTTCCGGCTGGCCCCGCTGATCACCGCGATCGGCATGTCGATCGCCCTGTCGAACTTCGTCCAGGTGACGCAAGGGCCGCGCAACAAGCCGATCCCGCCGATGGTGTCCACGGTCTACAACATCGAGGGCATCAGCGTATCGCTGAAGCAGATCATCATCGTCATCGTCACCGCGCTGCTGCTGGCGCTGTTCTGGTATTTGGTCAACAAGACCTCACTAGGCCGGGCGCAAAGGGCATGCGAGCAGGACCGCAAGATGGCGGCGTTGCTTGGCATCGACGTCGACCGCACCATCTCGATCACCTTCGTCATGGGTGCGGCCCTTGCTGCCGTCGCCGGCACGCTGTTCCTGATGTATTACGGCGTCATCGCCTTCTCCGACGGTTTCACGCCCGGCGTGAAGGCGTTCACCGCGGCGGTGCTCGGCGGCATCGGCTCGCTGCCCGGCGCCGTGCTCGGCGGGCTGATGATCGGCTTCATCGAAAGCATGTGGTCGGCTTATTTCTCGATCGACTACAAGGACGTCGCCGCCTTCTCCATCCTGGCGATCGTCCTGATCTTCCTGCCTTCCGGCATATTGGGCCGGCCAGAAGTCGAAAAGGTCTGAGGTCATGGCGGTCACTGTATCTCCGGAGCGCGGCGTCGTCGCCACCCCAGTGCAACGCGCCACGCGCGAGGCGCTTTATGCTGGTGCCATCGCGCTCGGCCTGTTCGTGCTGTTCATCGGCCTGCGGACCGATCAGAACATCTCCAACGAGCTGATCCTCGTACAGCGCTGGGGCCTGCTCGCCGCCGTGGTGATCGCCACCATGCTCGGCCGCTTTCTCTACGTTGCCTACGGCCAGCCCTTCCTGGCCAACCAGAAGATTGCCGACATCGCCACCGGGCTGTTGCCGGAAAGCGTGGCGACGCGGTTCTTCCGGTTGCCGTATTTCATTGCTGCCGTCGTCGTAGTGGCTGTGCTGGCGCTGCTGGCCGGCTCGCTCGATGGTTTGCTGGGGCCGGGTCTCGCCGGTTATGCGCGCTTCGCGCGGGCGCTGGCGATCATCTATGCGCTGGCCTCGGTGCTGTTCTATTTCCGCACCTTCATCCTCGCCCATTTCTCGGCGTTGGGCATAACCGCACTGGCGCTCTACCCGATCATCGTCGTGGCGGTGCTTGCCGTGTACGCAGGGTCGATGGCCGGCGGGTTCCAGGGTTCACTGAAATGGGTCGACAATTTCGGCATCCAGATCCTGATCTATGTGATGCTGGCCTGGGGGCTGAACATCGTCGTCGGCCTCGCCGGCCTGCTCGATCTCGGCTACGTCGCCTTCTACGCGGTCGGCGCCTATGCCTATGCGCTGCTCGGCACGCATTTTGGCCTGTCGTTCTGGATCCTGCTGCCCGCCGCCGGCGCCATGGCCGCCTTCTGGGGGGTATTGCTCGGGTTTCCGGTGCTGCGTCTGCGCGGCGATTATCTGGCGATCGTGACGCTTGCCTTCGGCGAGATCATTCGTCTCGTGCTGATCAATTGGCGCGAGGTTACGAACGGCTCGGCCGGCATCTCCGGCATCCCCAAGGTCACCTTTTTCGGCCTGATGACGTTCAACGTTTCGGATCCGAATTATATCGCCAAGGTGTTGGATATCGCCACATCGAGCGCCTACTACAAGATATTCCTCTACTATCTGATCCTGGGGCTCTGCCTGCTCACCGCCTTCGTCACGATAAGGCTAAGGCGCATGCCTGTCGGCCGCGCCTGGGAAGCGCTGCGCGAGGATGAGATCGCCTGCCGCTCGCTCGGCATCAACACCACCACCACCAAGCTCACTGCCTTTGCCACCGGCGCCATGTTCGGCGGCTTCGCCGGCTCGTTCTTCGCGGCACGGCAAGGTTTCGTCAGCCCCGAATCCTTCATCTTCCTGGAGTCGGCCATCATTCTGGCTATGGTCGTGCTTGGCGGCATGGGTTCGCTGGTTGGCATCGCCGTCGCCGCCATGGTGATGATCGGCGGCACGGAGGTGCTGCGCGAACTCGATTTCCTGAAGCAGGTCTTCGGCCCCGACTTCACCCCGGAACTCTACCGCATGCTTTTATTCGGCATGGCCATGGTCATCGTCATGCTGTGGAAGCCGCGCGGCTTCGTCGGCAGCCGTGAACCGACAGCCTTCCTCAAGAAGAGCAAGGCCGTATCCGGCTCCTTCACCAAGGAAGGCCACGGCTGATGAGTGATACGAACCCATCTCCCATGAACGATGCCATCCTGCAGGTCGACCATCTGTCGATGAAATTCGGCGGTCTGGTCGCCATCGGCGATCTCTCCTTCCAGGCCAAGCGCGGCGAGATCACCGCGCTGATCGGACCGAACGGCGCCGGCAAGACCACGGTGTTCAATTGCATCACCGGTTTCTACAAACCGTCGGAAGGCATGCTCACGCTCAATAGGCGCGACGGCTCGAGCTATCTGCTCGAACGCCTGCCGAACCATGAAATCCCGGCACGCGCCAAGGTGGCGCGCACCTTTCAGAACATCCGCCTGTTCTCGGGCATGACGCTGCTCGAGAACCTGCTGGTAGCCCAGCACAACAAGCTGATGAAGGCGTCCGGCTACACCGTGCTCGGCCTGTTCGGCTTCAGCGGCTACCGGAAGGCATCGGCCGAGTCGGTCGAACTGGCCAGGCACTGGCTGGAGAAGGCCGATCTCGTCGACCGTGCCGACGACCCGGCCGGCGACCTGCCCTATGGCGCGCAACGACGCCTCGAGATCGCGCGGGCGATGTGCACGGGTCCGGAGTTGCTCTGCCTCGACGAGCCGGCTGCCGGCCTCAATCCGAAAGAATCAATGGCGCTCAACGCGCTGCTGATGGACATCAAAGACAACACCGGCACCTCGATCCTGCTGATCGAGCACGACATGGCGGTGGTCATGCAGATTTCCGACCACGTCGTGGTGCTCGAATACGGGCGCAAGATATCGGACGGCAGCCCGCATTCGGTACGCACGGACCCGCGCGTCATCGCTGCCTATCTCGGCGTCGAAGACGAGGAAGTCGAGACGGTACTGACCGAAGTCGGCGACGAGGACGTCATCGAGCAATTGGACACCGGTCCCGATTCCGCGCACGGCCCAGGCACATCGTCTTCGTATCTCGCCGGACCGGTGACCGATACGATCGGCCACAGCGAGGGCGAGCGCGTGACCGTGTCGAAAGGCGCCTCGAAAGCCGGGCAGTTCGATGCAAAGTCGAGTGCCGCGGCAAGCAAGGCAGCAGCGCAAGCCGCCGCTCCCCCGGCCAAGGCGGAACCCGCTGCAGCTAAGCCGACCGCGAAACCCTCCACGGCTAAGGCGCCGGCCAAGTCGAAGGTCGCGGGCGTTTCGAACCGGCTCACAGCGCCACGTGGCGGCGAGGCCGACAATCTGACCCGCATCAAGGGCATCGGCACGGTCAACGAGAAGAAGCTTAACCAGCACGGCATCTTCCATTTCGACCAGATCGCGGCATGGAAGAAAGCCGACGTCGCGGCCGTCGAGGCCTATCTCGCCTTCGACGGACGCATCGCCCGTGAGGACTGGGTTGGTCAGGCCAAGCTTCTCGCCGCCGGCAAGGAGACGGAATTTTCGCGCCGCGTCGACGCCGGGAAAGTGGAAACGAGCCACGCTTCCGGGAAAACTGCGAAAACAGTTGCCGGCAAGACTGCTGCCGCACCTGCGGGCAAGCGCGGAGGGCGCAAGTGATGGCCGGCACAACGCTGCTCGATATCAAAGGCGTCCAGACCTACTACGGCAACATCAGGGCGCTGAACGGTGTCGACGTCACCGTCAGGCAGGGCGAGATCGTGGCGCTGATCGGCGCCAACGGCGCCGGCAAGTCGACGCTGATGATGACCATTTTTGGTGCTCCGCGGGCCCGGGCGGGCACGATCACCTTCGCCGGCACCGATATTACCCAGATGCCAACGCATGAGATCGCGCGCATGCGGATCGCCCAGTCGCCGGAGGGCCGGCGCATCTTCCCGCGCATGACGGTGATGGAAAACCTGCAGATGGGCGCCAGCCTCGACGGCCTCAAGCATTACGACGAGGACGTCGAGAAGGTGTTCACGCTGTTTCCGCGCCTGAAGGAACGCATCGCCCAGCGCGGCGGCACCCTGTCGGGCGGCGAACAGCAGATGCTGTCGATCGGGCGTGCGCTGATGGCACGGCCGAAGCTGCTCCTGCTCGACGAGCCGTCGCTCGGCCTGGCGCCGCTGATCGTGAAGCAGATCTTCGACGCCATCCGCGAGTTGAACCGGACCCAAGGGCTGACAGTGTTTCTGGTCGAGCAGAACGCCTTCGGCGCGCTGAAGCTCGCGACGCGCGGCTATGTCATGGTCAACGGCAATGTGACGATGAGCGGCACCGGCAAGGAGCTGCTCGCCAATCCGGAAGTGCGCGCCGCCTATCTCGAAGGCGGCCACCACTGAGTTCAGGAGACTTCATCATGCAGGGCATTCTCTACGAGGAACCCTCGATCTGGCAGTTCTTCTTCGTCACCTGCCTGCTCGGCGGCTGGGCGGCATGGATGACCGGCAAGGCCAGCGCCCAGACATGGCGCAGCTTCCTCCAATTGTTCGCCTACATGCTCGGCCTTGGCATTGGCGTAAGGTTCATTCATCACGCGCTGTTCGGCGGCACGATGTTCTCGCTGCATTACTATATCGTGGATACGATCGTACTGATGATATTGGGCTTCATCGGCTATCAATACACGCGCACAAACCAGATGGTGACACAGTATAATTGGCTCTATGAAAGAGCATCGGTTTTGAGCTGGAAGCCGAAAGGTTGACGTTCATGATTAACGCCGTTTCGGGGATGAATCGGCGTGACAAGTGCCTGAAAATCGGCAAAGTACGTTTTCTGCGAGTAAAAGTGGGCATCGCATGAAAGCATCATCCAACGCCCACTCCGTAAATGGGAGCGTTTTACATGAAAAAATCACTTTTGTCCGCCGTCGCCCTGACCGCGCTGATCGCGTTCAGCGGCAGCGCGTGGGCTGACGTCCTGGTTGGCGTCGCCGGTCCGATCACCGGTCCGAATGCCGCCTTCGGCGCGCAGCTGCAGAAGGGTGCCGAACAGGCCGTCGCCGACATCAATGCGGCCGGTGGCATCAATGGCGAGCAGATCAAGCTCTCGGTCGGCGACGACGTCTCCGATCCGAAGCAGGGCATCTCGGTCGCCAACAAGTTCGTCGGCGACGGCGTCAAGTTCGTGGTTGGCCACTTCAACTCGGGCGTCTCGATCCCGGCGTCGGAAGTCTACGCGGAAAACGGCATCCTCGAGATCACGCCGGCCGCGACCAATCCGAAGTTCACCGAACGCGGCATGTGGAACACGTTCCGCACCTGCGGACGTGACGACCAGCAGGGCAGCATCGCCGGCGCCTATCTCGCGGCGAACTTCAAGGATGCCAAGATCGCGGTCATCCACGACAAGACGACCTACGGCCAGGGCCTTGCCGATGAGACCAAGAAGGCGATGAACGCAGCCGGCCTGACGGAAGTCATGTACGAAGGCGTCAATGTCGGCGACAAGGACTTCTCGGCGCTGATCGCCAAGATGAAGGAAGCCGGCGTTTCCATCATCTATTGGGGTGGCCTGCACACCGAAGCCGGCCTGATCATCCGCCAGGCGGCTGACCAGGGCCTCAAGGCGACGCTGGTTTCCGGCGACGGCATCGTGTCGAACGAGCTGGCCTCGATCGCTGGCGACGCAGTTGCGGGCACGCTGAACACGTTCGGCCCGGATCCGCGTCTGATCCCGACGAACAAGGAACTCGTCGAGAAGTTCCGCGCGCAGGGCTTCGAACCGGAGGCCTACACGCTTTACTCCTACGCCGCCATGCAGGCGATCGCCGAAGCAGCCACCGTTGCCAAGTCGAACGACCCGCAGGAAGTTGCCAAGGCGCTGCATGAGAAGGGTCCGTTCAAGACCGTTCTGGGCGACCTCTCCTATGACGCGAAGGGCGATCCGACGTTGCCCGGCTACGTCATGTACGAGTGGAAGAAGGGCGACGACGGCAAGTACACCTACATCCAGAAGATGTAAGCCTGTCGACGACGATAATTTTGGAAATGCCCGGCGCTTGCGCCGGGCATTTCCGTTTTGACGACATCGAGTTGATTTAAATCGGTTTAGCCGCTGCCCGATTTTGTTTGCACTGCAGCATTTTCGCGCTAATCATGTCCGGCAGTTCCCTTCCCCGTGTCCGGAGCCCTGTCCTTGGCAATCTCGAAGATCCTTGTCGCCAACCGCTCCGAAATTGCCATCCGCGTCTTCCGCGCGGCTAATGAACTCGGCCTCAAAACCGTGGCGATCTGGGCGGAGGAAGACAAATACTCCCTGCATCGCTTCAAGGCCGACGAAAGCTACCAGGTCGGGCGCGGGCCGCACCTGACCAGGGATATGGGGCCGATCGAAAGCTATCTGTCGATCGAGGAGGTTATCCGCGTCGCCAGGCTTTCGGGCGCCGATGCCATCCATCCAGGCTACGGCCTGCTGTCGGAGAGCCCGGAATTCGCCGAGGCCTGCGCCACGGCCGGCATCATCTTCATCGGGCCAAAGCCGGATACGATGCGCAGGCTGGGCAACAAGGTCGCCGCCCGCAATCTCGCAATCGAAGTCGGTGTGCCGGTAATTCCCGCCACCGATCCCTTGCCGGACGACATGGCGGCGGTGAAGGAACTCGCCAGGACGATCGGCTACCCGGTGATGCTCAAGGCATCTTGGGGCGGCGGCGGCCGCGGCATGCGCGCCATCCGCTCCGAGGCCGATCTCGCCCGCGAGGTGATGGAAGGCAAGCGTGAGGCGAAGGCGGCTTTCGGCAAGGACGAGGTCTATCTCGAGAAGCTGATCGAGCGCGCCCGCCATGTCGAGGTGCAGGTGCTGGGCGACACGCATGGCAATGCGGTGCATCTGTTCGAGCGCGATTGTTCGATCCAGCGCCGCAACCAGAAAGTGGTCGAGCGGGCGCCGGCTCCCTATCTCGAAATGTCGCAGCGCGAGGAGCTTTGCGCCTATGCGCTGAGGATCGCGCGCGAAACCAGCTATATCGGCGCCGGCACGGTCGAGTTCCTGCAGGATGCCGATACCGGAAAATTCTATTTCATCGAGGTCAATCCGCGCATCCAGGTCGAGCACACCGTCACCGAACAAGTGACCGGCATCGACATCGTCAAAGCACAGATCCACATACTCGACGGCTTTGCCATCGGCACGGCGGAATCGGGCGTGCCGACGCAGAAGGACATCAGGCTCAACGGGCACGCGCTGCAGTGCCGCATCACCACTGAAGACCCCGAGCATAATTTCATCCCCGACTATGGCCGCATCACCGCCTATCGCGGCGCCACCGGCTTCGGCATCCGCCTTGATGGGGGCACCGCCTATTCGGGCGCGGTCATCACCCGCTTCTACGATCCATTGCTGGAAAAGGTGACGGCGTGGGCGCCGACGCCGGCCGAGACCATCGCCCGCATGAACCGGGCGTTGCGCGAATTCCGAATCCGGGGCGTGGCGACCAATCTCACCTTTCTCGAGGCGATCATCAATCACCGGAGCTTCGCCGACAATTCCTACACCACCAAGTTCATCGACACGACGCCGGAACTGTTCGCCAGCGTGAAGCGGCAGGACCGCGCGACCAAGCTGCTCAACTATCTTGCCGACGTTTCGGTCAATGGCCATCCCGAGACGCGCGGCCGGCCGCAGCCAAAAGCAGATGCGGCGCCACCGGTGGTGCCATATCTCAACGGCAATGTGCCTGACGGCAGCAAGCAGAAGCTCGACGTGCTCGGGCCGGAGAAATTCGCGGCGTGGATGCGCGAGCAAAAAGAGGTGCTGGTCACCGACACGACAATGCGCGACGGGCATCAATCCTTGCTCGCGACGCGTGTGCGCACCTATGACATCGCCGGCATCGCCGGCACCTATGCGCGCGCTCTGCCGCAGCTTTTGTCACTCGAATGCTGGGGCGGCGCAACATTCGACGTCGCCATGCGCTTCCTCACCGAAGATCCATGGGAGCGGCTGTCGCTGGTGCGCGAGGCAGCACCCAATCTTCTGCTGCAGATGCTTCTGCGTGGCGCCAACGGCGTTGGCTATACCAACTATCCCGACAACGTCGTCCAGCATTTCGTCCACCAGGCCGCTGCTGGCGGCATCGACCTGTTCCGCGTCTTCGACTGCCTGAACTGGGTCGAGAACATGCGTGTGGCCATGGATGCGGTCGGCGCCGAGGGCAAGCTGATCGAAGCGGCGATCTGCTATACCGGCGACATACTCGATCCGGCGCGGGCGAAATACGATCTGAAATACTATGTCGGCCTGGCCAGCGAATTGCAGGCGGCGGGCGCCCATATCATTGCCGTCAAGGACATGGCGGGGCTTCTAAAGCCGAGTGCTGCCCGCGTGCTGTTCAAGGCACTGCGCGAGGCGACAGACCTGCCGATCCACTTCCACACGCACGACACATCCGGCCTGTCGGCGGCCACCGTGCTGGCAGCGGTGGAGAGCGGTGTCGACGGCATCGACGCGGCGATGGATTCGCTATCTGGCAACACCTCGCAGCCATGCCTGGGTTCGATCGTCGAGGCGCTGAAGGGCACCGAGCGCGATCCGGGCCTCGACCCGCAATGGATCAGGAATATCTCGTTCTACTGGGAGGCGGTGCGCAACCAGTACGCCGCCTTCGAAAGCGACCTGAAGGGGCCAGCATCGGAGGTCTATCTGCACGAAATGCCTGGCGGGCAGTTCACCAACCTCAAGGAACAGGCGCGCTCGCTTGGGCTGGAGACGCGCTGGCACGAAGTGGCGCAGACCTATCACGACGTCAATCTGATGTTCGGCGATATCGTCAAGGTGACGCCGTCGTCCAAGGTCGTCGGCGACATGGCGCTGATGATGGTCAGCCAGGACCTGACCGTCGCCGACGTCGAGAATCCGGCGCGGGACATCGCCTTCCCGGATTCTGTGGTGTCGATGTTGCGCGGCGACCTCGGCCAGTCGCCGGGCGGCTGGCCAAAGCCATTGCAGAAGAAGGTGCTGAAGGGCGAAAAGCCGATCACGGTGCGGCCGGGTTCGCTGCTCAAGGCGGCGGACCTCACGGCCAGCCGCAGGGAGGTCGAGGAAAAGCTCGAGCGCAAGCTCAGTGAGTTCGAGTTCGCGTCGTGGCTGATGTATCCGAAGGTGTTTTCGGATTTCGCCGCCGCGCAGGAGACCTACGGCCCGGTCAGCGTGCTGCCGACACCGACCTATTTCTACGGCATGAAGCCGGAAGACGAGATTTTCGTCGACATCGAGAAAGGCAAGACGCTGGTGGTGCGCTGCCTTGCCATGGGCGATGTCGACGAAAAGGGCATGGTCACCGTGTTCTTCGAGCTCAACGGCCAGCCGCGCCGCGTGAAGGTACCGGACCGGGCGCATGGCGCGTCCGCTGCCAAGGCACGGCGCAAGGCGGAGCCGGGCAATGAGGCGCATGTCGGCGCGCCGATGCCCGGCGTCGTCTCGGCGCTTGCGGTCGCTGCCGGCCAGGCGGTGAAGGCCGGCGACGTGCTGCTGTCGATCGAAGCGATGAAGATGGAAACGGCGCTGCATGCCGAGCGCGACGGCACCATCGCCGAGGTGCTCGTCAAGGCCGGCGACCAGATCGATGCCAAGGATCTGCTGATCGCATTCGGGTGAAATAGGCCGGCATCAGACAGCCTTGTCGGCGCCTGGCAGCAGCCCTTCATGCCGCATCGATAGCACCTTGACCCGCCGCGCCCGGTCGGGCATCGAACCGCTGCAATTCGCCGCTCGGGTCACCCCGAGTCGCGGTGAGAAAACGACGCGGAGAGAAGAATATGGCCGACGACATCACCGAGACCAGCCAGACTGTTGCCGCCGGCCAGTTGCGCGCCTTCATCGAGCGTATCGAGCGGCTCGAGGAAGAGAAGAAGACGATTGCCGACGACATCAAGGAAGTGTTCGCCGAGGCCAAGGGCACCGGCTTCGACACTAAGGCGATGCGGTCGATCATCCGGCTGCGCAAGAAGGACCAGGCCGAGCGGCAGGAAGAGGAGTCCATCCTCGATCTGTACAAGGCCGCGCTTGGAATGGTGTAGGCCGGTAATAGCCTTGGGCGCCGGTTGCGGCGCCCCTCAACGGTTCGAACATGAGCGAATTCGATTTTGGCGCCCGCCGCGCCTCTGAATTCCGCCAACGCAGCTTCTGGACGCTGTTCGCGGAACGGCATCCGGATGAAAGGGCTCTGCTGGCGAGGCGTGGACCGTGGTTCTGGCAGCGTGGGCTGCCCGACTTCGCATTGGTCCTTTCCATGTACGTCGCGCCTGCGCAGAATCATGTCGGCGTCTTCTTCGGCCGCAACGAGAAGTTCGGTGCCACGCAAGCCTGGTCGCGGCTGAAGCCGTTCCAGCCGGCCATCGAAGACAGGCTGAAGCTCAGGCCAGAACAAAGTTGCGACGGCCTCGGCATCAATTCGATGTGGCGGGTGAATTGTTTTGCCGAAGACAATTGGCCGGCGATGACCGACTGGCTGGTGACGGAAGCCTCGCGTTTCGAGCGCGCGATTGCCGAAGTTCTGGGTCAGGAATAAAGCAGGGTTTCCAGACGCAATCCTTGTGGAAGGGTTGCGCTGGTGAGCAGAGCGAGGAGCCGGTCGATCGATGACGATCATGTCGCGCGTTGCCGCCTTCTTCCGCTCACGCTGGCTCGGCGGCGTGCCGCTCGATCGGCTGTTCTGGCGCGACCTGGTCGTTGTCGGCACAGCGATCAACGTCGCGTCATCGGTGGCGGCGCTCATTCTGCTCGGGCTGAAGTTGCCGCTCGCGCTGGTTCTGGCGGTGCATTTCGCGCCGGTGCCCTACAACATCTTCCTGACTTTTGCCGTTTGGCGAACTGCCGGAAAATCAAGTGGCGCCAAGGCCTCGCTGATGACGCTTGGCGCCACGTTGTGGCTGATCCTGGTGGTCGTGGCCTGACGATCAGGCGGCCGGCTCGAATTTGAGCGCCACGCCGTTGATGCAATAGCGCAGGCCGGTCGGCGGCGGGCCGTCCTCGAAGACGTGGCCGAGATGGCTGCCGCAGCGGGCGCAATGGCATTCGGCGCGGACCATGCCGTAGCTGCGGTCGACGGTGGTCTCGACCGAGCCCGGCACCGGATCGTTGAAGCTCGGCCAGCCTGTGCCGCTCTCGAATTTCAGCTTGGATTCAAACAAGGGTTGGTCGCAGCCGACGCAGGAGAAGGTGCCGGCGCGCTTCTCGTGCAGCAGGGCGCAGCTTCCCGGCCGCTCGGTGCCGTGGTTGCGCATCACCGCATATTGCTCAGGCGTCAGCCGGGCGCGCCATTCGGCGTCGGTGCGGGTAACGGGGTAGGTGTGGCTGTCCATTTTTTCCTCTTAGCTTAGGTCGCTATTTGGGTTGCCTTCCCAACTTCGCCTGAAATAGGGATTTGTTACCGCGTTTGCCCGTATTTCTATCCTGTCGCGAAGAATTCCTCAGGCGATGGCGGCGAGATAGCGCGCAACCGATGCTGAAAATGCCGCCTTTGCATCTCCGATGACGTTCTGGTTCCACCACGCGCCATAGATATGGTCGAACGCGAAAGGCTCCAGCGCGGCCTTGATGCCGAGCACTTTCGAAGCGTTGAGCGGGATGTAGTTCGGGTAGCTGTACATGAAGCTGAGATGGCGGCGAGTCGGCGTCACCTGCACGATGTCGCCGGCCAGGATGGCATTGCCGCCGTCGCGCTTCCAGTGCAGCACCTGGCCACCGGCAAAGTGGCCGCCGCAGCGGATGAGCGTCAGCGACGGGTTTATGGCGCGCGTCTCGCCTTGCCAGCTGATGATCGCCGGATGCGGCCGCATGATCCACTGACAATCATCGGCGTGCAGATAAATCGGCACGCCGCCAAACGCCTCGCTCCACTCGACCATTGCCGAATAATAATGGCAGTGGGAAATGGCGATCGCGGCGAGGCCGCCCCGGCGGTTGATCTCGGCCACCGCCTCGTCGCTGACCATCGAAATGCAGTCCCACAGCACATTGCCGTGCGGCGTTTGCGCCAGCAATGCCCGCTGGCCGATGGCGAAGCGCGGCTCGATGCCGAAGGCGAGCACGCCGGCGTCGTCTCTCATCGCGAGCCGATGGCCGGCGGCGAGCTCTTCCGGCGTGGTCCAGGCCTGGCCCTCCCAACGCACATATTGCCGCTCGTCCTCGCAGATCGGGCAATGTCGCGGCGGCGTCGCTGTCGCCGCGAACTGGACACCGCATTGCAGGCAAAGGAAACAGGTCGACCTTCCTGTTTTGCGTGGATCCATTCAGTGCTTCCTTGAAAGTTGCTTCGTCGCGGCTTCGAGGCCGGCGAGCGTCAGTGGAAACATGCGGCCGTCAAAAATATCGCGGATCATGGCAATCGAATGGGTAAAACCCCAGTTCTTCTCGGCTTCCGGGTTGAGCCATATGGCATTTGGCCATTGCTGCAGCAACCGCCCAAGCCAGACGGCGCCGGCCTCCTTGTTCCAGTGCTCGACCGAGCCGCCGGGATGGGCGATCTCGTAGGGGCTCATCGAGGCGTCGCCGACGACGATCACCTTGTAGTCGGGGCCATATTTATGCAGGAGATCGAAGGTCGGAATCACCTCGGCATGGCGGCGGCGATTGTCCTTCCACACGCCCTCGTAGAGGCAGTTGTGGAAATAGAAATATTCGAGCTGGCGGAATTCGGCGCGGGCAGCCGAAAATAGCTCCTCGACGCTCCTGATGTGGTCGTCCATCGAGCCGCCGACATCGAAGAACATCAGCAGCTTGACCGCATTGCGACGTTCGGGTTGTGTCTTAACGTCGAGATATCCGTGCTCGGCGGTGGCGTGGATGGTCCCTGGCAGGTCGAATTCCTCTTCGGCGCCTTCGCGCACCCAGCGGCGCAAGCGCTTCAGCGCGACCTTGATGTTGCGGGTGCCGAGCTCGACGGCATCGTCGAAGTTCCTGAACTCGCGTTTGTCCCAGACTTTTACCGCGCGGCGGTTGCGGCTTTCGTGCTGGCCGATGCGCACGCCTTCGGGATTGTAGCCATAGGCGCCGAAGGGCGAGGTGCCGCCGGTGCCGATCCATTTCGAACCGCCCTGATGTCGGCCCTTTTGCTCCTCCAGCCGCTTCTTCAGCCTCGCCATCAGCTTTTCGAAGCCGCCCAGCGCCTCGACCAGCTTCTTCTCCTCATCGGTCAGGTGCTTTTCGGCGAGCCTCCGCAGCCATTCCTCCGGGATGTTTGCGACATCGACCGGGTTTTCGCCAGCCCGCGCCTCGACACCTTTGAAGATGTGCGAAAAGACCTGGTCGAAGCGGTCGATGTGGCGCTCGTCCTTCACCAGAGCGGCGCGGGCGAGATAGTAAAAGCCCTCAACATCATAGTCGACCAGCCCGGCCTCCAGCCCCTCCAGCAGCGACAGATATTCGCGGAGCGAGACCGGAACCCGCGCTGCCTTCAGTTCGAGGAAGAAGGGGATGAACATCTCACGGTCTACAGCAGATCATACTCGATGAAGCCGGTCCTGCGCGCCACATGGTCGTAGAGCTTGCGTGCGGTGGTGTTGGTCTCGTGCGTCATCCAGTAGACGTTCTTGACGCCGATCTTGCCGGCTTCCTGCCTGACCGCTTCGATCAGGGCGGCGCCGACGCCCTTGCCGCGCACATCGGGGTCGGCAAACAGGTCCTGCAGATAGCAGTTGTTTATCTCCGACCAGCAGGAGCGATGGTAGAGATAGTGCGTCAGGCCGACGGCCTTGCCGTCGAGGGTGGCGATGAAGCCTTTCGGCTCGAACTCGCCCGCCGTGAACAGCCGCTTCCAGGTGACGGCGTAAACCGCTTCCGGCAACTTGGTTTCGTAGAAGGTGAGATAGGCGGTCCACAGACGCCGCCAATCGGCATGGTCGGATTGCGCCAATGGGCGGACGGTGATCTCGGTCATTTCATTTCCCTCTGAACTCGGCAACCCGAAGCTGCCTCCGTCCCTGACCAAGGGCAACGGTCCAGCGACGGGAAACCGCTGTCCGAGGGCTTTCGTCGGCTTCCGACTGACCAGCCCCTCACCCCTGCCGTCTCGCCATGAAGGCCAGGCGCTCGAACAGATGCACGTCCTGTTCGTTCTTCAGCAACGCGCCATGCAGTTTCGGCAACGCATTCTTCGGGTCGGCGCGCAGGTCCTCGGGCGCGATGTCGTCGGCGACCAGCAGGCGGATCCAGTCGAGTGCCTCGGAGGTCGACGGCTTCTTCTTCAGGCCGGGCACATCGCGGATCTCATAGAACTGGGTCAATGCCGCTCGCACCAGTTTCTGCTTGATGCCGGGATAATGCACGTCGACGATTTTGTGCAAAGTGTTGACGTCGGGGAAGCGGATGTAGTGGAAGAAGCAGCGGCGCAGGAAGGCGTCCGGCAATTCCTTCTCGTTGTTGGAGGTGATGATGACGATCGGCCGGACGGTGGCGCGGATGGTCTCGCCGGTCTCGTAGACGAAGAACTCCATCCTATCCAATTCCTGCAACAGATCGTTGGGGAACTCGATATCGGCCTTGTCGATCTCGTCGATCAGAAGCACGACTTTCTTGCCGGCGGCAAAGGCATTCCATAATTTGCCGCGCTTGATGTAATTGCGAATGTCGTTGAAGCGCTCGTCGCCGAGCTGGCTGTCGCGCAGCCGCGAGACGGCATCGTATTCATAGAGACCCTGCTGCGCCCGCGTGGTCGATTTGACGTGCCATTCGATCAGATCCAGACCGAGCGCTGCCGCCACCTGGCGGGCAAGTTCGGTCTTGCCGGTGCCGGGCTCGCCCTTGACCAGCAACGGCCGCTCCAGCGCGATCGCCGCGTTGACCGCCACCATCAGATCCTTGTCGGCAACATAGGCTGCCGTGCCTTCGAAACGCATTTTTGCTCCCGGGTTCATCGCGCGACCCTAAGGACGCGGCCTTCGCTGTGCAAGGCGCTGCTGGCGAAGCGGGGATCTTGCCGGCGCTGACCTCGTTGAGGGGTTCTGCGTCGATTTAAGACTCGAAGCGTGTCGTCTCTCTGGCGCTGGGCCTGCCGTCTGCCTATATTGGCGGGGACGGTCTGCGCTTCCCGGCAGGAGAACATTTTCCCCGGGGCCTTAATGATCCCTAGGGAGCTGTCCCTGGGAAGACCCGTGGGTTTTCTCATACGGCGCCCACCTACTTTGTAGGTTCCCGGGATCGCTCTCTCCACCGGTTGTGTGGATCGTCACTCACATTTCAGTGGGCCATGCGGTAGGAAACGTCGCTCCCAAAACCCCGTCCAGATCCGACTTTTTCTATCCTGGCTCCATGACCTTCCGAAAAGACCTGAAAAAAAATCTCCGCAACGAAGCCCTCGGGCGCCGCGACGCGCTCGATCCGTTCTGGCGGGTAGAGGCAGCACTCGAAATGGCCGAGACGGCGCGCGACCGGATCACCGTCGAGCCGGGCCAGATCGTCTCAGGCTTCTGGCCGATGCGCTCGGAAGTCGACGTCCGGCCGCTGATGTTTGCCTTGCGCGAGAAGGGCGCGAGGCTCTGCCTGCCGGCCATTCTCGACAAGACCACCATCGTTTTTCGCGAACTGGTGCGCGGCGCGCCAATGATCGACATGGGCTTCGGCACCGTCGGGCCGCATGAGGAAGCCGAGGTACTCGATCCGCAGGTGATGCTGGTGCCGCTTGCCGCCTTCGATGCGCGCGGCCACCGCATCGGTTACGGCGCCGGCTATTACGACCGGGCGATCGCGCGGCTGGCCGACAACGGACAGCAGCCGCGGCTGATCGGCATTGCCTTCGACTGCCAGGAGGTGGCCCTGGTGCCGGACGAGCCGCATGACGTGATCATTCCGGAAATACTCACCGAGAGCGGGTTGCGCCTGTTCGCGCCGAAATTGTAGATAAGTTCCTGGACGCATGGTCTTTTCCGAAAGTCATGCAGCTTTTTGCTTCGCTGACCTTCGGTTCGGGATCACGCTTATATGAGACTTCTCTTCCTCGGCGACATGGTCGGCAAGACAGGACGTACGGCGGTGTGGGAACAACTGCCCGGCCTGATCTCGGATTTCAAACTCGACTTCGTCATCGTCAATGGCGAGAACGCCGCCGGCGGCTTCGGCATCACCGAGGAGATTTTTCGCGAGACGATCTCGGCCGGCGCCGATGTCGTCACCACCGGCAACCATGTCTGGGACCAGCGCGATGCGCTGATTTTCGCGCCGCGCGAGGAACGCTTCCTGCGTCCGTCCAATTTCCCGAAAGGCACGCCGGGGCGCGGCTCGGGCGTCTACATCGCCAGGAACGGCGCGCGCGTGCTGGTCGCCAACATCATGGGCCGGGTGTTCATGCATCCCGAGCTCGACGATCCATTCCAGGCCGGCGAGCGCGAACTTGCCGCTTGTCCGCTTGGCGAGCAGGCCGATGCGATCGTCATCGATTTCCATGCCGAGGCGACCTCGGAAAAAATGTGCTTCGCCCATTTCGTCGACGGCCGTGCCAGCCTTGTTGTCGGCACCCACACGCATCAGCCGACCGGCGATCACCAGATCCTCAATGGCGGCACCGGTTATATTTCCGATGCCGGCATGTGCGGCGATTACGATTCCTCGCTCGGCATGGACAAGGAGGAGCCGCTCAACCGGTTTTTGTCCAAGGTGCCGAAAGGCCGTTTCGAGGCGTCGACCGGACCGGCGACATTGTGCGGCGTCGGCGTCGACATTTCCGACCGTAGCGGCCTGACTGAACGGATCGCGCCGTTTCGCCGCGGCCCGCGGCTGGAGGAAACGGCTCCTTCCTTCTGGTCGTGACATTGATATGGACGCTTGCAATACCCAATTGCCGGCGAAACTGCTCTAGATCGTAGAGGGGACGACCTCCATGCAGCTAGTCGAATTCCTGGCGCCGCATTTCGCCTTTGTCTCCGACCCGACGGCATGGGTCGCGCTGCTGACGCTGATCGTGCTGGAGGTCGTGCTCGGCATCGACAATCTGATCTTCATCTCGATTTTGACCAACAAATTGCCGGTAGCGCAGCGAGCCCGCGCCCGGCGGCTCGGCATCTCCGCCGCGCTGGTGATGCGGCTGATCCTGCTGGCCACCATCTCGATCATCGTCCAGTTGACGATGCCGATATTCACCGCCTTCGGCCACGGCTTTTCATGGCGCGACCTGATCCTGATTGCCGGCGGCCTGTTCCTCGTCTGGAAGGCGACCAAGGAGATCCACCACACGGTCGATCTCGATGATCACCAGGACACGATGATGGGCGAAACGCTGCAGCTTTCGCTGGCCGGCGCCATCTTCCAGATATTGCTGCTCGACCTCGTCTTCTCGATCGACTCAATCATCACCGCGGTCGGCATGACCGACGAAATCGCGATCATGTACATCGCGGTGATCGTGGCGGTGAGCGTGATGATGCTGGCGGCCGGGCCGCTGGCCGATTTCATCGCCAGGAACCCCAGCATCGTCATGCTGGCGCTCGGCTTCCTGCTGATGATCGGCATGACGCTGATCGCCGACGGCATGGGTTACCACGTTCCGAAGGGCTACATCTACGCTGCCATGGGTTTTTCGGCACTGGTCGAAGGGCTCAACATGCTGGCCCGGCGGCGGAAGAAGGCAAAGGGCGGCGGGCACTGAGGATGGCCCACCGCGGTTGACCTAATGCCCCGGCAAACCCTTCGGATGGCGGTCGCCGGTCAGGCCAAGCGTCAGGCCTTGCTCGAGCCACGCCTTGGCGCCGGCGAGCACCAGCGCAAAACCGCCGGTCGAGTCGATCGCCTGCTTGACCTGCTCATCGGGGCTGCCGGCAAAGCCGAAATTGCGGACCTCGAGAAAGGTCGTGCCGCCCGGCATCTCGGTAAAGGTCCACACCACCGTGGTCGGCGGATCGCTCCATTGCATGACGATCTTCTCGTTCGGCACGATCTCGCTGACCGTTACCGTCGTCGAGACGCCATACATGCGCCATTCCCAATGGATTTCCTTGCCGCTGTCCAGCCTGTCGCTGCCGTGGGTGAACCAGAATTTTGTCGTGATCGCCGGATCAACGATAGCTTCGAACGCGTCGGCGACCGGCCGCCTTATCAGCATGCCGGCTTCGGCGGTCGGTGTTTCACGGATTTCCATAGCGTCCTCCTTTCCACGGCGCCGCCCCGGTTCACCAAGCATCGGGTTCGCGCACGAGGTGAATGATGTTGGCCGGGTTGGTGATCCAGCCGCCGCGAAAGCCTTCACCCAGTGCCTCGATGGCGTCGCAGCGCACGACGCCGGCCCTGGCGAGATGGTCCGCCGCGCCTGGAAAATCATCGGTGAACAGTTCCAGCCAGACCTCGGCCTGACTAAGCATCGGCGCCTCGTCGATCCACAGGCGACTGGGACCGAGTTCAAAGCCGATAGCGGGCGCCTTGGCCGTGAATGGCTTCAGGCCGATGACGTCGCGATAGAAGGCGATCGTTGCCTGGTATTGATGTGGCGGCACTTTCATGGCGATGTTGATGCCGCCGCTGATCTTCGCGGTCATTTGCTGGCTCCATTCCCGTGTTCAGGTTCGATTGGCCGGTTCGGTCCAGAACCCGCTATGCCAAATTGATTTGCCAGGAGACTCCGAACCTGTCGTTGAGCCATGCAAACCGGCGGCTGAAACCATAATTGTCCAGCGGCATCAGAAATTTGCCGTGCTTGGCCAGGGCCTCGACAATGCCGTTCAGCTCTGCCTCCGTGGAGCAATCCACATACATCGAGACCGACGGCGTGAATGTGAAGGCATGGTGCACGGGGCTGTTGTAGACCATCACTTCCAGACCGCTTATGGACACGCGCGCCAGCTTGACCGTCCCTTCCGGGCCGTCTTCGCCGGAGCCGTAACGTGTGACGTCAAGGACGCTGCTGTCGGGGATCGTCTCGCAATAGAAGGTCATTGCCTCTTCGGCCTTGCCCTCGAACATCAGAAATGGCGTCACTTGCTTCATCGCAGGCCTCCGTCATCTTGGTGGTTTTTCAGATGTTGTTCTCGTTGGCCGGCTCGCCCTTCATCTCGCTGCGGTAATAGCCGTCGCGCAGATTGATGCCGTATTCGACATAGGCCTTCATGCAGGCCAGCATCTGCGACCAGCCCTCGCAATTGAGATAGGACTTCTTCAGGCCGACCGCGTCCTCGCGCCAGCCGGTCTCGGCGATGGTGACAAAGGTGCCGCCATCATCGAGCGGTTCGAAATTCATCTCGATGCGGGTCTTGTAGGCTGGCTTGCCGTCGGCATCGGAGGCGTCCCAGTGCAGCACGATGCGGCTGTCCTTGATCACTTCGTCGACCTCGACGGGGACCTTGCCCCACCAGACAACACCGGCACCAGCCACCAGCGGCGCGCTGGCGCCGCCGATCGTAGTGAAATAGCCGCTAAGCTTCTTCGGATTGACGACCGCGTCGAAGACTTCGGCGACCGGCTTGCCAATGCGGCCGGAAACCCTGAATCCAAGAGACATATCCACAGCTCCTTCCTTGAAGGGTTCAACGATATGTTATAGAAACATAACATGTCAAGCCATTCGCAGGACGACAATGTTTTCAAGGCGCTGGCGCATCCGCGCCGGCGTGAGTTGCTGGACCGGCTGAAGGATGCGCCGCAGACCACCGGCATGTTGTGCGATGCCTTCCCCGACATGGACCGCTGCACGATCATGCTGCATCTGAAAGTGCTGGAGGAGGCCGACCTGGTCGTGGCGCGGCGCGAGGGCCGCGAGCGTTGGAACCATCTCAACGCGCTGCCGATCAAGCACATCCACGACCGCTGGATCAGCCAGTATGCCACGCACGCGATCAGCATTCTCGACCGGCTGAAGTCCGATCTGGAGGGGTGAACGGCCGCCGAAGCCTGCCTTTTTCGGGTCTCAAGCCCTTGCGTGTCGTCTGCCACGGCGCGGCTGGACGAATTGAGCCGATTTATCTATAAGCCGGCCATTCCGACATAGAGCGCCGTACGTCCGTCCGGACGCAGCAGGACGTTCTGAGATTTTGAATTCGAGCATTTTGCAAGGCGCCGGGTGGTTCACCAGGCCGCGGATGCTCTAGCCGAGAAGACGACAGGAGTGCCATGGCTGGCCATTCACAATTCAAGAACATCATGCACCGCAAGGGCCGTCAGGATGCGGTGCGATCGAAAATGTTTTCCAAGCTGGCGCGCGAAATCACCGTCGCCGCCAAGAGCGGCACGCCCGATCCATCGATGAACCCTCGCCTGCGCCTTGCGGTGCAGAACGCCAAGGCGGTGTCGATGCCGAAGGACAACATCCAGCGCGCCATCAACAAGGCGTCGATGGGCGATGCCGAGACCTACGAGGCCGTGCGCTACGAGGGTTATGGGCCGGGCGGCGTCGCGCTGATCGTCGAGGCGCTGACCGATAACCGCAACCGCTCGGCGTCGAATGTGCGCGCTGCCTTCACCAAGGCCGGCGGGGCGATGGGCGAGACCGGCTCGGTGTCGTTCATGTGGGACCGCATCGGCGAGATCTACTATCCGGCATCGGCCGGCAGCGCCGAAAAGGTGATGGACGCGGCGATCGAGGCCGGCGCCGACGACGTCCAGTCGGACGAGGAAGGCCACACGATCTACTGCGCCTTCGAGAATCTCGGCGAGGTGTCGAAGGCGCTGGAAGGCGCGCTCGGCGAGGCTGAATCGGTGAAGCCGATCTGGAAGCCGCAGACCAATATCGCGGTCGACGAGGAGCGGGCACAATCGCTGATGAAGCTGGTCGCGACGCTTGAAGATGACGACGACGTGCAGAGCGTCTACGCCAATTTCGAGGTCGACGAGGAGACCTTGGCGAAGCTCAGCGCGGCATGACCCAACACGCGCTGCCTACAGTCCGCATCACCTATTGCACGCAGTGCCTGTGGCTGCTCAGGGCCGGCTGGATGGCGCAGGAGCTGCTGTCCACGTTCGGCACCGATCTCGGCGAAGTGGCGCTGGTGCCCGGCACCGGCGGCATCTTCACCATTTCCTGCAATGACACGCTGGTCTGGGACCGCAAACGTGACGGCGGTTTTCCCGACGCCGCAAAACTCAAGCAACTGGTTCGCGACGTCATCGATCCGGATCGCGATCTCGGCCATGCCGATCGCAAGGGTCATAAGTCGAAGGACCCTGCCTGAGGGTCTTCTTGCCCCGGCATTCACCGCCACGCGAAGATAAAACAGCCCAGCGCCACGATGGCGGTGATGGTGCGGACATGGTTCCACATCACCCAGTCCTTGAGATAAGTGGCCCATAGCGCGGCGCCGTTGGCGCTTGCCGGATCGACGGCGGCCAGGGCGTTGTTGAGCGGCACGTTGAACATCATCGTCACGATCGGGTTGCCGACGAGATAGATCAGGGCGCCGGCGAGAAGCCAGAACGCGCCCGGCTGGCTCCAGCCGATAAGAGCGCCGGCGGCAAGCACAAGACAGACCAGCCCGGTGCCGAATAGCGCGGTCATGAATGCCGGCGTAATCACGGTGATGTTGATCGAATTCATGGCGGCGATGCCGCCTCCGGCAGGCAAGCGGGCGAGCGCCGGCATGATAAAGTTGGAGAAGGCGAAGAAAACGCCGCCGACAACGCCTGAGCCAATGGCAGCGACGAAGGTGAGGGTGGGAAGCAGTTTCATGATCATGTCAGTTCCTCCAGATGCCCGTGGCGGCGGTTTCGGTTGCGTAGGTGGAAAAGTCTTTTGGGGCGCGGCCGAGCACGCGCTGGACGCCGTCGGTCAGCGTTTCGTTGCGGCCGTCGAGCACTTCGGTGAACAGCTCGTTGAGCAGCCAGGCGAACTCGGCCGGCAACTCGTGCTCGGCGATGGCGGTGGTGAACTCGGCATGGGAAACCCGCTTGAAACGAATGTCGCGGCCGGCGGCCCTGCCGATCTCGGCGACCGCGTCGGCAAAGCTCAGCAGCCGCGGCCCGGTCAGCTCATAGAGCTCTCCGACATGTCCTTGCTGGGTTAGCACGGTAAAGGCGGCCTCCGCGATATCGTCGGCATCCACAAATGGTTCGCCCACACTGCCGACCGGCAACGCCACCTCGCCCTCCTGCAAAGATTCGACGAGGAAGCCTTCACTGAAGTTCTGGGAAAACCAGGCGCAGCGCAGGATCGTCCAATCGGCGCCTGAAGCTTTGAGCATCTCTTCGGCGCGCTGTGCTTCCGTTTCGCCGCGCCCCGACAGCAGTACCAGCCGACGCACACCACACTCCACGGCAAGACGAGAGAAGGCGCCGACCGTGTCGGCCGCGCCGGGCACCGCAAGATCAGGATAGTAGCTGATGTAGACGGCGCCCACACCATCAAGTGCGGGTTCCCAGGTCGTGCTATTTTCCCAGTCGAAGGGCGGCGTACCCGAGCGCGAGCCGATCTTTACCGGCAGGCCCCGCGCCGTCAGCCGCTCGGCGAGACGGCGGCCGGTCTTGCCGGTGCCGCCGAGGATCAAAGTTGGTTTCGTTACAGTAGGGTTCATGTCGATTTTCCTCAGTTTGCAAATGTGAGCAATCCTCACATTTGCCAAACGTGATAAACCCTCGTATTTTGCGAGTCAAGCCAATTTGTTGATTGTTCGCCTGGAGACAGTGATGGAAGGCTCTGCCGTATCGGATTCACAGGATGGCCAGATCGCATCGCCGCGCCGAACGCCGAGCCAGCAGCGTAGCCGCGAGCGGGTCGAGCGCATGCTGGCCGCAGCGTCGGCGCTGATCGCCGAGCAAGGCAGCGATGCGATGCGCATGGGCGAGGTGGCCGAGAGGGCTGGCGTGTCGATCGGCTCGCTCTACCAGTTCTTCCCGGACAAGCGGGCAATCATTTGGGCGCTGGCCGAACGCTACACCGCCGAAAGCCAGGCCTGCATCGCGGCGGCACTTGCCGACGTCAGTGACGCCGACGGCTTGCGCCAGGCGTTTTCGGAGCTGGTGGATATCTACTACCGGTTATTCCTGGCCGAGCCGGTGATGCGCGACATCTGGTCGGGGACACAGGCCGACAAAGCATTGCGCGAGCTTGAGCTTGCCGACAGCCGGGCCAACGCCGAATTCCTCACCACGGTGCTGAAGCGGTTGCGGCCGTCCGCCGATCCGGAAGCGCTGGAAACGACGGCATTTCTCATCTGGCAGATGGGCGAGGCCGCAATGCGGCTTGCGATTTCGGTCGACCGGCAAGAGGGTGACAGGCTGGTTGCGGCCTACAAGCGGATGGCTCTGCGAGAGTTGCTCGGCGCCTGACCGGCGCCGCGCGCATTCATTTTCCCTTGCCTGGCAAGGAGATGGCCGGCATCGTGCCCTTCGGCGGCCGATACTTCCGCCGCCATGCCTTCGGGCTCAGGCCGGTGATGCGCAGGAACTCACGGTTGAAGTTCGATTTGCTGAGGAAACCGGCGTCGAGCATGATGCGGGTGATCGGTTCGTCGGTCGCCGCGAGCAAGCGGCGGGCCTCATCGATCCTCCTGCCGTTGACGTATTGGGATACGCTCGATCCGTGGACGCGATTGACCGCCGATGACACTTGCCGTGCGGGGAGGCCGAGCCGCCTGGCGATGCGCCCGAGGTTGAGATCGACATCCTTGTAGAGATATTTCGATGTCATCAGCGCGTCGACCGCCGCCGCGACCGCGGAATCTTCGCTGGTCACCCGTGGCGTGGTTTGGGCGTGCGACACATCCTCTTCCTCTTCGTCGGAAGCAGCGGTTTCGCTGGCAACAGCGGCCGCGCTGCCGAGCAGCATCAGCGCTAGGACGTTGGCGGCGGCAATCACCGCGCCGGAATGAGTGCCACCTGTCCATTCGAGGTCGAAGCTGATGATGATGTCGGTGACCGGCGATGCAAGGATCGCCAGCGCCGTCACCAACAGCGATCGGTAGGACCGCAAGACGCCGTCGAGACGCGATTCGACAAGAACATCCGGACCGGCCAGCGCTAGCCAAAGAAGGGCGGCGCCATAGGACAGGAAAACGAGGATGATCACCGGCCCGACCGGCTCGCGCCAGAAGATCAGGAGCAGGACAACCAGGCAGGCCGGCAGCAAATGCGGCCAGAGTGATGCCAGGCGATGCGCGGACGGTTCCTTTGTCAAACCGCTGAAGGCTATCCAGGCAAGGGGTGCGATCAGTGTCGCCAGGACCGACTGGAACGGCATGATTGCCCTGACATCATAACCCCAGCGAATGCCGATCAGCACCGACTGCAAGGCATAGGCGGCGATCAGCAGCATGAAGGCGATGTTTTCACGCAGATCGGCCTCGTTTCGGCGGACCATCTGCACGAGCAGGATGACCAGCAACAGGGCAACGACGAATGGCAGGGGAATGAAGATCATGATCGCAAGCGTGGTTCCAAAGCGGGCAGCGGCCGACAATGACCCGGATTGCGTTCGCGGTCGTCCCGGATCGCGATCAAGGTCGCGGAAATCGACGTTTCAGATCATCTCGACAACGCCACGGTCCAGTCGCGACCGCCCAACATGATCGGAGACAATGATGAAATCCGCAATTCTCGTCTTGCTGCCTTTTGCCGGCGTTGCCCTGGCATCGCCGGCGACCGGTGAGGCCTCCAAGACGCTCGATCTCGTCGGGGTGAGCGCCGTCGTCATCACCGGCGAAGCCAGTTCCGTCAAGCTCACCACTTCGTCCGCGGCACCCTACCACGCGACGATCAGCGGCCGCCGTGAAGGCTGGTTTGCGAGCTGGTATTCGAGTTGGTTCGCCAGTGACTGCCGTTCCGCCAGCGACATGAAGCTGGTGGCCTCGACGCTACGCATCGATGTTGCTCCCTCCTCGTGGCTGGATCCTTCGGACTGCGTGGTCGAGATCAACGCCAACATCCAACCCGAGAGTTCCGTGTCGATCGACCAAGCGGCGCTGCAAGCCAACATGGCGGGGAATTTCTCTACTATCGCCATCGCCGGCAAGGCCGCCGATGTTTCACTCGACGGGCATGCTTCGAGCATCGATCTCAAGGGCGAGGCGCTGAAGGTCAATCTCTTCTATGGCAGCATCCGGCAGGACGAAAACATCGCGATTGCCGGCAAGGCGCTGGAAGCCACGCTGTCCTTCGGCCAGCAGGTTCCGATCAGCTATTCGGTGACAGCATTGGCGTCCTTCGTCGACAGTTCGCTTCCCAACACCGCCGGCGCCAAACCCTCGATCGTCATCAAGGGCGATTTCGTTCGCGCGACGATCCGCTGAATAAAAAACCCGCCACAAGGGCGGGTTTTTTATCTGCAGGCAGCCAATGCGGCTTGAGCGTTCTTCGACCTTACAGGCCAAAACCTTCGAAGCGCTTCTTGAACTTCGACAGGCGGCCGCCGCGGTCGAGCAGGGTCTGCTGGCCGCCGGTCCAGGCCGGATGGGTCGTCGGGTCGATATCGAGGTTCATCGTATCGCCTTCCTTGCCCCAGGTCGAACGGGTCATGTATTCGGTGCCGTCGGTCATGACGACCTTGATGGTGTGGTAGTCGGGATGGATGTCGGTCTTCATGGTTCTGTTCCTAGCTTGCCGGGTGCTGCCGACGGGCTGAAGCCTGCGTCGATGCGCCCCTTTTTAAAACTCGAAGCCGCAGCTATTGAGGAGCCACGGCTTCTAAAACGGTCGGCGAGCCTATACATCAGCCGGAATTGAATCACAAGGCCGCGGCAAGCGCATATTGATGGCGCAAACCTCAAAAGGCCAAAGGACACGGTCATGGCGAACATCAGCGGCGATGCAGACGAGCGCAGGCGCTCGCTGAGGCCGCTGCAGCGCCTGTTTCCCTACATCACCCATTACCGCAAAATGGTCATCGGCGCGATCATCTCGCTGGCCGTCGCGGCGGCGACGACGCTGGCGCTGCCACTGGCCGTGCGGCGGATGATCGATCACGGCTTTTCCGCTTCCGATTCCAGCTTCATTGCCGAATATTTCGCCATGCTGGTGGTGATGGCCGCCGTGCTGGCGGCGGCGTCTGCCAGCCGCTACTATTTCGTCATCACGCTGGGCGAGCGCGTCGTTGCCGATATCCGCCGCGATGTCTTTGCCCACGTCACGACGCTGTCGCCCTCCTTCTTCGACACGGCCCAGTCGGGCGAGATCGTCTCGCGGCTCGCCGCCGACACGACACAGGTCAAATCGGCCGTGGGTGCTACCGCCTCGGTGGCTTTGCGCAACGTCATCCTCGGCCTTGGCGCCGTGGCGATGATGGTCTTCACCAGCCCAAAACTGTCCGGCCTGGTCATCGCGGCCATTCCGTTAATCGTGCTGCCGCTGGTCGCCTTCGGCCGCTCGGTGCGGCGCAAGTCACGGCTGGCGCAGGATACTCTGGCCAATGCCACCGCCTATGCCAGCGAGCAGATCGGCGCGGTCCGCACCCTGCAGGCCTTCACCAACGAGAAGCTTGTCACCGGGTATTTTTCATCCGCCGTGGAAGCAGCGTTCGAAGCGGCGCGGGCCTCGATCTTTGCCCGCTCCTTTCTCACCTTCTTCGCCATCTTCATGATCTTTTCCTCGGTGGTGGCGGTGCTGTGGTTCGGTTCGCGCGACGTGCTCGACGGCACGCTGTCGCCAGGTACGCTTGGCCAATTCCTGCTCTATTCGGTGTTCGCTGCTGGCGCGCTCGGCGCCTTGTCGGAGGTCTGGGGCGAACTGTCCCAGGCAGCAGGCGCTGCCGAACGGCTGACCGAGATCCTGGCCGAGAAACCCGCGATCCAGGCGCCCGCCGATCCGAAGCCGCTGCCGGCAAAGGCGAGAGGCGCGATCAGCTTCGACGATGTCTCCTTCTCCTATCCGGCCCGGCCCGACCGCGCCGCCGTCCATGGCCTCAGCTTTCAGGTCAAACCCGGCGAGACGGTGGCGATCGTCGGACCATCCGGCGCCGGCAAGAGCACCGTGTTTTCGCTGCTTCTGCGCTTCTACGATCCGGAAGCCGGCAGGATCGTCATCGACGGAGTCGATCTGCGCGAGGCCGATCCGGCCGCGATCCGCGCGCGCATAGCCATCGTGCCGCAGGATGTCACCATCTTTGCCGCAAGCGCGCGCGACAATATCGGCTTTGGCCGGCCTGGCGCCAGCCAGGCCGAGATCGAGGCGGCGGCGAAAGACGCGCTTGCCGACGAGTTCATCCTGAAACTCGAAAAGGGCTATGACAGCCAGGTCGGCGAGCGCGGGGTGACGCTGTCGGGCGGCCAGCGCCAGCGCGTGGCGATCGCCCGCGCCATTTTGCGCGATGCGCCGATCCTTCTGCTCGACGAGGCGACCTCGGCACTCGATGCCGAAAGCGAGACGCTGGTGCAGACGGCGCTCGACCGGCTGATGCAGGGGCGTACCACGATCGTCATCGCCCATCGGCTGGCAACCGTGCTGAAGGCCGATCGCATCCTGGTCATGGATGGCGGCCGCATCGTCGAGGAAGGCACGCATCAGAGCCTGGTCGCCAAGGGCGGCATCTATGCGCGGCTGGCCAAGCTGCAGTTCGAAACCGGGGCGAATGCCTTCAGGGGCGCGGCCGAGTAGGTCCCCCAGCGACCGCTGGGATTCTTCAGCTACCGAAAGCTCGGCGTTTGCCGCGTCGATAGGCGATGAACAGGGGAACGCCGACAAGCAACGACAACAAAAGCATGCTGGCGACGGTCTGGCGCTGCTCCTTTGCCGGATCGCTGAGCTGCACATCGGCAGGCGGCTCTTCATAGGTAAAATCGTACTGCCACCGGATTTCGTCCGCGACGTCATCGACGGTTTTCAGATAGTCGGCAATCGCCTTGGCCGGCACTTCAGTTGCCAGGCTCTGAAAGTTCCATTCGACTTGAAATTCGGTGGGCGTGTTGGACCAGGACGCCTTGAGAGACAGATAGGGCGTCACGACGTTTTTCATCGACTCGCCGGAAAACCTCGCCTTGAGGTTGCGCACCGTTATCTTGTGACGCCGGTAGAACTGGGGGCCGATGGAGACGGGCCCGGTTCGGTCGACGATTGTCGGGGTTGGAAGAGAGTTGTTGCCGAGATCGGCCGCGCGGATCGGGAAATTCTTTGCCAGATCGTTGGCCGCCAGCGCCTCTGCCGGCAAGCGATAACTTTCCTTCACGCTCACTATGTTGTCGTCGCGGCGATCCACGATTTCCGGCTTGGCGACGGTTTGGATGCCCGGATATTGCTTGTTGTAGTATTTCAGGTAGGCGTCCGACACCTCGCTCAGCGACCGGCTGGCCAAATTGCCGCGCATCCAATCGGCATCGGCGTCCTGATATGTCGAGAAGACCGTCAGCACGAGGGGATCGCCCGGTTTCCGCGGAAAATCGAAGTCCTCGGCGATCTGGATCGATGGGCTGGTAAGCACAGGACTCGGCATCTTCTCCAATCCGCCGGTGCTGGAAAGCGGCAGCGCGAAGCCGTAGTCCGACTGTGCGAGATTGGGCGCCTTGCCGCCCTGAAGATAGTCGGTAGCATCCAGCCAATATGTCTTTGTTCCGATCCTCGCCTTGACGATGGCATGGTCGAAATCGCGAAGCGCCGGCAGATGCTGGTCCAGGGCCCGCCCTTCGTCGAGATCGGCCAGGGCAACCTCGGCAGCAATGCCAAGCCGCACAAGCGAAGAAACCAGCAGCAGTGCCTTGTCCTTGCAGTCACCAAACCCGCTCAGGATGACGGTCGCGGGATCACGCGGAATGTAGGAACCGGCACCCATCGACAGGCTTACATAGCGGATCTGGTCCTGCACCAACCGCATTGCCTCGACCATCCGGTCTTCGGGCACTGGATGCCGCAGTGCGATGTCGTCGAGCTTTGCGGCAAAAGCCGAGGGAAAAACGGTCGCTGGCTTGTAATAGGGCGCAACAGCATCGACCACACTTTGCCAATTCGCGGTCGATGCGACATCGATAGAGCCCCAGCCTGGATATGTCACGGGCAGGTTGTCCTCGACATTGACCGGTTTCGGGTTTGGAATTTCCCACAGATAGGTCGTGTCCGGCCCTGTCGACGAGATCGAAGGCTTGAGTTGGGTCCCCCTTGTCTTGGTCTCGAGCGGCTGGCCCGAAGGCCAAATGATGCTCGTGCGGATAAGCGCTACCGGCTCTTCCCATTCGGTGGAGAAATTCTTGAAGAAGAGATCCTTGCCAACGAGCGGCGTTATCTCATAGGTCGATCCGTAATCAACGATGTCGCCGGCGCGCACGTCATCGATGTTGACATGTGCTGTCAGCCAGCCGTCGAAGACGCCTTTCTCGGCATCTCTTTCCCTGCGGAAGATGTCGAATTCGACGTCTTCCAGCCGGTCCAAAACGGCGCCGTCGCGGATGATGTGAAGATGGTTGAGCGTGACCTTGTGCCGGGACGGATCGAATTGCAGATCGATACTCGCGCCCCGATCCAGCCCGGGACGGTCAACGATTTTATAGACTGTGCGCGAGTACTCGACATAGCCGCCGGCGCGATGCTTGATCTGGTCGTCCGAGAGCAGCCATGAAACGCCATTCTTGATTTGATCCGATCGGGTGGGATCGGCAGCCGGAATATCAACCTGCATTACCCAGCTTTCCGCGGGGCCCTTGAGAACCATGTCGTCGGACATGGCCGGAGAACTCAGGCCGATCAACAAGATGAAAAATACCAAGCGGGGCCAGAAAGACTTCATCCTACGAAAACTGTAACAGGCAGACATCTACGCTCGCCCAACTTGGAAGAACTCCTTTTTCAGAGGCTTTCCTGCCAAAGTAAAGGCCAGTTTCGCGGATTTCTGCAGTCACCGCAGCAAGAACCAGGAACAGACGAAGCGACTCAGTTACCGTACCGCTTCTTCAGATGATCGGTGAAATGCACGGCATTGAGCTTTTCGCCCGTGGCGCGTTCGAGCAGTTCCGGCGTCGACCAGCGCGAGCCTTGCGACCAGATCCTTTTGCGGCGCCAGTCGTTGATCGCGGCGAAATCTCCCTTGGCGAGGTCTTCGTCGGCTGAAGGATGATCTCTGGTCAGTGCCGCCCATTGCTGCGCCGCCATCATGGCGCCCAGCGTATAGGAAGGGAAATAGCCAAAGGCGGCGCCCGGCCAGTGGACGTCCTGCATCGGACCATCAGCCGGATTGTCTGATGTCGACAGGCCGAGATAATCGCGCATCTTGGCATCCCAGGCCTCGGGCAGGTCGGCTGCCTCAAGCCGCCCCGAGACAAGCTCCTGCTCCAGCTCGTAGCGCAGGATGATGTGCAGCGGATAGGTGACCTCGTCGGCATCGACGCGGATCAGGCCGCGCTCGACCCGGTGCACATGCGGCAGGATGTCGTCGATCGTCCAGCTCTCGCCGAGGTGCCTTTCGACCACCGGCAGCGCCCAGCGCCAGAATTCTGGATTGCGGCCGATCTGCTTTTCGACGAACAGGCTCTGGCTTTCATGCACCGCCATGCCGCGCGCTCTGCCGAGCGGCCAGTGTGCCCACGCCTTCGGCAGGTTCTGCTCGTACAGCGCATGGCCGGTCTCGTGCAGCACGCCCATCAACGCCGACAGGAAATCCGAGGTCTTGTAGCGGGTGGTGATGCGCACGTCGCTCGGCACGCCGCCGCAGAAGGGATGGTGCGAAACCGACAGCGAGCCGTGGGTGAGGTCGAAGCCGACTGCCGCCATCATGGCGAGGCCAAGCTCGCGCTGCTTGTCCAAGGGGTAGCTGCCGGAAAGCGGCTTTAGCGGATGTTTCGCCAGCCGCTCTTCCTGCACGGCCAGTGCCTCCGGTACGAAGCCTTTCAGGAAGGCCTTCAACTCGGCAAACACCGGCGTGATGTCGGCGGTGCGATTGCCCGGGTCATATTGCTCCATCAGCGCGTCGTAAGGCTCGAGCCCGAGCACCTCGGCGCGAAGTGTCGCCTCCTCGCGGACCAGCGCCACGACGCCTTCGAGTGCCGGCAGGAAGCCGGCCCAGTCGTTCTTGGCGCGCAGGTCGCGCCAGAGCTGCTCGGAGCGCATGCGTACAGTCGTCTGGCGCTCGACGAACTCGACCGGCAGGCAGGTCAGGTTGGTGTACTGCCGGCGGAATTCCCTGACCGCGGCCTGCTGCTCTTCGTTCAACGCCTCCTGCTCGGCCGCCGCGATCCAGTCGGCAATCTCCGGCGCAGTCGCCTGGGTGTGGTGCATGCCGGCAAGCGCCGACATCGCCTCGGCGCGCTTCTCGCCGCCGCCGACCGCCATATGGGTCGCCTCGTCGGCGCCGAGAATGGCGAGGGCATGTTCCAGCGCTTCGAGCTTGTGGCCGAGGTCGTCGAGTTTTTGAAAGGACATGGTGGGTTCCGCTGATTTGACGGCGGGAAAAGATACCAACGCAAAAGTGTTGGCAACCCCTGAAGACCGTCTGCGACCGATGCATTGACTGCCGGCCGCAACGGCCGAACGGCATCTTGCGGAAGCGTGGCGTGCGTGATCAATGTCGTCGGCGGCGGCAGACCGCAATGGGGGAGACGAGATATGATCGCCAATGTGCTGGTCGGGCTGGTGGCCGTGATCCACCTCTGCATCGTCTATCTGGAGACGGTGCTGTGGGACACGCCGCGCGGCCACATGGTATTCAAGCTGACGCCGGAATTCGCCAGTGCCTCGAAAGTGCTTGCGGCCAATCAGGGACTTTACAACGGTTTTCTCGCAGCCGGGCTGATCTGGGGGCTTTACCTCGGCGAAGCCGGTTTCCAGTTCAAAGTCTTCTTCCTGCTCTGCGTCGCCGTCGCCGGTCTCTACGGCGCGGCGACGGTGGGCCGTAAAATCCTGTTCATCCAGACAGTGCCGGCAATGCTGGCGCTGATTGCGCTGGCGTTGGGCTAGCGCATGATCCCTGAACCGAAAACTGGAAAAGGATCATACGCAAAATCAATTGCCACAGCGCCGGGCGCTGCGGCCGATCTCAGCCGCCTGGATAGTTTGGGCCGTAGCCGTTAGGATAGTATCCGCCATCGCCGCCGTTGCCGATGAGGAAGGCACTGCCGGTATCAGCGCGTAGCTTTTGGCTGACATCGTCGAGCTGCGCCAGCAACTGCTGATATTGCGTGCTCGGCATCGTTCCATCGCGCGCGGCCCTCTGGGCGGCCCGATCGAGTTGAGCGACCTGCGTGCGCAAGTCACGCGCCTCGCCCGGCTCGAGCTTGTTCGCCCGGATGGCGCCCTGGATACCCGTCTCCACGCTCTGGATCTGATTGATCAAGGCCGTCACACGCGGGCCGGCGTAAGCGCCAGCAAACGGAACGGCGAGGAGAAGTGTGGCGAGCGTAGCAGTCCTGAGGTTCCTGGGAGCGAAGAAGCGCATGGTTGCGTCTCCTTTACTGGGGAAGGCGGTGGTTGGGAGGGGCCCGCCTTCCGGCCGCGGGCCGTCAGGTTCCGTCGGGTCGCGATGAGCGGTTCCACCGCCGGCGGTTCTCGGCCCATGACCAAGGCTAAAAGGTGGTGGTGGCAAAGTGTAATTAAAAAAAGGTAATTTTTTCAGCTCTTGCCGCTGCCGCACCAGTGCCCTAGATGCCGCCGACTTGAGCCGGCTCGATCCGGTGCATGTAACGAGCCAAAGGCTTGCAGATCACCGCTCGGTCAGCTTCAGCTCGATGCGGCGGTTCTTGTTGCGCGCCTCTTCGGTATCGGCGGGGTCGAGCGGCTGGAATTCGCCGAAGCCGGCGGCGACCAGCCGGTTGGCCGGGACGCCGTTCTCGATCAGGAACTTGACCACCGACGTCGAGCGCGCCGTCGACAATTCCCAATTGTCGCGGTAGCGGCCGGTGCCGGAGAGCGGCTTGTTGTCGGTGTGGCCGTCGACGCGCAGCACCCAGTTGATCTCCGGCGGGATCTCCTTCTGCAATTCGATGATGGCATCGGCGAGCTTCTTCATTTCGACCTTGCCGGCATCGTTGATCACTTCGGAGCCGGTCGGGAAAAGCACTTCCGACTGGAAGACGAAGCGGTCGCCGACGATGCGGATGTTCTCGCGGTCGGCGAGAATTTCACGTAAGCGGCCGAAGAAATCGGAGCGGTAGCGGTTCAGTTCCTGCACGCGTTGCGCCAGCGCGACGTTGAGGCGGCGGCCGAGATCGGCAATCTTGGTGTTGGACTCGCGATCGCGCGTTTCGGACACGTTGAGCGCTTCTTCGAGTGCTCCGATTTGCCTGCGTAGCGCCGCGATCTGCTGGTTGAGGATTTCAACCTGGCTCAGTGCCTGTTGACTGATCTGGCGCTGGCTGTCGAGCTCGCCGGAAAGTGCCGTTGCGCGCTGGTTGGCGGCGTCGCCGGCGCCAGCGCCTTGCGCCAGCAATTGTTCGAGCCGGCTCTTTTCCGCCTCCGATGCAGACAGCGAGGCCTGCAAATTGGCAAGGGTGTCCTCCTTGTCCTGCGTCGTCGAGCGCTCCAGCGCCAGAAGCTGGGTCAACTCATTGATCTGGGAGTTGAGGCGGTTGAGCACCGTGTCCTTGCCGGAGATCTCGCGGCCGAGCAGGAACTGCGCCAGCACGAAAACCGTGAGCAGGAACATGATCGCCAACAGCAGCGTCGACAGCGCATCGACGAAGCCAGGCCAGTAATCGATGCGGCGGTCGGAGCGCCGGCCTCGTGCCAACGCCACGTCAATGCACTCCAGGTTTCTTCAAGGCGTCGGCGATCTTCTCCAGGGTGTTGCGCATCGCCTTCTGCTCGTCGGACTGGGCCTCGACCCAGTCGCGCATGATCTGCTGTTCCGAGCGCATGTTCTTGACCAGGCCAGAAATGCCGTCGGCGAGATTGGCCATGGCGGTGGCGACGCGCGGATTGGAGCCGCCGCCATTCTCCTGCAGGGTGCGCAGCTTTTCCGACAACAGACGGATTTCATCGGAGGGTTCGCTCTTGGCCGCGTCGGCAACGACGATGTCGGAGGACAGGTCGGTGACCGAGGACAGCCAGTTCTCGAGCTCGGTATAGAAGCGCGTCTGGGCGCGGCCGGCCTGCAGGTCGAGGAAGCCGAGCACCAGCGAGCCGGACAGGCCGAACAGAGACGACGAGAAAGCGGTGCCCATGCCGGCCAAAGGGGCGGAAAGCCCCTGCTTCAGGGATTCGAGCACGGCCGCTGCGTCGCCGGTGCCGGGATCGAGCGACTCGATGGTTTCGCGGATCGAGCCGATCGTGTTGAGCAGGCCCCAGAAGGTGCCGAGCAGGCCGAGGAACACCAGCAGCCCGACAAGGTAGCGCGAGGTGTCGCGGCTTTCGTCGAGGCGGGTGGCGATCGAATCCAGCATGGTGCGCATCGAACTGGTCGAGAAGGCAATCGTCGAGGAGCGGCCGATCATCGCCTTCATCGGCGCCAGCAGCACGGGTTCGGTGGTTTCGGAACCGGCGCGGAACGAATTGACCCAGCGCACCTCGCGGAACAACCGGCCGACCTGGACGAAGGCCAGCAGGATGCCGACCGCCAGCACGCCGATGATCAGGCCGTTGAGGCCGGGATTGGTGACGAAGGCGGTCGAGATCTGGCGGGTCAGGATGGCGGCGATAAAGGCCACGATGAACAGAAAGATCACCATGGTCAGCAGAAAGACCTGCGGGCTCGACAATTTGTGCGGGTCGTAGATCAGAACGTCGGAGCGCCTGCCCATGCCGAAGGATCTGAGTAAAGTCATCCGTGCCCCGTTTCCGATGCCATCGCCGCCGATCACATTGTGTTTGCGACTCTAAACGGAATTGTGACGAAATTGAATGGCGCTTGGCAATATTGCCACTGTCCGCGACCGGAGGTCAAAGCCGGTTGATGACCAGGCAGTCGACCATGGCGGCCAGATGCAGGCCGGCGCCGGTGACGACAAAGCCGTGCCACAGCGCATTGTGGAAGCGCAGGCCTTTCCAGGCGAAGAAGATCACGCCACAGGAATAGACGATGCCGCCGGCAACGATGAGGGCGATCGATGTCGCCGGCAGCGTCCGTAGGAGCGGCTCCACCAGAACGATGCCGCTCCAGCCGATGGCGAGATAGAACACGATTGCCAGCCGGTCGAAACGGCCGGGGAGAAAGACCTTGATGGCGATGCCGACCGTCGCGGCGATCCAGACCAGGACGATCATCGAAACAGCCAGCGGCGAGCCGCCGAGCTGGGCAAGGAACGGCGTGTAGGTCGCAGCGATCAGCAGGTAGATCGCCGCATGGTCGAAGCGCCGCAATATCCATTTCGCCGGCGACGATACCGGCCACAGATTATAGGCCAGCGAAACCGACAGCACGGTGAGCAGCGAGACCACATAGAAGGCGGCGGCGACATATTCGCCGGGGCCGGTTCGATAGGCGGCCAGTGCCAGCAACGTCGAGCCGGCAGCGATCGCCAGCACGATGCCCACGGCGTGGACGATACCGTCGGCGATGATCTCGGCGCGCGAGTAATGCCAGCGCCCCATGAAGGGGATGTCGAGCTGGGATAATTCGCTCTGGGATGTGGGCCGGCTGTTCGTCATCGATGATCCTGCGTCGCCTTATCTGGGCGGCCGCGGGACAGTATTTCAAGCTTTGGTTGCGGTTTTGCGACTGCGGCGCTTCAGCGCGGCGCGACTACATCAGCGCGCTGGGAGCGGCTTCTTCACCGTCTTCAACAGCGCGCGTTGCATGAGTTCGTTGCCGGCAACGACCGAACCGGCGGTCAGCATGTCCTGGCCGCCGGCAAAATCGGAGACGAAGCCGCCCGCCTCGCGGATCAGCAACATGCCGGCGGCAATATCCCAGGCCGACAGGCCGATTTCCCAAAAACCGTCCATGCGGCCGGCGGCGACGTAGGCGAGATCGAGCGAGGCGGAGCCGAGGCTGCGCACGCCCGAGACCTCGGCCATGACATTGCGCAACTCGACAAGGAAATTGCCGTGCTGGCCACGCCCGAGATGCGGCACGCCGCAGCCGATCACCGCATCGACCAGCTTGGTGCGGCCGGCGACGCGCAACCGTCGATCGTTCATGAAGGCGCCGCCGCCACGCTCGGCGGTGTAGAGCTCGTCCATCGCCGGATTGTAGATGACGCCGGCGACGATCTGGCCTTGGCGCTCCAGCGCGATCGAGATCGCGAACAGCGGGATGCCGTGCAGGAAATTGGTGGTGCCGTCGAGCGGATCGACGATCCAGCGGTGCTGGCCGTCGTCGCCCTCGATCACGCCGCGTTCCTCCATCAGGAAGGCGTAGCCGGGCCGCGCCTTGGACAGTTCGGCAAAGACGATGTCTTCGGCCTTGCGGTCGGCCTGGCTGACATAGTCGCCCGGCCCCTTCATCGAGACCTGCAGGTTCTGCACTTCGCCGAAGTCGCGCGACAGCGAGCGGCCGGCCTTCATTGCGGCCTGGACCATGACATTGAGGATCGCGGAACGCGCCATTGCTCTTCTTCCTGTCGCTGCGCCTATCTGCTTTGACGCGTGATCCTATCCAAAAAGTCTGCCACTTTTCGGGATCACGCCTTAGTCGGCGCGGCGTACGTAAGTGATTTCGTTGGTATCGACGATGATACGCTCGCCCGAGCCGATGAACGGCGGCACCAGCACACGGATGCCGTTTTCGAGTATCGCCGGCTTGTAGGACGAGGCTGCCGTCTGGCCCCTCACCACCGGGTCGGCCTCGGTGATGGTTAGCGTCACCTGGTCGGGCAGCGAAATGCCGATCGGCCTTTCGTCATAGAGCTGGACCGTCACCATCATGCCGTCCTGCAGGAAGGCGGCGCGATCGCCGACGAACTCCTTTTGCAATTCGAGCTGCTCGTAGCTTTCGGTGTCCATGAACACCAGCGCGTCGCCCTGCTCGTAGAGGAAGGAAAAATCCTTCAGATCGAGCCGGATCTGCTCGACCGTCTCGGCCGAACGGAAGCGCTCGTTGAGCTTGGTGCCGTTGATCAGGTTCTTGAGTTCGACCTGGTTGTAGGCGCCGCCCTTGCCGGGCTTGACGGTGTTGGTCCTGACCGCCACCCAAAGGCCGCCATCATGCTCGATGACGTTGCCGGGACGGATTTCGTTGCCATTGATCTTGGCCATGGTGAGGTGATCCGGAAATGAGATGATCGCCGCAAAGGGCAATTTGGCGCCTCCAAGACCACAAATCGCTAGCAGAGGCAAGGAGCGCCTTCCGATGAAGCGGGAACGAAGCTCGCCCGGCAGCGCGGCGCGGCAGCCTCAGTCCGTCCTGACGATGGCGGTTACGGCCGCGCTCATGGCGTCGGCTACCTCTGTTAAAAGATGCAGGTGCGGCGAACGCAAGACGACAATTCGCAGCGACAGCTCGAGGCCGGGAGCGTCGACCAGGGCAATGCCCTCCGGCAGCTTTTCCTGCAGCAGCCGCTTGGGCAGCAGGCCAAGGCCTTGGCCTCGACGAACCCAGTCGATCTGCAGCGCGCTGTCCTGAATCTCGGCGCCGACCATCAACCTGTGGCCGCCCTCGGCAAGGGCAGCCGCCAGCCGCCGGCGCGCGTCGCACGGTTCAGGACTGAGAACCCAGGGCATGGTCTTGACGTCGGCTTGCCGGCCGGTGTTTTCGGCGGCGATGATGGCGAGGGGCTCGGTTCCGACAACGCCGTCGCCAGTTTTGGAATTGCCGCCGTCCAGGATGAAGGCGAGGTCGAGCTGTCCGCGCTTGTGCTGGTCGGCCAGCTCAAGGCTCCAACCGCTCTTCAGACGCAGCGAAACCTTCGGAAACCGCGCCACGGCATCAGCGATGGCGGCGGCCACGGCTTTGTCGCAAAGTCCATGGGCGAGGCCGAGCCGCAGCAGACCCTCCGGCTCGTTGCCCCTGGCGAATGATCGCAGCGCGTCGACGGCGGCGAGAATGTCCTTGCCGCGTGCCAGCACCTCTACGCCGGCCGGGGTCAGTCGCGACGGCTTTAGCCGGCGGTCGAGCAATTCCGTGCCGAGCATCTCCTCCAGCCGCTGGATCTGGCGGGTGACGGCCGGCTGCGTCAACGGCAGGCGTCGAGCCACCTTCTGAATCGAACCCTCCTCGGCAAAGAGGGCCAGTGTTTTCAGTTCTTCGAGCACGAGACACCTGAACATGTCAGAGAGGCATAATTATGCTGAACATTATGAATTTGAAATCCGATGGATGGCAAGCGATTTTCCTCCGGCAGGACCAGCAGAGAAGGAACACGATGAAAGCGATCGAATTGCAGAGCCCGGGCGGCCTCGAGAATCTCAGAATGGTCGAGCGGCCGATGCCTGAACCAGGGCGCCAAGAGATGATTGTGAAGGTGAAGGCGACGGCGCTGAACTACCGCGATGCCGAGATCGTCCGCGGCAGCTATCACACGAAGTTTGCATTGCCGCTGGTGCCGCTGTCGGACGGCGTCGGCGAAGTCGTAGCCGTCGGCGCCGAGGTCAGCAGGTTCCAGATCGGCGACCGGGTCTGCGGCACGTTCTGGCAGCGCTGGGTCGGCGGCAGTTTCGCGATGGCCGAGCCCTCCTATCAACGTGGCGGCCCGATCGACGGGCTGCTCAGCGAATTTGCTCGGCTCGATGAACAGGCGGCGGTGCTGGCGCCGGCCAATCTGAGCGACTTCGAGGCGGCGACGCTGCCCTGCGCCGGCGTGACGGCATGGCACGCGCTGTTTACAGAGGGCAGCGTCAAGCCCGGCGATACCGTACTTTGTCTCGGCACCGGCGGCGTTTCCTTGTTTGCGATGCAATTCGCCGCCGCTGCCGGGGCGCGCGTCATCGTGACGTCGAGCAGCGACGAGAAACTTGCACGGGCAAAGCAACTGGGCGCGCATGATGGCGTGAACTATCGCAGCGTCCCCGACTGGGCATCGGCCGTGTTGGGATTGACGGATGGGCGCGGCGCCGACCATATCATCGAGGTTGGCGGACCGCAGAGTTTTACACAATCGCTGAGGGCAGCGGCGCGCGGCGCCCAGATCAACGTCATCGGCTATCTCGGCGGCAGTGACGGCGCCATCAACCCGCTCGACATCTTCCGCCGGCAGGTCAGGGCGCGAGGCATACCGGTGGGCTCACGCGAATCCTTCGAGGCGATGAACCGCGCCATTGTCGTCAACCGATTGAGACCGGTGATCGACCGGGTCGTACCGTGGACCCAGGCCGCCGAAGCCTTTCGGTACCTTGAACACGGCTCGCCCTTCGGCAAGGTCGTGCTCGATCATACGCAATGAGCCTCGCGCTTGCGAGTCCGGGTGCAATGAGTCGCGAGATCACAGTCAGGGCAGGCGATTGGCCCGTTGCAGCGCCTGCTGCGTCTGCTCGTCGGTCAGGCCCTGCAGGAAATCGTCCATCTCTTGGTCGATGAGCCCAGCGCGGCGGGCGACAACATACCAGGCGCCGGCGAGGATCAGATCCGGATCGGTGCCGATGCCGTTCATGTAGAGCTTGGCGAGACGGTTCTGGGCGGCGACGTTGCCGCCTTCTGCGGCCTGCTTCATCCAGTTAAAGCCCGATTTCAGGTCGCGGGCGCCGCCGCGCCCCTCGATCATCCAGGTGGCGAGATCGATCTGCGCCGTGTCGTAGTTCTGCCGCGCAGCCTGTGCCAGCAGGCCGCGGGCGCGGACATCGTCGCGCGGCTTGCCGCCGGCGCCATTGGCGTAGACCTGTGCCATCGCATATTGTGCGTCGGCAAGCCCGGTCGCGGCGGCGCGCTCGTAATAGGATACGGCTTTGGCAATACCGGCATCGCCGGGCTCCTGTTCGACCATCATCTGGGCAAAATTAAACTGCGCCAGGCGGTTGCCGGCTTCGGCGGCGGCCTGCATCAGCGCATAGGCCTCCTTCTCGTCCTTTTTGACGTAGCGGCCATCGAGCAGCATCAGCGCATACTGGAATTGCGATTCCGGGATGCCCTGCTCGGCGGCAAGCGCATACCACTTCGCCGCCCCTGCCGCGTCGACCGGCACGCCGAGGCCGCGCGACAATATCTCGGCCACCAGCGTCTGTGCCGCCGGATCGCCGTTTTGAGCACGGGAAATCGCAAGGTTGTAGGCCGTCTTGTAGAGGCCGCGCTGAAAGGCGCCGTAGGCGGCGTCGGACGGTTTTGCGCCGAAGCGGTCGGGGTTGATGGTATCGGCCGACGGCAAAGGGGCCGTGGTGGCGGGCTGCGGCAATGGTGGGAGAAACGGCTTGTCGGCAGGCTCGCTGGAATCCGGCCTCGGCTGCGGCAGCGGAACGGGTTCCGCCGCTATCGCCTGGGTTACGGCCGTTGCGAGAAAAGCGCTGAAAAGGATCGTCCGAGAGAGCACGTCAGTCCTCGAAGCGCGGTGCGGTTTCGTCGAGCAGCGCGTTGGCGGTGGCAACCGCCGTCTTCGGATCGACGTCGCCGGCGAAAACCGCGCTGGAAAGCGCCACGAATTCGGCACCGGTGGCGGCGACAGCTTCCACCGAGGCAAGATCGGATCCGGCCATGACGATGCAAGGGATCTGGATCACGTCCGCCCACCATTGCCCGAGCGACAGGTTGCGGGGATGCGGCTCCGGCTTGTTGTCGTAGCCGAAGCGACCGAAGAAAATATAATCGGGCCTGACCTCGCCAAGTTCCAGCGCGTCGTCGCGGGTCTTGGCGCCGCCGGTGCCGACCATCATCCTGGCCTGGAAGTGTTCGATCGTTTCGGCGAGCTCGTCCTTGCCGACCTCGACATGGATGCCGTCGGCCTGGACGCGGCCGGCGATGCGGGTGTCGCCAGCAATGATGACGGCAATGCCGGCCGCTTGCGCCACCGGCACGATCTGCTCGGCAAAGGCCTGGAAGGCGGCCTCGTCCATGCCGTTTTCCGGCAGGATCAGCGAGGCGACGTCACCGCCGTCGAAGGCTGCGGCGATGCGCTCGGCCGGCACGTTCGGCGGCGCGATCAACACGATACGGCAGCGGTTGGGGGGCGTTGCGTCATTCATTGGTGTTCGGTCCCGGTTATCGCCTATGCCGGGCGAAGATGGTTGCATTGCGGCATAGAGCAAAGTGCGGGGATTGAACAGGCGGCAGGGGGATCACGATTGCCGGCTAGATCTATCGGGGCTCGGCGCATGACTACCGTTGGCCGAAATTCTCCTCGCCTGGTCGCTTGCGGGCTCTACGCAGGCACTTTCGATTTCCAAAGCGACCAGCCGAGGTTCATGCCGGCGGCGGCGACCAGGATGGCGGCGGCGCCGGCGATCTGCGCCGGATGCAGCCGGTGGCCGAAGGCGACGACGTCGACGAGGATGGCGACGACTGGATAGATGAAGGACAGCGACCCCTGCAGATGCGTCGGCAGTTTCTGGATGGCGCCGTACATGAGGATGTACATCAGGCCGGTATGGACGATGCCGAGCGTCGCCAGCATGACCCAGCTCCGCGCATCGGCGGGAAGGTGGGTGAGATTGGCGAAAGGTGCCAGCATGAGAACGCCGACGCAGACCTGGATCAGGGCGATCAGGTGCGGCGGCGTGCCTTTGAGCTTCTTGGTGACGATAGCCGCAACGGCCCAGAAGAAAGCCGCGGCCAGCGCCATCGCAATGCCGGTAAAGTAATCCGTACCATGATCGCCTGCATCGGGCGCGGCCTGCACGATCAGCAGCATGCCGGCGAAGGCGATGCCGAGCCAGGTCAGCTTGGTCACCGTCAGCCGTTCGGAGAAGAAGAGCGCGCCAAAACCGACCAGCATGAAGGGTTGCGTATTGTAGACAGCCGTGGCGATCGAGATCGACGCGCGGGAAAACGCGCTGAACAGCAGCAGCCAGTTGATAACGATGGCAGCACCGCCGAGAGCCGCGATCGCGACAATGCGAAGCGACAGCCTGCCGCGCAGCAGTCCCAGCGCCGTGCAGATAACCAGCAGCGTTACCGCACCGAAGGCGCAGCGCCAGAACACCACGTCCATGATGGGTTGGCCGGACAGGACGACGAACCAGCCGATCGTGCCGAGGATCGCCATCGCCGCAGTCATTTCGATCGTGCCGCGTACCGTGTTGTCCATGGATGCTCCCGAAACCCGTTGAGATTCTATAATCCCACGGCAGATATGGGCCTTTCCATGACTTGTAGCTGGTGATATGCAGAACGAACCTAATTTAATTAGGTAAACATCGGCTTTTTCTTGGAATTGTAAAATGCTGGACGAGCTCGATAGAAAGCTCCTCGATATCCTGGTCAGGGATTCACGGACCTCGCTGAAGGAACTGGCGCTGCAGGTCGGGTTGTCGTCGCCAAGCGTTTCGGAGCGGCTTCGGCGGCTTGAGGATCGCGGCGTCATTCGCGCATTCACCATCGACATCGATCCGCAGGCGCTCGGCTACGCCTTGCAGGCGATCGTTCGCATCCGGCCGTTGCCCGGTAAGCTGCACATCGTCCAGAAGCTGATCGAGGAAATCCCGGAATTCGGCGAATGCGACAAGGTGACGGGCGATGACTGCTTCGTCGCCCGGCTGTTCGTCCGCTCGATCGGCGAGCTCGACGGGATTCTCGACCGCATCGCCGACAAGGCCGAAACCAGCACCGCCATCATCAAGGCGCAGCCGATCCGGAGACGCCCGCCGCCGCTCGACATGCCAAATATGTGACGGGCTCCGGTGGCGTGGCCCACGTATTTGCGGTCGCGGTCTGGCCATTTCTGGTCTATTCCAGAGTTCAACTTTCCCTCCGGCCTCCTTTCCCCATGTCAGGCCTGCTCATCGATCCCTGGTTCTATGCCGCGGCCATGCCGGCCGTCATCCTCGTCGGCCTGTCGAAAGGCGGCTTCGGCGGCGCCGTCGGCTTTGTCGGCGTGCCATTGATGGCGCTGACCATGCCGCCGGTTCAGGCTGCCGCAATTCTTCTGCCAATTCTGTGCCTGATGGACATTGTCTCGGTGTGGACATGGTGGGGTATCTTCGACCGCAAGATGCTGGCCGACATGATGCCGGGTGCCGTGATCGGCATTGCCCTTGGCTGGCTGACGGCGGCACTTGTAACCGAAGAGATGGTCCGGCTGATCGTCGGCGCGGTCGCCCTGATCTTCGTGCTGCGCTGGCTCTATTTGCAACTCCGCCACGGTGCCGGCCACGCGGCGGAGCCCAACCGCGTTGCCGCCGGCTTCTGGGGTACCGTTGCCGGGTTCACCAGCTTCGTCGCCCATGTCGGCGGCCCGCCTTTTCAGGTCTATGCGTTGCCGATCAGGCTGGATCCGAAGGTGCTGTCCGGCACCGCGGCGATCTTCTTCGCCGTCACCAATGCACTGAAGCTCATCCCCTATTTCGCGCTCGGCCAGTTCGACACCACCAATTTGACCGCGTCGGCGGTGCTGATGCCGCTGGCGCCGCTGTCGACAATCGCCGGCGCCTGGCTGGTGCGGCGGATGCGGCCGGAGCTGTTCTATCCCTTCACCTATGCGACCGTGGCGGTCGTCGCGGTCAAGCTTCTGTGGGACGGCATCGCCGGCCTTCTGTAAGACGGCGGCCCCAGGCGGCCGCCGCCGGATTCCTTAAACCTCAGGCGGCACTCGGCAGCAGCGGCCGCGTCCTGCCAAGCGCGAGAGCAGCGCCGGTTGCCAGCACGAACGCCATGCAGCCAAGAATGGTGATGTCGTGCAGTGTCGGCTTCAGCACCATGTCCGCGATGATCATCAGCATCACCGAATAGTCGAAGCGCGCGGCATTGAGGACGCGCTGGCCCTGGGCAAGCACCGCCGGCGTCACGCCATCCTTGGCGATCATGCCTGCCATGCGGTCGGCAGTCGGCTTGAAGACGAACATGCCGATGCAGAAGGTCGTCGCATAACCGGCAAGGCCGATCAGCACCCACAAATCGGAAAAGCCGACCCAGAAGCCGCACATGATGAGGCCGAAGAGCAATGTCAGCATCGATATCGGCGCGAAGAACCGGTTACCGAGCTCGCCAGTGGCGCGCATCGCCTGCAACATGCCTTCGACGTTTCCAGCGCGGTCGGCGCGTACCGCAAGCAGCATCAGGGTGAAGCCGCCGCCGACCCAGAGGATCGCCGAGACGATGTGCAGAAATTTAACGGCCGAGTACCAGTCCATTGTTCGAGAAATTTTCATGATTGCCGGAGCGCAATTTTGCTCCGCCTCGTTGCGATGAGCGGGCGTTTAGCGCGGCGCCTGTTTCGGAACGATGTCGCGCGGCGAGCGGATCTGTTTCGGTATGTCGGTCACGATCTGGAGGAACCGTGGCGCAAGCGCGTCGCCCCCACTTTCCAGCCGGTGGTGAGAGCGGCGGCTTAGCCGGCCATCTGTGCTGTTACGGCACAGATGCTGGGCGCTTGATCGAAAAATATGCCCTGCGTTAAGGCTTTGTTAAGCTTTACAGGCGTTTACTATGTCCATCCAGTGATCTGGATTCTTACCGAGTGGTTGGAGCCACTTTGTTTGACGCCTCCCTGTTAAACTCCTGAGAGCCGCCTTATCCGCGGCTCTTTTTTTGTTCGCCGGCATGGAGCCCCTTGGGCCAAATGCGGCCGTTAACCGTTTGTTAAACATGTGCTTGCCTTCGCCGGCAGCGAAGCGCATTTTCAAGCTTCAGTCGTTTAGGCTGCCGGATATGGCGGCCAAGAGCCGAATCGGCCGGCTGTCAGGCAAGTGCAGGGGCGCAGCGATGAACGAGCCTTCGAAGGCGAGCGCGAACACCATCAAGCTGGCGGAGCGCCGGGTTTTCTCCCAATCCTTCAAGCCGCTCTATCAGGAAGGCATGGGCTTGGTCGAGCAGGCGGCCGAATATCTCGACGGCAAGGGCCGCGCCGAGGCCAAGAAGCTGTCGAGGCTGGCGGCGACGCTTTATGCGGCCGAGTCGATGCGGCTGACCACCAGGCTGATGCAGGTCGCCTCGTGGCTGCTTTTGCAGCGGGCGGCGAATTCCGGCGAGATGACCCGCGATCAGGTGGCTTCCGAAAAATCCAAGGTGCGTCTCGACACCGCCTCCGCGCATGACGAGGCGCCCGGCTGGGCCGAGCTGCCGACGGATTTCGTCGACCTCGTCAACCGCTCGCTGCGCCTGCAGGCGCTGGTGCGCCGCATGGACGAGGAGATCTATGGCGGCCTCGCCGAGGTGCCTCAGTCGAGCCGTCGCCTCAATCCGGTCTCCGACCAGATCACGTTGCTCAACACGGCTTTCGCCCGCGGCTGAGAGACCGTTTGGAAACTCTACTCCAGCGGCCATCTGGCGGCGTTTTCTCCGCTTACCTGCAGCGCCGCGTCCTTTTGGACGCGCAAAGGACGCTGCAGCACTTTGATTGCGCATGATCCCCTCGGGATCACGCGTGGGCACGGACCAAATGTCCGCTGCGCTCCGGTTCTCGAAACCACCACCATATGACTCGCCGGAGCGACTTTCGAAACGATCTCAGAGGCTTTGTGGACATCACGAGCCCCGTTTCTGGTTTGTTCACATTTCGCTGGCATCGCTGCCCGCCGAAGGTAGACTTGGCGGATGGGGGAAGCGATTCGCATCATCGGCATCGATCCGGGGCTTAGGCGCACCGGCTGGGGCATCGTCGAAAGCCTTGGCAATTCGCTGCGCTTCGTCGCTTCCGGCACAGTACGGTCCGACGACAAGGCGGCGCTGGCGGTGCGTCTTTGCCAATTGCATGACGGGCTTGCCGAGATCCTGCATGCCACGATGCCGCACGAGGCGGCGGTCGAGCAGACCTTCGTCAACAAGGATGCCGCGGCGACGCTGAAACTCGGCCAGGCACGCGGCATCGCCATGCTGGTGCCGGCGCGCGCCGGCCTTGCCGTTGCCGAATATGCGCCCAACGCCGTCAAGAAGGCCGTGATCGGTGTCGGCCATGGCGACAAGAAGCAGATCCATATGATGGTCAAGGTGCTGATGCCGAAGGCGACTTTCGACACCGACGACGCCGCCGATGCGCTGGCCATCGCCATCTGTCACGCGCATCACAGGCAGAGCATCGCCTACAGGATGGCGATGCTGGCCGAATAAGTTTGTTCTTGACTTGTTCTCCAGTGAACAATAAGTAATACCAACGAGGTATTACCATGCGCGTTACCACCAAGGGCCAAGTGACCATCCCGAAGGAAATACGGGATCATCTGGGTATCGGCCCGGGCTCGGAGGTGGAGTTCGTCCCCACCGAGGACGGTGCTCGTGTCATTGCGGTCGACGAAAACATGTCGAAGGAGGAAGCCTCGCGCAGATTCAGCCAGATGCTCGGCCGTATGGCTGGTACGCTGGATCTGGGGGGCATGACGGCGGACGAATATGTGGAATGGCTGAGGGGCCCGCGTGAAGACCTCGACATTGATTGACACAAATGTCCTGATCGACGTTTGGGGTCCTGCCGGACAGGAGAGGAAATGGTCGGCGTCGGCGATCACCGCATGCCGGCGCGACGGCGCGCTTGTCATCAACGCAATCGTCTGGTCCGAACTCGCGCCGCTGATTGCAACGGAGCAGGCCCTTCGCCAAGCAGCCGACATGCTCAAGATCGAGCGTGAACTCCTGCCGTGGGAAGCGGCCTTCCTCGCTGGTGTCACGCACTCCCGCTATCGCCGCGCCGGCGGCCTCCGCGAACGAGCGCTGCCGGATTTCTTTATTGGAGCCCATGCGGTTGTCGCTGGGCATCGCCTGCTGACGCGCGATGCCGCGCGCTATCGCAGCTATTTCCCGGACCTCGATATCATCTCTCCGGAAACCCACCCGGCATGATCGGCACGCTCAAATGATCGGCAAGCTGAAAGGCACGTTGGACGAGATCGACGAGGATTTCTGCATCGTCGACGTGCATGGCGTCGGCTATGTCGCCTATTGCTCGGCGCGCACGCTTGCCGCATTGCCGCCGCCCGGCGAGGCGGTGATATTGTTCATCGAGACCTATGTGCGCGAGGATATGCTGCGGCTCTATGGGTTCCAGTCGGTGCTGGAGCGCGAATGGTTCCGGTTGTTGATGAACAATGTGCAGGGCGTCGGCGCCAAGGTGGCGCTGGCAATCCTGTCGACGCTGGCGCCGGCCGACCTCGCCAATGCGATTGCGTTGCGCGATATCGCCATGGTCAGCCGCGCGCCGGGTGTCGGCAAGAAGGTGGCGGAGCGCATCGTCACCGAGTTGAAGAACAAGGCGCCGGCCTATGCGGGCACTGCCTCCGGCACCATCGGCCTGAGGCAGGAGCTCGGCGAGGGCGTTGCTTCGGCGCCGATTACAGACGCCGTCTCGGCGCTGGTCAATCTCGGCTATTCGCGCGACACCGCCGCCAATGCGGTGGCGGCGGCGCTGAAGACGGCAGGCGAGGAAGCGGACGCATCGAAGCTGATCCGCTTCGGGCTGAAGGAGTTGGCACGGTGAGACGTTGCTGGAAAGTGAAATTCCGACTACTATGTGATCGGTAAGAATTTTCTCCAGGAGTAAGAATATGGGCGCATATGCCAGTCTGACCTCCAAGGGACAGCTTACGATCCCAAAGGACGTCCGCGACGCCTTGTCGCTCAAGACAGGCGACACGATCGCCTGGACAGTCATGGATGGTTACCTGATCGGAACGCCGCGCAACCTCGGATTTGCCGACCTCGCCGGGTTCTTGGGAGATCCGCCTGGCGGTCCCGCTACGCTGGAGGAAATCGACGCCGCTGTGCGGGATGCGGTCGGCCGGCATGTTGTCGGGGATAGACCAAATGACGGACAAGAGGGTGCCGCTTGACGTCGATCGGCATCGATACCAACGTTCTGCTTCGCATGGTGCTCAACGATGATCCGGAGCAGCGGGCGAAGGCGCTTGCGTTCGGCCGCGGCCTCAGTCTGGAAATGCCCGGCTTCGTGAGCTTGATCGTGCTGGTCGAATTCAGCTGGTCGTTGGCTTCGCGCTACAGGCAGCCCAAGGAACAGGTGCTGGCCGCGATCCAGAGGCTGCTCAAGATCAAGACGCTGGAGTTCGAAGACTTCGATGCCATCGTCATCGCGCTCGAACGATCGAATTCAGTGCAGGTCGACTTTGCCGACGCGTTGATTGCGGAGCACAATCGAAAATTAGGTTGCACGCACACGGTCACCTTCGATCAGCGCGCTGCCAAGGCCATTCCCGGTATGGAACTGCTCGCATGAGCCTTTCGCCACGCCTCATTGCTCCCGACAAACGCGGCGAGGATGCCGAGCAGACCTTGCGGCCGCAGACGCTCGGCGACTTCGTCGGCCAGGCGGCGGTGCGGGCCAATCTCAAAGTCTTCATCGAGGCCGCCAAGGGCCGCAGCGAAGCGCTCGATCATGTGCTGTTCGTCGGCCCGCCCGGCCTCGGCAAGACGACGCTGGCGCAGATCATGGCGCGCGAGCTCGGCGTCAATTTCCGCTCGACCTCCGGTCCGGTCATCGCCAAGGCCGGCGATCTCGCGGCGCTGCTCACCAACCTCGAAGACCGCGACGTGCTGTTCATCGACGAGATCCACCGGCTCAACCCGGCGGTCGAGGAAATCCTCTATCCGGCGATGGAGGATTTCCAGCTCGACCTGATCATCGGCGAGGGGCCGGCGGCGCGCTCGGTCAAGATCGACCTGGCCCGCTTCACCCTCGTCGCCGCCACCACCCGGCTCGGCCTGTTGACCAACCCGCTGCGCGACCGCTTTGGCATCCCGGTCAGGCTCAATTTCTATTCCGTCGAGGAACTCGAGCAGATCGTGCGGCGCGGCGCCCGCATCCTTGCCATGCCGCTCGGTGACGACGGTGCTTTGGAGATCGCCCGGCGGGCGCGCGGCACGCCGCGCATCGCGGGCCGGCTGTTGCGCCGGGTGCGCGACTTCGCCAGCGTTGCCGGCGACGGCCATGTCGACCGCAGGATCGCCGACGAGGCGCTGACGCGGCTGGAGGTCGACGGGCTCGGCCTCGACGCGCTCGACCGCCGCTATTTGTCGATGATCGCCCGGAATTTCGGCGGCGGGCCAGTCGGCATTGAAACCATCGCCGCTGGGCTTTCCGAGCCGCGCGATGCCATCGAGGACATCATCGAACCCTTTCTGATCCAGCAAGGCTTTATCATGCGCACGCCGCGCGGCCGCGTGCTGGCGGCCAATGCCTGGCGGCATCTCGGCCTCGACGCGCCGAAGGACCTGGCGCAGCAGCAGATCAGCCTGTTCCAGGAAGAGCCGTAAGTTCCGCTGCTTATGGCTTCGGTGCTGGCAGTTCCCGGCCCCGCCCTCCAGGTCTTGATCATCGCCGGTCTATGCGCAAAACAGGTGTTGCTTAAAACAGGGCCCGTCGGGCCAAAAGGACAGCAATGGACGATCACCGTGAATCGGCATTGTCCGCCGGGCTTTCCGGCGCGCTGACGGAATTCGGCCATCGATTGATGGCGCGGGTCTATTATGCAGACACCGATTTTTCCGGCGTCGTCTACCACGCGCGCTATCTCGAGTTCTTCGAGCGCGGCCGTTCCGATTATCTGCGCTTGGCCGGCGTCCACCACACCGAGCTTGCCGAGGGCGAACATGGCGAGAAAATAGTCTGGGTGGTGCGGCGCATGGAAATCGATTTCCGCGGTTCGGCGCGCATGGACGACATCCTGACCATCGATACGCGCACCGACGAGATTTCCGGTGCGCGGATCGTCATGGCGCAACAGTTGAAGCGCGGCAGCGAAGTGCTGGTCGAGGCGCGGGTCGAAGCGGCGATCGTCGGCGACAACGGACGGCCGCGGCGCTTTCCCAAGGAGTGGATCGCAGCCTTCATGCCCAGAACGCGCAAATAAGGGTTCAGAGGCGGACGATCCCGGAGCTCTCGGTTAGGGGGCCAGGACCGCCGGCGGCTCGTCGGGGCGCGGCAATGCGCCGCGCTGTACGTCCTAACCCATCCTTAACCATAACGGTCCATGAAGGGATTGGTTAAGATTGGGAGAATCCAAGCGCCTTCCTTTCACCAATATTTGCCCCGAAAAGGCCGCCAATGGTGCATTTGGGGTTATTCCGCCAGCTTAACGCGAACGGACCACAAGGGATGCCCATGGGCCAGCCGCCAGCCACGCCCGGAAAATCTTTAAGGACGTAACATGGAAAACATCGCTCTCGCCGAACCGGGCGCGCATTTATCGATTTGGGCCTTGTTCATGCAGGCCGGTTGGGTGGTCAAGCTGGTCATGATCGGGCTGCTCTGCGCCTCGATCTGGACCTGGGCGATCATCGTCGACAAGCTCGTCGCCTATGCCCGCATGCGGCTGGCGCTCAATCGCTTCGAACAGGTGTTCTGGTCGGGACAGTCGCTGGAAGAACTTTACCGCACGCTCGCCGACCGCAAGACGACCGGCATGAGCGCGATCTTCGTCGCCGCCATGCGCGAATGGAAGAAGAGCTTCGAGAAGGGCGCGAAATCGCCGCTCGGCCTGCAGACCCGCATCGACAAGGCGATGGATCTGGCGCTGACCCGGGAGATGGAAAAGCTGGAAGGGCGGCTCGGCTTTCTCGCCACCACCGGCTCGGCGGCGCCCTTCATCGGCCTGTTCGGCACGGTTATCGGCATCATGACTTCGTTCCAGGCGATCGCCGCCTCGAAGAACACCAGCCTGTCGGTGGTCGCGCCCGGTATCGCTGAGGCGCTGCTGGCGACGGCCATCGGCCTGCTCGCCGCCATCCCCGCCGTCATCGCCTACAACAAGCTGTCGTCGGACGCGAGCAAGATCGCGGTCCGCATGGAAGGGTTCGCGGATGAGTTCTCCGCCATACTCTCGCGCCAAATCGATGAAAAAGTCGCGCAGAAGGCCTGAGGAACGATCATGGGAATGTCCGTAAGCGCAGGTGGCGGAGGACGCGGCGGGCGCGGCCACAGGCGGCGCGGCCGCCATCACGCCCTGATATCGGAGATCAACGTCACGCCGATGGTCGACGTGATGCTGGTGCTGCTGATCATCTTCATGGTCGCGGCGCCGTTGCTGACGGTCGGCGTTCCGGTCGATCTGCCGGAAACTCAGGCCAAGCCGATTGCGGCCGACACGCAACCGATTACCCTATCAATCAATGCCGCCGGCCAGATTTTCATTCAGGAAACCGAGATCCCGATCGAGGAACTGGTGGCAAAGCTGCAGGCGATTTCGAAGACCGGCTATGACGAGCGCATTTTCGTTCGCGCCGACAAGGCAACCAATTATGGAGCGGCTCTGAAGGTCATGGGCTATGTCCAAGCCGCTGGCTACAAGAACATGAGTCTCCTGTCACTGCAGGAACAGGATCAGTAGACAAGAACATGCGGACCGGCCTCACCACATCGGTGATCTTGCATACGGTGGCGCTGGCCTTCGGCCTGTTCACGTTGTCCTCGCCGCCCGCGATGCCCGCGTCTGATGCGGAATCGGTGTCGGTCGAGATCGTGCCGATGGAAGCGACGGCACAGATCCTGCAAGGCGACAAGAAGGCTGTGATGCACGACAAGCCGGCGCCGGTGCCGACGCAGCGTCCCGACATCGTTCCCGACGCCCAGAAAGTCGGCGATAACAGCGTCGACACCGACAAGCCGCCGACACCTGAGCCCAAGCCCCAGCCAGTCGACATGACGGCGGCCCCGCCACCCGCGCCGACGCCGGTCGAAAAGCCCAAGCCCGAGGACGTGCCGAAGCCGAAGGAAGAGCCGAAGCCAATTCCCGCTACGGAGGTAGCGCCGGTGCCGCAGCCGAAGGAAGAGGTCAAGCCAGAACCGGTCAAGCAGACCGAGCCCAAGCCGACGCCGGCCAAGGAGCCGACGCCCACGCCGCCGCAGGACAAGACCGCCGCGATCGATCCACAGCCCGAGGTCAAGCCGGACGCCGTCGCCGAGGCGATTGCCAAGGAACCGCCAACCGAGGAGGCGCAGCTTCCCGACTCGGCCCCCGCGCCTGAGGCTCGGCCGAAGCCGCAGCCGGTCCAGGCCGAAAGCGCCAAGGCGCCGGAGCGCAAGGATGCCGACAAGCCGGTCAAGGAAGCCTCATCCAAGCCGAAATCGGACGACAAGCAATTCAACGCCGACGAGATTTCGGCTCTGCTCGACAAGCGGAAGCCGGCCGGTGGCGGCGCCAAGCGCTCGACCCAACAGTCTTCGCTCGGCGGCGACAAGGATCAGGGCCAGAAGCTCTCCAAATCGGAGATGGGAACCCTGGAAAATCAGCTTCAAGGATGCTGGACCCTGCCAGTCGGAGTGGAAGGCGCGGAGGATCTCGTCGCCGTGGTCCGCTTCAATCTTGACGCGTCGGGCAAGCTGGATGGCCGGCCTACTGTCGAAAAGTCGAGCGGAAACCGCCCGTTTGACGAAAGTGCCGTTCGCGCGGTTCAGAAATGCGACATGGCTGGCTTGCAGGTTCCCGCAGGCAAGCAGGACATCTGGTCCGACATCCAGGTCACTTTCGATCCGAGGGAGATGCTGGGCCTCTAGGCCGGCGCCCCCATAGAATCCTTGAAGAGAAGCGAGAAGACATGAAATCCATTCTCAAGCCGCTCCTGGCGATCGCAGCGATGGCGCTGGGCATGACCGTTGCTGCCACCCTGCCGGCGCGGGCGCTCGTTGAGCTCAACGTCAACAAGGGCAATGTCGAGCCGTTGCCGATCGCCATCACCGATTTCCAGGGCGGCGATGCGCTCGGCGCCGAGATTTCCGACATCGTCAGTGCCGACCTGAAACGCTCCGGCCTGTTCGCGCCGATCGACAAAAGCGCCTTCATCGAAAAGATCTCGAACCCTGATGCGACGCCGCGCTTCGAAGACTGGAAGGTGATCAATGCGCAGGCGCTGGTTACCGGCAGTGTCGGCAAGGAGGCTGACGGCCGTGTCCGCGCCCAGTACCGGCTGTGGGACACCTTCGCCGGGCAGCAGATGTCGGGCGAACAGTTCTTCGCCAACGACGCCAATACAAGGCGCGTCGCCCACATCATCGCCGACGCCATCTATGAGCGGCTGACCGGCGAGAAGGGCTATTTCGACACGCGCGTCGTCTTCATCGACGAGTCCGGTGCCAAGAATGCGCGCAAGAAGCGGCTTGCGATCATGGACCAGGACGGCGCCAACGTCCGCTATCTCTCGAACGGCAAGTCGATTGTGCTGACGCCGCGCTTCTCGCCCAACCGGCAGGAAATCACCTATATGTCCTACGAGAGCGGTCAGCCGCGGGTGTACCTGCTGCAGATCGAGACGGGGCAGCGCGAGCTGGTCGGCAATTTCCCCGGCATGACGTTTGCGCCGCGCTTTTCGCCGGACGGCCAGAAAGTAATCATGAGCCTTCTGCGCGACGACGGAAATTCCAACATCTTCGCCATGGACCTGAGAAGCCGCTCGACGACCAGGCTTACCAATTCGACCGCCATCGATACCTCACCGTCCTACTCGCCCGACGGCAGCAAGGTGGTGTTCACCTCGGACCGCGGCGGCCGGGCGCAGATCTATGTGATGGGCGCCGACGGCTCGGGCCAGACCCGCATCTCGTTCGGCGACGGCGTCTATTCGACGCCGGTGTGGTCGCCGCGCGGCGATCTCATCGCCTTCACCAAGCAGACCGGCGGCGAATTCCAGATCGGCGTCATGCGCACCGACGGTTCGGGTGAGCGCATCCTGTCCACCGGCTTTCAGCAGGAAGGGCCGACCTGGGCACCCAACGGCCGGGTGCTGATGTTCTTCCGCGATTCCAATGGCGGACCAAAACTTGTGTCGGTCGACCTCACCGGCCGCAATGAACAGTCGATCCCGACAGCGAACTTCGCCTCGGATCCGGCCTGGTCGCCGCTGCTCGAATAGAGGAACTGAGGAATTGACGAACTGACGAGTTGAAGAACTGAAGAATGGAGAAGCCAGGGGCCTACATCGAGCACGCGAGGGATTTGGAAGTCTATAAGCGCGCCTATGCGGTTTCCCTTGGGGTACACAGAGCCACGCTTGCTTTTCCGAAAATGGAGCAATACGCGCTCGCCGATCAACTACGTCGTTCCAGCAAGGCGATCTGCGCCAATTTGGCTGAGGGTTTTGCCAAACAGACCCGCTCCAAGCCCGAATTCGCACGCGTCATTTCGATGGCCATAGGGTCATGCAGTGAAGTGGAGACGTGGATTTCGTATGCGTTCGACCTCGAGTATATCACACAGGTGCAACGCGACGACTGGTTGCAATCCTATGCCCGCATCTACGGAATGCTGGTCAATCTCAGAGAGAAGCTGAGGTGATCTCTTTCCTCAATTCCTCAACTCTTCAATTCTTCAATTCCCTCTTTTTCATGTTTTGGCCGCATTTCCGCCTACGGTCCGCGCTCATTGTCGCCCTTGAGTAGCCCTCGGCAGAACGGTTGTGGACGGCAGCCGAAACCAAATTTTAACCGTGTTTCTTGAGCGCCGGTTAACCCAAACGTGGTTACTGGACGATCAATGAAATCACTCGAATTGCGAAGGAGAGGCGGCATGGGCCGTATCGCAGCACTTACCACAAACCCGGTCATGATCGCGCTGGTCGCGATGCTCGCGATTACCGGTTGCGCCTCGAAGAAGACGCCGAACAGCGCCGCCGATCTCGGCCTCAACGGCGCCGGCGCGGCAACGCCCGGGTCGGCCCAGGACTTCACCGTCAACATCGGCGACCGCATCTTCTTCGACACCGATTCATCCTCGATCCGCGCTGATGCGCAGACGACACTGTCGCGCCAGGCACAGTGGCTGAACCAGTACAAGCAGTATGCCATCGTCATCGAAGGCCATGCCGACGAGCGCGGCACGCGCGAATACAATCTGGCGCTCGGCGCCCGCCGTGCTGCCGCCACCCGCGACTTCCTGGTCGCCAAGGGCGTTTCGGCGCAGCGCCTGAAGACCATTTCCTATGGCAAGGAGCGTCCGGTCGCGGTTTGCGACGACATCTCCTGCTGGTCGCAGAACCGCCGCGCCGTAACCACCCTGGGCGGCGCCGGCTCCTGATCGGCATAAATGCAACACTTGGTGCGAAAGGCGGCCAAAGGGCCGCCTTTTTCATATCTGCCCGCTCCAAACAAAATTTGGCCGAAGTCTCACGTCCTGTTAAGAGCCGAGAGCGTCTGGCTAGTCCCAGTTGGCTGGTCTACTTCGAGTGAGAGGCGCGCAACAACGGTTTCACGGCGAGAGGCACATGCATTTCAGATCGGTCTTGAGCGGCACGCTTGCGCTGCTGCTCGTATCAAGTATCGCGGCACTTGCTGACGGGGCAAGCGGCACCGAGCAGTCATCGGAAAGCGGCTTTTCCTTCCATCTGCCGACGATCAAACTGCCCGGCATTTTCGGTGAAAAGAAAAAGCCGGATCAGGTTCAACTCGCGCAACAGGATGGCACCGGCACTCCGGCGCTGGAGGAACAGCTCCGGCAGATGAACGGCAAGATCGAGGAACTCAACTTCCAGGTCCTGCAGATGCAGGAGCAGATCCGCAAGCAGCAGGAAGACAACGAATTCCGCTTCCAGCAGTTGGAAGGCGGTCCGCAAGGCGCGCAGCAGCCGGCCGAGCAGAAGAAGTCCGAGGCGGCGCCCAACAGCGACAACCCCAACGGCGACAGTAACGTGGCGGAGGCGCCTGCAACGCAGGCTCCGGCCGCTGCCGACACGCCGCCAGCCGGCGACAAGAGCGTCGAGGACGTCATCGTCGAATCGCCCAACGGCGATCCCGGCAAGCTGATCCCCGGCGCGCCGCCCAAGACGTTCGGCACCATCACCGTCGACAAAAACGGCAATGTCGTCGAAGCCGATGGCAATGCGCAGGCGAACGCGCCGGAGCAGAATACGGCCCCAGCCAACGGCGCCAACGCAGCCGGCAACAAGGCCGGCAAATCCGACGATACGGTGGTCGCGGCACTCCCCTCGACCAACGACCCGGAGGAGCTTTACCGCAACTCTTACCAGTTCATCCTGTCGGGCGACTACAGCACCGCCGAACAGGGCTTCCGCGACCATATCGCTCGGTTTCCCCGGGACGCCAAAGCGGCGGACGCGCATTACTGGCTCGGTGAATCGCTGCTCGGCCAGCAGAAATACCGCGATGCGGCCGAGACTTTCCTCGCAGCCAGCAAGGACTATCCCAAGGCCAAGAAAGCGCCAGACATGCTGCTGAAGCTCGGCGTCTCACTGGTCGGGCTGAAGCAGCGCGACGTGGCCTGTGCCACCTTCAGCGAGATCGGCAAGCGCTACCCCGATATTTCCGGCGCGCTCAAGGAGCGGGTCAAGCAGGAAAGGGCACTCGCGGCGTGCTAGTTTTTCTGTTGCACGTCGTTGCCCCAAAACCGGGCCCACTTTTGGGCGACATGCATGACGCTCGACACCGAGCCTGATCTTTCGGATTTTTCGCGGATCGACTTTTCCAACGGCGCTGTTGTGGCCGTGTCCGGCGGCAGCGACTCGACCGCCCTTCTCCTCCTCCTCAAAGCCCATCTCGACCGTACCGCACCGGCAACGAAATTGCTGGCGGTGACGATCGATCACCAATTGCGGCCGCAAGCGGCAGCGGAAGCGCAAGCCGTGGCCAGGCTGTGCGCGGCGCGCGGCATTGCCCATCGCATCGTCGTCTGGTCGGGGCACAAACCAGCGACCGGCCTGCCCGCCGCCGCGCGCGAAGCCCGATACCGGCTGCTCGCCGAGGCCGCCGAAGCGGCAGGCGTCGGGCTGATCCTGACCGGCCACACCGCCGACGACCAGGCCGAGACCGTGCTGATGAGGCAAGCGCGTGACGAGGTGCCAAGTGAGGAGAGGCCGCGGGGCCTTGCCGGCATGGCGCCGGCAACCCTCTACGACTGGCGGTACTGGATCGTGCGGCCGCTGCTCGGCGTGCGGCGTGCGGCGCTGCGCGAATTCCTCCGGCGCGAACAGGTCGCTTGGGTCGAGGACCCGACCAATGCCGACACTGCTTTCGAGCGCCCGCGCGTCCGCGCAGCACTTGTTGAAGGCGACGATGCGCTTCGCATGGCTGAAACGATGGCGCTGGCCAGAAAGGCGGCGGTCGAGCGTGAGCAGTTAGGACAGCGCGCGGCCATGCTGATCCGCGGCTTGGCCTCCAGGCCGGCCGCCGGCCTCGTCCGCCTCGATCAGGATTTTGCGACGGTCGCCGACCGCCGGGCGGCTATTTATGCGCTGCGCATCCTGCTGGCGGCGACCGGCGGTACCGCCTTCCTTCCCGACCAGGCCCGCGGCGAAGCCCTTTTCGGCCGGCTCCGGGCCGGGCCGCTTTGTGCCACATTGTCGCGGAGCGTGGTCGATGCCCGGCGTACCGGCATCTTTCTGCATCGTGAGTTGCGCGATCTGCCGCCCGCTGTTGCGGTTTCCGACAATGCCCTTTGGGACGGCCGCAGACGGATCACATTGAGCGACAGTTCAGGTGCATTGTTGATCGCGCCGCTGTTGGTTGCCCCGCTCGGGGTGGCTCTTGCCGCAAAGCGGGCAATTGCCGGGCATGGCACGCCGGCAAGCCTTGTGCGTGCCGCCTTGGCCGCCGAACCAGCGCTATGGCGGGATGGCGAGTGCCTTGGTCTGCCTGGGCAAGGCCCGGGTTTGCCTGAGGAAAGCCCGATGCCGGCGGCGGTCGCCGCATATCCGGCAGTCGCGCCCTTCGCCCGTTTCCTGCCGTCCTTCGATCTGGCGCCGGCCGATGCCGTCGCCGCGTTGCTTGGCGCGGCGCCGGTTCCAGCCGCGCCATTCGGCGGCCACAGTGCCGGCCTACCACGGGCGAAAGCTTAACCGAGACCTGCTGTTATGCTTGGCAAGGGGAGACGCTCTCCCTATGTTAGGGCCAAGTTTCCTCTCACGACGTGCGTCCGCCCAGCGGGCGCCAACGGGACAATTGATGAATCCAAATTATCGCAACCTCGCGCTCTGGGCGATCATAGCGGTCCTGCTCATCGCTCTCTTCAATCTTTTCCAGACGCCGCAGACGCGTGGAGCCTCGAGCGATGTCCCCTATTCGCAGTTCCTACAGGAGGTCGCGGCGGGACGGATCAAGTCGGTGACCATCGCCGGCGCCCGTATCTCCGGCAACTACACGGACAGCTCCAACGGCTTCCAGACCTATTCGCCTGGGGACCCGTCGCTGGTTTCGCGGTTGCAGGACAAGAACGTCACCATTAATGCGCGTCCTGAATCCGACGGCTCCAATTCGCTGTTCGGCACCCTGATCTCCTGGCTGCCGATGATCCTCATCCTCGGCGTCTGGATATTCTTCATGCGCCAGATGCAGTCCGGTTCCGGCCGCGCCATGGGCTTCGGCAAGTCGAAGGCGAAGCTGTTGACCGAAGCGCATGGCCGCGTCACCTTCCAGGACGTCGCCGGCGTCGACGAAGCCAAGGAAGATCTGGAAGAGATCGTCGAGTTCCTGCGCGACCCGCAGAAATTCCAGCGGCTCGGCGGCAAGATCCCGCGCGGCGTGCTGCTCGTCGGTCCTCCCGGAACCGGCAAGACGCTGCTCGCCCGCTCGGTCGCCGGTGAAGCCAACGTGCCGTTCTTCACCATTTCCGGCTCGGACTTCGTCGAGATGTTCGTCGGCGTCGGCGCAAGCCGCGTCCGCGACATGTTCGACCAGGCCAAGAAGAACGCCCCTTGCATCATCTTCATCGACGAAATCGACGCCGTCGGCCGCCATCGCGGTGCCGGCCTCGGCGGCGGCAATGACGAGCGCGAGCAGACGCTGAACCAGCTGCTGGTCGAGATGGATGGCTTCGAATCCAACGAAAGCATCATCCTGATCGCCGCCACCAACCGGCCCGACGTGCTCGATCCGGCGCTGCTCAGGCCGGGCCGCTTCGATCGCCAGGTGGTGGTGCCGAATCCCGACATCGTCGGCCGCGAGAAGATCCTGAAGGTGCATGTGCGCAACGTGCCGCTGGCGCCCAATGTCGACCTCAAGGTGATCGCACGCGGCACGCCGGGCTTTTCCGGCGCCGACCTGATGAACCTGGTCAACGAGTCCGCCCTGATGGCGGCGCGGCGCAACAAACGCCTCGTCACCATGGCCGAATTCGAGGACGCCAAGGACAAGATCATGATGGGCGCCGAGCGCCGCTCGTCGGCGATGACGCAGGCTGAGAAGGAGCTGACAGCCTATCACGAGGCCGGCCACGCCATCCTGGCGCTCAATGTGCCGTCGGCCGATCCGCTGCACAAGGCGACCATCATCCCGCGCGGCCGGGCACTCGGCATGGTCATGCAGCTGCCGGAAGGCGACCGCTATTCGATGAGCTACAAATACATGATCTCGCGCCTCGCCATCATGATGGGCGGCCGTGTCGCCGAGGAGTTCAAGTTCGGCAAGGAGAACATCACCTCAGGCGCCTCTTCCGATATCGAGCAGGCGACCAAGCTGGCGCGCGCCATGGTGACGCGCTGGGGCTTCTCCGACAAGCTCGGCCATGTCGCCTATGGCGACAACCAGGAGGAGGTGTTCCTCGGCCATTCGGTGGCGCGCACGCAGAATATCTCGGAAGAGACGGCGCAGATCATCGACGCCGAAGTGCGCCGGCTGATCGACGAGGCCTATTCGACGGCAAGGTCCATCCTGACCAAGAAGAAGAAGGAATGGATCGCGCTGGCGCAAGGCCTGCTCGAATACGAGACGCTGTCCGGCGAGGAGATCAAGCAGCTGATCGCCGGCAATAAGCCCGCACGCGACCTCGGCGACGACACACCGCCGAGCCGCGGCTCGGCCGTGCCGAAGTCCGGCCGCCGCAAGAAGGGCCCCGAGCCCGAAGGCGGTATGGAACCCCAGCCGTCAAGCTAGGCTCCGGCCCAGGAGAGATCGACTTCGAAACGCCGCGGCTCTGACCGCGGCGTTTTTCTTTGGGGAATGCGACCCTTCCTGCATCGCTGGAAATTGCCGAAAGTGACGATGACGGCCAATCTCCCCCCTCGCGGGGGAGATGTCCGGCAGGACAGAGAGGGGCGCGAAGGAACGCGGCCTTCTATCGTCCTCGTTGACGACTTCGGGAAGATCGACAAGGCGCGCCGGTGAAGGAAATTCGCAGTTTTTTGCCGACGGCGCCACATTTTGTTCTTGCTTTGTGCCGGCAGCTATGCTACTAATTTGCGTATGGTGCCAATTGGCTCCAACGACCCGCCCGCCGAGGCGGGTTTTTTGTTTCAGGCTCCTTCGACCAAACGTGGCGCGTGCTGCCGACCATCGATGTCGGCGGGACAGCGCCCCTCTCTGTCCTGCCGGGTCCTGCCGGACATCTCCCCCACGAGGGGGGAGATCGCTAGAGCGGCGGCCGACTGCGCGCGGATGCCGCCTCTTCGGAACGCGCGGCAGCATGCAGCAACAAAAAAGCCCGCGAACCTTGCGGCTCGCGGGCTCATGTCGTCGGATGATGGCGCTGGTCAGCTCTTCAGCTTGGCGTTGCAGAGGCTGTAGAAGCCGCCGCCCTTCTGGATCCACCTGAGGCCGCCCAGCGTGTTGGCGTCCTTGTTGGCGTAATACAGGTCGAGGCAGGTGTGCATGCGGCCCTTGGCCGGGGTCTCGGTAGCGTATTTCTTGGAGATCGCCGTCGGGAATTTCACGCCCTGGGGGGCGGTGATGGTCGGCGCTTGCGGATCGCCGGTGTACTTCGCATCGGGAGCCGGCAGGGTGTCGTCGTCGTCGGCTGCGCCGGCGCCGCATTGGCTCTTGCGGAAGTCGTTCCACTTCATGCCGTTCAAAGTATTGCCGGACTTGGCGGCCTGATATTTGGCGCTGCAATCAGCCATGCTGAGGCCTTTGCCGGTATCGGTCGCGGCAGCTGTCGTCGCCTTGGCAGGTGCCGCGGCAGGTTGTGCCGCTGCAGTTGCGCCGGCGGCGCATTCACTCTTGCGGAAATCGTTCCATTTCATGCCGTTGAGCGTGCCGGCAGCCTTGGCGGCCTGGTATTTGGTGCTGCATTCCTTGGCCGTCAGGCCCGGCGCAGCGTCGTCGGCGGTGGCTGCCGCAGCCTTGGTCGTGGCGGCGGGTTGTGCGGCTGCCGTCGCGTCGGCGGCGCACTGGGTCTTGCGGAAATCGTTCCACTTCATGCCGTTCAGCGTGCCGGCGGCTTTTGCCGCTTGGTACTTGGTGCTGCACTCCTTCGCCGTCAGCCCAGGCGCCGCATCGTCGCCGGCGGCTGCCTTGGTGGTGTCGGCGGCCTTGGCCGTGGCTTTGGCTGGGGCGGGATCGGTCGTAGCGGCGGTGGCATCGGTGCCGCATTGGGCCTTGCGGAACTGGTTCCAGTTCTGCCCGCCAAGCGTTCCCGCATCCTTGGCCGCGTTATACTTGGTGCTGCACTCGGCCATGGTCAGCGCATTGGCAGGCGCCGCCAGGAATAAGGTCGCGACGGCAAGGCCCGTCAAAGTGGCAAGTCGATGGATGAGCATGCGTTTTCTCCCTATGGCGGTTCATGATATGTCCCAGTGCAGCAATAGCGCTCAACGGCTGGTTGCGCCAGATGCTAAGTAGCGTAGAGACAATTTAGAAGTGCATTCTTTTCTTTAAGGTGATGAATTCGTTGCCGGGACTGTTTCCCAGCCAAGTTCGTCCGGGTGCATTGCACGGAGAGCGCGCATATGGCTCGTTCCCAGCGAGTACACTGCGTCGCATGACAGCCAGTCAAATCGGCGGGTGCGACGGACCTGAGCCTATCTCTGTCTGAAGCAGCGCGATGCGGATTCGGGTTCAAGGCCACACTGTCACAAACCAAAGGATCCAGATGAGGTTTGAGGTTGACGTTTCTGATGCTGCTGCCGCAACAAGGGCTCGAAACTTGAAAATCAACACATTAGCGTGACGCAAAACACACAAGACAACAATTTTCTAAGGATTGGTCGTCCATAATCATACAATGTGATGACAGAGCTCGGCCGATTTTATGGCATGAGATGCTCGGAAAGAACCATCGGGAAGCTGGCTAGCATGGCAGGACATTATTTCGGTACGGACGGTATTCGTGGGCGCGCCAACAAGTTTCCAATGACGGCGGAGGTCGCCATGAGGGTCGGCATGGCCGCCGGCCTCTCGTTCCAGCGCGGCAGCCACCGCCACCGCGTCGTGCTCGGCAAGGATACCAGGCTTTCCGGCTACATGATCGAGAACGCGATGGTGTCGGGCCTGTGCGCCGCCGGCATGGATGTCTTCCTGCTCGGCCCGATCCCGACGCCAGCGGTTGCAATGCTGGTGCGCTCGCTGCGCGCTGATATAGGGGTGATGATCTCTGCCTCGCACAACCCCTATTACGACAATGGCATCAAGCTGTTCGGCCCCGATGGCTACAAGCTGTCCGATGAGATCGAGGAGCGTATCGAGGGGATGCTCGACAAGGATATCGAACTGGCGCTTGCCGATTCTGATGGGCTCGGCCGCGCCAAACGCGTCGACGGCGTGCATGACCGCTATATTGAATTCGCCAAGCGCACGCTGCCGCGCTCGATGTCGCTGTCGGGCCTGCGCATCGTCGTCGATTGCGCCAATGGCGCCGCCTACAAGGTGGCGCCCGACGCGCTATGGGAACTCGGCGCCGAGGTCGTTGCCATCAATGTCGAGCCCAACGGCTTCAACATCAACAAGGAATGCGGCTCGACCCATCCGGCCGGCCTGCAAAAGAAGGTGCACGAGGTGCGCGCCGATATCGGCATAGCGCTCGACGGCGATGCCGACCGCGTCGTCATTGTCGACGAGAACGGCGCGATCGTCGATGGCGACCAGATCATGGCGCTGATCGCCGAATCCTGGCACCAGAGCGGGCGGCTGGCCGGCGGCGGGGTCGTCTCGACGGTGATGTCCAATCTCGGCCTCGAACGCTTCCTCGGCGACATGAACCTGCAGTTGCATCGCACCAAGGTCGGCGACCGCTATGTCGTCGAGCACATGCGTGCCCATGGGCTCAATGTCGGCGGCGAACAGTCGGGCCACATCGTGCTGTCCGATTTCTCGACCACCGGCGACGGCCTCGTCTCGGCGCTCCAGGTGCTCGCCTGCATCAAGCGGCAGAACCGGCCGGTCAGCGAATTGTCGAAGAAGTTCGAGCCGGTGCCGCAGCTGTTGAAGAACGTGCATATTTCCGGCGGCAAGCCGCTGGAGGAGGCGCCGGTCAAGGCAGCGATCGAAGATGCGCGCCATCGCCTCGGCAAGGCCGGGCGCTTGGTCATCCGGCCATCCGGCACGGAGCCGCTCATCCGTGTCATGGCGGAGGGCGACGACCCGCAGCTTGTCGAGTCCGTGGTCAACGACATCGTCGAGGTCATTTCGGAAACGCGCAGCGCCGCCTGATCCCCCTCCAATATCAGTTCAAAAAGCCCGCCTTGCCGGCGGGCTTTTTGTTGGATCGCCTGTCAGTCCTGCAACAGCAACGGCCGCCAGAATCCTCGGATTTTAGAGATTCGTGGTTAATCGATACGGTTAAACGCCTTTTAACCTTTCCGATTCATTATCCACAACTGAGGTCAATCATATTTCGGGCGCGTTCGCCGTTCGAGGGTTCTCAGGGGTGATAAGCATGTTCAACACAGCAAGAATGGCTCTCCTGGCCGCGCTGTTTGCCGGCGTCGGGCCGGCATTCGCCGCCGATTTCGTCGAGCCGCCGGTGGTCGAGGAGGCGCCGCCACCGATCGCCTACGAGCCGCCGGCCGAGTATGGCGGCTGGTATATCCGCGGCGATATCGACTATCACTGGTCGAAGTTTCGTGGCGGCGACTACATCACCTATGGACCGCCTCCCGGAACCGGCACTTTTGACAGCGGCAAGCTGAAGAGTGCCTTCTCGGCCGGTGCCGGCGTCGGCTATCAAATCGACCGGCACTTCCGCACCGACTTGACCGCGGACTGGATGAGCAAATCCACCTTCCGCGGCTCGACCAGCGGCATCTGCCTCGATGGAGATCCCTGTACTTCCGTCGATACCTCGTCCTATACGGCGCTGCTGCTGCTCGCCAACGCCTATGTCGATATCGGCACATGGCACGGTATCACGCCCTATGTCGGTGCCGGCATCGGCGGTGCCTGGGTTAAGTGGGATACACTCCACAACAGCGATGAAGACGGTGAATTCTTCCACCGCGGCGGCAAGGGCTGGCGTTTTGCCTATGCTGCCATGGTTGGCGCATCCTACTGTTTGACCGATCGCGTCAAGCTCGACGTCGGCTACCGCTACAGCCATATAAACGGTGGGAAGATGTTCGACTTCGGCAGCGGCGTCGGCCCCGGCTATGACGACGGCATCAATGTTCATGAGGTGCGCGGCGGCCTGCGCTATCAGTTCGGCAGATCGGACTGCGTTGAACCGGAACCTTATGTTCCGGAACCCGAGCCCGTCTACACCAAGTAGTCACTTCGAAATCGAGGAATTTTTCGACCGCCCGGCTTCTGCCGGGCGGTTTCGTTTGGCTGCCTAAAGATGCTGCGTTGCTCTGTAATACCGTCCAGCTCGAGGAGCGAAAACGGATCAAATCAATTGCTAACGCCTTGTTATCCTTAACCCGCACTTAACCACTATGGTTAACAATGCTCTCTGAAACGGCGCGCGCGATCGCGAATGCGCCAAGTCGGGAGCCGGGGACCATGACATTCAAATCGCCTGTAGTGCTGGCGCTTGCAGCAGTCGTCCTGATGCCGCTCACGCCGGCGCTTGGCGCCGATTACGATCCGCCGGTCTATGTCGACCAGGCGCCCGACTATGTACCGGTCGAGGTTGGCTCGGGATGGTATCTGCGCGGCGATGTCTCCTATCTGGTGCAGAAGAGCTTCAAGGATGAGGATTTCGCCTTCACGCCCGCGAGCTTCGACGAAAAGGAAGATCCCATCTTCGCCAGCATAGGCTTCGGCTACCATTTCAACGACTATCTGCGGGCCGATCTCAATGTCGGCTATCTTCCCGGCAACAAGATCGACGTCGGCTATAACGACGGAACGACGGTGGCATCGGCGACCCTGAAGAACTATGCCTTCTCAGGCATACTCAATGGCTATGTCGACCTTGGCACCTATGTCGGAATCACACCTTATCTCGGCGCTGGTATCGGTGTCGTCCAGAGCAAGCGTCGCCTCTCGGCGAGCTACTTCACGGACAACGCCAACCCCGCCGACGATTTCGTCCTGCGTGACAACAAGACCCAATACTCCTTCGCCTACACGCTGAATGCCGGCCTTGCCTACCAAGTGTCCAAGAACGTCTCAGTCGATCTGGGCTATCAGTATTTTTCCGCGCCAGACGCCGAATATGTGACTGCGGAGAGCCTGACTTCTTTTCCGATCCGCAAAGGAATCAACAATCATCAAGTCAAAGTCGGACTACGCTACGACCTCTGGTAGGCTCGATCGAAGCCGAGGCGTTAACAATGGCGGGTCGTAGGCCCGCCGTTCGCATTTTTGCCCCGGGCGCTGGCAATATCCTGACAGCGACAAAAACTTTCCCCTTGACGCCGAAAGCCTGAACGCATATCGCCGTTCGTGGGCCACCCCTCCCCAACGAGGGGCCACTATCTGGAAGGATAGACCACGATGACGACGCATACGAAGCCCGGATTCCGTCCGGCAAATCCCAATTTTTCCTCAGGTCCCTGTGCAAAACGCCCCGGCTGGTCGGTCGAGGCGCTCAAAAATGCCGCGCTCGGGCGCTCGCACCGTGCCAAGATCGGCAAGACCAAGCTCGAACAAGCGATCGATCTGACGCGGGAAATCCTCCAGGTTCCGGCAGACTATCGCATCGGCATCGTGCCGGCCTCGGACACCGGCGCGGTCGAAATGGCGCTGTGGTCGCTGCTCGGCGAACGCGGCGTCGACATGGTCGCCTGGGAGAGCTTCGGCTCCGGCTGGGTCACCGATGTGGTCAAGCAGCTGAGGCTTGCCGATGTGCGCAGGTTAGAGGCCGACTACGGGGCACTGCCCGACCTGACCAAAATAGACTTCGACCGCGACGTGGTCTTCACCTGGAACGGCACGACGTCGGGCGTGCGCCTGCCGAACGGCGATTTCATCCCGGCCACCCGCAAGGGCCTGACCATTTGCGACGCCACTTCGGCGGCCTTTGCGCAAAAGCTCGATTTTCAGAAACTCGACGTCGTCACCTTCTCCTGGCAGAAGGTGCTGGGCGGTGAGGGCGCGCATGGCATGCTGATCCTCAGCCCGCGCGCCGTCGAACGCCTGGAAAGCTACAAGCCGGCCTGGCCACTGCCGAAGATCTTCCGCCTCACTTCCGGCGGTAAGCTGATCGAGGGCATCTTCAAGGGCGAGACTATCAACACGCCGTCGATGCTGTGCGTCGAGGACTATCTCGATGCGCTGCATTGGGCGAAGTCGATCGGCGGCCTCGATGCGCTGATCGCCCGTGCCGACGCCAATGCCGCCGTGCTCGATGGCTTTGTCCGGAAATCTTCCTGGCTCGGCCATCTTGCAGCCGACCCGGCGACGCGCTCGAACACATCGGTATGCCTTTCCTTCACCGATCCGGATGTCGCGGCACTCGACGCCGACGGACAGGCCGCGTTCGCCAAGGCAATTGTCTCGGTGCTCGACAAGGAAGGCGTCGCCTATGACATCGGCGCCTATCGCGACGCACCGCCCGGCCTGCGCATCTGGTGCGGCGCGACGGTCGAGGCCTCCGACCTCGAGGCGCTGCTGCCTTGGCTGGACTGGGCCTTTGCCGCGCAAAAGGCGTCGCTCAAAGCGGCGGCCTGATCCCTCCCCCTCGAGGGGAGGGTGGCCCGAAGGGCCGGGTGGGGTCGCCTCCACCCGCTCAACGACACGAGCTCAACGATCCACCATCCAGAAAGATTCGGCCGCATCCGGCCGCACCGACCCCACCCCGGCGCTTCGCGCCGACCCTCCCCTCAAGGAGGGACGCCAATCGCAAAGGACCAAGCCAATGCCTCGCGTTCTCGTCTCGGATAAACTTTCCACCACCGCCGTGCAGATCTTCAGGGATCGCGGCATCGACGTCGACTATTTGCCGGATCTCGGCAAGGATAAGGAAAAATTGCTCGAGGTGATCGACCAGTATGATGGGCTGGCCATCCGCTCGGCGACAAAGGTCACGGAGAAGCTGATCAACGCCGCGACCAGGCTGAAGGTCGTGGGCCGCGCCGGCATCGGCGTCGACAATGTCGACATCCCGGCGGCGAGCCGCAAGGGCATCATCGTGATGAACACGCCCTTCGGCAATTCGATCACCACTGCCGAGCATGCGATCGCCATGATCTTCGCGCTGGCCCGCCAGATACCGGAGGCCAACGCCTCGACCCATGCCGGCAAATGGGAAAAGAACCGCTTCATGGGTGTCGAGATCACCGGCAAGACGCTGGGCATCATCGGCTGCGGCAATATTGGCTCGATCGTCGCTACGCGCGGCGTCGGCCTGAAGATGCATGTCATCGCCTTCGATCCGTTCCTGTCGGACAGCCGCGCCGAGGAGCTCGGCGTCGAAAAGGTCGAGCTCGACGAGCTGTTCGCCCGCGCCGACTTCATCACGCTGCACACACCGCTCACCGACAAGACGCGCAACATCATCGATGCCGCGGCGATCGCCAAAATGAAGACCGGTGTGCGCATCATCAATTGCGCGCGTGGCGGGCTGGTCGTCGAGGCCGACCTGATCGCGGCACTGAAAAGCGGCAAGGTGGCAGGCGCCGGCATCGACGTGTTCGAGGTCGAACCGGCGGAGTATAATGAACTGTTCGGCATGGAGAATGTCGTGGCGACGCCGCATCTCGGCGCGTCGACCACCGAAGCGCAGGAGAATGTCGCCCTTCATGTCGCCGAGCAGATGTCCGACTATCTGATCAAGGGCGCCGTTTCCAACGCCATCAACATGCCGTCGATCACCGCCGAAGAGGCGCCGCGGCTGAAACCTTTCGTCAAGCTTGCCGAAGTGCTCGGCGCCTTTGTCGGCCAGGTCACCGAGGATCCAATCAAGGAGGTCGAGATACTGTTCGACGGCTCGACCGCGACGATGAACACGCGCGCGCTGATCAGCGCCACCCTTGCCGGGCTGATCCGGCCGCAGGTCTCCGACGTCAACATGGTGTCGGCGCCGATCATGGTGAAGGAGCGCGGCATCATCGTCGCCGAGGTCAAGCGCGACAAATCCGGCGTGTTCGACGGCTATATCAAGCTCACGGTCAAGACCGAGCATAGGACACGCTCGATCGCCGGCACCTGCTTCTCGGATGGCAAACCGCGCTTCATCCAGATCAAGGGCATCAATCTCGACGCCGAGGTCGGCCAGCACATGCTCTACACGACGAATGCCGATGCGCCTGGGATCATCGGCCTGCTCGGCACGGTCTGCGGCGAGAACGGCGTCAACATCGCCAATTTCCAGCTCGGCCGCAACCGGCCGGGCGGCGATGCCATCGCATTGCTCTATCTCGATGCGCCGTTCCCGGAAAAGGTGTTGGCGCAGGTGCGCTCGCACAAGTCGATCGACTCCGCCAAGCGGCTGCACTTCGACGTCGGCGTGGCCTGAAATTCGGTCACCCCGTGTGCAGCAGCACGCGGGGCGCTTCCACGGTCGTTGATGGACCGCAGTCAAACGTCGCGGCAAGCGACTTCATTCAGCGGCGGATATCGCCGTCTTCCGTCCGCTGTATTCGGCGAGGCTGATGCCGCTGAGCACCAGCGCGAGTGCCAGCGCCTGATAGAGCTGGAATGTCTCGCCGACGATCAGCACCGACAGCAGCGTACCGAAGATCGGCACCAGATTGATGAACAGGCCGGCCCTGTTGGCGCCGATCAGTTCGTTGCCCCTGATATAGAAGATCTGCGAAATGACCGAGGCACCGATGGCGGTATAGAACGCGACCGCCCAGCCGCGGGCATCGGGGACGATGACCTTGCCGGCGGCAATCTCCCACAGGAAGAAAGGCAGCGATGTGATGAGTGCGGCAACCGACAGCGCCAGCATCAGGCTCTGCCAGCGGATGGCCGGCTTCAGCCGCAACCCGACCGAATAGAAGGAGTAGCAAAGCACGGCGATCAGCATGATGGCGTCGCCGAAGTTGAGATCCAGCCTGAGAAGCTGGCGTGGATCGCCATGGCTCGCCGTCACCGCGACGCCGGCGATGGTCAGCACGACGCCGATGATCTGCACGCCGTTGACGCGCAGGCGAAAGAACACGAAATTGGCGATGATGATGACGATCGGGATCGCCGCCTGCTCGATCGAGACGTTGATTGCCGTGGTGTAGTTAAGCGCCGTGTAGAAGATCGTGTTGAAGAAGGCGAAGCCGCAAGCGCCGAGCCCGCCAAGCAGCAACCAGTGCCTGCGCACCACCGACCAGTCTTGGCGCAGCGTTGCCCAGCCGATCGGCAGCAAGATCAGAACCGCCAGCAGCCAACGCAGGAAGACAAGTGTCATCGGCGAGATATGACCGACCGCCAGCTTCCCCGCCACGGAGTTGCCGCCCCACAGCAAGGTGGTGAACAGCAGGAACAGATAGGCGGCTCGATGCATCGTGAAGTCCCGGCCAGGCGGAGAGAAATGCGCGGTCGATGCGGGCCTATTGCGGCAGCTCGCGCAAGTAAATGATGTCAAAGGCGAAAATTGTTGTGCCTCGGAGCGTTTTGGGCGGCAAAGAATGGTCGCGCTCGCCCGGTCTTGACGCTATAGAGGCCTGTCGTTTCGAACCGTTTCAAGCTGCCTGGCGCGGCATCTCAAGGGAAAAGAAGCATGGCCAATGTGGTGGTCGTCGGCTCGCAATGGGGCGATGAGGGCAAAGGCAAGATCGTCGACTGGTTGTCCGAGCGCGCCGACGTTGTCGTGCGCTTCCAGGGCGGCCACAATGCCGGCCATACGCTGGTCGTCGATGGCAAGGTCTACAAGCTGTCGCTGCTGCCGTCCGGCGTGGTGCGGCAAGGCAAGCTGTCGATCATCGGCAATGGCGTCGTCTTCGATCCGCACGCTTTCGTCGCGGAGGTGGCGAAATTGAAGGCACAGGGCGTCGAGGTGACGCCGGACCGCCTGAAAATAGCCGAAAACACCGCGCTTATCCTGTCGCTGCACCGGGAGCTGGACGGATTTCGCGAGGACGCCGCTTCCAATTCCGGAACGAAGATTGGCACGACCCGTCGCGGCATCGGTCCGGCCTACGAAGACAAGGTGGGCCGACGCGCGGTCAGGGTGATGGATTTGGCGGATTTGGAAACGCTGCCCTTGAAGGTCGACAGGCTGCTGACGCACCACAATGCGCTGCGCCGTGGGCTCGGCCATGCCGAGGTCACGCATGAGGCGATCATGAGCGAGCTGATCTCGGTCGCCGACGAGATTCTGCCCTATATGGACCGGGTCTGGAAAATCCTCGATGACAAGCGCCGCGCCGGCGAGCGCATCCTGTTCGAAGGCGCGCAAGGCACGCTGCTCGACATCGACCATGGCACCTATCCGTTCGTTACCTCCTCCAATACGGTTGCCGGCCAGGCCGCCGCTGGATCCGGCGTCGGCCCGGGCGCCATCGGCTATGTGCTCGGCATCACCAAGGCCTACACGACGCGCGTTGGCGAAGGCCCGTTTCCAACCGAACAGAAGAACGAGATCGGCGAGTTCCTGGGCACGCGCGGCCATGAATTCGGCGTCGTCACCGGCCGCAAGCGCCGCTGCGGCTGGTTCGATGCCGTGCTGGTCCGCCAGGCTGTCGCCGTCAACGGCATCAAGGGCATTGCGCTGACCAAGCTCGATGTGCTCGATGGGCTGGACGAGATCAAGGTCTGCACCGGCTACCGCCTCGACGGCGAGGCGATCGATTACCTGCCGGCCAGCCAGGGCGCGCAGGCGCGCGTCGAACCGGTCTACGAGACGCTGGAGGGGTGGAAAGGCACCACCGCCGGCGCGCGCAGCTGGAACGACCTGCCGGCCCAGGCGGTGAAGTACGTCCGCTACATCGAAGAGCTGATCGGCGCGCCGGTCGCACTCCTTTCCACCAGCCCTGAACGGGACGACACGATACTTGTGACCGATCCGTTTCAAGACTAGTTTCTCAGCCTTTCCGGGCATTGCGGCTGATTTGCGGGGGCCGGCCCAGAAACAAAATGCAGGTCGACTGAAGCATGGTAGATTTTGTTTCTGTTCTGAAAAAGACGCTCGACAATCTCGGCGAGCCGTCGGCGGAGGTGCGCGCCAGGGTCTACGACAAGGCCCGTTCGACGATTGCAAAGAAGATTGCCGAACGCGATCCACCGCTTGCGCCGTCGGACGTCGCCAGGCAGAAGCGTGCACTCGAAGATGCCATCGCAAGCATTGAGCGAGAGTATGGCAAACCGGCGCCGGCATCCGATCCGCTGGCGGAGCTGGAGGACATCTTCTCCTCCATCGACCGCAACAAGAACCAGCCCAGCCATGTCCGCCAGCCGGCCAAAACCGAGCCGGCCAAGACCGAGCCGGCAAAGACCGGGCCGGCACAGACTGGGCCGGCATGGCAGCCCACGCCCGCCAAGCCGGCGTCGAACTGGCAAAAGCCGCAGCCCGTCGCTCTTTCTCAGGAGCGCGCTGGTCCGCCGCCGTCCGACATGGATCTTCCGACAGCCGATGACCAAGACGGGGTTTTTCGGGGCGATGACTTTTCCAACGACGGCGACCCCGCGGAGGACAGGTTCCAGCGGCTCCATCCTGCCGAGCGCAGGCGCAGCTATGGCGGTGTGATTGCCGCTGCCGTCGCCTTGCTGGTCATTGCCGGTGGCGGTTACGGCATGTGGCTGAACAAGGATGCGTTCGGCAGCATGCTCGGCCTCGACGGGACCAAAACCGTCGCCACCGAACCGCTGGTAAAGCCAGCCCCGGCCAAGCCGGTGGCCGATGCGGCCGTCCCGGCCGCCGCGCCTCCGACGGAGGCCGGCGAAGGCGCGAAGTTCACGCAGCGCCTGACGCCCGAAGGCCACGAGGTCGATCCCGGCCCCGCGGCCGGGCAGGCGGGCATCGGCGAAGGCGAATCCGTCGCCGCGCTGACCACGCCGCCGTCGGCCGCACAAACGCCGACCAGCCCGGTACCCGCCGCGCCGGCACCGGCCGCGCCCGCAGACGCGCAAGCCACGGCCAATGCTCCAGCAGTCGACGGGTCCGCTGCACCAACTCCCGCAACGCCGCCCGCCAACGGGGCGGCAGCGCCGGCCGATGCTGCAGCTGTCCCGCCAGCGCCTGCAGCGGCCGCCACACCGCCCGTGGCGGCAGCGGCACCGACGGTAGTTCCGCCGGAAGCCGCGCTGGCCGTCGGCCAGAAAGCGATCTTCTACGAGGAGCGCACCAGCACCGCTCAAGGCTCGGCCGAGCCCGGCAATATCGTCTGGTCACTGGTGCAGGAATCGCCCGGCGGCGACCTGCCGCCCGAGCCGGCGATCCGCGCCGAGGCGACCATTCCAGGCAAGGATATCCAGTTGCGCATGACGATCCGTCGCAACACCGACCAGACACTGCCGGCCAGCCATATCATCGAGATGATCTTCCTGACGCCTGACGGCTTCGAGGGCGGCGGCGTCGACAACATCCTGCGTGTCGCCATGAAGGGCTCCGAGCAGGATGCCGGCAGCCCGCTGATCGGCATCCCGGCCAAGATCGCCGACGGTTTCTTCCTGGTTGCGCTCAACGATACCAAGGCAGATGAAGACGCCAATCTGACCTTGCTCAGGGGCCAGGACTGGATCGACGTGCCGGTCGTCTACAAGACCGGGCGGCGGGCGCTGCTCACGATGGAAAAGGGCATTCCGGGCGAGAAGGTGTTCGACGAGGCGCTGAAGGCCTGGCAAACCAAGACGGCGGGTTGAGGCCGGCTCACCAGCCCAACCCCTCTTTGGCTCAGAAGCCTTGGAACAACATGTCGATTGCGCTCACGATGTCGTCGTGATGGCGAGAAAGATTTCCTTCGGCAATGGGCAATTCAGATGTCATCAAGGCTGACATGAATTGAGTGACCATGACATGGTCCTTACCGTTGATGGTGAAGATAGGATTTAGCCGGCGGCCCGGCACTGGAGCCTTATTGGCTGGCATCAGCGGGACGACTACCTTGGTGTCGAGCCGTCCCAGAAGGTCGGACTGGAGATCGAGAAGATAACCGTCGCCTTCGGCAGTCTGGTAGAAATCATAACGCGCCATCAAAACAGCCGGTGCTTGGCCAGAGGCAAGCCGTTGCGCCTGACATAGTCATTGGAACTCTCGATCGCTTCCTTGTTTTCCTCCTGCCATCGCCGGGTTTTTTCGGCCGAAATCGCCTTGGCGATACCCTCTTCTGCAGCGCGGGATATATTGATGCCCAACGCCTTGGCGTCCTCGATCAATCCGGAGTCGATCGATGTATTAACCGACTTTCTTTGGGTTTTTGGATTCGATCGAGGCATGGAGCCGCTCCCATTTATGCGCATAATGTAGGCGCATATGAGCGTGCATTCAACCTCTCACCCCTCCATCTCTTCGCGCAGCATCTCGAGTTCCAGCCATTCCTCTTCGAGCGCTTCCAGCGTGGCGCGCTCCTTGTCGAGCGCGGCAATCGTCTTCTGGAACGACGCCGGGTCGCGCTCATAATAGGCCGGATCGGCGATGTTGTTCTCCAGCCGCGAGATCGAGGCCGACACCGCCTCGATCTTCTTGGGTAAGGTTTCCAGCGCGAATTTCTGCTTGAACGACAGTTTCTTGGCCAGGCCCCTGCTAGCGGCCGCTTCGCTCCTGCTTGCCGCCGTCGCCTCGCCGGTCTCTGCCTTCGGCCGCGCCTTGCGGTCGTCCAGCCTGGTGCCGCCGCGCTGCGCCAGCATATCGGAATAGCCGCCGGCATATTCGATCCAGCGGCCGTCGCCATCCGGCGCGATGATGCTGGTCACCGTGCGGTCGAGGAAATCGCGATCGTGGCTGACCAGGATCACCGTGCCGGCAAAGCCGGCGACCAGTTCCTGCAGCAGCTCCAGCGTCTCCATGTCGAGATCGTTGGTCGGCTCGTCGAGCACAAGCAGGTTTGCCGGCCGCGCCAAAACGCGGGCGAGGATCAGCCGTGCCCGCTCGCCGCCCGAAAGCTCGCGCACCGGCGTGCGCGCCTGTTCCGGCTTGAACAGGAAGTCCTTCATGTAGGACACGACGTGGCGCTGCTCGCCATTGATGACAAGGTTCTCGCCGCGTCCGTCGGTGAGATACTGCGCCAGTGTCTCCTGCGGATCGACGGCCTCGCGCTTCTGGTCGAGCGTGGCGATCTCCAGGTTGGTGCCGAGCCGCACCGTGCCTGCGTCCGGCTTCAATTCGCCGGTCAGCATCTTCAATAGCGTCGTCTTGCCGGCGCCGTTCGGCCCGACCAGACCGACGCGATCGCCGCGCTGGATGCGTGTCGAGAATCCCTTGACCAGGGTCAGATCGCCAAAGCTCTTCTCGATGTTCTTGGCCTCAATCACCAGCTTGCCGGATTCGGCGGCGTCGCTGGCTGTCATCGTCGCCGCACCCTCGGCGCCACGATGACCGCGAAAGCGCTGGCGCATGGTCTGCAACTCACCGAGCCGGCGCATGTTGCGCTTGCGCCTTGCCGTCACGCCATAGCGCAGCCAGTGCTCCTCGCGCACGATCTGGCGGCCGAGCTTGTGCTGCTCGCGCTCTTCCTCCTCCAACACCGTGTCGCGCCATTCCTCGAAATAGGCAAAGCCCTTATCGAGACGGCGGGTCTGGCCGCGGTCGAGCCAAATTGTGGCGCGTGACACGCGTTCGAGAAAACGGCGGTCATGCGAGATGACGACCAGGGCCGAGGAGGTGCGGGCAAGCTCCTCCTCCAGCCATTCGATAACCGAAAGGTCAAGATGATTGGTCGGTTCATCGAGGAGAAGAATGTCGGGCTCGGGCGCCATGACGCGGGCGAGTGCCGCGCGCCGCGTCTCGCCCCCGGAGAGGTCGTTCGGCCGTTCCTCGCCGGTCAGGCCGAGATGCTCTATCAGATAGGTGGCGCGGTAGGGATCATCGGCGGGCCCGAGCCCCGCCTCGACATAGGCGCGAACGGTCGCAAAACCGTCCATGTCGGGCATTTGCGGCAAATAGCGCACCGTCGCCGAAGGCTGGCGGAAGACTTCGCCGTCCTGCGGTTCGATCAGCCCGGCAGCGATCTTGAGGAGCGTCGACTTGCCAGAGCCGTTGCGCCCGACCAGGGCGATCTTGTCGCCAGCTGACGCCGTCAGGGCGGCACCGTCGAGCAGCGGCGCGCCGCCAAAGGTCAGCTTTATCCCGTCGAGATTGAGAAGCGGCGGCGCCATGTCAGCTTTCAGGTAGGGAAAAAGGATGCGCGAGCAGCAGCGCGCGGCCGCTGGCCAGCGCGATTTCCAGCCGGCCCTTGACCTCGTTGGAAATGGTCAGCGACGAGCCGAAGGCAACCTCGACATGGGCGAGCGGCCATTTGGCGCCGGTGACTGTCAGGCCGGCGAGATCCGAAAAGCCGAGCACCGAAAACAGCGTACCGTCGACATAATCGAAGCCAGTCTTTCCAGGCAGCAAAGGAATGCCTTCCTGTGCGCCGCTGGTCAAAAGCACTTCCGTTCCGCCTTCCGCCAGCCGGACGCTGAGCGCCAAATGCAGGAAGATGTGGTCGGTGCGTTTGCCGCCGAAGGCGCCTGCGAGCACAAGGCTGGTCGCACCGCGTTCGAGCGCGGCGGCGATAGCGAGTTCACCGTCGGTCTTGTCCTTTTCGGCGGGAAACACCTGCCGTGGCACGGCGGCCAGATCCTCCGGCAAATCGGCAGGCACGGAATCGAAATCGCCGACCCAGAGTTCCGGCATCAGGCCCAGCATAAGGGCATGGCCGATACCGGCATCGGCAGCGATGACGCGGGAGCCTTCGACCTGGCGGTCGAGCAGCGGCGTGCGGATGAGATCGCCGCCAAGCAGGATGGTGAATGTGCTCATATCTCGTGGCCCTTACCAGCCCTGCCCCGGAAACGGAAGATGAAACGGCAGATGAAACAGGACGCCGCGCTTTGGATGCCCGGCAAACTTCCGCTTGCGCAGCACTTCGGCCGGGCCTATGTGTCGAAACGCTCTAACGGGGTGCCGGACGCGATCTTCGCGGACCGGCTGAGAGGCAAGACTGCCAACCCGCTGAACCTGATCCGGTTTGTACCGGCGGAGGGATTAGACGTTTCGGACAGCCCGACGCCTCAATTCCTTTCAACGCGAACGAAGGAGGCGCCGATGCGCAGTTTTTTCCACTCTCTTGCCTCGATTATCCTGCTTGCGGCATCCGCGCTTGCCCTACCGGGGCAGGCATCGGCACAGGATAAGCTGACCGTCTATACCTATGAAAGCTTCACCGCCGATTGGGGTCCGGGACCGGCGGTGAAGAAGGCCTTCGAGGCCGAGTGCACCTGCGTCGTCGAATTCGTCTCGGTCGCCGACGGCGTGGCACTGCTCAACCGTGTGAAGCTGGAAGGGGCCGCGACCAAGGCCGATATCGTGCTTGGCCTCGATACCAATTTGACGGCGGACGCCAAGGCAACCGGCCTGTTTTCGCCGCATGGCGCCGTGACGGACGTCAGTGTGCCGGGTGGCTGGAGCGACGATATCTTCGTGCCGTTCGACTATGGCTATTTCGCTATCGTCTACGATAGCGAAAAACTGAAGAGCCCGCCGAAGAGCCTCAGGGAATTGGTCGAGGGCGATGCCGGCGACAAGATCGTCACCCAGGATCCGCGCACCTCGACGCCGGGCCTTGGCCTGCTGTTGTGGGTCAAGTCGGTCTATGGCGACAAGGCTCCGGAAGCCTGGGCCAAACTCAAGGCAAAGGTGCTGACGGTGACGCCGGGCTGGAGCGAGGCCTACGGCCTGTTCACCAAGGGTGAGGCGCCGATGGTGCTGTCCTATACCACTTCGCCAGCCTACCACATGGTTGCCGAAAACACCTCGCGCTACCAGGCGGCGTCCTTCGAGGAAGGCGAATATCTGCAGATCGAGGTCGCTGGGATCACCACCAAGGGCGCGAAGAACCCGCTGGCGGAAAAGTTCATCGCCTTCATGACCGGGCCGAAATTCCAGGATCTCATTCCCGAAACCAACTGGATGTTCCCGGCCGGCAAGACCGACAAGCCGCTCAATCCGGCGTTCGACAAGCTCGTCAAACCGACCAAAACCTTGCTGTTCAGCTCGGAAGAGGTCGCCGCAAATCGCAAGGCCTGGGTCGACGAGTGGCTGGCGGTGATGAGCAAGTAGCTCGGATTGAAAGATGATCGCCCTACGGCGCCCCCCTCTGTCCTGCCGGACATCTCCCCTACAAGGAGGGAGATTGGCCGTCATGCCGGCTTTCGCCAATCTCCGACATTGCCGGAATGAGCGGAGCGCTGAACCTGCCAATCTCTCCCCATGTGGGGGAGATGTCCGGCAGGACAGAGGGGCGCGCGAAGGAACGCAATCCTCGCTAAGAATCTCGAATCTGGTGGTCTAGCGTGCAACGCGCGCCATCATCGGATACCCGCGTCGCTGCCGGTATCGTCGCGCTCGCCGCCATCGCGCTGCTGATCGGCGGGGCATTCGCCGGGCTCGTCGTCGAAGCCATGCGCGACCTGTCGGGCGCCGCCTCCGCCTTTGATTCCTATCTCCTCCGTGTTGCGCGCTTCACGCTCTGGCAGGCTCTGTTGTCGACCCTGCTCTCCGTCGCACCGGCGCTGTTCGTCGCGCGCGCGCTGTCGCGGCATCCACAGTTTTTCGGGCGAGGCTTTGTCCTGCAGCTTTTCGCCGTGCCGCTGGCGCTGCCGGCCATTGTTGCCGCACTCGGTGTCTTGGCACTCTATGGCCGCGCCGGGTATTTCGCCGGCTTGCTCGGTGCGATTGGCGGCCAGAACTGGCCCGGCATCTATGGCCTATCGGGTATTCTCGTCGCCCACGTCTTTTTCAACCTGCCGCTGGCAACGCGACTGTTCCTGGAAGCGTTGCAGACGGTGCCGGCTAACCAATGGCGGCTGGCGAGCCAGCTTGGCATGGGTGCTGCGCCGGCCTTCCGGCTGATCGAATGGCCGGCGTTGCGTGCGGCCCTGCCGGGCGTTGCCGGGCTCGTTTTCATGCTGTGCATCACCTCCTTCACCATCGTGCTTACGCTCGGCGGCGGGCCGCGCGCGACGACGCTGGAGGTTGCCATATACCAGGCGCTGCGTTTCGACTTCGACCCGGCGCGGGCGGTGACGCTGACCTTGTTGCAGATTGCCCTGACCTTCGTCGTCGTGCTGGCACTAACGCGGCTTGGCGCCAATATGACCGGCGACGCCAATCTGCCGGTAGCCCCGCGCCGGTATTTTTCAGCCGGTGCGGCCGAGACCGTGCTGAACGCACTGGTGATCGGGCTGGCACTGCTGTTTGTCGCCGGACCGATGGCGGCTACGCTGTCGGCCGGGCTTGGCGCCGATCTCGGCCGCCTGGCCGGCGAGAGCGCGGTGCGGCAAGCGACGGCGACCAGTGCCGTGCTCTCCCTCCTATCGGCGCTGCTCTCCTTGGCGTTGTCGCTGTCGCTGGTTATGGCGCGCCGGGCGCTGGCGCTCACCCGGCGGACCGGCAGGCGGACGCTGCTCGAACACCTGGCCGACACCGGTGCGGGGTTCGTCCTGGTGGTGCCGCCCATCGTCATCGGTGCCGGCTGGTTCCTGCTCCTGCGCAGCGTCAGCGATGTCTTTGCGATCGCCCCTGTCATGGTGGTTGTGGTCAATGCGGTGATGGCGATGCCGTTCGCCATCCGCGCCATCCGCCCCGCCTATGACGCGGCGAGCGAACGCCACGAACGGCTCTGTGCACAGCTTGGCATCTCGGGCTGGAACCGGTTGCGTCTGGTCGACTGGCCGTCGCTGCGGCGGCCGCTCGCCACCGGCTTCGCCTTCGCCATGGCGCTGTCGCTCGGTGATCTCGGCGTCATTGCGCTGTTCGGCAGCGATTCCGTGCAGACATTGCCCTATCTGTTGCTGGCGCGCATGGGCAGCTACCGCACCGAGGATGCGGCCGGCCTGGCGCTGCTGCTCGGCCTTGTCTGCCTGGCGCTTGTGCTGACCGCGGACTGGCTGGGAAGGAGGGAGAAATCATGATGCCGATCAGCCCGGAACGGTCGATTTCGGTCGAAAAAGGCGCGGCCGTGCGGCTCGATAATGTCTCGTTCAGCTATGGTGAAACGCCGCTTATATTCGATGTCGATTTCCCGGCGTCGGAAATCACCGCCATCATGGGGCCGAGCGGTTCGGGAAAGTCGACGCTGCTCAATCTGGTGGCCGGTTTCGAGGCGCCGCGGTCAGGCCGCGTGCTCATCGGCGGCGCCGACGTCAGCACTGCGCCGCCATCAGCGCGGCCGGTGTCGATGGTGTTCCAGGAAAACAACCTGTTTGCCCATCTGTCCCTCGAGCAGAATGTCGGGCTCGGCCGCTCGCCTTCGCTCATGCTGAGCGAGGCTGACCGCGCCGCAATCGCCGCAGCGCTGAAGCGCGTCGGCCTTACCGGCAAGGAAAGCCGGCTGCCGCGCGAACTCTCCGGCGGTGAGCGGCAGCGCGTCGCGCTCGCTCGGGTCCTGGTGCGCGACCGGCCGGTGTTGTTGCTCGACGAGCCGTTCGCTTCGCTCGGACCGGCACTGCGCGACGACATGCTCGACCTGGTCGCCGACGTCCATTCGGAGCAGCGCATGACGGTGCTATTCGTCACGCACCAGCCGGACGATGCGCGCCGTATCGGGCAAAACATGGTTTTCCTGGATGGTGGCACGGTTGCCGCGACGGGCACTGCGGCCGATTTTTTCGTCGGGGCTGGACCGGAGGCATTCCGACGCTATATCGGCTCGGGTCCGTTTGCGGCTGGATCACGAGATGTTGCCCGGAAGCGGACATAATTTATGGTCAAACCGGCGGAAGGCGAAGCGGCGCTTGCTTGCCATGGTCGAGGTAGTGTGGCTAGGTCCGCCAGGAGCTGGTCCGGCTTAGACCGTGATTTGCCCTTGCTGCCTCGTATCTGTCGGACGCCGTAGCACTTGATTTTGCGCGTGATGCTTTCCGGAAATCGCGCCCGATTTTCGCGGTCACGTGCCAGGACTTGAAAGGAAGCCGATCTGCCGACCGGCATCGACAATCGGAGGGTGAAACCGCTGGCGCGCTTTCTGGCGCTGGCCGGTCTTGCCGTGGCGCTGGCAAGCTGCCAGATGTTCACGCCTCCCGACGTGCAGGAATCAGGCTTTCAGCCCTCAGACAAGCCGATCACGGTCGACAACGTCGCCGCCAACGGCAAGCTCGCCCAACTGGCGAAGGCGCAGCACCCGCGCATCCTCGCCACCTATGGCGGAGAATATTCCGACCCCAAGCTCGAGCGCATGGTGGCCAAGATCGTCGGCAGACTGACCGTAGTGTCGGCCAACCCGACCCAGACCTACCGCATCACCATCCTCAACTCGCCCAACGTCAATGCCTTCGCGCTGCCGGGCGGCTATCTCTACATCACCCGGGGCCTGCTTGCCTTGGCCAACGATTCAGCCGAGCTTGCCGCCGTCATTGCGCATGAAATGGGCCATGTTACGGCCAATCACGGCCTGCAGCGCCAGCAGCTGGAAGCCGAAGAGGGGTTGGCGACCAAGGTCGTTTCGGATGTGCTCGGCGACAACCCGACGGCCAAGGCGGCGCTGATCCGCGGCAAGCTGAGGCTGGCCCAGTTCTCGCGCAATCAGGAGCTGGAGGCCGACGCCATCGGCATCAAATCGATCGGCGAAGCCGGTTTCGATCCCTACGCTGCCGGCCGCTTCTTGCAGTCGATGTCGGCCTATACCGATTTCCGCTCGATCAGCGGCGCCACCGACGCCAGCCTCGACTTCCTGGCGACGCACCCCAACACGCCGCAGCGTATCGACCTCGCGCAGCGCCACGCCCGCCAGTTCGGCGCGCCCGGTGTCGGGTCGCGCGATCGCGATTCATTCCTTTCCGGCGTAGACGGGCTGCTTTACGGCGACACACCGGAGGAAGGCTATGTGCGCGGCGAAACTTTCCTGCATCCTGGCCTCGGCGTGTCGTTCTCGGTGCCCAACGGCTTCATCATCGACAATTCGGCAGCGGCGGTGACGGCGACAGGCCCGGGCGACATCGCGATCCGCTTCGACGGCGTTTCGATCGACAAGGGCCGCTCGCTGACCGACTACATCCGCAGCGGCTGGGTTGCCGGCCTCGACGACAGCAGCGTGCGCCAGGAAACGATCAACGGCAACGAAGCGGCAACCGCGCATGCCGGCGCCGATGGCTGGCAATTCGATATTGCGGTGATCCGCGCCGGCGGCCAGGTCTACCGCTTGCTGACCGCGGCGCCTTCGGCCAGCACCTCGCTGAGCACGGTGGCGCGCTCGGTCAGCGGCTCGTTCCGCATCCTGAGTGCTGCCGAGAAGGCGGCGTTGAAGCCGCTGCGTATCCGCATCGTCACGGTGCAGCCCGGCCAGACAATGGGCTCCCTGGCCGCACAGATGGTCGGCGTCGACCGCAAGCTGGATTTGTTCAGGGTGCTCAACGCGCTGTCGCCGGGCGCCGCCGTTTCGGCCGGCGACAAGGTCAAGATCGTCACCGACAAGTAATCGCGACGCTGCTTGTGTAAGGGCCAGAGCCTGAATACCGTGGCAAGCTGCGCGCCATGCAACGAGGCGGTTTTGTACACTTTCTTCAATTTCATGATGAAAACGCTGGTCGCTAAAGCGGAGCGCAGCAGGTTTCCAAGGTTCTTTGTGGTGGTCTGCTACCTGCTTTCGATTTCACTGGCGGTAGGCCTGACATATGTCAAACAGCATCAACCGGGCAGCGGGCAAGAAATAATCAGCCAGGACGTGGCACGTTAGGCTGCGAGAAATTCCGGGTTCTGCTTCACCAAAGCTGCCTTGAGCTTTTCCATGGCGCGCGCCTCGATCTGCCGGACACGTTCCTTGGAGATGCCGAGCGTCTCGCCGAGCGCTTCGAGCGTCGCGCCCTCGTCGCTCAGCCGGCGCTCCTCGATAATCCTGAGTTCTCGCGCATTGAGCGCGCCGAGCGCCGTCTTCAGCCAGACAGAGCGGCGTTCGACATCGATCGTGTCGCCGACGACCTCGTCGGGCAGCGGGTCATCCGAAACCAGGAACTCCATCCGCTCGGTTGCGCCCGCATCGTCGGCAAGCGGCGTGTTGAGCGAGCTGTCGGGTGCCGAAAGGCGGGAATCCATCATCGCCACATCGGCCTCGGAAACGCCGAGAGCCGCCGACACTTCGCGGTAAAGCGTGGCATTCGACGTCTGCTCGGCGCCGTTTGCCAGGCGGGCGCGTAGGCGCCGCAGGTTGAAGAACAGCGCCTTTTGCGCCGAGCTGGTGCCGCCGCGCACGATCGACCAGTTGCGCAGGATATAATCCTGCATCGAGGCGCGGATCCACCATGTCGCATAGGTCGAGAACCGCACCTCGCGCTCGGGCTCGAAACGGGCCGCGGCCTCCAGCAGCCCGACATGGCCTTCCTGGATCAGATCGCCCAGGGGAAGGCCGTAGTGGCGGAACCGCGACGCCATAGAAATGACCAGCCGCATATGGGCGACGGTGATGCGGTGCAGCGCGTGCTGGTCATTGTTCTCCTTCCAGCGCAGCGCCAGGAGATGCTCTTCGTCGCGCTCCAGGTAAGGGGCTTTCATCGCCGCGCGAACCATGGTCCGTCCTGCACTGTCTTGCATCATGCCGCGCTCCTGCTTCAGGCGTTGCGGTGCGATCGCTGAATCGTGAGTTGGCGCCGATGGTTGAAATGGCGGCGCCGCGCCCTACAACAGCCAAGAACGTGCGATGCGGGGGAATGTTCCCCCGGACTGTCATGCCGATTGCGCTGTTCCAGGCGATTCGCCATCGGCCTTGACTCAGCCGGGTGGCGCCGGGAGGTGTTGGTTGAGAATGGGATTTCAAGGGCGCGAGATTTTTGAAATTTAGTTTCTTATTTTGGCATCGCGCATCTGTCATTTTCCGGCACTCGCAACGACGCCGGACATCGGCCAAGGACGGGATCACAGAAAAATGAAATGGCTCAAATCGCTCATTATCGCCGGAACGCTGCAGGTTCTGGCAATCGCCGCCGGTCATGCCGGCGCCAATCTCGACCAGATCAAGCAGTCCGGCGTCTTCAAGGTCGGCACGGAAGGAACCTATGCGCCCTTCACCTATCATGATGCTTCCGGCGCGCTGGTCGGCTTCGACGTCGAGATCGCCCGGGCCATCGCCGAGCGCCTCGGCGTCAAAGCCCAGTTCCTCGAAGGCAAATGGGACGGGCTGATCGCCGGTCTCGACGCCAACCGCTACGATGCCGTCATCAACGAGGTCGGCATCACCGAGGCGCGCAAGGCCAAATATGATTTCTCCGATCCTTACATCGCCTCCAAGGCGGTGCTGATCGTGCGCGGCGACAACACCGACATCAAGGGTTTCGCCGATCTCAAGGGCAAGAAGGCGGCGCAGTCGCTGACCTCGAATTTCGGCAAGCTGGCTGAAACCAATGGCGCCGAGCTCGTCGGCACCGACGGCTTCGACCAGTCGATCCAGCTTCTTCTCACCGGCCGCGCCGACGCCACCATCAACGACAGCCTGTCCTTCCTCGACTTCAAGAAGCACAAGCCCGACGCCAATGTGAAGATTGCCGCGCAGGAAGAAAACGCCGACTATTCCGGCGTCATCGTGCGCAAGGGCGATCCGGAACTGGTGGCCGCCATCAATAAGGCGCTGGCCGACATCAAGGCCGACGGTACCTACCAGAAAATCGCCAATACCTATTTCGGCCAGGACGTTTCGAAGTAAACGGCTTTTCTCGCGTGGGCCGAATGCCGGCCCGCGTCGTTCATGTCGCGGCGAGCTGTCTTTGACGGCCCGCCGCTTTCGCGTGATATGAGCGACGGCAATCTGGCAAGGAGGAGGCTTCGTGCCGCACTGGCTGCAATTGATGCTGGAATCCCTGCCTACGCTGCTGTGGGCTGCACTGATCTTCACCGTGCCGTTGACGCTGCTGTCGTTTGCATTCGGTCTTGTCCTCGGCCTGGTCGTGGCGCTTGTCCGGCTGTTCGGTCCCAAACCGCTGGTCGCCGTGGTCCGCTTCTATGTCTGGATCTTCCGCGGCACGCCGCTTCTCGTGCAACTGTTCCTTATCTTCTACGGCCTGCCATCGGTCGGCATCCTGCTCGACGCTTTTCCGGCAGCACTGATCGGCTTTACCTTGAACATCGGCGCATATTCGTCGGAAATCATCCGCGCCGTCATTGGTTCGGTGCCGAAGGGCCAGTGGGAAGCGGCCTATTCGATCGGCATGACCTGGGCCCAGGCAATGCGGCGCACCATTCTTCCACAGGCGGGGCGCGTCGCCGTGCCGCCGCTGTCCAACACCTTCATCTCACTGGTCAAGGATACATCGCTCGCCGCCGCCATTACCGTGCCCGAGATGTTCCAGGCGGCGCAGCGCATTGTCGCCACCACCTATGAGCCGCTGATCCTCTATGTCGAGGCAGCGGCTCTCTACCTGGTCATGAGCTCCGTGCTGTCGGCCTTGCAGGCCCGATTGGAAACGCGGCTTAACCGCTATGGTGGCTTCCTGGAGGCGCGCGCATGATCGGCCTCACCAACATCGAAAAGCGTTTCGGCGACAATTTGGTGCTGAAGGGTGTGACCGTCACCATCGAGGAAGGTAGCGTCACCGCGCTTGTCGGGCCATCGGGCGGCGGGAAAAGTACGCTTTTGCGCTGCATCAACCTGCTCGAGCTGCCGACTTCAGGCACGGTGCGAATCGGCGACGATGCACTCGAATTCCACCCCGGCGGCAGGGTCTCGACCAGGGATATCCAGCGGCTGCGGCTGCAGACCGGCATGGTGTTCCAGAATTTCCAGCTGTTTCCGCATCGCACCGCGATCGAGAACATCATGGAGGGGCTGGTGACGGTGCTGAAATGGCCCAAGGAAAGGGCGCGCAAACGGGCGCTCGCCCTGCTCGAAAAGGTCGGCATGGCGCACAAGGCCGACGCCTGGCCGGCGACGCTGTCAGGCGGCCAGCAGCAGCGCGTGGCGATTGCCCGGGCGCTGGCGCCGTCGCCGAAAGTGCTGCTCTGCGACGAGCCGACCTCTGCACTCGATCCGGAACTGGCGCAAGAGGTGGTCGACGTGCTCGGCAAGCTCGCCAGCGAGGGCACGACCATGGTGATGGCGACGCATGATCTGCGGCTCGCCTCCAAGATCGCGCGGGAAGTGGTGTTCCTCGATGCCGGCAACATCGTCGAACAAGGGCCGGCTGCGGTGCTGTTCAGCAACCCGGAGCGCCAGCGGACCAAGCGGTTCATCGCGACGCTGAAGCAGGAGGCGGAAAGGGAGGGCGGTGGCGAAGGTTAGATATGCATTCGCCGATCCCAAAAATAAAAAACCCGGCGTGAGGCCGGGTTTTCTGAATTCGAAAGCGAAAAGGCTCAGGCGGCTTCTTCCTGCTCGGCTTCCTCGTTGTCGGCCTTGGCCCCGCGCTTGGGGCCCTTGTTGAGGTTCACCTCGATGAGGCGCACCGCTTCGGTCTCCGACATGCGGTTGACGGCCGCGATCTCGCGGGCCATGCGGTCGAGGGCCGCCTCGTAGAGCTGGCGCTCGGAATAGGACTGCTCCGGCTGGTTGTCGGCGCGATAGAGGTCGCGCACCACTTCCGAGATCGAGATCAGATCGCCGGAGTTGATCTTGGCATCATATTCCTGGGCGCGGCGCGACCACATGGTGCGCTTGACGCGGGCGCGGCCCTGCACGACCTTCAGCGCGCGCTCGACATAATCCTCTTCCGACAGCTTGCGCATGCCGATCGAAGTCGCCTTGGCGACTGGCACCTTGAGGCGCATCTTGTCCTTCTGGAAGTCGATGACGAACAGTTCCAGCTTGTGGCCCGCGACTTCCTGCTCATCGATCGAGACGATCTGGCCGACACCATGTGCCGGATAGACGATGTACTCGCCGGTCTTGAAACCGTGGCGCGCTGCGGTGGACTTCTTCTGCGGGGTGATCGTTGCCATTACGCCCTGAACTCCTTGTTGTGGTACCGGCATCGTGCCGGCCCGAACTCGTGCGACCGGGGTGACCGGTCCTTAGCCACACAACGATGAACTCACCGGAAGACCAGGACCGGCAAATCGCAACATTGCGACCGCCTGCCCCAGATCGCTCTGGTCCGGATTGAGAAATTCACCTTTCAGTGATTTGGGGCGTTTGCGCCATAAATCGACGTTGTGTCACCGGCATGTTGGGCTGATATAACACAAAAAGTCGGAAGAATCAAGGTTTTGCTGCACGCGCGAAGGCCATGCGCCATCGCCGCCTGTCAAGGCAGTTAATGTATCACGGCTGTTACGCCGCGTCAGGCTGCCGCAATCAGCGCTCTCGTCAATCGCCTTCGCCGGGCTCCGGGGAGAAATATTTCTCGAATTTGCCAGCTTCCCCGTCGAAGGATTTGGCGTCGGCCGGGGGCTCCTTCTTGGCGGTGATGTTGGGCCATTTATCGGCATATTCGGTGTTGATCTGCAGCCATTTGTCGAGGCCCGACTCGGTGTCGGGCTTGATCGCGTCGGCCGGGCATTCCGGTTCGCAGACGCCGCAGTCGATGCACTCGTCCGGGTGGATGACGAGCATGTTCTCACCTTCGTAGAAACAGTCGACCGGACAGACCTCGATGCAGTCCATGTATTTGCATTTTATGCAATTGTCGGTCACGACATAGGTCATTGGTCGGCTCCGGGACGTCCCATTTTGTTGGGCTTTTTTGGTGAGGTAACGCCTTTGTCCGCCGCTGGCAAGGGCAGCCCTTGCCAGCGGTGCCGGGGTTTCCGGAATGGAATTCCAGAGGCCCGGCAAAGCGGAAGTTCGACCTTGCTCAATCGTCGCCGAGCAGGTGGTCGGTCTGGCGGCGTTCCTTCTTCGTCGGGCGACCGCTGCCGGCTTCGCGCAACGGCGGCACCGCATCCGGAAGCGCCTCGCCCTTGGGCGCGGGGGGCGGCGACATGTCCTCGTAAAGCAGGCGGGCTTCTTCGGCCGGGCCGCGCCGTGCGCCGGTGCCAAGGACTTTCCAGACGAAGATCCGCCGCTCGAGCGTGATGGTCAAAACGTCACCCGGCCGGACCGTATCGGATGCCTGCGCTGCTTTGTCGCGATTGATGCGGACGCGTCCGGTGACGACCAGCTTGGCTGCCAGCGTGCGTGATTTTACCGCGCGCGAGAAGAACAGCCACTTGTCGATGCGCTGGCGGGCATCAGTGACCATCGGACGAACAGCTTACTTCTTCAGCTGGTCGCGCAACGCGGCGAGCTTGGCGAAGGGCGAGTCCGGATCGAAGCGGACCGGGCGTTCCTCACGCGGCTTTGGCTGGAAGGCGGGCTTTGCGCCTTGGGCGCCGCCTTTGCCGTCCTGCCGTCCAGCCTTCCAGTCGGGCCGGTTTTCGCGCCGGTCGAGGCGTTCGCCTTGCGGCTTGCCGGCGCGCTGCTCTGCCGCCTCGCCTTGCGGCTTGGGCTTGAACTTGCTGCGGTCGAAGCGTGGCTTGCCGGCGCCGTCGCGCTGATCGTGGCGCCCTTGACGGGCGGGCCGGTCGCCCGGCGTCGGTTGCCCGCCGGCATCTACCGGCGCATCGCTGCGGCCGTCCGGCGCAGCTTGACCATTGCGCGGGCGACTGTCCCGATGATTGTCCCGGGGGCGGTTGTCATGCTGGCGATGACGCGGGCGCTGGTCGAAACGACCCTGCCGCCACAACAGCACAGGTTTTGGCTCCTCGGCTTCTGGGGCAGCTTCGCCGGCGACGGCTTCCGCCGTTGCTGCAGGTTCGGCCGGCGATGCTTCCATAGTGTCGGAAACCGGCGGCTCTGCCGGTGCCGTAGCCTCAGTTTCCGCCCCAAGTTCCGTCCTTGGCTCAGCCGCTGGTTCTGCAGCCGCTTCGGCGGCGGGCTGGGTCTCTTGCGTGACTTCTGCCGCAGCTTCAGGGGCTGGAGCTTCCGGCTGGTCTTCCGCGACAGGCTCTGCCGCCGCTTCGGTCACGGCTTCGGCCGCCTCCGCAACAGGAGCCGCATCCGACACAGGCTCCGAAGCCTCCGCCGAAACCTCCGCCGGCGGCTCTGCCGCGGCAGCTGCTTCCGCCATCCTCGCCTGCTCGGCTCGCGTTGCCTCTTCCGCCGCCTGCTTTGCAGCGGCCGCTTCACGCGCGGCATTGTCCTGTGCTTCGAGCCGCGCCTTGACCTCGGCCGCCGGCTTGGCATCGGCGCGATAGCCGAGCCCCTTCAGGATTTCTTCCATGTCGTCGGCGGTGGCGCCGAGGATCGACATCATCGGCGGCGTCACCATGAAGGACTGACCGTCATAGGCGCCGTCGGGGCGAGGTCCGAGGCCCGGCTTCCAGTTGGTCGCCGGCCGGATCAGGTCGGCCAGCCGTTCGAGAATATCGACGCGTACAGCACGCCGGCCAAGATTGCGGTAGCCCGCCAGCTTGTAGAAGGTCTTGTCGAAGGTTGGATCGATGACCACCGAGGTGCGGCCGGAGGCCAGTGCGTGAACGACATCGCCGAAGCCGGGCTTGTCCTTGCCGTCGTTTCTCAGCGCCCACAGCATCGTTATCAACCCGGCCGGCGCCGGCTTGATCAGCGCCGGCACGAAGACATGGTAGGCGCCGAAGCGCACGCCGAGACGGCGAAGCGCCGCGCGGCCCTCCTGGTCGAGCGACTTCATCTCGTCGGCGATGTCGCGACGGTTGATGAGGCCGAAATGCTCGACGAGCTGGAAAGCGATGCCGCGGCCGATGCCGGTGATCTGCTCGGCATTCTTGAGATCGACCAGCGGCTTCAGCAGGGATTCGATCTGGAAATTGACGAAGCGCTCGGCGCGCGCCGCAACCTTGTCGCGGGCCGGGCCGGTGAGTTGCTCGTCGGCGAGCAGAACGAGACGCGGCTTCAAAGCGTCTTCGCCAGCGACCAGCGTGCCGATCGGCGCGCCGATCCAGCGCAGCGTGCCATCCGAACCCAGCGCGATGTCGCCATTGGCCGAGGCGCCGAAGCGTTCGGCCCGCGCCTCGAACTCGGCGGCAAGCGCCTTCTGCGCCGCCGCCCGCACCGCCTTGGCGTCCTCGCCGCCGGCGCTCTGGTCGGCGGTGAAGCGGAAACCCTGCAACTCGCCGACGTGATGGCCTTCGACGAGGACGGTTCCGGTTGGGCTGATTTCGGCTTCAGGCATCGTGTTTTCTCTAAGGCGCCGCATGAGGACGGAAGTCCTGCGGTCTACAAAACGTTTCGTCAACCGCTCATGCAGCGCATCCGACAATCTGTCTTCGATTTCGCGCGTCTTTTCCTGCCAGTGTGCCCGATCGGCCAGCCAGCCGGGCCGGTTGGAAACGAAGGTCCATGTGCGGATCTGGGCAATCCTGTGCGATAGCGTGTCGATATCGCCTTCAGTGGTGTCGGCGCGGCGCACCTGCTCGGCCATGTAGTTCTCGTCGACATGGCCGTGCCTGGCAAGGTCCATGTAGATGGAGGCGATCAAGTCGGCGTGCTGGGCCGGCGCGATCTTCCTGTAGTCGGGCAGCGCGCAGGCTTCCCACAGCAGCGCCACCCGCCTGGCGTCGGTGGTGAGTGCCCGGATGTCCTCGTCGCGCGACAGATGCTCGAGCGCCTGCGCGTCCACGGCCGGCAGTGCGCGCGTCAGGCCTTCGACCGGGGCGTTGGTCTCGATCGAGCGCTTCAGCGCATCGAGGTTGGCGAAATCGAAATGCGCGGTACGCCACTGCAGCACTTTCACCGGATCGAAATCATGCGCCTCGATCTTCTTGACCAATTCCTCATCCAGCGGATCGACCTGGCCGGTGACGCCGAAGGTGCCGTCGCGCAGATGCCGGCCGGCACGGCCGGCAATCTGGCCGAGCTCGGCCGCGGTCAGGTTGCGGTACTGGTAGCCGTCGAATTTTCGATTCTGGGCGAAAGCGACGTGGTCGAGGTCGAGGTTGAGGCCCATGCCGATGGCGTCGGTGGCGACGAGGTAGTCGACATCGCCCGACTGGAACAGCGCCACCTGGGCGTTGCGGGTGCGCGGGCTGAGCGCGCCGAGCACGACGGCGGCACCGCCCTGCTGGCGGCGGATCAGCTCGGCGATGGCATAGACCTCGTCGGCCGAGAAGGCGACGATCGCGGTGCGCCGCGGCAGGCGGGTCAGCTTCTTCGAGCCGGCATAGGCAAGATGCGACAGCCGTGGCCGGGTCACCACCGACACGCCCCGCAGCAGGCGCTGCAGAATGCCGTGCATGGTGGCCGCACCCAGCAGCAGCGTCTCCTGGCGGCCGCGCAGATGCAGGATGCGATCGGTGAAGATGTGGCCGCGTTCGAGATCGCCAGCGAGCTGGACCTCGTCGATGGCAACGAAGGCGGCGTCGGTCTCGCGCGGCATCGCTTCCACCGTGCAGACCGAGTATTTCGCGCCCGCCGGCTGGATCTTTTCCTCGCCGGTGATGAGCGCAACCTTATGGGCGCCGACCTTCTCGCAGACGCGCGTATAGACCTCGCGGGCAAGCAGCCTGAGCGGTAGGCCGATGACGCCGCTCTCATGCGCCACCATGCGTTCGATGGCGAGATGGGTCTTGCCGGTATTGGTCGGGCCGAGCACGGCCGTCACGTCTCGACCCGACAGGATCAGCGGTTCAGTGTGTTTCGGATGGATGTTCATCGGCCTGGAAATAAGGCTCTCTGCCTCGCATTGTCGGGAGCGCGCCCATATTGGCCGCGTATGACAGGCGACACATAGGGATTTCGGGCGCGAAGCGAAAGCGGAATGTGCCGAGGGCAGGCTGATTGGTCGGTTCGAAGCCAGAAATCTGTTCCCGATTAACAGTTGGAACGAGTCTGGAACGAATCAGCGACGAATCACTGACTCGCGCTGATTCAGGTTTTGTTCACGGCTACATCTGGGATTTCTGCCGGCGAGTCTCACCACATGCTGAATCACAGAAACTGGCCCGATTCATGCAGGCGGCATTCAAACGAGCACCACCGTTAACCTTTGCCGGTGAATGATCGTGGCCGGCCAATCTGCTTCGCCCAACATTATGAAATTATTGATGTTTCCTAATGCGCTTTAATCATTTCGAGGGTGTTTTCGGCTCTCGCCGTTAACGTTCCGCTCAAAGCCGGAACGAATCGGCGACGAATCAGCGATAGGCAAAGTTTCTTGGTTTGTTCACCGCAACATGTTGTGTTGTGAACAGCTTTTCCACCGAGAATCCACAGGCTGCCGGGCAGTTTTTGCACAGGCTGCGCAGCGGCCGTTAACCTTTGCGTGCCGGATTGGGGCAGCGTGCTGAATCGAGATCTTGCAACGGGAAGACCGCTATAGAAACGGGCCGTTTTGCAGGCCCGTTCGTCCAAGCGCGTATCTATCTCAACGTAAAGATAAACGGTCAGGCGATGTACTGCCCGCCATTGGCTGATATGGTCGAGCCGGTGATGAACCCGGCATCGTCGGAAGCGAGGAAGACGACGCAGCGCGCGATCTCCTCCGGCTCGCCGAGACGGCCGACCGGGATCTGCGGAAGGACACGCTCGTTGAGCACCTTCTCGTCCATCGCTTTGACCATCTCGGTGGCGATGTAGCCGGGGCAGATGACGTTGACGGTGATGCCGGCGCGCGCGCCTTCCTGGGCCAACGCCTTGGTGAAGCCGATATCGCCGGCCTTCGAGGCCGAATAATTGACCTGGCCGACCTGCCCTTTCTGGCCATTGATCGAGGAGATGGTGATGACGCGGCCGAATTTGCGGTCGCGCATGCCGCCCCACAACGGATGCGTCATGTTGAAGACGCCGGAAAGGTTGGTGTCGAGGACCTCTTTCCATTGCTCGCGCGTCATCTTGTGGAACATCGCGTCGCGCGTGATGCCTGCATTGTTGACCAGCACCGATACGGGACCGAGATCGGCCTCTACCTGTTTGATGCCGGCAGCGCAGGCCTCGTAGTCGGCAACCGACCATTTGTAGACCGGGATGCCGGTCGCTGCCTTGAACTTTGCTGCCGCTTCCTCATTGCCGGCGTAGTTTGCGGCAACCGAATAGCCGGCGCTTTTCAAGGCGACCGATATCGCCGCGCCGATGCCGCGCGACCCGCCTGTGACGATTGCAACCTTTGTCATGTGTCCTCCCGGGAAATGCAGATGAGTGAGCGTTGAAGCGGTAGGGTTTGCCCTCTTTTCCCTACTCGCTTTGCGCCAGTATCCTATTCGTATCGCTTATCTCATCACAATGCTTCCACGCACATGGCAACGCCCATGCCGCCGCCGATGCACAGCGTGGCAAGACCTTTCTTGGCACTTCTGCGACGCATTTCGTAGACCAGCGTGTTGAAGATGCGGGCGCCCGAGGCGCCGACCGGATGGCCGATGGCGATGGCGCCGCCATTGACGTTGACGATGGACGGGTCCCAGCCCATGTCCTTGTTGACGGCGCAGGCCTGCGCGGCGAAGGCCTCGTTGGCTTCGACCAGATCGAGGTCGCCGACCGACCAGCCGGCCTTGGCCAGCGCCTTGCGCGAGGAGGGGATCGGTCCCGTCCCCATGATCTGCGGGTCAACGCCGGCGGTCGCCCAGGAAACGATACGCACCAGCGGCGTGATGCCGCGCCTTGCGGCTTCCGCTTCGGTCATCAGCACCACGGCGGCGGCGCCGTCATTGATGCCGGAAGCATTGGCTGCTGTCACCGTGCCGTCTTTGTCGAAGGCGGGCTTGAGCTTGGTCATGGCGTCGATCGTCGCGCCATGGCGGATGTACTCGTCCTGGTCGACTATCGTGTCGCCCTTCCTGCCCTTGACTGTGAAGGCAACGATCTCGTCGTTGAATTTTCCGCCTTTCTGCGCAGCCTCGGCCTTGTTCTGGGAAGCCAGTGCGAACTGGTCCTGGTCGTCGCGGGTGATTTGGAACTGGCGGGCGACGTTCTCCGCCGTGTTGCCCATATGATAACCATAGAAGGCATCGGTCAGGCCGTCCTTGATCATGGTGTCGATCAGCTTGAAATCGCCCATCTTGACGCCACCGCGCAGATGCTGCGCATGCGGAGCCATCGACATCGATTCCTGGCCGCCGGCAACGATGATTTTTGCATCGCCCTGGGCGATCTGCTGCATGCCGAGCGCGATGGCGCGCAGGCCGGAGCCGCAGAGCTGGTTCAGGCCCCAGGAGGTCGCCTCCTGCGGCACGCCGGCGGCCATGGCCGCCTGCCGCGCCGGGTTCTGCCCTTGAGCCGCGGTCAGGATCTGGCCGAGAATGACCTCGTCCACCTCCTTGCCGTCGACGCCGGCGCGGGCAAGCGCTTCCCTGACGGCGACGGCACCCAGTTCATGAGCTGGCGTGTTGGCGAAGGCGCCGTTGAAGGAGCCGACAGGCGTGCGCGCCGCACTGGCGACAACGATGGCGTTGGAAGCGGACATGTTCTTCTCCAGACTTTCGGGGAGCGATTTCGGGTGCCGTCGGAGACTTTTCTTGCCCTTTCCACAACCCGAGTCAAACCCGAAATGGGCATGGCGTTCCTCCGCGGCAAGCAGGCCGCGCGTCGCTGCGATGACGGCCCATCCGTGCTGCGCAGCATAAAATGTTCCCGCACTGCACAAACAGCTTGGATTCATGACGCTTTTGCGCATATCCTTTAACAAGGCGCAATCGTTACCGGCGGCTTACTTAAGCTGGCCGGTGTCCGGGGAGGATGCAGATGGCCGCGAAAGACGAACCTATTGTTATCAAGAAATATGCCAATCGCCGTCTCTACAATACGGGCACCAGCACCTATGTGACGCTCGAGGATCTCGCAGAAATGGTCAAAAAAGGCGAGGACTTTACTGTCCAGGACGCCAAGACCGGCGACGACATCACGCATCCGGTGCTGACCCAGATCATCTTCGAGCTGGAGAACAAGGACGGGCAGAACATGCTGCCGATCCCGTTCCTGCGTCAGCTCATCGCCTACTACGGCGACCAGATGCAGATGATCGTGCCAAGCTTTCTCGAACAGTCGATGCTGGCCTTCTCGAAGGAGCAGGAACGCTTTCGCGAGCAGATGAAAGATGCCCTCGGCAAGTCGCCGATGGACATGATGAAGATCGCGACGCCGATCAAGGTGCTGGAGGAGCAGACTCGGCGTAACATGGAAATGTTCCAGAACGCCATGCGGCTGTTCACGCCGTTCCCGCCTGCGGGGTCTGCGCCGGCAGCAGCACCGGCCGAACAGGCCAGGAAAGAAACACCGGAAAAACCGGACGACCTTCAGGAGCTGAAGGAGCAGATCGCCGCGATGCAGCGCAAGCTCGACACGATGTCGTGACTGCCGGCCGGCGAAGCGCCGGCCCAAAATTTCCCTCAGCAGGCCTGTGTCAGAAAACATCTTCGCCTCGAAGGTGAAGATGTCATCCACGCTCTATTTTGTGGCACGCTCTATTTCGTGGCATGCCCTATTTCGTGGTCACCGTCACCAGAGCGGTAACAGGTTTGCCGTCTACTAGAATGGGCCGGTGATGATCATCGGCAAGAAGCACGCCGATCACGTGTCTGCCGGCGGCATCCGGGCAATGGCCGAAACGGGCCTTGATAAGATCACCGCCAAAGTCGCTGTTCATGCTGTTGTACGGCTTGCCGGGGATGTTGCAGGTGTCTCCGTTGGGATCGATCTTCATATGCACGTGGCCGCATTGCTTGATTTCCCCGCACTCACCCGCAGTGAGCAGCCTGAAGTTGCTCCTGACGACAACGCCTATCGCCTTCTCAGGAGAATTGCCCAGTTCGACAACTGAACCTGCCGTCGGCCAGACGACTTCCAGGGTGGGCCGATCCTCGGCCTCGGCAGATACGAGCGACAATAAGGAGAAAGCGAGGGCAGTCGTTGCGGTGATGCGAAACATGGTAACCTCCGTTGCGATGTAAACATTGATTACATACGCAGCGCTCGAACACAAGGGAAATAATCAGTGATTACATTCCGCTCTCGTGCTATTTGACTGAGATGACCAAGACAACTGATTCCGACGAAGCCGGAGATGCCAAGCGATACCATCACGGCAATCTCGTCGAGGCCTTGATCACGGCAACCGTGGAGATCATCGAGGAGCGGGGAGCCGAGCATGTGTCCGTACGCGAGGCCGCAAAACGTGCCGGCGTTTCGCCCGGCGCGCCATTCCGGCATTTTCGATCGAAAACAGCGCTGCTCACCGCGGTCGCCGAACAGGCCATGGATCGGCTGACAAAGGCCGTTGCCAAGGCGCGGTCGAAAATCGACAGCGCAGATCCCATTGAGGCCTTCGAAGCAATCGGACAAGGCTATCTGGAATGGGCAATTAGCAACCCCACGCATTTCCAGATCATCAGTTCCCGAACCCTGATTGATTTTGAAGGGTCGGACAGCCTTCGTGATCAGAATGAGGCTATTCGGCGGACGATGATCGACTTGCTGACGCAAGCGCAACAACAGGGTCGGCTTGCTCCAGGCACCGACTTTGATCATCTTGTGCTTGCCGCGCGTGCACTCGTTTATGGATTGGCACGCATGGCGATCGATGGTCATTTCCGGGAATGGCATCCGTCCGAGCCGCCAGCCCTGGCCGCGCAGCGGGCTCTCCGACTTTTCATGAGCCGGATGACCATTCCATCTAAAGCTTAATCCGCCAGCACCCAAAAAAAGGGCCCGCGATTGCGTCGCCAGCTAATGGAACTCCGGCAGCGGTCCCTGGTAGCGGGCGCGTGGTCTGATCAGGCCGCTGCTTGTCACCTGCTCCACGGCATGCGCGGCCCAGCCGATGCTGCGGCCGAGCGCAAACAAGCGAAACGGCGCATCGGACGGCAAACGGAGGCTGCGCGTCAGCGCGGCCAAGGCGAAATCGACGTTCGGGCGCATGCCCGTTGCCGCAAAGGCCGCATCGCAAAGCCGTAACAGCCCATCATCGACATCGATCGCGGCCAGCAACGGTTCCGCACGCGGATCGCCGTCGGGATAAAGCGGATGGCCAAATCCGGGCAGTGGCCTGTCGTGACCGAGCCAGCGTCCGACAGCCGCATCCGGCCCCAATCTCTGCGCATCCTCCGCCAGCATCATGACCGCCTCCGCGGCGCCGCCATGGCGCGGACCGGAGAGCGTGGCGAGGCCAGCAAGCAGGCAGGCCGAAACAGGTGCACCGGTGGACGCGGCGACCCGCGCGGCGAAGGTCGATGCGTTCAGTTCGTGATCGGCCAACAGCACCAGCGAGCGGCGGATCAAGTCTGCGCCGGCTGCATCGAGGGACCAGCCCTGCGCCAGTCGTTCGTGCACGGCACCGATTCCGCGAACCGCGCCGAGCGCCTGGGCCAGAGCGGCGATGGCGCCGGCCGCATCGTGGTTGAGCGAAGCCGCCCTGCGGCCGAGCGAAGGCCGGCCCTTGGCCGCCAACGCGGCCAATTCCGCGAAGGCAGCCGGCCGGCCAGTTGCGCCGTTGCCATGGCGGCTCGCCGACACGAACGACACTGGTGCGTCAGATGCCCAAAGCAGGTTTGCCGTCTGCTCCAGCGTGGCAGTCTCGCAGAGTGCAACCGCATCCTGGCCACGATAGACGAGGCGGCCGTGCAAAACGGTCGAGATCGTGGTGGCGATCGCCGGCTCACCCCAGGCAATTGCACTTTCGGCGATTGCCTGGGGATTTCGGCCGCGCGCCCGGCGGCTCGCCAGCGCCGCGATGTCGTCGGCGCGATACTGGCTGCGGCGTGGGTCGGCCCGATCCGGCCGCATGCCGATGCGTCCGCGGCTGACATAGGCATAGAGCGTCTGGGCGCGCACCTTGAGGCGCTCCAGGGCTTCGTCCCGCGTCAGCCACTCAGTCATGTAAACCTGGCACGTTGATTCGGTTGATCAAGATTGATGGTCCAGCCGCCAACCCTTATCTACGACCCGGAAAGGGTCAAGGAGAAAACCAATGGCGAATGGGCTCGATGATGTGGTGGTGGCAGAAACGGTGCTCTCCGATGTCGACGGTCTTGGCGGCCGCCTGACCATCCGGGGCCATTCGTTGCCGGAACTGGCAGGCCGCTGGAAATACGCCGACGTGGTTCGGCTGCTGTTCGACGGCTCTTTCGACGATCTTCCCGGCGAAAAGGAGCTGGCGAAAGCGATCGGCCGGGCGCGCAGTGAAGTGTTCGAGCGGATCGAACCCTTGCTGCCGTTTCTCGCATCCCTCGATATCTACAGCGCGATGCGCGCCGGCATTGCCCTACTGCCGGACGGCGACAAATTGCCGGACGCGCTCAGGCTGGTTGCGGCACCTGCCGTGCTGACGCCGGCCTTGCTGCGCTTGCAGCGCGGCGAAAGCCCAATTGCGCCTGATCGCAAGGCCGATCATGCCGCCGACATGCTGCGGATGCTGACCGGCATGGCGGCCTCGCCGAAGTTGGCGAAAGCGCTCGATACCTATCTTGTGACGGTTTGCGACCATGGCCTCAACGCATCGACCTTCGCCACGCGCGTGGTCGCCTCGACGCAGGCGGGGCTTACTTCGGCGGTGCTGGCCGGACTCGGAGCGCTCAAGGGGCCGCTGCATGGCGGCGCGCCAGGTCCGGTGATCGAGATGCTGGATGCGATAGAGGCGCATGGCGACGCCGCCATCTGGCTGCGCGACGAGATCGCGCGCGGCCGCCGCATCATGGGCTTCGGGCATCGCATCTACCGTGTGCGCGATCCGCGTGCCGACGTGCTGAAAGCGGTGGTGCGGCAACTCGGCGCCGAGGGCGAAGCCGGCCACCGGCTGGCGTTTGCCGAAAGCGTGGAGCAAGCGGCGCTTGAAGTGCTTCGCATCGCCAAGCCGTCGCGCTCGCTCCAGACCAATGTCGAGTTCTTCACAGCACTTCTGCTGGAGGCCGCGGGCTTTCCGAAAGAGGCGTTCACCAATGTCTTTGCTGCCGGGCGCGTCGCCGGCTGGATCGCCCACGCCCGCGAGCAGCAGACGAGCGGACGGCTGATCCGGCCGCAGTCGCGCTATATCGGGCCGGTGCCGGACCTCGTCGCCTAAGGATTTTCCCCCGCATGCTTTGCGGAAACCGGCCCCGCTACAGCCGGTGCCAGACACTCTCTCGTCAAGGTGAGAGAGGTCCTCATGACAAAAATTTCATGTCATTGCTCCACACATCCGCTGTTCTTGGGTGGCAGAGAGCCTATATGCTGCAGTGCAGCATGGTTCCGCGGGAGCCCGCCTCGAAAGGAATAAGCCGCCTTGACCGCCAGAAAAACCGCCATCGTCACCGGTTCCACCTCGGGCATCGGCCTGGCCATTGCCCACGCGCTCGCGGCCGAAGGCTGCAACATCGTCGTCAATTCCTTTTCCGACACCGCCGACGACCACGCCATCGCCGACGCAATTGCGAAACACCACAAGGTCCAGACCGCCTATGTCAAGGCTGACATGTCGAAGCCGGCCGAGTGCCGGGCTCTGGTCATGAAGGCAGCCGAGACATTCGGCTCGGTCGACATCCTGGTCAACAATGCCGGCATCCAGCATGTCGCGCCGGTGGAAAGCTTCCCGATCGAGAAGTGGGATGCGATCATCGCCATCAACCTGTCATCGGCCTTCCACACCATCGCCGCCGCCATCCCGTTGATGAAACAGGCCGGTGGCGGCCGGATCGTCAACGTCGCCTCGGCCCATGGGCTGGTGGCCTCGCCGTTCAAGTCGGCCTATGTCTCGGCCAAGCACGGCATTATGGGCCTGACCAAGACGGTCGCCCTGGAACTGGCGCGCGACAAGATCACCTGCAATGCCATTTGTCCCGGCTATGTGCTGACGCCGCTGGTCGAGGCGCAGATCCCCGACCAGATGAAGGCCAACAAGATGGACCGCGAGACTGTGGTCCGCGAGGTCATGCTCGAAAAGCAGCCGACCAAGGAGTTCGTCACCGTCGAGCAGGTTGCGGCGGCGGCAGTGTTCCTGTGCTCGGATGCGGCAGCGCAGATCAACGGCACGCACATCTCTGTCGATGGCGGCTGGACCGCTCAGTGAGCCGTCCAGCGGTCAAGGGTCACGCCATGCCGAAAAACGGCAAGGCGGAGGAGCCAAAGAAGATCAACATCGCGCTGCAAGGCGGGGGTTCGCACGGGGCGTTTTCCTGGGGCGTGCTCGATCGGCTGCTCGAGGACGGGCGCCTCGATATAACGGCGGTTTCGGGCACCAGCGCCGGCGCCATGAATGCCGTCGCGCTGGCCGACGGCTTCGTTCGCGGCGGCGTCGAGGGCGCACGGCGGAAACTTGATGATTTCTGGCGTGCGGTGGCGGCAAAGGGCCGCTTCAGCCCAGTGCAGCGCATGCCGTGGGACGTCGCCTGGGGCAATTGGTCGATCGAGAACACGCCCGGCTATTTCCTGTTCGATACGATGTCGCGGGTATTTTCGCCCTATGTCGCCAATCCGCTCGCCATCAATCCGCTGCGCGATGTGGTCGAACGTGAGATCGATTTCGACAATGTGCGCGCCTGCAAGTCGATGGAACTGTTCATTTCCGCGACCAATGTCGAGACCGGCCAGTTGCGTGTCTTCTCGGACGGCGAGATCGACCTCGACACGGTAATGGCGTCGGCCTGCCTGCCGCAATTGTTCCGCGCCGTCGAGATCAAGGGCGTGCCCTATTGGGATGGCGGCTATGGCGGCAACCCGGCACTGTTCCCGTTCTTCAAGACGGCGGCCACTGAGGACGTGCTTTTGGTGCAGATCAATCCGGTGGTCCGCGAAGGGACGCCGAAGAGCGCCAATGAGATCCAGAACCGCATCGACGAGATCACCTTCAATGCCGGGCTGTTGCGCGAATTCCGCTCGATCGCCTTCGTCAAGGAACTGATCGCCGCCGGCCGATTGCCGCACGGCGAATATCGCGACATCCGCATGCACCGCATCGATGCCGACGAAGCGTTCAAGGATCTGTCGGCATCGTCCAAGGTCAATGCCGAATGGGCGTTCCTTGCCTATCTGCGTGACCTCGGCCGCACCGCAGCCAGTGATTGGCTGGAAGAAAATTACGACGCCGTCGGCAAGCGGCCGACGATCGATCTGTCCGGCGAGCTCGACGACGGCTTGAAGCCGGTGCGCGGGCCGGCGCCGGGCCGGCGGGTCAAGGAGTTTCTTGCGGCGCGTAAGCAGCCCGAGGCCGCCCGCCGTCCGGCCTAGAACGATTTACCGTTTCACGGAAACGCCGAACCGCTCTATCTTTTTTGACGCAATTCCGGACGGAAAACCGTTTCACACTTTTCCTGGAATTGTTCTGGCTCCCCCGCAAAGCAGATGACATCGCAATCTGTCCAATCATCCTGACACTTGCTGCCATACCGCTGTTTTGGCGATCAACAGCCGATGCTGCAGCCGCATCTTTGCGGACAAAGCAACAATCCATCAACTTTTCTGACTATATTGCGACGCAACTTTAAGGTAGAAGCGCGCTTCGCCGATCACGGCAATTTGAATACGGCCTCGCGCGCACCCATATCGGCGACGCGCCCCAAGTAGAAGATGCGGCCTGGCCGAACCCCGCGCACTGGAAAAAATGACGATGCCGAAATTCAGGTTTCACAAGCTTGCAGCCATTGTTGTGCTCATCGGGTTCGCCGGCTGGATGGCGACAGGCGAATTCTCGTCCGTCGGCAGCGCGTCCGCCGACAACAAGCCCAAGGCAGGAGAGGTCGAGCAGCCCAAGGCCGCCGACTCAGGCAAGCCCCAAACTGGCGAACAGGGGGCTGCCAAGCCGGGGACTGCCGAGGCAGAACAGCCCAAAGCGGCCTTGCGGACGGTCGCGATCATAACCCCGCCGCGGCGCATCTATGCGCGCGCTATCCGCATTTCCGGACTGACCGAAGCCGACAAGCGCGCGGTCCTGGCGACACGCGTCGCCGGCGTCATCGACAAGCTGCCGGTCAAGCAGGGTCAGCACGTCAAGACCGGCGACCTGATCCTGATGCTTGCCGCCGAGGAAAAAATCTCGGCGGTCGACAACGCCAAGCAGCTTGTCGTGCAACGTGAGGCCGAGCTGGCTGCGGCCCTGCGGTTGATGAAAACCGGCAATCTGCCGACGCTGCAGCTCGATACGGCCCGCTCCAACCTGACGCTGGCCAAGTCGCAACTGGACGCCGCGCAAGCCGAACTCGACCGCAACGAGGTGAAGGCGCCCTTCGACGGTGTCATCGACCGGGTGCCGGTGGAGCTTGGCAGTTCCGTCATGCAGGGCGGCGAGGTGGCGACCATTCTGAAGCTCGATCCGGTGATCGCCCGCGGCGAAGTCAGCGAGCGCGATCTCGGCTATCTGAAGATCGGTGACGAAGCCAATGTGCGCCTGGTCAGTGGCCAGACCGTCAAGGGTACGGTGCGCTACATCAGCCGGGATGCATCTTCGGCAACCCGTACCTTCCGGGTTGAAGTCGCTATCCCCAATGCCGATGGGTCCGTACCGGCCGGCATGACGGCAGAAATTGCGCTCAGCGCCCAGCCGACCGACGCCGTGATGCTGCCGCGATCGGTGGTGACGCTCGGCGACAAGGGCGACCTCGGCATCCGCGCCGTCGACAAGGATGACAAGGTCGTGTTCTTCCCGATCGACCTGGTCGACGACACGCCGACCGGCCTGGTGCTCGGCGGCATTCCGGCCGACGCCCGCATCATCGTCGCTGGCCAGGAGCTGGTGAAGGAAGGCGAAGTGGTCAAGCCGGTCGAGGCCGACCAGGCGACCATTCAAAAGCTGTTGGGCGAAGCGACGACCGGGACGCAGTAATCATGGACATCGTCAAACTTGCAATCAGCAATGCCCGGCTGACCATTGCGGTCCTGGTCTTTCTCATCCTTGCCGGTGCGGTCGCCTACCAGTCGACGCCGAAGGAAGCGGAACCCGACGTTCCGATTCCGATGATGTATGTCAGCCTGATCTATCAGGGCATCTCGCCGGAAGACTCCGAACGCCTCCTGCTGCGGCCGATGGAAGCCAAGCTGAAGAGCCTGAAGGGCCTCAAGGAGATGCGCTCGGCCGCCTTCCAGGGCGGCGGTTATGTGCTGGTCGAATTCCAGCCACAGACGGATCTCGCCACTGCGCTGCAGGACACGCGCAGCAAGGTGCAGGACGGCAAGGCCGACCTGCCGCAAGCGGCTGAGGAGCCCGTGGTCTCCGAGGTCAACATCTCCGAGTTCCCCGTCCTGGTCGTGACGCTGTCGGGCGAGGTGCCCGAGCGCGTGCTGACGGCGGCGGCGCGCGAGCTGCGCGACCGCATCGAGGAAGTGCCTGGCGTGCTCGAGGGCTCATTGCAGGGTGCGCGCGACGACCTCGTCGAAGTGGTCATCGATCCGATGAAACTTTCGTCCTACGGGCTGCAGCTCGACCAGTTGATCGGTGCGGTCGGCGCTTCCAACAGTCTTGTCGCCGCCGGCAACATCGAAGGATCCGAGGGCAAATACGCAGTCAAGGTGCCCTCGCTTATCGAGACACCAGAAGATGTGGCGGCGCTTCCGGTCGTCGCCGGCCCCAACGCGGTGGTGCAGGCCAAGGATATCGCCACCATCCGCTCGACCTTCAAGGACGCCGAGACGGTTACCCGCCTGGACGGCAAGCCGGCGATTGCCATCGAGGTGAAGAAGCGCATCGGCTCCAACCTGATCGATACGATTGGCAAGGTCAGGGAGGTGTCCGACGCCTTCATCAAGACGATGCCGGAGGGCATGCACGTCACCTACACGCAAGACAAGTCCGTCTTCGTGAACCAGTTGCTCGGCGACCTTCAGAACCACGTGATGATCGCCGTCATCCTGGTGTTCATCGTCATTCTCTACGCGCTGTCTGGCCGTGCCTCGCTACTGATCGGATTGGCCATCCCCTCATCCTTCCTGATCGGCATCCTGTTGCTGGCGATGATGGGCTACACGATCAACATGATCGTGCTGTTCAGCCTCATCCTGGCGGTCGGCATGCTGGTCGACGACGCTATCATCGTCACCGAATTCGCCGAGCGACGCATGAGCGAGGGCATGCCGAAGGAACAGGCGTTCGCGCTTGCGGCCAAGCGCATGGCCGGCCCGGTCATCGCCGCGACGATGACGCGCATTGCCGCCTTCTCGCCGCTGTTGTTCTGGCCGGGCATCATCGGCGATTTCATGAAATACATGCCGATCACGTTGATCGTGACGCTCTCGGCCTCGATGCTCTATGCGCTGGTCTTCGCGCCGACACTGGGCGCCATATTTGCCAAGGCGCCGGCTCATCACCCCGACGACAATCGCGACGGCTGGTACATGGCCGTGGTCAAGCAGGCGGTGCATTATCCCATCACCGTGCTTGTCCTTACCGTCGCGCTGTTGTTTGGCGTGGGCTACGCCTATTCGAAATTCGGCGCCGGCGTCGAATTCTTCCCGAATGTCGAGCCTGACTACGGCCTGCTCTATGTCCACGCCCGCGGCAATCTTTCGCTTGCCGAAATGGACGCGGCCACCAAGACGGCGGAAAATCGGCTGCTCGGCTGGCCGGGCGTGAAGTCTGTCTATACCCGTGTCGGCAAGACGCAGGGCGGCGGCCAGGACGTTCCGGAAGACGTGGTCGGCGTGATCCAGTACGAATTCGTCGACTGGCGCGAGCGCAAATCGGCGAACTCAATCCTCGACGAACTGCGCGGCGTGATGGCCGGCATTCCCGGTGTCGACGTCGAGGTTCGCGTGCCGGAAGCCGGCCCGCCTACCGGCAAGCCGATCCAGATCAGGCTTTCGGCCGTCGATCCGAAGGGTCTTGACGACAAGGCCCGCGCCGTCGCCGCGCGCATTGCCAAGGTGCCCGGCGTCATCGATATTTCCGATGGCCTGGCGCCGCCCGGCGTCGATTGGGCGCTCGAGGTCGATCGCGCCAAGGCGGCGCAGTACGGCATCAGCCCGACCGCGGTCGGAACGGTGGTCCAACTGGTGACCAACGGGCTGAAGCTCAGCGAGTACCGCCCCGCCGGCGCCGACGATGCCGTCGACATCAGACTGCGCCTGCCCGAGGATCGGCGCACGCTGTCGACGCTCGACGAACTCAGGGTTCAGACCGCGCAAGGCTCGGTGCCGATCTCGAACTTCGTCGTACGCAAGCCGGAGCCGACGGTCGGTATCCTCAATCGCATCGACGGCGCGCGAACGGTGGTCGTCCAGGCCAACGTCGCTGCCGGCGCCCAGGTGGCTGCCGTCCAGCAGGAGGTCACCAAAGCTGTCGCCGACATGAACCTCGGCAGCGGCATTCGCTGGAAGCTTGCCGGTTCCAATGAGGACAGCGCGGAGGCCGGGGCCTTCCTCAGCAAAGCCTTCGGTGCCGCGATCTTCCTGATCTTCATCGTGCTTCTGGCGCAGTTCAACAAGTTCACCAGCGTCTGGCTGGTGCTGTCCTGCGTGGTCATGGCGACGATCGGCGTGTTCCTAGGGCTGCTGCTGACGGGAGAGGCATTCGGCATCGTCATGTCGGGCATCGGTGTCATCGCGCTGGCCGGCGTGGTGGTGAACAACAACATCGTGCTGATCGACACCTACGACCGGTTGCGCGAAGAGGGCTGGGACAAATACGAAGCCGTTCTGCAGACCTGCCGCGAACGTGCCCGCCCGGTGGTGCTGACGGCAGTGTCGGCGATCCTCGGCGTGCTGCCGATCGCTTTCGGCCTCGGCCTCGAAATCTTCCATCACGAGACGACGATCAACGCGCCGTCGACGCAATGGTGGATTTCGCTGTCGTCGGCGATCGTCTTCGGCCTGTCCTTCGCCACCGTGCTGACGCTGGTGGTGACGCCGTCAATGCTGATGGTGTTCACCCGCGCCAAAGTAAAACCCAGTGCGCGTCGGGGCTGGTTCAGTCGCCTGTTGGGGCGCGGCAAGGCCGAGATCTCCTCGGAAGGCCTGGAGGCCGATCTGGGCGCCGAACCGGCGATCGCCTTCCCGAAGGCCGCCGAATAGAGGCTGAATCGCCGTCCTGATCAAGCAAAGGCCGCCCGGGAACAATGGGCGGCCTTCTGCATTGTTCCGTCATTGCAACCTCAAAGCGAGGATTTTCTGATGACGATAAGCACCATTCTCATCATTATCCTTATTCTTATCCTGATTGGCGCGGTTCCGGCGTGGCCGCATTCGCGGTCCTGGGGTTACGGACCATCCGGCATCGTCGGCGTCATCCTGATCGTTGTCCTGGTGCTGCTGTTGATGGGCCGGATCTGACCGCAATCATTGGTCCCCGACAAGCGGCGGATGACCGTCAGGCCATCCGCCTTTTTTCAGATTGCTTCTGCGCTGCCTTCACCGTGGCGATACCGATGTCTTCAAGCGCTTCCGACACTGCATTTTCCAGCGGCGTGTGGGGGATCGCACCGATAATGCCTTCAAGCCCGCCTGAAACCAGCCGGTGCGGCTCAAAGCGGAGATAGGACATCGAAACGATCTCGCGCCACATCGCCACAAACGGGCTGCCGGCACGCAGCACCCACCACGGCATCGACGTCAGTTTCAACGTGCGCCCGAGCGCCTTCTCAGCGGCCGCCTTGATCTCGAGATCGGTCACCGCATGGCCGGGAAAGTTCAGCGCCTCGTAGGAGCCGAGCTTGTCGAGATTGTCGGCCAGTCCGACGAAAGCCTTGGCCAGGTCGGGCAGATAGGCCCATTCATGCACGAGATCGACCGGCCCTGGGGCGGTATAGACGCCCTTGGTCATCTTGGCGGCAACGACCAGATCGAACCACGATCCGCTGCCGGTGCCGCCGAAGAAGTCACCGGCGCGCAGCAGGATGGTGCGCACCCGACCCGCGTCGGCCTCGCGGCGAAACAGGTCTTCCATGGCAACGCGGATGCGGCCCTTTTCCGTCGTCGGACGAAACGGCGTGTCCTCGGCGATCACCGCCGGCATCGGCGAGCCGTAATTGTAGACGGTGCCCGGGAAGAGATGCAGTGCGCCATTCGCCCGGCAGGCAGCCATCACATTCTCGGCCATCGGCAGGCATTTGCTCCAGTCGGTGTAGAGCGGGTTGAGGCCGTTGAAAATGATATCAATGCCGTCGGTGGCGCGGATCAGCGCCTCGCGGTCGAGCGCATCGCCGGCGATCGCCGTGGCGCCTTTGAGTTCCGCCGGCACCTTGCCGCTGCGGGTGACGGCACGGACATCGTAGCCGGCATTAATGAAGGCCATGGCCACCGTGCGGCCGAGCCGGCCATTGGCGCCGAGAATTGCCATCTTGGTCATTGTTTGTCTCCATGTTTGCGTATGACCCAATATGATCTCCTCGCAAACGAATGGAAATTGACGAAAGCTGGCGGTCTGATATTCAATTTTGAATGGATATAGACTGGAACCTGATCAAGAGTTTCGTCACGGTGGCGGAGACCGGGAGCCTGTCGGCCGCCGCGCGAAAGCTTGCCGCAAGCCAGCCGACACTCGGCCGCCACATCGCCGAGCTGGAGCAGGCGCTCGGCGTCACCTTGTTCCGGCGCGGGCGGCGCGGCTATGCGCTCACGGAAGCGGGCAGCACGCTTTTTGAACGGGGCCGCGCGGTGAGCGAGCAGGCGAGCGCATTTTCGCTGCTGGCCCTGGGATCGGTCGAAGCGATCGAGGGCACGGTGCGCATTGCCGCCAGCGAGGTGGTGGCGGCCTATGTGCTACCCGAGATGACGGCGCGGCTTGCCGTCGAGGAACCCGGCATCGAGGTTGAGATCGTCGCTTCGAACCAGGTCGAGAATCTGCTGCGTCGCGACGCCGACATTGCCATCCGCATGGTCAAGCCGGCGCAGAATGAACTGGTCGCGCGCAAGGTGACCGACATTCCGCTCCGCGCCTGCGCGGCAAAATCCTATCTCGACCGGCGTGGCCGTCCGCGCGAGGCCCGCGATCTTGCCGAGCACGATCTGGTCGGCTTCGATCGCAGCGATGAAATCATTCGCGGCTTCGCTCAATTCGGGGTTCCGCTCAACCGCAATGCCTTCCGCTTCAGGACCGACAACCACATAGTTTTGTGGGAGGCACTGCGGGCGGGAAACGGCATCGGCTTTGGCCAGCAGCCGCTGGCCGAGCGCGATGCACTGGTGGAAATCGTGCTGCCGGACCTCCCGCTGCCGACGCTGCCGGTGTGGCTGGCCATGCACCGCGACGTGCGTACCAGCGTCCGCATCCGCCGCGTCGCGGATTTCCTCTACGAACAGTTCAAGCGCTATTCAGCCGGTGCAGGCTCGGCAGCAAATTCGGCGCGGTGAGCGAGCCCGGCCATCAACAGCACGACTATCAGCAACCCGGACAGAGCGACGAAGATCGGGCCGAAGCTCGAGTGTTCGGCGATGAAGCCGATGGCCGAAGGCGCCACCAGGATGCCTGAGTAACCCATTGTGGTGACGACGCTCATGCCGGTGCCGGGCGCCATGCCCTCCTGGTTGCCGCCGGCCGAAAAGATGATCGGCACCATATTGGCAATACCCAGGCCGCAAAAGGCAAAGGCGGCAATGGCCAGCCACGGCGAGGGAGCCAGCCCGGCCACCAGCATGCCGGCTGCAGCGGCAAGCGCCGACGCGCGCAGCGTCGTAACGGCACCGAAACGGTTGCGGACGCCATCGCCGAGAAAGCGCATGACGGCCATGACGCCGGAAAAGGCGGCATAGGCCAGGCCTGCGATAGCAAGATCGGCGCCGAGCTCCTGCCTGAGATACAGCGCTGCCCAGTCGAGCACCGCGCCTTCGGAGATCATCGTCAGCAGCGCCATCAGCCCGACCAGATAGACAAGCGGGTTTGCCGGCAGGGCGAATTTGTGATGCTCGGCGACCGGATGCTTGTCCTCGGCGATCAGGTAGCGGATCGCTACCGCGATGACAGCAAAGGCAAGCGCCGTCACCATCGTCGCATGCGCGAGATGACCATAGTTCTGGATGGCGAAACCGCCCAAAGCGCCGCCTGCGAAACCGCCAAGGCTCCAGAAACCGTGCGAGGACGACATGATGGCGCGGGACAGCCGCCGTTCCACCGCCACCGCATTGGCATTCATGGCGACGTCCATGCCGCCGATCGAACCGCCGAAGATGAACATGGCGATGGCCGCCAGGGGCACATTGGGGGCCAGAGCCACCATCAAAAGACCGAAGCTGCCGGCAAGTCCGAACCAGCGCAGCACGGTGCGCGAGCCATGCTTCGAGATCAGATGGCCGCACCAGGTCATGGCGGTGACGGCGCCGGCGCCGAACAACAGGATCAGCAGGCCGAGCGTGAATTTGCTGATGTCCAGCCGGGTCAGGAACACCGGGATCTGCGGCGCCCAGCTGCCGGTCAGGAAGCCGTTGGCGAGGAAGATGCCGGCCACGGCCCAGCGTCCACGAATCGCGATTTGCGTGATTTTCTGCGCGTCCATCGGGTAGAATCCGGTCCGGAAATGGCTTTGCGCGGCAAATTAGATCGATTCAATTCACAGTCAAGCGCTCTTCGCCGAAAGTGCTTGGACCAGACGGCGCCACAAGGCGCCGGTGGACGCTACGTCCTCTCGTGTCGGCCAACCACCTCGGTGGTCCACTCCAAAATCTCTACGGCTCGGGATAAGGCGCGCCATCCTTGTGCACAAACCGGCCGTCGGCGTTGGTGCTCATCATGTCGATGTCGGAGCAGGTGGTTACGTCGGCGGGCCAACGCGAACCAACTTCGAGATAGATCGCAACTGCGCCCGATTTGTTGATCATGTGATGGCCGTTGCCGGAGCCTTTCGGAAAGGCCGCGCAATCACCCGCGCGCAGCACCGTCTCGCCGGCATCTTCGACGAGCGTCAGCTCGCCTTCGAGCACGTAGACGAACTCGTCTTCGTGCGAATGCCAGTGGCGCTGGCTCGACCAGTTGCCCGGCGGCAGGCGCATGAGATTGATGCCGAAGTCGGTGAGCCCGCCGGCGTTGCCCAGCCGCTGCCGCACGCGTTCGGCACAGGGTGCATCGAACGGAGGTGGATAGGATGAGCCCTTGCGTCCGGGTACGTCGGCGACGTCGATCTTAGGCACGGCAGTCCTCCCATTTGGGGCAAAAACCATTCGTGAAGGTCGTTCAGTGCGATGGATTGTGACCCTGGAACGGTTCATCGTTTCACGGAAACGCCGAACCGTTCCATCCTTTTGTCTTGACGCAATTCCGGACGGAAAACCGTTCACACTTTTCCTGGAATTGCTCTAGTGGTCCCTGGGGCGTCTTGCCTCGAACTCGGCCTTCTTGGCATCGGAGGCCTCGATCTGGTTCAGTGCCTGCCACTCGGCATAGGCCATGCCGTAGATGATCTCGCGCGACTGGTCCTTGCTGAGTTCGACACCCTCGGCTTGCGCCGCATCGCGGTACCAGTTGGACAGGCAGTTGCGGCAGAAGCCGGCGAGGTTCATCAGGTCGATGTTCTGCACGTCGGAACGCTCGCGCAGATGCGCGACCAGCCGGCGGAAGGCAGCGGCTTCGAAATCGCGCTTTTGTACGTCGCTGAGTTCGGTCATGGCTTGTTGGCCTCCTTGGCCTCCATCATGCCGGCCCGGTGCGCGAGCCGAATATTTTCACTGCATGTATATCGGCACGTCGATCTATCGCGTCAACGATCGGCGCCAGCCGTTCGGCCCAGGCGAGCGCACCCTTCCGGTCGGCGATCAGGTCCTGGCGGATCTCGATAAGCGCATGGGCAAAGCCGTTGACGATAGCGTGCCTGAACATGGTATCGCCGCGCAGTGCGCCGTCATAGGGTTCGTTGTCGCCGACGACGAGGCTCTTGTCCTCGGCGAGCATGTCGATCAGCGGCCGCGCAACGCGATCGTCGAGATCCCATAATATGCCGACATGCCACGGCCGCATGAAGCCCTGCATGGTCGGTGTGAAGGAATGCACCGAAAAAATGAAGGGCGCCTGCGCCGACGCTTGCGCCACCGAGGCTATCATGGCGCCGACGGCGTCATGATAGGGGCGGTAAAAGCGATCCAGCCGTCTTTCGCGTTCCTCCGGCGCCATGGGATAATTTCCCGGGATGACGGTGCCGTCATAGAGCTGGCGAATCAGCGTTGGATCGTCCTCGCCGCGATTGGGGTCGATCAGCAGTCGCGAAAAATTGGCAAGCACCGCCGGAACGCCGAGCAGACTTGCGAGTTCGCGGGTTACAGTCTCGACGCCGATGTCGTAGGCGATGTGGCGGTCGAACTCCGCCGCGGCCAGGCCGAGGCTGCCATACTCCTCCGGCAGGTCGCGGCGGGCGTGATCGGCCAAAAGCACCATGCAGCGCTTGCGGTCGCCTTCGACGATGTCGAAAGGCGCGAAAACTGTGGATCGGGTCATTGGTGGGAAAGGTCTGTTCGCTGGCTTCAGGGGGAGGGTGGTATCGTCATTCCACGAAGAGAACGCTTGCGCAATGCCGTTGTTTGGCCACGGTTTCTGCCAAAAAACTGAGCAGGGGCGACCGCAAGCGCGTCAGAGCCTTCTAAATCGATTGGATTGGACAGATCGGCGCGTTGACATGCGTACGGACTTTTCCGAAAAGGGGCGTTGAGAGATGCAAATGTGGTTCTTGAGGGGTTTCAGGATGGGTTTCGCCGGCAGGCTGCGCGTGCGCCATGCCTTGGCCATGCCGCTCCTGATACCGGCCATGGGCCTTTTCGCGGTGATTTCGGCCTCGCCGGCACGGGCCGATTTCCGGGTCTGCAACGCCACGCAGAACCTGGTCGGTGTCGGCATCGGCTATCGCGCCAAAGCTGGCTGGATCACCGAAGGCTGGTGGCACATCGAAGGGTCGAGCTGCAAGACGCTGATCGAGGGACCGTTGTCATCAAGGTTTTACTATCTTTATGCAGAAGACGCCGAGCGCGGCGGACGCTGGGATGGCCCGATCAACATGTGCGTGGCCGAAAAAGAGTTCAAGATCGCCGGCGTTACCGATTGCGTCGCCCGGGGCTTTCAGCGCGCCGGATTCCAGGAATATGACACGGGCGAGCAGGCAAGCTGGATGGTCCAGCTGACTGACGAGCCCGCAACGGATGGCGCTCCAGCCGCCCCGGGAACAAACAGTCAATGAGACGCAGCCGCAAGGTCAAGATCCTCGCCACCATCGGTCCGGCCTCCTCGTCCGAGGAGATGCTGAAGAAGCTGTTCGAAGCCGGCGCCGACGTGTTCCGCATCAATATGAGCCACACCGACCATGAATTGATGCGTACGCTCGTCGGCCGTATTCGTGCCGTCGAGGAGGCGGTCGGCCGGCCGATCGGCGTTCTCGCAGACCTGCAAGGGCCAAAGCTGCGCGTCGGCAAGTTCGCCAACGGCAAAGAGGTGCTGACCGTCGGTCAGACCTTCACGCTCGACGACAATCCCGAACCCGGCAATTCGACGAGGGTCTACCTGCCGCATCCCGAAATCCTGCGTTCGGTCGAGGCTGGTCATCGCCTGCTGATCGACGACGGCAAGCTCGAGCTCAAGGCGGTCAGCAGCAACGGCAAGGCGATCGTCTGCACCGTCGTCGCCGGCACGATCATTTCCGACAAGAAGGGCGTCAGCCTGCCCGACACCGACCTGCCGGTCGGAGCGCTGACGGAAAAGGACCGCCGGGATCTCGACGCGGTTCTGGCGACCGGCGTCGACTGGGTGGCACTGTCCTTCGTGCAGCGGCCCGAGGACCTGGCCGAAGCACGCAAGATCGCACGCGGCCGGGCGCTGATCATGGCCAAGATCGAAAAGCCGCAGGCCGTCGCCCGGCTGGCCGAGATCATTGAACTTTCGGATGCGCTGATGGTTGCCCGCGGCGATCTCGGCGTCGAGATGCCGCTCGAAGCCGTGCCCGGCATCCAGAAGCAGATCACCCGCGCCGCGCGCCGCGCCGGCAAGCCGGTGGTGGTCGCCACGCAGATGCTGGAATCGATGATCACCGCGCCGGTGCCGACACGCGCCGAGGTGTCGGACGTTTCGATCGCCGTGTTTGAAGGCGCCGACGCGATAATGCTTTCGGCGGAGTCCGCCGCCGGCGCCTATCCGGTCGAGGCGGTGGCGATGATGAACCGGATCGCCACCAAGGTCGAAACCGACCCGACCTATGCCGGCATCATCAACGCGCAGCGCTCGGAACCGGAAGCGACGGGAGCCGACGCCATCTCGCTCGCCGCCCGCGAAATAGCCGAGACGCTTAAGCTGTCGGCGATCATCACCTATACCGCGTCCGGCACAACCGGCTTGCGCGCCGCGCGCGAGCGGCCGCAAGTGCCGATCGTGGCGCTGTCGCCGATCCTCAACACGGCGCGGCGGCTGTCGCTGCTGTGGGGCACGCATTGCGTCGTTTCTCCCGATGCCATCGACCTCGACGACATGGTCGATCGCGCCTGCCGCATCGCTTTGGACGAAGGCTTCGGCAAGCCCGGCGACCGCGTCATCATCACGGCCGGCGTGCCGCTGAGGACGCCGGGCTCGACCAACATGCTGCGCATCGCCTATGTCGGATCGGAAGTCGGCCGCTAATGTCGGCTGCGGCTGCCGGATGGGCCGGCTGCATGGCGCGTCGTAAACGCGGCGCCAGTCCGGCGCATCGACCGCAGTCGGGTTAGGATCGACGCCGAACTCCGCCAGCTTGCATCAGCCTGTGGCCGGCCGTGAAGCGGTTCGAAGGCCCTATCCGACTTGAGCTGGAAGTCAGTTAAGGTAATCTCTCCTGGGAGAAAGAGGAGGGTGATCCAATGTGGATGCGCACTGATCTTCTGGAACTCCTCGGCATTGAACACCCGATAATCCAGGCGCCGATGAGCGGCATCACCACGCCGGAACTCGCGGCGGCAGTCAGCAATGCCGGGGCGCTTGGCTCGCTCGGATGCGGCATTCTGCCTGCGGCGGCTATCCGCGAGCAGCTCACGGCGACACAGCACGCCACCAATCGTCCGATCAACGTCAACTTCTTTGCGCACCCGGCGCCGGCACGCGATGATGCGGCAGCTCAAAGTATGCGAGACCGCCTTCGCGGCTGCTATGAGGAGGTCGGCCTCGGACCGGTGCCCGAGCCGGGCGAACCCTTCCCCACCTTCGATCGTGAGCGTCTCGAAATTGTGCTCGAGCTTCGCCCGAAGGTGGTCAGCTTCCACTTCGGCCTACCCGACACCGCAATTGTGCAGCAGTTGAAAGCCGGCGGCTGTATTGTCCTGTGTTCGGCTACCACCGTCTCGGAAGCGCGCCAGCTTGAGGCAGGAGGGGTGGACGCCATTATCGCGCAGGGATACGAGGCGGGTGGGCATCGCGGCACATTCACTGGCGACCCTGCTATCGGCACAGCCGGCACTATGGCCCTCGTACCACAGATTGTTGATGCCGTGCGGGTGCCTGTAATTGCTGCCGGCGGTATCTTCGACGGTCGCGGCATTGCTGCCAGCTTTGCACTTGGTGCATCTGGTGTGCAGATCGGCACGGCTTTCCTGGCCTGTCCTGAAGCCAATGTGCAGCCAGTCTATCGCGTAGCATTGCGCTCGGCCAACGACGAGAGCACGTCGGTGACTCGCTGCTTCACTGGCCGCCCAGCGCGCGTGGTGCGCAACCGGTTTGTGATGGAAATGGCTGGTGAGGAAGATGCTGCGCTGGCGTTTCCGCTACAGGCGAGTCTGGTCATGCCGCTTTCAATGGCAAAGGATGAAAGCAAGCGGGCTGACTTCTTGCCTATTTGGGCCGGGCAGGGCGTTGCGAAGCTGCGGGAGATGCCGGCCGCCGCCCTTGTGGAGAAACTCGTCACGGAAGCAAGCGGCATAGATCGGGCCGATAGGGGAGTAGGGGAGTAGGGGAGTAGGGGAGTAGGGGAGTAGGGGAGTAGGGGAGTAGGGGATGTGTTCCAGAGTGCATCTACACCACTCACATACTGCCTTACTCCCCTATTCCCTTACTGGTCTCAAATGCCTTCGCCGGCAAGCTCTTCGGAAAGTGCGGCGACCTGGTCCTGGGCGCTGCGCATCATCGGATAGATGCCGAGAACGCGCTGCCAGGCCTCGAGCGCCGACTGCTTGTGGCCGGTTTCGGCCATGATCTGGGCCAGGCCGGAAAGCGCGCCGAAATGGCGTGGTTCGAGCTGCAGGGTACGGTCGATGTCCGACATCGACTTCCCGTAGTTCTTCATCATGAAATGAACCGTGGCGCGCCGGTTCCAGCCTTCCGCATAGGTCGGCTGCAGGGTTACCACCTGATCGAGGAAATCGAGCGCAACATCGAATTTCTGGTTTTCAGTCGCCTTTTGCGACCATTGCATCATGAGGTCGATCGAGGCACTGCCCGACTGGGACCACTCGCTGCCGATGCGCCCGGCGATGCGCTCGGCCGCCTTTTCGTTGCGTTCGCGCTTGAGATCGGCAAACAGCTGATCGAGCCGCGCCTGTTTCGTCATCACAACCGGAGGTGCTGTCGGCCGATTTGCTGTCGGATCTTCAGCCCACGCCGGCAGCGAGACAGCGCTGGAAACGAAGAAAGCCGTGAAAAATGCAAAAAGAATCCGCATCGCGGGAATCTAGCCCCCGACGCCGGATCGTCAAACTGAATTTAGCGTGAGAGGCGTATCATGCGCACGGAGGCACGCAGCCTCCGGTCAAAAACTCAACCCTGGCGCGCCTTGTAGCGCGGAGCGGTCTTGTTGATGATGTAGACGCGGCCCTTGCGACGAACCAGCTGGTTGTCGCGGTGACGCGCCTTCAACGCCTTGAGCGAATTCTTGATCTTCATGGTCTTGCCCGTCGGTCTGGGCCCGGTCCCGGGCCGAACTATTAAGGCGCGCCCACAGACGCGCCTTTGAACTGTGCGTGGCTCATAGACGAGGAGCCTTGCCCGTGTCAACCGCAAGCGCGTTGCCTAAACGATACGGACCGTTTCGTATCATCGAAATACCCGCCAACGGCGCCTTGCGGCATTGCGCGGGCTTGAGACGGCTGGAATGATGCGGTTGCGAATTGGAGATCATCATGCGCCGAATTCTTGTGTCCGCCTGTCTTGCCGTCCTTGCGGCAGGTTCTGTTGCCCATGCGCAGGAATGCGACCGCAACGACGACAGCCAGCAGATGATGAACATCTGCGCCGACGCGGACTACAAATCCGCCGACGCCAAACTCAACAAGGCCTACCAGGAGCTCATCAGCGCAAGCGATGCAAAAGCCAGGAAGCTGTTGCAGACGGCGCAGCGCGCGTGGATCGCCTTTCGCGACGCGGAATGCAGCTATTCCGCCGCGGACAGCGAAGGCGGCTCGATCTATCCGATGCTGATATCGGAATGCCTGACGCGGCTGACCGACGACCGCACCAAACAGCTCACCGCCGATTCGACCTGCGCGGAAGGCGATGTGAGCTGCGCCAGCCCCGACGAGGACGAGAGCGGCGACATCCAGTAAGCGTAGGTTCTAACTTTTGTTTGAGCATGATCGTTCCCGAAAACCGGATTCCACTTTTCGGGATCATGCTCTAGCTGCGGCGGCTCACGCGCGTGAAATGGCCCATCTTGCGGCCGGGCCGCGCCTCGGCCTTGCCATAGAGGTGCAGCATCAGATCGGGCTCGGCGAGAAGTTCAGGAACGCGCCGGATGTCGTCGCCGATCAGGTTTTCCATGACGCAGTCGAACTGCCGTGCGGGATTTCCCAGCGGCAGGCCGGCGACGGCGCGGATGTGCTGCTCGAATTGCGAGATGGTGCAGGCGGCCTCCGTCCAGTGACCGGAATTGTGGACGCGCGGCGCAATCTCGTTGGCCAGCAGCGAACCGTCGGCCAGGACAAAGAATTCGACGCCGATGACGCCGACATAGTCGAGCGCTGCAAGTATCTCGGCCGCCGCCGTTTGAGCCGCAGCCGCCGTGTCGGACTTCACCCCGGCCGGCAGCGTCGAACTGTGAAGAATACCGTTGCGATGGACATTCCAGGCCGGATCGTAGGCGGCGAGCGAACCGTCGATGCCGCGCGCGGCGATCACCGAAATCTCGCGCTCGAAGGCGACGAATGATTCCAGGATCAACGGCACGTTGCCCATCGCCTCGCAAGTGCCGGCAAAGCCGCCTGTTTCCATGTTGCGGAAGACACGCTGGCCCTTGCCGTCATAGCCCATCCGGCGCGTCTTCAATATGCCGCTGCCGTTGAACTTTTTCAGCGCGGCCGTCAGTTCCTCGTCATTGTCGACGGGGCTGAAATCCGCGGTCGGTATGCCGATGCCGTTGAGGAATTTCTTTTCCGCCAGCCGGTCCTGAGCCACTTCCAGTGCGCGTGCCGGCGGATAGACCGGGACCGTGGTGGCAAGTGCCGCGGCGGCCGCAACCGGAACGTTCTCGAATTCGTAAGTAACGACGGCACTGGCCGCAGCCAACTCGCCGAGCGCGGCCGCGTCGTCATAGGCGGCGACGATCTGCCGGTTGGCGACCTGTGCCGCCGGGCAGTCCGGCTGCGGCTCCAGCACGACGATGCGGTAGCCGAGGCGGGCCGCGGCCATCGCCAGCATGCGGCCGAGCTGGCCGCCGCCAATGATGCCGATGGTCGATCCGGCGGGCCGGCTCACGGCGTGTCCGTCGGCTCGGCGGCCACCTTGGCGGTCTGCGCGGCGCGCCAGCTGTCCAGCCGGGCGGCAAGCTTTTCGTCGCTCAGCGCCAGCACCGCGGCGGCCAGAAGGGCGGCGTTGGCAGCGCCGGCCTTGCCGATGGCCAAAGTGCCGACCGGAATGCCGGCCGGCATCTGCACGATCGAAAGCAGCGAATCCTGGCCGGACAGCGTCTTCGATTCCACCGGCACGCCGAACACCGGCAGTGGCGTCATCGCTGCCGTCATGCCCGGCAGATGCGCCGCACCGCCGGCACCGGCGATGATCACCTTGTAGCCGGCGCCCTTGGCGCCCTTGGCGAAGTCATAGAGCCGGTCGGGAGTGCGGTGGGCCGAGACGATCAGCCGCTTGTGCGGAATGCCAAGCGCCTCAAGCGTTTCGGCGGCGTGGCGCATCGTCGCCCAGTCGGACTGGCTGCCCATGATGATGGCGACGTCGGCGCGGTGATTGTCCAAGCTTCTGCTCCCCGGCGGCAAACGCGCGCATTAGCGGAAATCGAGGGGAGCCGCAAGGATAGGAGCGTCCCGCACTCGGGCGAATGGCGCCATCGCTACCTAATCCGGCCAGCGCAAAGCCCCGGCAGACTGCTTGCGAGCGGACTTCATCGCATCCGCGGGCCGCTCAGCAGCGCTCAACACCGCCCGCAGGCGCTCGGCGACGATCTCCGCCTCGCCGGGGTGCAGATTGCACGGATCAAGGAAGAAGTGGCCGCGCTCGACCTCGTGGTTGCGAACGATAATGGGGGGCGAACCCGCCGCCAGTGCCGAGGCCAGCCCGGCGGCGGTGAACCGGCTTTCGGGCGCAACAAACACCTGCAGGCGCTCGAGAGGATTTCCGGTCGGATCGGGAATGATGTTTGCTGCGATGCCGGGCAGGCCCTGCAATGCGGTTTGCCACAGATGCAGTGCGGCTTCTTCCCGCTGGCGGATGCCGGCATGGTCGCGCCGTTCCCAGGCTTCCAGGGCCGCCATGGTGCCGGCAATGCTCTCCTTGCCGACCTTCATGGCGCGCGCAACGCCGCGGTTCTGGAGATAGGCGGCCCGCACCAGATCCTTGCGGCCGGCAACGATGCCGCTTGTCGGCCCTGAGAGAAATTTGTGCCCGCTATAGACGACAATGTCGGCGCCGCGCGCCAGAAAGCCGCGCAAATCGTATTCCGAGGCGGCGTCGACGATCACCGGCACGCCCTTGGCGTGGCAGATCTCGCAGAACTCTTCGAGCGAGAGCATGCCGTATTGCACGGTGTGGTGCGCGACGACGTAGAGGGCTGCCGCCGTCCGGTCCTGGATCGCCTCGCCTACATGATAGTCCTGCGTAACGCTGACCGTGCCGGCGGGCACTGCCTTGGCTCCGGCAAGCCGGATCGACTGGTCGATCGGCGCGCCATAATTGACGATGTGGCCAAGCTGGACGATGACCTCCGATTTGAGGCCCTCGGTGTCGTCCGGCAGCCGCTCGATCGCAAGAAGGCTGGTTCCGGTCATCGCGCCGGCAATCGCCATGGTTATGCCGCTGGCGCAGCATGCGGTGATAAAGCCGGCCTCGCCGCCGGTGAGGCGTGCAATCACCGTGCTTGCGGCGCGCTGCAGATCGTCCATCTCGACCCATTGCGAGGCGATTTCCGACATTGCGGCAATCGCTTCCGGCACGATGATCGAAGCGCCGAGCGCCGTCATCGTTCCGGAAACATTAATGATCGGGCGAAGGCCGAGCCGTTCGCGGATTGTCGTATTGGAACGGTCAGCGGCATAGGTCGTCATCTCTGTAGATCCTGTTTTCAGGCGGCGATCTCGACGACCGCCTCGATTTCAACTGTGATGTTGCCCGGCAGCGAGCCGACACCGATCGCGGAACGGGCGTGTCCGCCAAGCGTATCAAAGACGGCCGCGAAAAGATCGGAACAGCCATTCACCACCTTGGGGTGCTCGCTGAATGTCGGCGTTGCATTGACAAAGCCAAGCAGCTTGACGACGCGCACGATGCGGCCGAGGTCGCCGGCCGCGGCATGCATGACGGCGAGCAGGTTCAGGCCGGTGAGACGGGCATGCCCATAGGCCTCCTCCACGGAGACATCCTCGCCAACCTTGCCGGTGCAGAGCGCGCCATCAGCGCGCAACGGCCCCTGGCCGGAGAGGAAGATCAGCCGTCCGCTCTCGGCATAGGTGACGAAGTTGGCGATGGGCTTCGGCGGCTCGGGCAGCGTCAGGCCCAATTCCGCGAGCCGGATGTAAGGCGTCATAAAAGCTCCTTGCGACAGCTTTCGCCGTCCGGTGTCAAAAATGCGAGGCGCGAAACCGCGCCAGGAAGCTGCGAAGGCGTTCATTGTCGAAGTCCGCAGCCAGGATCTCGGCGGGAGGTCCGACGGCACTGACGCCGCCATCCGCCATGAAAACGATGCGGCTCGATGCATCGCGTGCAAAAGCCATCTCGTGCGTGACCATCAGCATCGTCATGCCGTCTTCGGCGAGGCTGCGTACGACCTCGAGCACCTCGCCAACCAGTTCGGGGTCGAGCGCCGAGGTTATTTCGTCGAGGAGCAGGATCTTCGGCTCCATCGCCACAGCGCGGGCGATGCCGACGCGCTGCTGCTGGCCGCCGGAAAGCTCGGCCGGCAGACTGTCGGCCTTGTGGGCGAGCCCGACCCGGCCGAGCCAGTGCTCGGCAATGGTGCGGGCCTCGGCATTGCTCTTGCCGCGCACCTTGCGCAGGCCGAGCATGATGTTGCCGGCCGCAGTCAAATGCGGAAACAGATTGAAGCTCTGGAACACCATTCCGGTCTCGGCGCGCATCGCCGCCAGGTCGCGCTCGCTGCGTCGCTGGCGTGTTCCCGCCTCGCGGTAGCCGACCTCTTTACCGTCGATACGGATCGAGCCGTTATCATAGCTCTCCAGGAAGTTGACGCAGCGCAGCAGCGTGGTCTTGCCGCTGCCGGATGGCCCGATGACTGTCACCACCTCGCCGCGTGTCACCTTGAGGCTTACAGAGCGCAGGACCTCGACCGATCCAAAGGCTTTGGAGACCTCGGAGATATCGAGAAGCGCCGGATTTGCGTGCGAGGCTTTGGACATCTTGTTATTCCCGGATGAAGGAGAAACGCCGCTCCAGCCGCCGGCTGGCCAAGGAGAGGGCGTAGTTGACAGCGAAGTAGACGAGCGCGCCGAGGAGGTAGAGCGGCATCGCCTCATAGGTGCGGCCGATGACCTGGTTGATCGCTTGCATCAGGTCGGTGATGCCGAGCAGCGAGACCAGCGCGCTGCCTTTCACCGCGTCGGTGACGCCGTTGATCCAGGGCGGCAGGAAGCGCCTGAACGCTTGCGGAAAAATGACGTAGGCCAGCCGCTGGCGGAAGGTCAGCCCGATCGCCATCGCCGCCTCGGACTGACCCTTGGGAATCGAGCCGACGGCGCCCCTGAGATACTCGACGACTTGTGCGGTCTTGAAGAGGGTGAGGGCGAGTACGGCCGCCCAAAAGGACTCAAGATGCAGTCCCACCGCGGGCAGGCCGTAATAGACGAAGAAGATCAGCACCAGGATCGGAATGCCGCGTATGGTGTCACTGAAGATGCGCACTGCCCAGCGCAGCGGAGCCGGACCATAGACGAGGCCGACACCCATCAGCACGCCGGCGATAAGCGATAACACTACGACCAGCAGCGACACCCACAAGGTTACGGCAAAGCCTTGGGCGAGGAACGGCAAGGCGTAGATGATCTGGCTCAGCATGTCAGCGCGCCGCCTTGAACCGGCGCTCGACCAGCCGCAGCGCGAAAAGCAGCGCGTAGCCGGTCAACAGGTACATCGCAGTCACCACCAGATAGACCTCGACAATGCGGAACGTGTTGAAGTTGATCCACTGGGCGCCATAGGTGAGCTCGGGTACCGAAATGACCGACGCCACCGACGTGTCCTTGAAGAGCGATATGAAAGTGTTGGAAAGCGCCGGCAGCGTTATGCGCAGCATCGTCGGCAGGCGCACATGGAGCAGCCTTTGCCATGGTGTCAGGCCGATTGCCTTGCCGGCGTCGAGCTGTCCGCGCGGCACCGCCTCGAGCCCCGAGCGAAATACCTCGACCAGATAGGCGCCGCTGTAGAGCGACAGCGTGGCAATGAACGAGGTTTGCGCGCTGTAGGCGATATCGACCACGGTCGGCAGGCCGTAGAAGACCAGGTAGACGAGCAGGATCAGCGGCACGTTGCGGATGAACTCGACATAGCCCGCGATGACGGTCCGCACCGCTCGCCCGGCCGACACGTACCAGACCGCCAGAAGCAGCCCGATGACGATGCCGATCGCGATGGAGATGACAGCCAGCTCAAGGCTGAGCAGCAGCCCCCCCCAGAGCTTGTCGAAATGCCGCCAGATCAGGTTGAAGTTGAGGGTATAGCCCATGCGTCCTGCTTAGTGCCGACAGTCCGGGAACGAGGCGGAAGGGCGCCGGAGGCATCCTTCCGCCTGATGGATCAGATAACCGGGAATCCAGGATGGCGGGCCGGCGGCTCCTGTCCGAAATAATCCTTGAACGCAGCGTCGTAGAGTGCCGTTTCATGGCCGAACATGGCGATGGTGAAGGTCTGGTTGACGAAGGTCAGCCAGTCGAGGTCGCCCTGCCGCAGTGCGGCACCATAAAGCATCGAGAACCAACTCTTGCCGGCATCGAAGTATTTGTCCGGATTGCGCGAGGCGAGCCAGCGGACCGTCGACAGATCGACGGCGGCGGCGTCGGATCGCTTCGATTCCAGTGCCTGCAGCACGTTGGCCTGCGTGTCTATCTGCATCACCTGCGCCTCCGGCAGGACGATGCGCACGTTTGCCTCGGCATCGACGTTTTGCAGGATGGAAATCCGGGTCGCCGAACCGGCGGCAAGCAGCTTGTCGAAGGTCTTATTCTCGGCGTTCGGAAGGGTCAGCAAGGCGATGCCTTCGACATAGTAGGGCCTGGAGAAGTGGATCAGCTGCGAGCGCTGGGCGGTCATGGTCATGAACTGGATGGTGATGTCGACCTTGTTGGTGGTCACGTTCGGAATGCGCTGAGCCGGATCCTGCATGACGAATTCGACTTTGGTCGGATCGTCGAAAAGCCCCTTGGCGAGAATGCGACCCATGGTTATGTCCATGCCCACCAGTTCGCCGGCATCGTTCTCGAAGTGCCAGGGCGCGTTGGTGCTGCCGGTGCCGACGATCACCTTGCCGCGCTCGAGAACGGTGCGCAGCAGGCTGTCAGGCGCTGCCTGGGCCGCAGCTTTCTGGACATCGACCGCAGTGGCGGCACTCATCACTCCGGCCGTTGCAAGCCCGGCCATTCCCAGTTTCAGAAATTCACGCCTCTTGGATGTGTCGTTCACGGCGACCTCCTTCGTGTTGTGTTCCCCGTTGGACCAGCAGCGCAGGCATCGGTTGCAACTGACGTCATTGTCCCTTACAAGGGACGCCTGTACTCTGTACAAGACAGATTAACATCAGGAATCGATAATGCAAGAAGGCAATGCCTTGGCCGCTCGACCGGACGCCGGTCTGGACGAAGACAAGAATTCGGGCTCGCGGGAGAAGGGCCTCAACCGGGTCCTCCAGATTCTGGAGTTTCTCCACGCGACCCAGCGCGCGATCGGCATTGGCGATCTTGCCAGAGGGGTGAACGCACCGCGGTCGACGACCTATACGCTGGTGCGCTCGCTGGTCGACGCAGGCCTGCTGGAGATGGCCGGAGACGGCAATCGGGTCTATTTTGGAAAGAAGCTCTATCTCTACGGAATGGACTATGTGCGGGGCAACGACCTGCTCAGGCGAGGGCGGCAGGAAGTCGACCATCTGTCACGCGAGTCCGGCGAGACCTCGGAGCTGTGCATGCTGCAAAGCGGCCGCTACACCATCGTCCATTCAAGCCCGGGAACCAGGCCATTCAGGATCAGCTCGGCGACGGGTCTGCAAATACCGCTTCCCTGGACAGCTTCCGGGCGGCTGCTCCTCGCCGGCTTCGACAGGGCAGCGATCGAGGATATGGTCTCGGAAGACGACCTCGTACTGCCGGACGGCCGCAGGTTGCAGCTCGACGATTTCATAGCCGATATCGCGGTGGCCAAGTCGGCCGGCTACTGCGTCACCTCCGGCCTTGTCGATGCCTACACGAAATGCCTGGCCGCGCCGGTCTTTTCGGCGCCGGGCAGGGTCGAGGCGACGATGTGCCTGGTGGTTCCCATCGATACCTCGACCGAAAAGACCGATGACCTGATAGAGCTGTTGCTCGAGCGCGCCGCGCGGCTTTCGATCGCGGCATAGGCCGCCTTTTCAGCAGGCCAGCGCCGGCGTCCATTCAAGCGATAATGTCTGGAATGATCTTGTCTTCCAGCGCCATCAGCCTGTCCTTCAGGAAAAGCTTCTTTTTCTTCATGCGCTGGATCTGCAGCGGGTCGCAATTCATGGCGATCATCGCATTGATGGCCGCGTCGAAATCGGCGTGTTCCTGCTTCAGCCGGGAATATTCGAGGCGGATATCTGCCTGTTCCTGATCGGACATTTTTACCGTCTGCACGTCTGCGGCGCCCAAACTATGGGCCTGATTGGGCGGGACCGGGGGTCTTCTTGCACCGGCGCGCAGCCCATACCACATTTCATATTGTCGTGGAATGCTACCACGCAGCATTCGACATCGGTGCGCGATGGTGGCACACTGTCATTATGCCGTCACAGAAGCGAGCCTGCGGTGGACGTGCCATGACGGCTGCAATCCGAGGAAACCATGAAAGGGAGAACCAATCATGTCTCTTGCATCCCATCTTGATGAGCTGCAGCGGAAACACGGCGACATCGAACGCGAAATCGACGATGCGATGACCCATCCGTCGGTAGACGACCTCGAAATCGTGAATCTCAAGCGGCGCAAGCTGGCGCTCAAGGACGAGATTGAAAAACTGAAGGCGAAACCGACGACGCACTGACGCCCATCCAGGACTAGCTGCGCCGCCTGGCGCGCGATTTCTTTCCGGTGGCATGTCTCTATGCTGCCGGAAACGCTTATGGATTTGCGGCAAGCTGCCGTCTTGTCATTTCCGATTTGCTAGGTCTGCGCGCCAGTCGCCATTGACAAGCCATCTTTGCTCCTCCACCTCATGCCCGGACCTTCAAGATTAAAGGCAGCCGGCATGACCGGATATTTTTCCTCACCCTTCCCGCGCCGCAGGTCGGTCGGTGTCGACGTCGGCGGCGTGATGGTCGGCGGCGGCGCCCCAGTCGTCGTCCAGTCGATGACCAACACCGACACGGCCGATGTCGACCAGACGGTGGCGCAAGTGGCGGCACTGCATCGCGCCGGCTCCGAGATCGTGCGCATAACGGTCGATCGCGACGAAAGCGCTGCCGCTGTGCCGGCCATCCGCGAGCGACTGGAGCGGCTCGGGATCGACGTGCCGCTGGTCGGCGATTTCCATTACATCGGCCACAAGCTCCTGGCCGATCATCCGGCCTGCGCTGAGGCCTTGGCCAAGTACCGCATCAACCCCGGCAATGTCGGTTTCAAGGACAAGAGGGATCGGCAGTTCGCGGCGATCGTCGAGATGGCGATCCGATACGACAAGCCGGTGCGCATCGGCGTCAACTGGGGTTCGCTCGACCAGGAGCTGCTGACCCGGCTGATGGATGACAACCAGGCCCAAGGCTTTCCGCTGACCGCGCAGGAAGTGACGCGCGAAGCGATCGTGCAGTCGGCGATCCTGTCGGCCGAAATGGCCGAAGAGATTGGCCTTGCGCGCGAGAAAATCATCCTCTCGGCCAAGGTCAGCGGCGTGCAGGATCTGATCGCCGTCTACACCGAGCTCGCCACCCGTTCCAACCATGCGCTGCACCTCGGCCTGACAGAGGCCGGCATGGGCTCGAAAGGCATTGTCGCATCATCGGCTGCGATGGGCATCCTGCTCCAGCAAGGCATCGGCGACACCATCCGCATCTCGCTGACGCCGGAGCCGAACGGCGACCGCACACGCGAAGTGCAGGTGTCGCAGGAGCTGTTGCAGACCATGGGCTTCCGGCAGTTCGTGCCGATCGTCGCCGCCTGCCCGGGCTGCGGCCGCACGACCTCGACCGTGTTCCAGGAGCTTGCCCAGAACATCCAGGCCGACCTGCGCAAGAACATGCCGGTGTGGCGCGAACAATATCCCGGCGTCGAGAACCTCAAGGTCGCGGTGATGGGTTGCATCGTCAACGGTCCGGGTGAATCCAAACATGCCGATATCGGCATTTCGCTGCCCGGAACCGGTGAGACGCCGACCGCCCCGGTGTTCGTCGACGGCAAGAAGGCGGCGACCCTGCGCGGCCCGTCGATCGCCGCGGATTTCGAGAAAATGGTTTCCGACTACATCGAACGGCGGTTTGGCCAACACGGCAAAGCCGCGGCGGAGTAGTTCGATGCGGCGTTTGCTTGGGGCGACGCTGGTTGTCATTTGCTGGCTGGGCTGGGCGACAGCCGTCCAGGCCGATCCGCCGCGGCCCGCCAAGCAGAAGCTGATCGATCGAGTTTGCGATCTTATCGAGACGCATGCCGACCAGAACGGCCTGCCCCGGGATTTCTTTGCCCGGCTGATCTGGAAGGAGAGTCGCTTCGATCCCAATGCGGTCAGCCCCGTCGGTGCGGAGGGTATCGCCCAATTCATGCCGGGTACCGCCAAGATGCGCGGGCTCGCCAATTCGTTCGATATCGAGCAGGCTATCCCGGCCTCGGCAAAATACCTCGCCGAAATGAAGACCGGCTTTGGCAATCTGGGCCTCGCCGCAGCCGCATACAATGCCGGCGAGAGCCGGGTGACGCGCTGGCTGAATTCCGGCGGCTTCTTGCCGATGGAGACCGAAAGCTACGTTTTGGACGTCATGGGCGAGCCGGCCGACAGGTTCACCGATGCCGCGTATGCCGGCGTCATCCGGCCGCTCGACAAGAAGGCGAGCTTCGCTGCCGCCTGCCGCACGCTGCCGGTGATCATGTCCAGAACCGTGCCGATGTCGTCGATCAACATCAAGCCATGGGGCGTGCAGGTGGCCGGCAATTTCCGCCGCGCCGCGGCGCTCAATCAGTGGAGCAATGTGAGACGGCGGTTTCCAGCCTTGCTCAGCGGTCGCAATCCGGTGGTCAGCCGGGTGCGCACACCGATCGGCAGGCGCGGCATCTATGCGGTGCGGATCGGCGCCGACACCAAAGCCAAGGCCGACGATATTTGCCAGAAGCTGCACAGCGTCGGCGGCGCATGCATTGTGGTGCGCAACCGGTAAAGCCATATGTCGGCGCGTTTCGCGCCATTGCTGCCCATCTCGCTCCCGCTGGGCGCTTCATCTTCGACACGCGATCACATTTTCCGTGAACCCTTAAGCAGAACCGTCAGGCAGGTCTTGCATCGTCGTTGATGCGGGGTAAGGTCCCCGCGATTTTTCGCGAAAGGGATCAGCATGGCCGACTTCAAGACACTGGACGACATCGGCAATATCAGCGGCAAGCGTGTGCTGGTGCGTGTCGACCTCAACGTTCCCGTCACTGAGGGCAAGGTCACCGACGCCACCCGCATCGAGCGCATTGTACCGACCATCGCCGAGCTGTCCGGCAAGGGCGCCAAGGTCATCCTGCTTGCACATTTCGGTCGTCCCAAAGATGGACCGGCGCCGGAATTCTCGCTCGAGCCGATCGCCAAGGCGACGGCGGACGTGCTCGGCCGCCCGGTTGGCTTTGCCACCGACTGCATCGGCGACAAGGCCGCGAGCGCCGTCGCCGCCATGGAAAGCGGCGATGTGCTGCTGCTCGAGAACACCCGCTTCTACAAAGCCGAGGAGAAGAACGACCCGGCCTTCACCGAAAAGCTCGCCGCCAACGGCGACATCTTCGTCAACGACGCCTTCTCCGCTGCGCACCGCGCCCATTCGTCGACGGAAGGGCTGGCGCACGTGCTGCCGGCCTTCGCCGGGCGCACCATGCAGGCCGAGCTCGATGCGCTGGAAAAGGGCCTCGGCAATCCCGTCCGCCCGGTTGTCGCCATTGTCGGCGGGGCCAAGGTCTCGACCAAGATCGACTTGTTGATGAACCTGGTGAAGAAGGTCGACGCGCTGGTCATCGGCGGCGGCATGGCCAACACGTTTCTCGCGGCACGCGGCACCGACGTCGGGAAATCCTTGTGCGAGCACGATCTCGCGACCACCGCCAAGCAGATCATGATCGAGGCGGCCGAGGCCGGCTGCGCCATCATCCTGCCCGCCGACGCCGTTGTCGCCAGGGAGTTCAAGGCCGGTGCCGCAAGCGAGACCGTCGCCATTGCAGACGTACCAGCCGACGGCATGATCCTCGATGTCGGCGCGAAAACCGTGAAAACCATTGCCGAATGGATCGACCGTGCCGCGACGTTGGTCTGGAACGGGCCGCTCGGCGCCTTCGAGATCGAGCCGTTCGACCATGCGACGGTGGCGACGGCCAGGCACGCGGCAGCGCGCACCAAGGCCGGCAGGCTGGTCTCGGTGGCCGGCGGCGGCGATACGGTGGCCGCCCTCAACCATGCCGGCGTCAGCGATGATTTCACCTATGTCTCGACGGCCGGCGGCGCTTTCCTCGAATGGATGGAAGGCAAGCCCTTGCCCGGCGTCGACGTCTTGAAGCGCTGAGCGCGGCGTTAATAACAGCGCGAAGCAGTGCGCTCGCGATTTTCAATCGATTCGCGCTTCTCCGACGAAAGGGTTCGACTTGAACCTGCGTTGCTCTGGTGGTCTGCTGGGTACGGGTCAATTCTTTCAGGAGAAGCACGATGAGCGAACGTCTCGAGGACATTGCCGCCGCGATGGTGGCCAACGGCAAGGGCCTACTGGCTGCCGACGAGAGCTCCGGCACTATCAAGAAGCGCTTCGACGTCATCGGCGTCGAGTCGACCGCCGACAGCCGCCGCGACTATCGCGAGATGATGTTCCGCGCCAGCGATGCAATGACCAAGTACATTTCCGGCGTTATCCTCTATGACGAGACCATCCACCAGAAGGCCGCCGACGGCACGCCGCTGGTCGACATCATCAAGGCATCAGGCGCCATTCCCGGCATCAAGGTCGACGCCGGCGCCAAGCCTCTGGCAAGATTTCCCGGCGATACCATCACCGAAGGCCTGGACGGCCTGCGCGAACGCCTCGCCGACTATTACAAGCTTGGCGCCCGCTTTGCCAAATGGCGCGCGGTAATCGACATCGATGTTGCCAAGGGGGTGCCTTCCGCCACCTCGATCGGCTCGAATGCCCATGCGCTCGCCCGTTACGCCGCGCTTTGCCAGGAAGCCGGCATCGTGCCGATCGTCGAGCCGGAGGTGCTGATGGACGGCGCTCATGACATCGACACTTGCTACGAGATCAGCAAGGCGACACTGACAAAGCTATACACCGAGCTCTATGCGGCCCGCGTCGTCCTCGAAGGCACCATCCTGAAGCCAAACATGGTTCTCGCCGGCAAGAAATCGGGCAAGGTCAGCAGCCCCGACGAGGTCGCCGAAAGGACGATAAAACTGTTCCGCGAGACGGTGCCAGCCGCGATCGGAGGCATCGCCTTCCTTTCGGGCGGACAATCGGACGAGCAAGCGACCGCCAACCTCAACGCCATCAACGCCATCGGCCCGCATCCGTGGAAGCTGACCTTCTCCTACGGCCGCGCCTTGCAGGCCGCTCCGCAGAAGGCCTGGAGCGGCAAGGCGGCGAACGTCGCCGCCGCGCAGGCCGCCTTCGCCCATCGCGCCCACATGAACCATCTGGCAGCGCTTGGACAATGGCAGCCGTCGCTGGAGCAAGCCGCTTAACCGAATCCATCTTGCGTTTCTCCCGACCCGGGCCACGTGCCCGGGTTTTGCTTGAAAGCAGCAAGGGCTGCAATTTTCTTGCAACTGAAATGCAGCTCGGTGTCGGCATTCCTCGCTGCCGAACGTCCTCCGTGAAAAGAGGAGCAGACCTATGCCAAACAACAAGACCGTTTCGCAGGAAGACTGGTATCAGGCGCACAAGGCGCATCTGGCGCGCGAAAAGGAATTGACGCGCTTTCGCGACCGCGTCGCCGCCGAACGCCGCGAATTGCCGTGGCTGAAGATCCGCAAGGACTACGTCTTCGAGACCGAGCAAGGGCCAAAGAAACTGCCCGACCTGTTTGGCGGCAACAGCCAGTTGATCGTCTACCATTTCATGTTCGGGCCGGGCGCCGATTATCGTTGCGAGGGCTGCTCGTTCCTTGCCGACCACATCGACGGCGCCAACCAGCATCTCAGGCACCACGATGTTTCGCTTGTCGTGGTGGCGCGGGCGCCGCTGGCCGAGCTTCTGCCCTACAAGCAGCGCATGGGCTGGAAATTCGACTGGGTGTCGTCCTACGCCTCGGACTTCAACTTCGATATCCAGGTGTCATTCACCGACAAGCAGATCGCGGCCGGCGACACGACCTACAATTTCGAGCGGCGCGCGCGGAGATCGAAGGACCTTCCCGGCACCAGCGTGTTCTATCGCGACGAGAAAGGCGACATCTTCCTGACTTTCATCTCGCGCTCCAGAGGCGGCGATCCGCTGATCGGCGCCTATCACTATCTCGACCTGACGCCGAAAGGCCGCAACGAAACCGGGCCGCATCATAGCCTCGCCGACTGGGTGCGGCTGCATGACGAGTATGAAGACCAATCCGGGACGCATGACTGCTGCCATTGAGGCGACAGGCTGTCGCTGCAAGGTCGTTCACCTTCAGTGCAACATGCGCTAAGTGCTGTTCGCTGTGCCCTAAAAGGGATTTGCCATGCGGCGCTTTCCGACCCTTCTCACCTGGCTCGCCTTTCCGGTCTATGTCTGGCAAGGACTTGGCGTGCGTCGCCGCACCACCCGCATGCTGCCGGCACAAGGTCCGGTCATGCACGAGATATCAGGCCAGGCGCCGGCAATCTCGCTGCTGGTGCTCGGCGATTCCTCCGCCGCCTCAGTCGGCATCGGCAATTCCGAAAACGGATTGGCCGCGCAACTGGCCGTTCTAATTGCGCAACGCACCGGCCGCACCGTGCGCTGGCGGGCAGCCGGCTTCAACTCGGCAACCTCTGGCCAGATCCGCGATCATGTGCTGCCCAATCTGTCGGCCGATCCGTGGACGCATATCGTGCTCGCCATCGGCACCAACGACACCAAGAATTTTCATTCGGTACCGCGCTTCAAGCGCGATTTTGGCGGCCTGCTCTACGCGCTGCGCGCCAAATGGCCGGAGGCGCGCGTGGTGTGGTCGCCGGTGCTGGAGTTCACCCGGGCGCCGGCAATGCCGCCGCTGCTCGGCAAGATCCTCGAGATCCGCGCCGGCGAGATGAACCGGATGGGCGAGCGCCTTTGCCTCGAGCGCGGCGCCATACCGGCGCCCCGCCTGCCGATCACCGACGCCGAGGCCGGCTTTGCGTCGGATGGATTTCATGCTTCGGAAGCCGGCTACCGCGCCTGGGCGGAACATCTGGCCGGCTTGGTGCTCGCCAACGAACCGGGCGTCGCGTAGCGGCTGCCGGCACTAAAGCGCGTCGCGTTCGATTGGCCTCATGCGACGCTACTTTAGGTTCTTTGTTTTATGTATGTCGTTGGCGCAAAACCGCTGCACACTTTTGCGCGACATGCATTACGTCCAGTGTCCGAGCACCGCCGTAATCGAAATCGCCGCCATAGCCAACAGCGCCAGCTTCCAGAAATCGCTGCGCCGCTTCAGCCCCGGCCAGCCGAGCGGCTTGATGAGCTGGATGACCATCATGGCGATGATGACGAGCGCGAGAAGTTTCGACATGCAGCCTTTGATCAGCATCGCGGCTGGCTGTCAAAGCGGCTCCGCGATCGCGGTCTTTCCACCGCGGCACGCCTCTTTTCAGCACTGTTCGATCACTTCGGTGGACAAATCGGAACGCCGGTCGCGAGAGCCGCACCCTCCTGACAGACTGCTGTCAGTAGGGGTGTGCGATAGTGCCTGCATCGAAAGAGAGGAGACCAGCCATGAACGGTTTTACCATTCTGCGTAGCGTGCAGCACTATGTCGGCAAGATCCGGACGATGCGCAATGAGATCCGCACCCAGCGTTTCATGAACACCCTGCCGGCGGACATCCGCAAGGATATTGGCTGGCCGGACATGTATGGCGACCGCCACAATGGCGGCAATTGAGGCAATCTTTCTGCCCGGCGTTTGGATGCGGCCCGGCGATAAACAGGCATGCTGAAGCCTCCTGACAGTATGGTGTCAGGAGGCTCGTGCCATAGTGGGATGGCCGTCAGAGACGGACGGCCGAGAGGACGATCGATGAAAAGCTGGACCGACAGGCTGAACACGCCTGGCATCAACGGCATAACACCGTCGCCACGCACCATCGCTGATGTCGTCGAAGGCCAGCCGATGCTGGTTCCCACAGCTCGCCAGGTCGATGCATTCATCTGCGCCATCCCCGAAGGCATGGATATGGATATCCGGGCTTTGCGCACCGCGCTCGCCATCGAGCACGGTGCCGAGGTGACATGTCCGGTCACCATCGGCTATCATCTGCGTACCGTCGCCGAGGCCGCCAACGAGGATCTTGAGCGTGGCATGGCGCTGGGCGACATTGCGCCGTTCTGGCGGGTGCTCGACGCAAGCACGCCGACAACGAGGAAACTGTCCTTCGGCGCGGCCTCCGTCGCCGCGCAGCGCAAGCGCGAAGGGCTAGAGCAATAGACGCCGAGGGACCATACGATGCGCCGCGCCGACAGGCTCTTCCAGATCGTGCAGCACCTGCGCGGTGGCCGTCTGGTCACCGCCCAGAAGCTGGGCACGTGGCTCGAGGTTTCCGAGCGGACCATCTATCGCGACATCGCCGACCTGCAGTCGACCGGCGTGCCGATCGACGGCGAGGCCGGTGTCGGCTACATGATGAGGGAGGGTTTCGACCTTCCGCCGCTGATGTTCACGCGTGACGAGATCGTCGCGCTGGTCGCCGGCGCCCGCATGGTGCGCGCCTTTGGCGGCGCGGCCATGGCGCGAGCCGCCGACGAGGCGCTGGTCAAGATCGGCGCCGTGCTGCCCGACGCCGAAAAGGACCGCATCGCCCGCACCGAGATCCACACGCCGATGTGGGTGGTAAGCGACGCCGCCCGCGAAGCCATCGACCTGATTGAGCGGTCCATCGAGAAACGTCAGGTGCTGACCATCGACTATTCGGATGAGGCCGGCCGCAGCACCGCGCGCGACATCCGCCCACTCGGCCTGTGGTTCTGGGGCAAGGTGTGGACCTTGGTCGCCTGGTGCGAGATGCGCGGCGATTTCCGCGCCTTCCGCATCGACCGCATCGCCTCCGTGGTCATCGCCGGCCGCACCTTCAAGCCGGAGCGCGGCAAGCAGCTCGCCGATTTCTACCGCGCGGTGGAACGCAGCGAGGACTACGGCATGGCACCGGACCGGGCGGCGCGAAGCTGACACGGAAGATCGAAAAAAAAGCCCGCTTGAAAGCGGGCTTTTTGTTTTGGATGCGAGACCTCTATTCCTCTTCGCCCGTATCCTTGTCCTTCGACTTCAGCGCCGAGAGCTTGGCGAAGACGGCGTTGGCGTCGAGTTCGCGATCCTCGTCCTTTGGCTTTTCCGGCGCCGGCACCAGCCGTTCGGTCAAGGCGGCCGGCAGCAGCGTATCGCCGACCGGCTGCGCCTGCTCGCGGCCGCGCGAGGCGCGGTTGATTTCCATGTCGAGGTCGATCTGCGACGTCAGGCCGAGCGTCACTGGATCCATCGGCTGGAGATTGGCGGAGTTCCAGTGTTTTCTGTCGCGGATCTGGTCGATCGTCGACTTCGTCGTGCCGACAAGGCGGGAAATCTGCGCATCCTTGAGCTCGGGATGGTTGCGCACCAGCCAGAGGATGGCGTTGGGCCGGTCCTGGCGCTTGGACAGCGGAGTGTAGCGCGGACCCTTGCGCTTGGATTCCGGCACCCGCACCTTGGGGTCGGAGAGCTTCAGCCGGTGGTTCGGGTCCTTCTCGGCGCGCGCGATCTCGTCGCGAGTGAGCTGGCCGGTCATGATCGGGTCCATACCCTTGATGCCTTGCGCAGATTCGCCGTCGGCGATCGCCTTGACCTCAAGCGGATGCAGTCCGCAGAACTGCGCGATCTGCTCGAAGGAAAGCGCTGTGTTGTCAACCAGCCAGACGGCGGTCGCTTTTGGCATCAGCAGCGTATTGGCCATTACAAAAATCCTTCTCGTTCGCCCGCGTTCCCGCGCGGGCGGTGGTTTACAGCCACCAAAATGGGAAAATCGCGGTCTATATAACTGCTCACTCGCCATTTCGCAATGTTTTTGGCAGGCGCGCGTCAAGGACGGCATGGCGGCGCGACCAGCAGACCGCGAAGGGTCGGCACATGAAGCCATGCAGTCGAAAGCTTCAAAAAGACAAAGCCCGCCAGACCAAGGTCGGGCGGGCTCGGAACCGGCGACGGAAATCCGTCTGCTACGGCTCTGGCTTCTAAGGCTTGATCCCGAACCGCGGCTCGGCGTTGCGGAAAAGCAGCGCCCGGTCTTCGGACAGGATCGTGCTCGAGATCAAAGCCCTTGGCGGGCGATTCTCTCTATGTCGCCGCGGTTGATGCCGAGATCATTGAGCTGACGAGCGTTCAGCCGGTTCAGTTCGCGCACGGTTTCGTTGTACATGCGCCAGTTACGGAAAGCGCGGATCGGGTTCATGGTAGTCCTCCATCGTTTCGATGCCGCGTAAATAGGCATCGGCGATGAAAAATTGAACAGACGCTTTTGCATGGCGGCAATGCGTTTGTTGCATTGCACCATTAAGCCTTCGTTCAGCCTGTTTACCGGCCGTCAGGCGACATCGAGCACAATCTTGCCAATGTGCTCACCCTCCTCCATCCGCTCATGCGCCCGCCAGGCTTCCTTGAGCGGGAAGATCGTGTCCATCACCGGTGCAACCTTGCGCGTGCCGAGCAGCGGCCAAACCTGCGCCTCCAGCGCAGCCGCGACTGCCGCCTTGAACTCCACCGTGCGTGGCCTGAGCAGCGAACCCGTGTGCACGAGCCGCTTGGCCATGATTTTGAAGAAATCGGCGCTCGCCACCGCTCCGCCCTGCGTCGCGATCTGGACGATGCGGCCCTCCACGGCCGCAGCCTCGTAGTTTCGCGCGACATAATCGCCGCCGACCATGTCGAGGATGACGTTGGCGCCCTTGCCGCCGGTTGCCTCCTTGACCGCGGCGACGAAGTCCTCCTCGCGGTAGTTGACCGTCCGGTCGGCGCCGAGCTTGAGGCAGGCGTCGCATTTCTCCTTGCTGCCGGCGGTGGTGACGACATAAGCGCCGAAAGCGGCAGCAAGCTGGATCGCCGTCGTTCCGATACCCGATGAGCCGCCATGCACGAGCAGCGTCTCGCCGCTCTTCAGGCCGCCGCGCTCGAAGACATTGTGCCAAACAGTGAAGTAGTTTTCCGGCAGCGCCGCCGCTTCGGTGTAGGTAAAGCCGGCGGGCAGCGGCAGCACGCTGCCGGCATGAACCTTGACATATTCGGCATAGCCGCCGCCCGCCGTCAGCGCGCAGACCCGGTCGCCGACGCGCCAGCGCGATATCTCGTCGCCGAGGGCGGCGACTTCGCCCGCCGCTTCCAGGCCCGGCAGATCCGACGCACCTGGCGGCGGCGGATAGGCACCCTTGCGCTGCTGCACGTCGGGCCGGTTGACGCCGGCGGCACGCACCCGGATCAGGATCTCGCCAGGGCCGGGTACCGGCACGTCGCGGGTTTCCGGTTTCAGCACCCGCGGCCCGCCCGGCTCCGAGATGGCGATCGCCATCATCCTGGCCGGAATTTTCTGTGCGTTCGCCATGAATTTTCCCGTCGTGTTTCGCCGGTTTCTAGCGCCAGCTGTTGCCGGCCATTTGCATCCATACCCCTGCCCTATGTATGCTCATTGGCAAATCAGGCAAATGGGCAATCACGGAGGAGCGACGATGGCGGTCTTCGACGACGAACCCAAGAAGAAAGCGCGCCCGCACGAGATCGGGCAGGATCTGTCGCTGCTTTCTGTCGATGAATTGTCCGAGCGGATCGGCATCCTGCGCGGCGAGATCGCCCGGCTGGAAGCCGAGCTCATGACCAAGGGCTCCACCAAGTCGGCGGCAGAGGCGCTGTTTCGCCGCGGATAGTACTGCGGGCAATTCCAAAAGCTCGGGCACGCCGCCGAAAAGCCCGAATGCCGCTGTCTCCAGACCTGTGCCCCGAACCCCAGCCGGATTGAACAATGTTCGCAAGCTACAGACCGATCCTCTCGCTGCTGCGCGGCACCGCGTTCCTGCTGGCGGCATCCGGGCTGCACGGGCTGCTGTTGCCGCTGCGCGGCCAGGTGGAGGGCTTCTCGACCGCATCGCTCGGCCTGATGGGCACGGCTTGGGCCGGCGGCTTCGTCACCGGCTGCTTCTTTGCGCCACGCATCGTGCGCCGCGCCGGTCATGTCAGGGCTTTCGGCGCCTTTGCCGCATCGGGAGCGATCGTCGCACTGCTCACCGGCCTGATCATTGATGAATATACCTGGATCCTGCTGCGCGCCTTCACCGGCTTCACCATGGCCGGTGCTTTCATGGTCATCGAAAGCTGGCTGAACGAGAAGGCCACCAACGAAAACCGCGGCACCGTCTTCGGCCTCTACATGATGGTCACCTATGCCTCGATCATGGGCGGTCAGATGATCGTTGCCGGCGGCGATGTGAAATCGGCGTCGCTATTCATGATCACCGGCATTCTGTTTTGCCTATCACTGATCCCGACGGCGGTCTCGACGGCGTCGCACCCCAAGCCGCTGCAGGACGTGTCGCTTGACGTCAAAGGGCTCTACGTCAATTCGCCGGTGTCGGCGATCGCCTGCGTGCTGATCGGCATCGCCAACGGCGCCTGGGGCACGCTTGGTGCCGTTTATGGAGCTCGCATCGGCATCTCGACGGCCGAGATCGCGCTCATGATGAGCCTGGTGGTCATCGCCGGCGCCGCCATGCAGCTTCCGGCCGGGCGGCTCTCCGACACGACGGACCGTCGTTTCGTGCTGGCGGGCGCGGCTTTCGGCGCTGCGCTGTTCGCCATCGCCATCTTCCTGTTCGAACCGCGCTCCGGCGTCTTCGTTATCGTCTGCACCGCCGCCTACGGCGCCTTCGCCTACACGCTCTATTCGATCGCGGTGGCGCATGCCAACGACCATGCCCGATCGGAAGACTTCGTCAAAGTGTCGGGCGGCCTGCTGCTGCTTTATGGCTTCGGCACGATGATCGGCCCGCTGCTGGCCGCCGGCCTGATGGGCTGGATGCGTCCCGAGGGGCTGTTCCTGGCTACTGCGTTGGCGCATCTCTGCCTGGCCGCCTATACGCTGCTGCGCATCAGCCGTCGCGCGCCGGTGCCAATCGAAGGCCGCGATGCCTTCAAGACCCAGCCGGCCGACCGCTCGGTGACGCCGGAAGCGTTGCGGCTCGACCCGCGCAGAAAAGCTGAAACCGACGGTTGAGATTCGAGACGCTTTGCCCCACAAATAAGGCATGATGCTTTCCGACGCCTTCATGGCGATTGCCGATCCCAACCGGCGCTATCTCTTGGAAGAGCTCCGGCGCGGACCGAAGACCGTCAACGAACTGGCCTCTGGCTTGCCGGTGTCCCGCCCGGCCGTTTCGCAGCATCTGAAGGTGCTGCTTGATGCCGGGCTGGTCAACGCCAAGCCGGAAGGCACCAGGCGCGTCTATACGGTCAGCAATGCCGGCTTCCTAAAGCTCAACATCTGGCTCGACCAGTTCTGGGATGCAGAGCAGCTCGGTTCACCCGGAAGCTGAGAGGCGTCGTCCGCGCGTCGGGCAGCTCGTGCAGCCTCGGGCCTGGAGCAATTCCAGGAAAAGTGTGAAACGGTTTTCCGTCCGGAATTGCGCAAAAAACAAAAGGATCGAGCGGTTCGGCGTTTCCGTGAAACGATGAACCACTCTCTAGCCGTTGTTGTAGGGGAAGAGCTTGAAATAGGGCTGCGCTTCCTCGATCACACGGGCAACCGACGGGCGCCGCAGCAGCCGGTCGTGATAGCGCCTCACCGCAGGATATTTGTCGCCGAACGGCTCGACCTTGTTAGCGTAGAACAGCGCGGGGGCGGCGGCGCAGTCGGCCATGGTGAAGCTCCCGCCCACCGCCCATGTCCTCGACTGCATGTCCTGTTCGATGACGGCGTAGGAGCTGCGCAGCTGGGCGCGCGCCTGCTCGACGCCGAACGGATCGGTCTTGCCCTCCGGCCGCAGCCGGTCGCCGACGATCTTCTGCATCGGTTCCTGGACGTAGAAGTCATAGAAGCGGTCGGCGAGCCGGGTCTGGCGAGCGAGATCGACATCGGCGGGGATCAGTTCGGCCGGCCCAGGATAATACGCGTTGAGATATTCGATGACGATTGTCGATTCCGGCACGGTCCGATCCAGCGCTTCATCACGCAGTACCGGCATCTTGCCGAGCGGCCACAATTTCAGAAACGCCACGCGCGACTGTTCATTGCCGAGATCGACGACAACGGATGTGAATGGCGCGCCGTTCTCATAGAGCGCGATCAGCGGCTTCCAGCAGAAGGAGGCCAGTGGATGAAGATGCATAGTCAGGGACATTGGTTGTCGTTCCTTGGGTGGTTCGTCTCGCGGAAATTCGGTGTTGAGGTCAGGCTTGGTACTATTTGGCTTGGCTGTGGGTGACGATGGCATCGATGATCGCGGCCCAGTCGTCGGGATGCAGCTCGTGGCCGCCGCTCTCGATCCGGACCAGCCTTGCGCCGGCGACCGCGTCGGCAAGAGCGGCGCCATGCTCGACTGGAAAGATCGGATCGTCGGTGCCGTGGATAACGAGGAGCGGGATCTTCATCTCGTGCAGCCGCCCCGTCCAGTCCTGGCCGCTCCGATCTTCGCCGCTCGCATCTTCGCCGCTCTTGAGCATGAAATGATTGGTGGCGCTTAGAAAGCCGCCGGACCGGTCGTAATCCTGTTCGACGAAAGCCCGCGTGCGCTGCTCGTCGAATGAGCGTGCGGTGCCGGTGAGCGCATACGCGTCCTTGACGATGAAATCGACCGCCTGGCCACGGTCAGACCAGTCGACCTTCGCGCCTTCGTCCGAATGTTTCCTGTAGGCCTCGGTGGTTCCGGGCAGATGCGACGTATCAATGCCCAAGGGCGAGCTGCTGATCACCGTAAGCGAAGTGACACGCGACGGGTATTTCAACGCAACGAGCTGCGCAATCACGCCGCCCATCGACATGCCGACCACGTGCGCCTTTCGGATTCCCTGGTCGTCAAGGACGCGGATGGCATCGTCCGCCATGTCGTCGAATGTATAAGGCGGCTCGCCCGGCGCGTATTTCGTCGAACGGCCGGTATCGCGATTGTCATAGCGGACCACGAAGCGACCCTCGCCGGCCAGCTTCCGGCAAAACGCTTCCGGCCACCAGAGCATGGAAGCCATGGCGCCCATGATCAACAATACCGCCGGATGTGCCGGATCGCCGAACGTCTGGGATACGATTTCGGGGTGTTCGGCGTTTCTCATGGCTTTCCTCCTCGGGTCGCGAATCTGATTGCAATTTGCAATCGGTTGCACGATATTAAAACCGATACGATAATGCAACCGGTTTTTGGAGATTCGCATGAACATCGATCGCCGGTCCGGATGTCCGATCAATCTGTCGCTCGAAGTGTTCGGCGATCGGTGGAGCCTGATCATCCTTCGCGACATCATCTTCGGCGGCAGACGCCACTTTCGCGAGCTGCTCAATGGCTCGATGGAGGGCATCGCCTCCAACATCCTCGCCGACCGGCTGAAACGGCTGATGGAGCTCAGCATGCTGACCAAGGCGGACGATCCCTCCCACAAGCAGAAGGCGATCTACAGCCTGACCGAAATGGCTATTACGCTGGTGCCGATCCTGGCGCATCTCGGCGCCTGGGGCCGCGTCTGGCTCCCGGTCAGCGAAGAGCTCTCTATCCGTGCCGAGCTTCTGGAAAAAGGCGGCCCGCCGATGTGGGATAAGTTCATGAACGAGTTGCGCCACGAGCATCTAGGTGCGTCTCCCGCCCCATCTGGACCCACCGTGCGCGCGACGTTGCAGGCCGCATACGATGCGGTGATCGCCCGCAATGCGGAGCGAGTCGGGTGCGATCCGGCGCCATGACCAACTTATTTTCCCAATTGCGGGCTGGCTCTGCTATCAAGGGACTGAAGATAATTTACCGGATTGGATAACGCTCTTGGTCGAGAACTCTAAGGACACTGCCCGTGCGCGGGCCGATTTGCGTTTCAAGAAACAGGAAGAGGCAGCCACGGTGCGCCAGAAGGCCATGGCGGAATATGTCGCCGAGAGCGACGCTCGCCAGGCCAAAACCAACAAGCTGCGGGCGCTGCGCCTCGCCAAGGAAGCGGAAGACCTGGCCAATGCGCCTCCGGCGCCGGTGAAGAAGTCCCGCGCCAAGAAGAAATAAGCCGGCGCTCCTTGGATCGCATTGCTTCGTTTCGTACGCGGAACAGTTTTCACCGCGATCTGTTCTGCCGGTTGATAACTGGCGCGTTTAGGAGGCGGCCATGACCGCACTGACGCTCGACAAAGCCCTTGAGATCATCGCCGCCGCCTTTGCCAAGGGTGCCGAGCTCAAGCTCAGGCCGCTTGGCGTCTCGGTGCTCGATGCCGGCGCCCATCTGGTCTCGTTCCAGCGTCAGGACGGCGCCTCGTTCCTGCGTCCGCAAATGTCGGCCGGCAAGGCCTATGGCGCGCTCGCTATCGGCATGGGCTCGCGCCGGGTGGAGGCTTTCGCCAAGGAGCGCCCGCATCTGATAGCCGGCGTCTCCGACGTGTCGGGCGGACGCGTCCTGCCGGTCGTCGGCGGCGTGCTGATCCGCGATAAGGCTGGCACGATCATCGGCGCCGTCGGCATTTCCGGCGATACGTCGGACAATGATGAAACGGCAGCCATCGCTGGCATCGAGGCGGCTGGCTTCACCGCCGACCCGGGCTGAGCCGGAATCCTTAATTCATGTTGATGTCGCGGCTGGCCGACCGCATCGACACCGAAAAGCCGGCCAGCACGTCGATCAGTGCTATGACCATCAGTGTGAAGAAAACGGAATGGGCGGCGCCCTTCACCAGCAGGAATTCGACCAGATAGGCCACAAAGACGAAGGTCGACAAAAGGTGGTCCATGATCGAGGCATTTGTCGTTCGCGTCGACTTCACCACTTCGACGAACAAGAAGATCAATGCGATCAGCACGATGAGATCGCCGAGGGTCATCGAGAACACCCCGCCCGACATCATCCGGACCGAAAACATTTCGGTCGCCCACGGGTCGTCGCCGCTGCCGAATATTCCCAGAAGCCCGAGATTGTAGAGAATGAAAGGCACGATCAGCAGCGGAATGGCACCGAACATGTGGCGGCTCCGGTTGGACTGATCTTTGTAGAGTGCGCCCGGCGTTCGCCGTCAAGAATTTTCGTGCGGCCCATAAACACGGACAAAGACGGCGTGAAACAACAATGTCAGCCCCGGTCGACACGATCAGTTGTCGACGAACGCAAAAAGACCGGCCAGTGGCCGGTCTTTTGCAATAATAAACCGTCGAAAGCTGTCTCAGCTTTCCTTCGGCTCCAGCACCTGGCGACCGCGATACATGCCGGTCTTCAGGTCGATATGGTGCGGACGGCGCATCTCGCCGGAGTTCTTGTCCTCGACATAGGTCGGGGCCTTCAGTGCGTCGGCGGAACGGCGCATGCCGCGCTTCGACGGAGAGGTTTTTCGTTTCGGAACGGCCATGGATATGCTCCACTACATGGTCAAAACGCCCCGGCGGCCCTCGTGAAAGGGCCACGTCAGGGGCCGGAATCTGAGAAAGTCGGCTGCCTATACACGCCCGATGGCGTTTTGGCCAGCGTCGCGGTGTTTTTTTTTGACACTATCGCAGGCAGCCGACATAGGCGCCGGCGCGGCCCGCGCGCCGTTCGATCAACGCGGCAAGCCGCCTCAGTCCCGGCCCGGGCTTCGCCGGATTGCGCACGATCGGGTTCGGCAAGGTGACGGCAAGCAGCGCTGCCTGTCGGCGCGACAGCTGTTTTGCCGAGACGCCGAAATGATGTTGGGCGGCGGCCTCGATGCCGTAGATGCCCGGTCCCCATTCGGCGATGTTGAGGTAGATCTCCATGATCCGCCGTTTCGACAGCACCGCATCGAAATAGACGGCCAGCGGCAGTTCGACGACCTTACGGACCGAGCCCAACGGCCGCGACCATAGATAAAGGTTCTTTACCGTCTGCATGGTGATGGTCGAGGCGCCACGCGTCATCTCGCCGGCGAGCGCGTCGTCGACGACGCCGCGCAACTCGCCTAGATCGACGCCGCGATGGAAACAGAACTGCCCGTCCTCCGACATGATGACCGAATATGCCAGCACCGGCGCCACATCATCGATAGAAACCCAGCGCCGATCGTAGCCGGAAAACGTCGCGAGGTCCTTCAGCATCAATGTCGACACCGGGTGCACGAATGACGGCAGGTACAGAAAGGTCAGAACCACCGGCATCAGCGCCAGCACGATGGCGACAGCGATGCCGCGCCGGACCCAGCGTTGAAGACCGATGCGGCTGCCGCGTCTCGGTCTCGCCATGTCCAACCCTTCGGTTTCGTGATCGACGATCGGTTCCGCCAAGCCACCCAATCCGCGCTACTCCCTGCCCCGGCATAATGGCGCTTGGCTTCTTGCGCAACGTCTGAGTGTCGGCTACCGCTCCCGACCATGACGAAAGACGACCAAATGGCGTTCGAGGCTGCACTTATTGCCCGGGCAGTTCCGCTCGAGGCGCTGCTGAGGCGGTTGCTCGACGGACGCACGCTTTCAGGCGAGATCGCGCGGCCGGAACGCCTGATGGCCGCGATGCGACATGGCGTTCTGAACGGCGGCAAACGACTGCGCCCCTTCCTGGTCATGGAAAGTTCTGCACTGTTTTCAGCCGACGTCGAGCCGGCGCTGCGCGTCGCGGCAGCGCTCGAATGCGTGCACTGCTATTCGCTCATCCATGACGATCTGCCGGCCATGGACGATGACGATATGCGCCGTGGCCAGCCGACCGTGCACAGGGCTTTCGATGAAGCGACAGCCATTCTTGCCGGCGACGCCTTGTTGACGCTTGCCTTCGACATCCTTGCCGACGAGGCGACAATGCTGCCGGCCGAGCGCAGGGCAGCGCTGGTGCTGGCATTGGCCCGCGCCGCAGGGGCCGGCAGCATGGTCGGCGGCCAGATGCTCGATCTCGAGGCCGAACAAAGCCGGCCGGACGAGGCTGGCATCATTCGGCTTCAGGCGATGAAAACCGGTGCGCTGATCCGCTTTGCCTGCGAAGCGGGCGCCATCGTTGCCGGCGCGCCGTCGGGCGACCGCGAAAGGCTGGCCGAGTTCGGCTCGGCGATCGGGCTTGCCTTTCAGCTTGCCGACGATCTGCTCGACCTGACCGCCGACGCGCATCAGATGGGCAAGGCAACCGGCAAGGATGCCGCGGCCGGCAAGGCGACGCTGGTCGCGCTGCACGGACCGGACTGGGCGCGGGACCAGCTCCATGGCCTCGTCGACCAAGCTCATGCGCTGCTCGAGCCCTATGGCGAACAAGCCGCGCTTCTGAAACAAGCGGCGCAGTTCGTTGCGGCCCGCAACAATTAAGCTGCCCCCTATGGCGCGCCGTACAGCCACGGAGAATTGGCGACTGTTCGGCCAGATGCCCTCGCAGCCGGCCGATCGGGATGATTTCCGGCGATGTCGGACCACATGGACTCGCCACGCCAGTTGCCGAACCATTCTTCAGCCTCGCGGCAGGGCTCCGCGGCTCGGGTCGACGCGGTCAGCCTTCGCCAGTTGTCTTTTCCACCACGGGCTGCGGAACCGGTTCCATTTCGGCCACCGCCTCGACCGCTCGCGCTTCGGCCGGCTTGCGCCGGTTGCGGATGAAGGCGGCGATACGGTCGCGGATTTCGCCGGCGCTGAGGAACACCGGAACGCGTGCCACCGGCGCGGTCGGCTCGAAGGATAGGCCAAGGCCGGTGATCCTGCCCTTGTCGTCGACGTCGCGGACGATCAGCTCGATCGGACCGAGCAGCACGCGGTCGGCATATTCGGCGTGGCCGCCGAGCCGCGCCGTGACCAGATCGCCAATGGTGAGCTTGCGTTCCGCTTCGGTCAGGCCCGGCGCGTAGGCGGTCTCCAGTTCCTCGGCGGAGCGTGACGGATCGACGGCAAAGGCGCCGAAGAAATCCGCATCCTCGGGATCGACCACGGCACGGCTGGCGAACAGCTTGTCGAGCAGGCGCGGATAGCGGTCCGGCACGAAGATGTAGACATGATCGCCAGCCGCCAGCCGGCCCATATCCTGGAAGCGCATCGAGCGTCCGTCTCGCAGCACAAGCGACGGCCGCGCCCAGCGCGGAATGCGTTCGCCCCGCGCCACCGGGCTGCCGGGTGCCACACGGTAGGCAAGAAGCTCATGATGGGCGGAGCCCGGCAGTTCCAATTCGACCTTGTCGAGCGGTCCCAGGCGGGCCGGCACGATAAGGCCGAGGCGGCGCGCCAGCGGCCCGACGGTCCATCCCTGGATGACCAGAGAGACCAGCACGATGATGAAGGCGGTGTTGAAGATGAGGCGGCCGTTCTCAAGACCGCCGAGCAGCGGCGTGATAGCAAGCAGGATCGACACGGCGCCACGCAGGCCAACCCATGAGACAAAGGCGACTTCCGGGCGTGGCAGACGGAACGGCACCAGGCATAGCCAGACGGCGACTGGCCGTGCGACAAATATCAGGAACAGTCCGAGCAGCACCGCCGGCACCAGGATCGCCGGAAATTGCGAAGGCGTCGCGAACAGGCCGAGGATCAGGAACATGATGATCTGCGCCAACCACGACATCCCGTCCTGAAAGCGCTTGAGGATGGTGACAGCCCGGATATCGGAATTGCCGGCGATCAGGCCCGCGAGATAGACCGCCAGGAAGCCGGAGCCGCCGACGGCGCCGGCGGCGGCAAACACCATCAGCGACAGCGTCAGCACGAAGATCGGCAGCAGGCCGTGATCTAGATTGAGGCGATCGACAAGGCGCACGATGGCCATGCCGCCGAGAATACCGATGACCGCACCGAGCCCCATGTTGACAAGGAAACCGACGGCAAGATCGGTAACCAGCACCTTGGCCTCGGGGTGGGTGTTGGCGGCGATGACCTCGACCAGCGTGATGGTCAGGAAGATGGCGATCGGGTCATTGGTGCCGGATTCCACCTCGAGCGTCGAACGCACGCGTTCGCGCAAATTGATCTCGCCGGCGCGCAGCAGGAAGAACACCGCCGCGGCGTCGGTCGAGGCGACGGCGGCACCGAGCAGGAAGGATTCCAGCCATGTCAGGTCGAGCAAATAATAGGCGGCGGCGCCGAACAGGCCAGTGGTCAAAAGGACGCCGAAGGTCGCCAGCGACAGCGCCGGCCCGGCCGCCTGCCGCAAGGCATTGAGCGGCGTGCCGAAGCCGGAATCGAAAAGGATCACCGCCAGCGCCAATGAGCCGGCAAAATAGGCAAATCGGGCATTGTCGAAATGGATTCCGAGACCGTCGGTTCCGGTGGCAAGGCCGATGCAGAGAAACAGCAGCAGGAGGGGGGCGCCGAAACGGAAGGCGATCAGGCTCGAAAACGCGGCGGCAACGACAAGTGCTGCGCCAACGAGCGTCACCAGATAGATACCATGCTCCATTCGTTGGTCGCCCCTAGTCGATATGCTCCGGCATCACGGGAGAGTGGGGCGAAGACATGGCCGCTGCAAGGCAGCAGCGCGGCTTTTCGCCCTACGCTGCCGATAGTCGAATGTTTTGGCACCTCCGAGCAGCGGAGGCTGCCTCGGGGGGGCGTGCTGCAACGAAAAACGCCCGGACTGAGCCGGGCGTTGTCCAAGTCGAGAAGATGGTTCTGCGATCAGGCGATGGTCTTGCCGAAGGCGACAGCGGTGTCGCCCATGCGGTTGGAGAAGCCCCACTCATTGTCGTACCAGGCCAGCACCGAAACGAAATTGCCGTCCATGACCTTCGTCTGGTCGAGCGCCACGATCGAGGAGTGCGGATCGTGGTTGAAGTCGATAGAAACATTGGGATGACGAGTGACGGCAAGGATGTCCTTCAGCTTGCCGTTCGAAGCGGCGATTACCGCGTCGTTGATTTCCTGGACGGTGGTCGACCGCTTGGCGATGAACTTGAAATCGACCAGCGAGACGTTCGGGGTCGGCACGCGGATGGAGATGCCGTCGAGCTTGCCCTTGAGCTCGGGCAGTACCAGGCCGATGGCCTTGGCGGCACCGGTCGAGGTCGGAATCTGCGAAAGCGCGGCGGCGCGGGCGCGGTAGAGGTCCTTGTGCATGGTGTCCAGCGTCGGCTGGTCGCCAGTATAGGAGTGGATCGTCGTCATCATGCCCTTCTCGATGCCGACGGCCTCATTCAGCACGGCCGCCAGCGGCGCCAAGCAGTTGGTGGTGCAGGAGGCGTTCGAGATGACGATGTGGTCCTTGGTCAGCTTGTCGTGATTGATGCCATAGACGACGGTCAGGTCGGCCCCCTCCGCCGGAGCGGAGACGAGAACGCGCTTGGCACCGGCGGTCAGATGGGCGGCGGCCTTGTCGCGGGCGGTGAAGATGCCGGTGCATTCGAGCGCGATGTCGATGCCGAGTTCCTTCCACGGCAGTTGCGTCGGATCCTTGATCGCGGTGACCTTGAATTTTTCCTTGCCGACGATGATCTGATCGCCGTCAACCGTCACCTCATGCGGAAAGCGGCCATGCACGCTGTCGAAGCGCAGCAGATGCGCGTTGGTCTCGACCGGGCCGAGATCGTTGACGGCGACGACGTCGATATCCTTGCGGCCGGATTCGTGGATGGCGCGCAGGATGTTGCGGCCGATGCGGCCGAATCCATTGATGGCAACTCTGACGGTCATTGTTCTCTCCCTGGGAGTTGGGGGCCGAAGATCAAGTCCGCAGCTTCATAACGGCGGACGGGCAAAGAATCCAGCCGCCGAGGCTCGGATTTAAATCGATTAGTGCTCCGCCGGCCGGCAAAACCGCTATGCCAGCCTTTGCGGATCGGGGCTTAATTTCATTTGCCGTGCAGACGGGCTTCCGCCGCCTTCACCGTTGCTTCGGCGGTGATGCCGAAATGCGGATAGAGCTGTTCGATCGTGCCGGAGGCGCCGAAGCCGGTCATACCGATAAAGATGCCTTCGGTGCCGATGAAATAATCCCAGCCCTGACGGATGCCGGCTTCGATGGCAATCTTGAGCGGCGCATTGCCGATCATCCTGCTGCGATAGTCGGCGCTCTGCTTGTCGAACAATTCGAAGCACGGCACCGAGACGACGCGGGTAGCATGGCCGTGCTTTTCCAGCGCCTCGCGCGCGGCCAGGGCGATCTCGACCTCGGAGCCCGAAGCGAAGATTGTCACCGCCGCCTCGCCACTTGCGGCGGCAAGTTCATAGGCGCCGCGGCTGGAGAGGTTTTCCGCAACGAAGTCGTTGCGTACCGTCGGCAGGTTCTGCCGGGTCAGCGCCAAAGTCGAAGGCGTCTTTTCCGATTCAATGGCCAGCTGCCAGCATTCCGCGGTTTCCACCGCGTCGGCCGGGCGGAAGACATTGTGGTTCGGGATGGCGCGAAGTGCTGCCAGATGCTCGACCGGCTGATGGGTCGGGCCGTCTTCGCCAAGGCCGATGGAATCATGGGTCATGACGAAGATCGAGCGGATGCCCATCAACGAGGCAAGCCGCATCGCCGGACGGGCATAATCGGAAAAGCACATGAAGGTGCCGCCATAGGCGACAATGCCGCCATGCAGCGTCAGCCCGTTGAGCGCGGCCGCCATGCCGTGCTCGCGAATGCCGTAGTGGACATAGCGCTGGCCGTAATCGTCGGCAGTGATGTTCTTGGTCTGGCTGGTCTTGGTGTTGTTGGAGCCGGTCAAATCGGCCGAGCCGCCGATGGTTTCGGGCACGGCGCCGTTGATGACCTCCAGCGCCATTTCCGACGATTTGCGGGTGGCGACCTTCGGCTTGTCGGCGGCGAGCTTCTTCTTGTAATCGCCAATGACAGCATCGAAGTTGGCCGGCAGCGTGCCACCGATGCGGCGTTCGAATTCGCCGCGCAATTTGGTGTCGGCCTTGGCAAGGCGGCTTTCCCAGTCGGTGCGCGCCTTGACGCCGGCCCGGCCGGCGGTACGCCATGCGTCGAGGATATCGGCCGGAACCTCGAACGGCGGATAATCCCAGCCGAAGAATTTTCTGGCGCCGGCGATTTCCTCGGCGCCGAGCGGCGAGCCATGCGCCTTGTTGGTACCGGCCTTGGTCGGCGCGCCGAAGCCGATCGTCGTCTTGCAGGCAATCATCGTCGGCTTGTCGGAGTGGCGGGCCGCTTCAATGGCATAGGCGATCGCTTCCGGGTCCTGGCCGTCGATATGGCTGGCGTTCCAGCCGGACGCCTGGAAGCGGGCGACCTGATCGGTGTTGTCGGCCAGCGACACCGGGCCGTCGATGGAGATGTTGTTGTTGTCCCAGAAGACGATCAGCTTGTTCAGCTTCAGATGTCCGGCAAGCGCGATGGCTTCCTGGGACACGCCTTCCATCAGGCAGCCGTCACCGGCCAGCACATAGGTGTAGTGGTCGACGAGATCGTTGCCGAAAGCGGCATTCATGATGCGCTCGCCGAGCGCGAAACCGACCGAATTGGCAAGGCCCTGGCCGAGTGGGCCCGTCGTCGTCTCGATGCCGGCGGCATGGCCGTATTCCGGGTGGCCCGCGGTCCTCGACCCCAATTGGCGGAACTGCTTGATCTGGTCGATGGTGATGTCTTCGTAGCCGGTCAGATAGAGCAGCGAGTAAAGCAGCATCGAGCCGTGGCCGGCCGACAGGATAAAGCGGTCGCGATCCGGCCAATGCGGGTTCTTCGGATCGTATTTGAGAAAGCGGGTGAACAGCACGGTGGCGATGTCGGCACAGCCCATGGGCAGCCCGGGGTGGCCGGAGTTTGCCTTCTCGACGGCGTCCATGGCGAGAAAACGGATCGCATTGGCCATCCGGTCATGTTGTTCGCGCGAGGTCATGCTTCCTCCAAAATGGGGGTTTGGGCCTTGGGAAAGCCCTTGAAAAGGGTGCGCGACACATAGCAGGCGCGGCCTTTTAGTCAACAAATCGGTGTGCTTTTGCCGGTCTTGTGATGGCCATGCACCACTTACATTAGCGTTAGCAGGGGACAGTCGCGATCGCTTTATTGACGTGCGGTTCACACGGCGCGTAATGTTTCAGGGATAACGCGTTCTGAACGTGGATGATTCGGTGATGGGCAGGGCGCAGGACGAAAGCCATGACCGGGGAAACGACCCTCAAGGAAGTCATTGCCAGGCTGGGTAAGGCCATCGAAGGGCTGGAAAACGCCGTCGCGGCCAAGCTCGAGCACGAGCGGGACTATTCGGAAGCCGAGGCCGAAGTGCAGCGGATGAACGCCGACCGCTCGCGGCTGGCGCAGGAACTCGACAATTCCGAGGCCCGCGCCGAACGGCTGGAAGATGCCAACAAGGAAGTGTCGCGAAGGCTGGTGACAGCCATGGAGACCATCCGCGCGGTACTGGACAGGTAGGCCAATGGCACAAGTCACGGTTTCCATCGACGGCAAGCAGTATCGGATGGCCTGCGACGAGGGCCAGGAAGAGCATCTGATCGATCTTGCCGAGCGCTTCGACCGCTATGTCTCGCATCTGAAGGATTCTTTTGGCGAGATCGGCGACCAGAGGCTGACCGTGATGGCCGGCATCATGGTCATGGACGAGCTTTCAGAACTGCAAAAGCGGGTCAAGGGCATGGAAAGCGAAGTGCTGACGCTGCGCAAGACGCGCGACGACGCACTGACCAAGGCCGACAAGAACGATTCCGTGCTGACCGGGGCGCTCGGCGCGTTGGCCCAGCGCATGGAAGACCTGACGACGACGTTAGCAGTGAGCAAGGCCTGAGCCAGCGCAGCGAAAATTCCTGCTGCATTTGCCGAGAAGCAATGAAAATATTTCGCCGCCGGCCTCGATGCCGGCGCAACAGCCGTTTGAAGGATGACGCCGGAGTGGTAGAAAGGCAAAAGCAGCGCCGGTCAACGCCGGCTGCGATCTGCACTCACAAGGTAGGGACATGTCATGAGCCTCCGCATCAACGATATCGCGCCGGACTTCACCGCTGAGACCACGCAAGGACCGATCAGCTTCCATGAATGGATCGGCGACGGCTGGGCGGTATTGTTCAGCCATCCGAAGAACTTTACGCCGGTTTGCACAACCGAACTCGGCACGATGGCCGGGCTCGAAGGCGAGTTCAGGAAGCGCAACGTTAAGATCATCGGCATCTCGGTCGATCCCGTCGAAAGCCATGGAAAGTGGCAGAACGACATCAAGACGGCGACCGGCCATTCGGTGAACTACCCGCTGATCGGCGACAAGGATCTCAAGGTCGCCAAGCTTTACGAGATGCTGCCGGCGGGTGCCGGCGAGAGCTCGGAGGGCCGCACGCCCGCCGACAATGCCACGGTGCGTTCGGTCTACGTCATCGGGCCCGACAAGAAGATCAAGCTGGTCCTCACCTATCCGATGACGACGGGCCGCAACTTCGACGAAATCCTGCGCGCCATCGATTCCATGCAACTGACCGCCAAGCACCAGGTGGCGACGCCGGCGAACTGGAAGCAGGGCGAGGACGTCATCATCACCGCTGCTGTCTCGAATGAGGATGCCATCAAGCGCTTCGGCGCCTACGAGACAATCCTGCCATATCTCAGGAAAACCAAGCAGCCTTCCGCCTGAGCAGGCAGAGGCGGCACGGAGAAATTTTTGGTTTTCCTAGCCGTGTGAGCACGGGGTGCTTGACGACGCCTGGTTGACGGACAACCATGCCTTTCATTTGCCGTGGCTGAGAAAATCATTCCTGCCACGGTGAGAGATCAAGGGGGCTGGGATTGGACGCATTATCGGCTAGGTCGCAGGTCACCGGCTTCTATGACAAGCCGAGCGGGTCCGTCCAGTATGTGGTCGCCGACATGGCGACCCGCAAATGCGCCATCATCGATCCGGTGCTCGACTTCGACGAAAGGTCCGGTGCAACGGCAACGAAAAACGCCGACGCCCTGCTCGACTTCGTCAGGGAAAGCGGGCTGGAGGTCGAGTGGATCCTCGACACGCATCCGCATGCCGACCATTTGTCCGCCGTCCATTATCTGAGGGGGAGAACCGGAGCGCCGACGGCAATCGGCGAGAGGATCATCGACGTCCAGAAATTGTGGAAGGTGATCTACAACTGGCCGGAATTCCCCGCCGACGGTTCGCAATGGGACAGGCTGTTCGCCGACGGCGCGACTTTTTCGGTCGGCGGCCTTCCGGCAAGAGTGCTGTTTTCGCCGGGCCACACCCTGGCCTCGATTACTTACGTCATCGGCGACGCCGCCTTCATCCACGACACGCTGTTCATGCCGGACAGCGGCACCGCAAGGGCAGACTTTCCCGGCGGCAGCGCCGAGCGGCTCTGGCGTTCGATCGAGGACATCCTGGCACTGCCGGACGAGACACGTCTGTTCGTCGGTCACGACTACCAGCCGGGTGACCGCGAAGCGCGCTGGGAAAGCACGGTCGCGGAACAGAAAGGCGGCAACATCCATGTTGCCGGCTGCAAGACGGAAGCCGACTTCGTCGCGCTCCGCCAAGCCCGCGACAGGACGTTGCCGATGCCGCGGCTGATCCTGCACGCGCTGCAGGTCAATATGAATGGCGGACGCCTGCCGGAACCGGAATCCAACGGGCGGCGCTATCTGAAATTTCCGCTCGATTGCCTGTGAGGAGATGGGTCGTTGGCACTACAATGCCATTCAAACTCTGCGATGGTCATCCAAGTTATTGATCCAGATTCGATTTTTGCGATGTTTGAATCCGAGAGGTCCATGCGGGAAGACGGTGGCGGCAGCCGGATGAGGAGCGGCGCAGACGCCAGCTAAGTGTTTAGTCCAGCGTCAGGGTTTTGTTCGGCGGGCTAAATGTTCATACGTGATTTGCCAAGGATCGCTCTCGGAAGATCTTTCCTCGCCGATCCAATGGAAGCTGTTGGCAGTGATCTCAGTGAAACGCCATCGAGTTTTCAGACCGCGCGAGTCATTGCCGAGCTGGACAATGTCCTTACCCTCGGCCCGGCCGATCTGGCGCGAGTGATCCCGGTTGAGCGGGTCGTTCCATATGATATGCCAGCCATCGATCCCAGGGTCGAAGATGCGCAAGGTTGTGCCATACATCGCGGACGGAGCAGGGCGCTTGGGCCTGATCCAAACGTCCTGAACCGCGCGGCCTTCGAGCACCCAGCCAAAATGGCATTCTCCATTCCATTTCTGGATTGTCCCGTCATCGAGGTAGTGGACCGTGTCCATTTCCCAGCTTCCAATTAGCCATCCATACAGGTCCATGTCTTTCGCTCGGTCGGCTGGGGGACCTTCGGATCCGAGAGCGGTCAGAAACGGAGAAATCGTCATCGTCATACTGCCTTTCGTTTCCGAACAGACGAGTTCAACTGCCCGGCGCGGCCCGGCGGCCCGTTGTCGCCCGCCTGCCGCAAGCGCCGCCTTGTGGAATTTTGCAACGGAAGCCCGTGTCGGCGCCGGAACATTGCCGCCACAGCTTGCAGCGTTGCGGTTTCCAGGGCTTGGGGAAAATTGCGGTAATGCCGCTATCGATGAGATCGTCTGCGGACACGATGGCGAGGCTACTGAGCAGTTTGTGGCAGTGGATCGGACATCCGCGAAGGCGCCGCGGAACTGGCAACCCTCTAAAATACAGGCGGCGCCAGTTACGTGGCGCCGCCGTTATTTGTTTCTATCGGGAGGCTTTACGCCGCCGGCTGCGCCTCGATGGTGCGAAGCGCCTGCATCTGGCGCTTGGCCGCGGCCTTGACCGCGTCCTGCACCTTCTCGAATGCGCGCACCTCGATCTGGCGCACGCGCTCGCGGCTGATATCGAACTCGGCCGACAGCTCTTCCAGCGTCAACGGCTCATCGGCGAGGCGGCGCGCCTCGAAGATGCGGCGTTCGCGGTCGTTGAGCACGGCAAGAGCGCCCGACAGCATGCCGCGCCGGTTTTCCAGCTCGTCCTGCTCGATCAGCATCTCTTCCTGGCTTTCGTGGTCGTCGACCAGCCAGTCCTGCCATTCGCCGGATTCGCCTTCGCTTGCCCGGATGGGCGCATTGAGCGAGGCGTCGCCCGACAGACGACGGTTCATCGACACGACTTCCGCTTCCGAGACGTTCAGCCGGGTGGCGATCTCGGTGATCTGGTCGGGCTTCAAATCGCCTTCGTCGAGCGCCTGGATCTTGCCCTTCACCTTGCGCAGGTTGAAGAACAGGCGCTTCTGGTTGGCGGTGGTGCCCATCTTAACCAGGCTCCACGAGCGCAGGATGTATTCCTGGATCGAGGCCTTGATCCACCACATCGCATAGGTGGCGAGACGGAAGCCGCGCTCCGGTTCGAATTTCTTGACGGCCTGCATCAGGCCGACATTGCCTTCCGAGATCACCTCGCCGATCGGCAGGCCGTAGCCGCGATAGCCCATGGCGATCTTGGCGACGAGCCGAAGGTGGCTGGTGACGAGCTTGTGCGCAGCCGTGGTGTCCTCATGCTCGGCGTAGCGCTTGGCGAGCATGTACTCTTCCTGCGGCTGAAGCATCGGAAAACGGCGGATTTCTTCCAGGTAGCGGCTGAGGCCGCCTTCGCCGGAAACGATACTGGGTAGTGACTGGGCCATTATAGCGCCCCCTCTCTATTGGAGTGATGCCCCCGAAACGCGGCAGGCATGTGGCGCGAATGCCAAAGGCACATTCGCGCCAACCGACATATATAGGAACAAAACCAGAAAGACAGGCATTTGTTCAACACGAAACAGTGTGTCACGCTGAAGTGAACAACGCCGGTCAGGTTTTCAGGTGGTTGGTTCAAAGCTTGCGGAAGCCGTCGACGAGGTTCTCCATGTCCCACGGTATCGGTGCTTCGAACCTCATCGTTAAATGGGTATCCGGATGCCGAAATGCAAGGAGGCGGGCGTGCAACGCTTGTCGCGGAAATGCTTTCACTTTGCTGGTTAGCGGCGCAGGCAACCGGTTGGCCTTGGTGCGGAAAGCCTGGCCGTATTCGGGGTCGCCAATCACCGGATGGCCGATATGGGCCATGTGGACGCGTATCTGGTGGGTGCGACCGGTTTCCAGCCGGCATTCGACCAGGCTCGCCGTGGCGAATTCCTGCTGCTGCTCGCCAAAGCGCTCAATGACGGTGAAATGCGTTATGGCGTGGCGGGCATCGTCGCGGCCTTGCGGCACCACGGCGCGGCGTACCCGGTCGGCGGCGCGGCCGAGCGGCGCGTCGACCATCCCCGTCGGCCTTGCCGGTATGCCCCAGACCAACGCCAGATAGGCGCGCTCGAGATCGCCGGTCAGGCCGTGGTCGGCAAAGGCCTCCGACAACGCCTTGTGGGCGCGATCGGTCTTGGCGACGACCATGACGCCACTGGTCTCCTTGTCGAGGCGATGGACGATGCCCGGCCGTCTCACCCCGCCGATGCCCGACAGGCTGTTGCCGCAATGATGGATCAGCGCGTTGACCAGCGTGCCGGTCCAGTTGCCGGCGCCGGGATGCACGACCAACCCGGCCGGCTTGTTGATGACGATCAGCTCGCTGTCCTCGTAGAGGACATCCAGCGCAATATCTTCGCCTTGCGGCTCCGCCGGTTCCGGCTCCGGCATGTCGACCGACACGCTGTCACCTTGTGCCATCTTGCGCTTCGTCTCGCTGGCTGGCCTGCCGCCGATCCTGACCGCGCCCTGCTTTATCAGCATCTGCACCCGGCTGCGCGACATGTCGGGGCCGAGCCTGGCCGCCAGCCATTGGTCGAGCCGTTGGCCGGCCGCATCGGCGCCGGCCTCCAGCACGATCTGTCTGGCCCCTATTAATTGTCTGACCTCTTCGTTATGAGCGCTCATCGAAAACAGTTCCGGAATCTGCTGCCATGGCCCAGCCGCTTGCCGACGAAGACGAGGAAAAGCCGCTCGACCCCGAGGTCGAAAAGGTGCGGAGGAAGCTCGTCCGCTTCGTCGCCATCAATCTCGGCCTGCTGTTCCTCGCCCTTATGGTGGTGATCGCGGCGCTTGTCTACAAAGCGCGCAATGCACCGCCTGCCGCCCCGCCGTTGACGAGCGACATCCAGGTGTCGGCAGGCGAGCCGGTCAGTGGCGACATCGTGCTGCCGGTCGGCGCCAGGGTGGTCAGCCAATCGCTCTCGGGCAATCGCCTGTCGATCGACGCCGAGTTGGCCGACGGCAGCCGCGCCATTTTCGTCTACGACACCACTGAGCGCCGCATCGTCGGCCGCTTTTCGATCAGGAACAAATGACCGGTTTTGCCGAACACCGCAGCATTGCCACGGTCGCGCTCGTCGTCGCAAATTATGACGAGGCGATCTCCTGGTATGTCGACCGGCTGGGTTTTGTCCTCACCGAAGATGTCGATCTCGGCGGCGGCAAACGCTGGGTCACGATCACGCCGGGCAACGGGCAGGGCGCGCGGCTGCTTCTCGCCGAGGCATCCGGCGATGCGCAAAGGCACGCCGTCGGCAACCAGACCGGCGGGCGGGTTTTTTTGTTCCTCGAAACCGACGAGTTTGCCCGTGACTATGCGCTGATGTTCCAAAAGGGCGTCGAGTTCCGCGAGGCGCCGCGCCATGAAGCCTATGGCACGGTCGCGGTTTTCGCCGATCTCCATGGAAATCTCTGGGACCTGATCGAGCCAAAACGCTAGGCTTGCAGCGGATATTTCACCGGCGCGACAGGCAGCCTTAAGCCTAGTTGCTTTTTCCCAGCCGTCAGCCTATATCGCCGGTTCTTGAACGCGCCCATCGTCTAGCGGTCAGGACACCGCCCTCTCACGGCGGGAACAGGGGTTCGATTCCCCTTGGGCGTACCAATCGTTTCAACTACTTAGCGGGCCGGCAGGTAAAACCGTCAAATAACGGTCAAATAAGCCATTCGTAGGATCCATTTTTGAGGTGCCTAGAGCGCCGTGAGCCGCGCCGCTTGGCAAGCAGTTGAGCAAAACCGTTGAGCAAGGATGGGGACCATCACTATGTGCCGCAGTTTCACCTCCGGCGGTGGGCCGACACTGCTGGCTATGTGACACAATGGGGCAGAATCAAGCACAATGGAAAACTGACTAGAAAGGGGGTAGCTCCTGCTGCCACCGGATACGTCCCAGGTCTTTACGCTTTGGAGCACGTCCCCGCGGACAAGGTCCACCTTGTGGAAGAACGGGTTTTCGGTTTCGTAGACGACAAAGCAGCACCCATCCTCGAGAAGATGGTCGTTCGAGGGGCAAAATCGCTCTCCATTGAAGAACGATACTGGTGGGCGATCTATCTGAACGCGGCGCTGCTGCGTGTCCCTCATGTTGTCGCGTCGATATCAAAGCGCATTGAAGAGATGCAGCAAAAAATACTTTCGGAACCCGATGCAGACTTCGACGCTGCAAAAGGGTCCGCACCCGAACGAAACCTACTCGAATGGGCTCGGAATCACGCACCTAGTGCATTGGCCAATTCTGGCATGGAAACCTTGTCCAAGATGATCGGCGAGAGCCGGCCAATTGAGCGCCTGCTTTCCTTCTGGTGGACAGTACGCGACGTCAGCAATTCAAGTCGGCCTCTCATGCTCGGCGACGACCCACTTGAACGCATTGGAGACCTCTACCGTCCGAAATGTCTCATAAATCTCCCCATCTCCCCTGGTCACGCCTTTTTCGCAACAAACGCGCGGTCAATCGCAGAAAACATCGCTAAGATGCCCGATAGGCGCGTGGTAGACGCCACGAACATCTCCACCATCTCCACAGCGAAGAAATTTGTGTATGGCGACGCAGAGCCCAGCTTCGTCGATCGTTACCTAACAAGAACGGAGTCGTCCTCACACTTGGTCTAACTCCCTTCGCGGGGAGGCGGCAAACCGTTGAGGGGCGCTTGCGCGCCCGGCAGAGCTGCGTCACTTTCAGCCGAAAGGCAGCGAGGAAGGAGACCCGATGGCCGCAACGAAAGACCAGTGGAAGGCTTTCCGCGAAGAACTTAGCCAGCAGCTCGAAGAGGAGCGCCGGTTCATCACCAATGCCGAAGCAGGGAAAACGGGCATTTGGACTGTTCAGCCAGGCAAGGGAAAAGTCGATACCACGGCTGCTCATGTTGAGATATCGAGGCGCGCAGTCCAGGCTCTTGAGGGGGTAATTGCCAAGATCGATCAGGACCATCTGGCAGAATAACTCTTGCGGTCGAATTAGGAATATGGTCCTCATTTGCGCCGGTGCGGCGATCCACTTAACGGAGATCGCAAAATGGCCAGAACCAAACCATCCAAGCAACTTGCACAGGCCGAGATCGACCGCTTCATGGCGGCTGCGGAAGAGCTTGAGGCCGTAGCGTTGGAAGTACGCTAAACAACAGCAAGACGTCGTTGGCAACTTAGTACAGATTGAAACAGGTAAGATGCGGTTTTCGGAGGAATTGATGCATTACACACTTCATGCTGCGCCAGGCTCTTGCTCTTTTGCACCTCACATCGTCATGGAGGAGATTGGAAGGCCCTATTCGCTGGCGTTGATGTCGCCAGGTCATCCCGAAGCCAAGACCGACGAATTTCACCGCTTAAACCCGAAAGGGCGAATCCCTGTTCTCATTGCCGACAATTTCACTCTCACTGAAGCGCCGGCAATCTTATTTCACCTGGGCCTGACGAATCCAGACGCGCGGCTCCTGGGAGCGAATGCAGAAAACATCATCCGTTCCATCGAATGGTTTAACTGGCTATCGAGTGCGGTTCACGCGGTCGCCGTCCGAATGATCTGGCGCGCCGACTTTTTCTTACCGGATCAATCGATGTACGAGCCCTTGGTTCATAAAGGAAAGGAGCACTTGGCTTCCGCGTTTGCGCTTATAGAATCCAAGTTGACGGATCGAGATTGGGCCGTAGGAGAGTCCTATTCAATAGTTGATCCGTATTTGCTCGTATTCTACAGGTGGGGAAATCGCATGGCCCTAGACATGCGAAATACCTACCCCGCTTGGACCTCTCATGCACGTCGGTTGGAGGAGCGAGAGGCTGTGCAACGAGCCTTAACGCAAGAGGGAATATCCCTCTGGGAGTAGCTGTCGCGTTGCCGAATCCAAAAATTCGCAAGACCATCGATCCTACGCGGTCGTACTTAAATGTCTGGTAGCGTTGTTTAGCGGGAAACCAACGCTACGGCCTCAGCTTCACAAGAGCATTGTCCGGCCGCTGCTATCGCCTACCTGCGACCATTATCGGGCGCTTCGAGCGGTCCATGAACCCTGTTGAAATCGGTGAAGGACATTACCGGCAAGGATGCAGCTTTCATCCGATGGCACGGCTCGGGGCCAGCGATAGCGGCAGCGGGGAAGCGCCTCATTGCCACCTTAACGCCACCCATGTTGTTCTCCTTCCCTGAAATATAGCTCAAGTATCCCGGCCCCGAAACGGGGGCGACATATGTGAGTATTGGGTCCTCAGGAAACAAGATGGCGTCGTCCGTGTCGACTATCCGTTCCGTGACGCTGCCCGCCGCATGTCCGATGCCTGATTGGCGAGGATTCGGGCTTCCGTCCGTTTGAAGCTGTCCGGCTGATTTGACTCAGCGCACTATCCACGGCCCCGGCGACGCGATCGGCAAGCATGCCGACGGCATGGCTGGGCTCTAAACGCGCCATACTCCAGTTGCAGTATCGTAGCTTCTTTGCCGTTCGAATTTCTCTCAGTCATGGCTTCGCACGATACCAAGATATGCTGCGAACGACACATCCACGGCGGGCTCAACCATTCGATCTATTCCGGCAAGCCGAAAAGTGTTTGCGCGCCTGCTATTCCTCCGAGCGGATGACTGCCCATGGCGATCATCGGCTCGGTAGTTTCTGCCTCGAACACTGTCGACGCGAGCACCGTCCGTCCCAACGGCTTGCACAGCCCTTCGATGCGGCTGACAAGATTTACAGCCTTGCCGATCGCGGTGAAGTCCAACCTGCCGGCAGTGCCGATGTTCCCCCAGAGTATCTCGCCGACATGCAGGCCAATGCCATATCCGAGCTCAGGGCCGCCATTGCGGCGCCGAGTTTGGTTGAGATGATCTATCCCGGCGCGCGTGGCCTTCACGGCGCGTACCGCAGCGTCACATGCGGCATTTGCATCGCGCTCGCCAATCGGGAAAATCGCGAGGACGCCATCACCTATAAACTTGAGAACCTCACCACCAAATGCGTGCACCGCGCCCGCGACGCAATCGAACCAGGCATCAAGTACCAATACGATCTCGTCTGCATCATGAACCTCGGATAGATCGGTGAAACCTCGAAGGTCCGCGCACAGAAGCGCAGCCCGTATCGTCTCTCCCTTTACTCGACGAGAATGACCGTTGAGCACATGTGCTGCACTGCGCTTTCCCAAATATGCTTCGAGCAATGCGCGTTTCGCGGACCGTTCTGCGAGTGCGGTCATCGGAGCCGCAGCAAACCGGGAGATTTGCCGCAGCAGCTCTGACTGCGCCTCATCCGGAGTATGATCGAACGCCCACACCAAAGTCGGTGCGACACCGCCCGCTCGCTCGTCGAACACCATCGCCCGCGTCGTGCCAAGCCACTCCCGCAGCACGAGCCGGGGATCGGCATTCTGGCGGTCGGCGCCTATGCCCAAAGCCTCGACCACTTCATTCCCAGGCGCTCGCCAGAGCCAGATGCGGCGTGAAATGATCGGGTCGGGAGCATCCTGCGCCAGCGCGCCGGCGATGATCGGCAGGCCGTCTTCCATCAAATGCGTTGAGAGCTGCAATAGAAGTCGCCCACCGTCGCCAATATGCGCGGCGTCGTCCAGAAGGAATGAAAGCGAGTTTGCGAGAAGCATCGGCAGAAGGTCACTCGGCACAGGCTTATGCTTACGCCTCGAACATCTTCTTGCAACTCCCCACATTCGCTTCAATCATGCACGGTATTCGATGCGGATGTGACCTGGAGTGAGCGATGGCGGAATCGGTTTACACAGAGATTGAGGTCGCCGCGCCACAAGCGACCGTGTTCGCGCTTTTGACGGATCCGGACCAGATCGTGCGATGGATCGGGACCGAAGCGAATTTGGATGCATCGCCGGGCGGTCTGTTCCTCGTCAATGTCGGTGGTCGCCATATGGCCCGCGGTGAGTTCACCGAGGTGATCCCGGTCCACCGTCTTGCCTACAGTTTTGGCTGGGAAGACAACGAGACCGTGCCGCCCGGCTCCAGCCATGTCGAGATCGACCTGATCGCGAGGGATGCGGGGACACTGATCCGCTTCACGCACAGCGGACTGCCGAACGCAAAGGAGCGTGACAGCCACCGAAGGGGATGGGAGCACTACCTCTCACGGCTGAAGATCACTGCTGATGGGGGACATGTCGATCCCGACGTGCCGATGAAGAATATGTGATTTTCATCTAAGGGCCGCGGATGCCCGTAATCCGAACCAGGCGCGGCATGCGTCAACGAGGCCCCTTTGACCTGCCGTCGCCAAACCGGCCGCTCGGGAAACCCAGCGACCTGCGGGCTGCCGCACCATTACAGCTGCCGGCGACGGATCGTTTCGGCGAGCTCGGCGAAGGCGTCCGCGATCCCGGTGCCGCTCTTGGCGCCTGCGTGGAGTTCTTGAAACTCAGCGCTTCTGGCGCAACGCCTCGGATTGAATTAGCATCCGTTCATCAAAGCTCCGGCCGCACTCCTGCAGGATGCGGAATGCGGAGCGCAGGCGAGCGAGGCCGGGCGCGGTCACATGCCGGGCGCTGATCCAAGCGCGACTGGGCATCCGAACTTCCGTTCGGCGGCAAGACGGCGTGGCCGGGAGGAGTCAGATGCAGAAGCTGCAATCACAAGGCGTCCATCACATCACGCTGGTCGGCGCCGATCGCCAGAGCTCCATCGATTTCTGGGAAGGCGTGCTCGGCATGCCTTTCATCTTCGAGCAGCCCAACCTCGACAAAGCCAGCGAAAGCCATCTTTATTTCGATCCGGGCGACGGCCGGCTGATCACCGTCTTCACCGACGAGAGCCGCACGCCGGTCAAGCGGCGCACGCCAACCGATACGGGCTGCGTCCATCACATCGCTTTCGCGGTGTCGCGCGTCACCTTTTTGCAGGCGGTCGGCCGGCTCGACGAGCGCGCCATCAAGCACAGCGGCGTCAAGGATCGCGGCTTCATGGACTCGATCTACTTCGAGGATCCGCTCGGCCTGCTGATCGAGCTCGCCTCCTACCGTTTCGAGCCGCCGGCGGGCTTCACCCATGCCGACGTGTTGATGCAGGCGCACAAGATCCGCGTCGCGCGCGGCGACTACGCAATAGCCGAGGTGCATCTCGCCGACGCGATCCAGGCGCTTGTCGAGCGCTCCCGCGCGACCTTGTCGGAAGACCGCGCTCCGAAAGATCCATACTGACGACAGGCCAAACAAAGGGAGGACACAATGGCAAAGACGACAACGAAGAGTGCGAAGAAGCCGGCCGCCAAGGCCGCTCCGAAACCAGTTGCCAAGGCCGCGACAAAGCCTGCAGCCAAGGCGTCGAAAGCGTCCGCCAAGTCGGCAACGAAAGCCGCCGCAAAACCTGCAGCCAAGGCATCCGCGAAGTCCGCGCGGAAGGCCGTAGCGAAATCAGCGAAAAAACCCGCGCTGATGCTCAGCATGCTGAAGCCGAGCGTCAACAATATGAGCGTACGGGTGTTTGCGCGCGCGGCCGGGCTCGACCATTCCGAGACCGACGTATGGGGCCACACGCGCTCGCCTGAATACATGGCGCGAAACCCGGCCCATTTGACGCCGATGATCGAGGACAAGGGCCTGCCGAGAGGTGTCTTGTGGGAAAGCTGCGCCATCATGCAGTACCTCGCCAACAAGCACGGGCTGGAGAAACTATATCCCAAGGCGCCGGCCAAGCGGGCAATGATCGACAGCGCCATGTTCTACCTGATCGGGACGCTCTACCCCTATGTGGCGCGCGCCACCTATCCTGCACTGAATTTCCCGCAATATGCCGGCGAGGTCGGCCACAGCGACGCTCATCCCGACAAGAAGTCGGAAGCCCAAAAGGCCGCTATAGAAGCGATAGCCGAGCCGCTGGAGGTGTTTCACAGCTTCTTCAGGAACGGCAAGCCGTTCATCGGCGGCAAGAACCCGTCGATCGCCGACATCCGTCTGGCGGCGACGCTCGAGTTCCTCGCCGTCATCGACTATGCGCTGCCCCAATGGGCAAAAGACTATATGACGGCGATCGAGAAGAAGCTCGGCAAGGCCTATGCCGAGCCGGCCGGCGATGTGCGCGGCTATATCGCCTATGTGCGGTCGCAGGCCAACGCCTGAGGCACGTGCAGGCCGGCGATCGTCCGTACGTTCTGCAGGAGCCGGTAACGATCTGGGGTAATTCTTTTTTACTCTCCCCTGTTTGCACGATGTGGGGAGCTTAAGGTTTCGTTAACCGAAACCCTTTCTACTGTATCCACCTCCAGCCCGCGACCACGGATGTACTGGCGCGGATGGAAAGCAAAGGTCGGCGGCTCGCCGGCCTTTTGCTTGTTGCAGCCCTGCCGAAGTTGCGGCCGACGGCGCTTCACGACGCCTGCATGGCTGATGAAGCGCGTTGCTGGCACCTTGTCATCGCCGATGTCGGCCCTACCATCGAAGTTAGTCACGTCCTCGAGGGCGGTTCAAGGACAGAGGCCCTGTCATGAAAAGCATTGCTGGAATGGTGGTGATTGCAGGCGCCATGCTGGCGGGCACAGCCGGTCAATCGAATGCAGCAACGCTCAACTCCATGCCCGAGGTCGGGGCTGCCATCCAGGCGTGCTGGACCCCGCCAGCGAATGCCGGGAACTCCACCGTCACCCTGAGCTTCAGCTTCAGGCGCAATGGCACGCTGATCGGCCGGCCCAAGCCGACTGCCATCCGCGTGGCCGGCGACGAGAAGGCGCGGCAAGCTTTTGTCGATGCGGCGATTGCGGCCGTGGACCACTGCCTGCCGTTGAGCCTTTCACCGGCGCTGGCTGAAGGCATCCCGGGCAAGGTGTTCACTCTGCAATTCAACTCGCCCAAACAAAAACAGCCTGCAACGCGGGTGCAGGCTTCGCCTTGATCTTTTCCGACAACCGGATTCTACTTTTCGGGATCTAGCGCATGTCGAGCAAAAGTGTGCAGCGGTTTTGCGACAACGACATGCATAAAACAAGAACCTAAGCGCGTCGCATGAGGCCCGGTCGACCGCGATGCGCTTTAGTGGCGGCTTCGTCTGGCCTCGACATGTCGCGCCAGTTCCGGCATTTCGAAGACATAGTCGCTCCAGGCCGATTCCGGAATCTGGCCGGCGAGATAGCACTCCAGCAAAAGCCTCTGCTCGTGGTCGAGCGGCCTCGGTGTGCGTTCATGGTCCAGCCCAAGTGAATGGAACAGATTCCTGGTCAGGCCCGCGACAGTGAAATGAATCGACATTTGCGGTCTCTTCCTTTGGCCGCTCAACGCCGAACTTGGGGCTAAGGTTTCAGCAACGGCCGGCCGGTAACGCCGGATTGATCGCGGTGCGGAACCGGCCGGGTGCTTCAAACTTCGCCGTGGCGCGAGTTCGCCGGCGTTGCTGCCGGTTCGTCTCAATCTTGAAATAAAAATGTAATATTGAATTTACGCCAGTGGATATAATACACTAGAACTAAAGTCTCTGGTGGCGGGGCGGTCTACTTCAATTAGGTAAAACTGATTTAGCCAGTACTTATCCATAGTCGACAAAGAAATCCTGTTCTCGGCGCAACAAGGACAATGGTCGCTCCAATGACACGCTTCTGGCTTCTCACGATTCTGATGCTGGTGTCGGCAATAGCCGTTGCGCTCGGCACGTCCTCCTCCTATGCGGATAGCTGCGGCGCGATCAGGAGCCAATTGCTTTCGGCGGGGCGTGACGCCGGGACCAGCCCCGAGCTTGCCCAACTACGCCGGCAACTCGCCGCGATTCAAAGGCTGGAGAGACAGCGCCGATGCACGGCGAAAACGGCCGGGTTCTTCTTCAACCCCTGCGCCGACCTCGTAAGCAGCAAGGCGGAGGTGCAACGGCAGATCGCCAGACTGTCGAATTCGGGCAGGGACACCTCCGGCCTGAAGGCCAGATTCGTCGCGCTGGGCTGCGCCGCCCCCGCTGCCAAGAAGCAGCAGGCGCAGCAAGACCAGCCGCCGGCGCAGCAGCGCACAGCACCCAAAACCCAGTCCGCAGGCGCAACAATGGGTGGCAATCGGATGCTGTTTTGCGTTCGCTTGTCGGACGGATATTTCTTCCCCGCGCCAAAATCGCAGTTCGCCAAGAACGACGATCTGAAGGAAACGGTCGATCAGTGCCGCTATATCTGCGACGATGCCGGCGTCGAACTCTATACGCTGAGCGATGCCACCCGCGAGACCGAAGAGATGATCGCGCTCGAGACGCAAAAGCCCTATGTGGAGCTTGCGACCGCCTTCAGGTACCGCGACGACGCGAACTTCAAGGCCTGCGACGTCAAGCGCTATTACCAGCGCGTCGCCGAACTCAGGGCACGAACCGTGACACCGGCCAACATGAGCAACGCCATCATTCCGTTGCCGACGGCAAAGCCGGATTTTGGCAGCGTCGCGGAAATTCCTGAATCCGGGATCGAAACCGCCGGTACCGCTCTCGCAGGGGCAAAAACGCCGGTTGCCGAGGTGCCAGGGGCTGCCCAGCATCAGTCGGTCGAAAGAGCGATCGGCGCGCGGCCGGTGAGAGTGGTCGGGCCGGCCTTTTTCCCGGCGGACTGACCAGGGCAGGCGATGTCCCGAGACGGCGAACGGCTGGCCGGATAGCCGCTTCAAGGCCTACAGCCGCACGTATCGACCGACGGCCGGTTGGTTATTCGCAGACCATGCGGGCCCGTTTGCCGGGCAGGCTGACATTCCTGCAGGTGAGCGGCTTCGCCGGCTCCGATGACAGCATGGGCGGGTTGGCGACGACCTTCCTTCGTGGCGCTGCAACGGAAGCTGCGCTCCTGCGCACCGCCGGCCTTTTCGGCGTTTGAGGCGCCACAGGAAAGACATCGGTCTCCAGCTGCGACTGTTCGGCTTGCGCCTGCGGAGAAGGCCGGTCCCAGAAACGGCGAACATCGAGCGGCTTGGGAATGATCACGGTGCCGTCATAGCTGCGCGCGCAGCCGGTTCCCAGAAGCAGCGCCAGGCACAGGAAGACAGGCAGAATCCGTCGAAACATCAGCAACACCCCTGCAAGCTTATAACGCTGCTTCGGCCCAACCGACAACCGGCGGAATAGTGCAGAGGGAGTAGGTAAGGTGAAGTAGAAATCGCCGCACTTCCAGTCGAAGGCCCCGCTCGAAAGATCGATCGCCGGGTCGGGCGCGGATGGAGGTCCAGCGCGAGGCGAATTAAAACCTTGCGATTCGTCACCGCTTCCAGCGTAAGGCCATGGTGCGATCGCACCATACCCAATGGCGCGCTCAGTCGCGACAATGGGATATTCGAAGTTCCGCTCCTCCAGTTACGGGCGGGAGCAGCGACCGCCGGCAAGAAACAGGGTCAGATTTACCCCAACGGACCTGTTTCGGCGATGGCGCGGCCATGACACGTTCTGGCTGCATGCAATGCGCTCCCGTCCGGCTTTTTTCTTCTCAAGGTCAGTGGCTGCTATCGTCGAGCGGACAAAGCCGGCCGGAATTCACGCAAGCTGCTGATTCCAGCGGCAAACCGCGGCCCATGCCGACAAAGCCCGCGGCCGTTCCTTCTTAACCCGGCTGGACGACGTTACCGGAGCGACATGAAACTGTCATGCGACTGTAATAATCGGGGGCTATTGGCCTCAGCGGGCGCCGGAGGAATGGCGCCGAGAGACCATATTCCGAACAGGAGCAGGCCACATGAGACATTTCATCCGCTCGGCGGCCGTTGCGATTGCAATGGCTGCGGCGACGACTACCCTCACCCTGTCCGCCGCGCTCGCCGCGGACATCTCCGGCGCCGGCGCCACCTTCCCCTACCCGATCTATGCGAAGTGGGCCGACACTTACAAGAAAGACACCGGCATTGGGCTTAACTATCAGTCGATCGGTTCCGGCGGCGGCATCAAGCAGATCAAAGCCAAGACCGTTACCTTCGGCGCTTCTGATGCGCCGCTGAAAGGCGAAGAGCTTGAATCGTCCGGATTGGCTCAGTTCCCGATGGTGATGGGCGGCATCGTTCCCGTCGTCAACCTCGAAGGCATCAAGCCGGGCGAGTTGGTTCTCGACGGCCCGACGCTGGCCGACATCTTCCTCGGCAAGATCACGAGCTGGGATGACGAGGCGATCAAGAAGCTCAATCCCGACGTCAAGCTGCCTTCGCAGGCGATCGCGGTCGTTCACCGTTCCGATGGGTCGGGCACGACGTTCAACTTCACATACTACCTCGGCGACGTCAGCGCGGACTGGAAAGAAAAGGTCGGCGTCGACAAGGCCGTGGAATGGCCCGTGGGCATCGGCGCCAAGGGCAATGAGGGCGTTGCCAACAACGTCTCCCAGACCGGCGGCGCGATCGGCTATGTCGAATACGCCTATGCCAAGCAGAACAAGCTCACCCACACCGATATGATCAACAAGGACGGCAAGAAGGTCGAACCCACCGCGGCGGCATTCTCGGCGGCAGCGGCCAATGCCGACTGGAGCTCGCAGCCGGGCTATGGCGTCATCCTCGCCAACGAGCCGGGCGCCGAGTCCTGGCCAATGACGGCGGCGACGTGGATCCTCCTGTACAAGAAGCCGGACGACGCGGCGACCACCGGCGAAGCGCTCAAATTCTTCGCCTGGGCATACGACAAGGGCGACGAGATGGCCGGCGAGCTGGACTACGTTCCGATGCCCGACAAGGTGGTCGAGAGCGTCAAGGCCATGTGGGCCAAGGAAGTCGTCGGCAGCGACGGCAAGCCGCTCTACTCGGCTATGTAATCTCCTCCAGGGAGGGCGTCGACGGCGCCCTCCCTGTTGCCTTCAATCGCGAGGACCCAATGACCATCGCTTCCGATGCCATGCTATCATCTGCAGCCCGGGCCAGGGAAGCTACGGTGCGGCGCTTCGCGCTCACAGACGCCATATTCCGCGGACTCACCCGCGCTTCCGCAATTCTTGTGCTGGTCATCCTCGGTGGTGTCGCAATCTCGCTGTTTGCCGGCTCATGGCAGGCCCTGTCGTCCTTCGGGTTCTCTTTCCTGACGACTGAAAGCTGGAATCCGGTAACGGAAAAATTTGGCGCGCTGGCGCCGATCTACGGCACGCTGGTCACGGCGGCCATCGCCATCCTGATCGCGGTTCCGATCGGCATCGGCATTGCCGTGTTTCTCACCGAACTCTGCCCGCGCCCGCTCAGGCGCCCGATCGGCATAGCGGTCGAGCTGTTGGCCGGCATTCCCTCGATCATCTACGGCATCTGGGGCCTGTTCGTGTTCGCGCCGTTCCTGCAGACGACGATACAGCCCTTCATCATCAACATCTTCCACGGCGTGCCGGGACTATCCAGCCTTTTCGCCGGCCCTCCTTACGGCATCGGCCTTCTGACCTCGGCGCTGATCCTCGCCATCATGGTGCTGCCCTTCATCACCTCGATCACCAAGGACGTCTTCGATACGGTGCCGGCGGTGCTGAAGGAATCGGCCTACGGCATCGGTTGCACGACCTGGGAAGTGACCCGGCGCGTGGTCATTCCCTATACCCGCATCGGTATCATGGGCGGCGTCATGCTTGGCCTCGGCCGCGCGCTCGGCGAAACCATGGCGGTGACCTTCGTCATCGGCAACGCCCACCGCATCAGCGCCTCCCTGTTCGCGCCGGGCACGACCATCTCGGCGACCATCGCCAATGAATTCACCGAGGCCGACGGCGATCTCTACACCTCTTCCCTGGTTTCGCTCGGCCTGATCCTGTTCGTCATCACTTTCCTGATCCTTGCCGCCGCCCGCTATATGCTGATGCGGATCGACGCCCGTACGGGAGCCTGACCGATGTCGACATCCTCATCGCTCCACAGCCGCCGCAAAGCCAGGAATTCGGTGATGATGGCGCTTTGCGTCGTCGCCGCCGGCATCGGGCTTGCCTGGCTGGCGCTCATTCTCGGTGCACTGGTCTATAAGGGCACAGCCGGGCTTTCGTTCGCGGTCTTCACCGAGATGACGCCACCGCCAGGCGAGGCCGGCGGCCTGCTCAATGCAATCGCGGGCAGCCTGCTGATGACGATCATCGCCGTTGTCGTCGGCACGCCGATCGGCGTGCTGGCGGGAACCTACATGGCCGAATATGGGCGTTTCTCGCGCATCACCACCGTCGTGCGCTTCATCAACGACATCCTGTTGTCGGCGCCCTCGATCATCATCGGCTTGTTCGTCTATGAGTTGATGGTGCGGCCAATGGGGCATTTCTCGGCCATAGCCGGCGCCGTTGCGCTTGCCATCCTGGTCATTCCGGTGGTCGTGCGCACCACTGAAGACATGCTCAACCTGGTGCCGAACGCGTTGCGTGAAGCCGGTGCCGCGATCGGCGCGCCGCGTTGGGTGGTGATCCGTTCGGTCGCCTACCGCGCCGCATTGTCCGGCATCGTCACCGGCATATTGCTGGCGATAGCACGCATTTCCGGCGAGACGGCGCCGCTGCTCTTCACCGCGCTCAACAACCAGTTCTGGAGCAGCAATATCAACGCGCCGATGGCCAGCCTGCCGGTGACCATCTTCCAGTTCGCTCTCAGCCCTTACGAGGAATGGCAGCAACTGGCGTGGACCGGCGCACTCATAATCACCCTGACGGTTCTGGGCTTGAGCATCCTCGCCCGCAGCCTTACCGGACGCAGAGAGGACAGATGACACAGATGTTGTCCGCGGACATGACGATGACCGAAACGGTCGCCGAGAAGACGAAGATCGAGGTCAAGAACCTCAACTTCTACTACGGCCAGAGCAAGGCGTTGAAGGACATCACCTTGTCGCTGCCCGAGCGCAGCGTCACTGCCTTCATCGGCCCTTCGGGCTGCGGGAAATCGACGCTGCTGCGTGTGTTCAACCGCATCTACGAACTCTACCCGAAGCAGACAGCCGAGGGCCAGGTGCTGCTCGACGGCAAGAACATTCTCGACCGCTCGCAGGATCTCAATCTCCTGAGGACCAAGATCGGCATGGTGTTCCAGAAGCCGACGCCGTTCCCTATGTCGATCTACGAGAACATCGCCTTCGGGGTCAGGCTCTATGAGAATCTCGGCAAGTCCGAAATGGACGGCCGCGTCGAACAAGCGTTGAAGCGGGCCGCGCTGTGGGGCGAGGTCAAGGACAAGCTCAACGCCAGCGGCTTGAGCCTGTCAGGCGGCCAGCAGCAGCGGCTTTGCATTGCCCGCACCGTGGCGGTGAAGCCGGAAGTCATTCTGCTCGACGAGCCGGCTTCGGCACTCGACCCGCTGTCGACCGCCAAGATCGAGGAGCTGATAGACGAGTTGCAAGCCGATTACACGATCGTCATCGTCACCCACAACATGCAGCAGGCGGCGCGCGTGTCGCGCCAGACCGCCTTCATGTATCTGGGTGAACTGGTCGAGTTCGACCGGACCGAGAAGATCTTTACGTCGCCCCGCGAGAAGCGCACGCAGGATTACATCACCGGCCGCTTCGGCTGAGCCGTTCCGATCATGCATATAAGGACAGGACCATGGGCGAACACACAGTCGCTTCTTTCGACGAGGATCTCGAGCAGATCAGCAAGCTGATCCGCGACATGGCCGACCTCGCCGGTTCGATGGTCGGCGGGGCGACCAAGGCCCTGTTGAATTCTGACAACGTGCTGGCGCAACGCGTCGTTTCCGACGATGCCATCATGGATGCGCGTCAACGCGAACTGGACGACCGCGCCATCACCCTGATCGCCAAGCGCCAGCCGATGGCCCACGATCTGCGCCATGTCGTCGGGGCGATCCGCATGGCCGGCGATCTCGAACGCATCGGCGACCTTGCCAAGAATATCGCCAAGCGTGTGAGTGCGGTCGGCCTTAGCGTCACACCGCGCGACCTATCGCATTCCATCGATGCGATGGCGCAGCTGGTGCTCATCCAGGTGCAGGGCGTCATCGAGGAGTATGCTGCAGGCGATGCGGCCGCGTTGGCCAAGCTACGCGCCGCCGACGAGCGCATCGACGTCAAATATACGTCGGTGTTCCGCGAACTGTTGACCTACATGATGGAAGACCCGCGCAACATCACCGCTTGCACGCATCTGCTGTTCTGCGCCAAGAATCTGGAGCGGATCGGCGACCATGTCACCAACATCGCCGAAAATGCGTATTATGTGCTGACCGGCGAGCAATTGCCGGTCAATCGTCCGAAGCAAGACGAAACGACAATGTCCGCACCGGCGACATGATGGGGGTGCCCAGCCGATGATCGCACCACGCATAATGGTGGTGGAGGACGAGGAGCCGTTGGGTGTGCTGCTCCGCTACAATCTCGAATCCGAAGGCTACCAGGTCGAGGTGGTGACACGCGGCGACGAAGCCGAGATCCGTTTGCAGGAGAATGTGCCCGATCTTCTGGTGCTCGACTGGATGATACCAGCGGTTTCCGGCATCGAGCTCTGCCGCCGGTTGCGGGTGCGCCCCGAAACCGAACGGCTGCCGATCATCATGCTGACCGCGCGCGGCGAGGAGAGCGACCGGGTACGCGGTCTTTCGACCGGCGCCGACGACTATCTGGTCAAACCGTTTTCGACACCGGAATTCATGGCCAGGGTCAAGGCGCTGCTGCGCCGCGCCAAGCCGGAAGTGCTGTCCAGCGTGCTGAAGGTCGGCGACATCGTGCTCGATCGCGAATCGCACAGGGTGTATCGCAAGAAGACCGAGATCCGGCTCGGGCCGACCGAATTCCGGCTGCTCGAATTCATGATGCGGCATCCGGGCCGCGTCTTCTCGCGCAGCCAGTTACTCGATAATGTCTGGGGCGAGACGATCTATATCGACGAACGCACCGTCGACGTGCATGTCGGGCGGCTGCGCAAAGCCGTCAACAACGGCCGCATGCCTGATGTCATCCGCACCATCCGCGGTGCCGGCTACGCGATCAGGGAAGATTGACCCGCCCAGTCAGGCTACGTTCTTTCTGACGCCGGGCCTCATTTGCGCGCCCGGCGCGAAAATCTGCTGGTCGACGAAGCTTAACGCCCGCATTGCACAGCCTTCGCGGATCAGCGGCAATTCGTTCGGCTCGGTATCGAAGGAGATCGAGCCCGAATGCTGGCCGCCGGCGGTCTGGGCGATGGCCTTCCGCAAGGCCGGCTCGATCAGATCAAAGGCGGCGGCACTGGCGCCGACCATTGCGACCGGTGCCGGATCGATCAGCGCGAACAGCGAGCCGAGACCGAAACCCAGCGCTTCGCCGGCCTTGCGGTAGGCTTCGCGTTCCGGCCCGTCCTTCTCGCGCGCCCGAACCGCCAGCGCGCGCATGTCGGCGTCGCTGACGTCGGCGACCGGTTGGCTGTCTTCGCTCATCTGCGTGGCGTTGCGCCAGATGGCGTAATTGCCGGCATAGGCCTCGATGCAGCCGCGCCGCCCGCAACGGCAGAGCGCGCCGCCCGGACGATGGATCATGTGGCCAAACTCGCCGCCCGAGGAATGCGTGCCGGTGAACAGCTCGCCCTTCAACACCAGCCCCATGCCGATGCCGTGCGAAAGCAGGATGGCGATGAAGTCGTCGCGATAGCGATCCGGATCGCGCCAGCGCAAAGCCACCGCCATCATATTGCAGTCGTTCTCCACCGTGGCCGGGATGCCGAATTCATCTTCCAGCATGTCGGCAAAGGCGATGTCCGTCTGGGGCGTGATCGGCGACCACAGCATGGCGCGTGCAGGGGAGTCGGTAATTCCCTGAATCGCCAGGGCGATGCGGGCGACACTGCGGACGTCAAGATCTGGATCGTCCAGCCGGCGCCGGACGATGGCCATGCATTCGCGGATCAGTTCGTCGCGCGGCATGGTCAGCGTGTCCAGCCGGCGCTGTTCCTCGGCGACCACCTGCCCCGCATAGTCGATGATGGCGGCCGACAGGAAATTCAGCGACAACACCACGGTCAGCACCGCCGCCGCTTCCGGATTGAGGGCGAGGCCGACCTGCGGACGACCGCGTTTCAACGAAACGGGTTCGCTTGCCTTGCTCTCGGCGAGGATGCCTTCCCGTATCAGGTCGGAGGAGATCGCCGATATGGTCGAATGGCTGAGGCCGGTGGTTGCGGCGATCTCCGTACGCGATGGCTGGCCGGCCCGGCGCACGGCCGAGATCACCATCGCCCGGTTGCGCCGGCGCAAATCGTCATGGCGGATTCCGACCGACATCGTTTTGCTTTCCTCCCGGTTTGCCGCGGCCGCTCATGAACCGGAAGCCGTCGGTAATGCCGACAAATAGTGTCGGATGAGGCAAATAGTGTCAGATGCAGGTGGCGCTGTCATCGTTTATTCCGAAGCTCGAAAAAAGTCGCAGCAACATCAAAATCCATCAGAATCGATGTTGACAGCAGCGGGAGATCGGGCCAGTATTTTTTCGAGGCTCGAAAAAATTAGCGCCTCTAAGCTGGCCTTTGGGGCCAATTGGTCACGCCGTACGCGGCGCAGGGAGGATATGATGAAGAAATTCACGACCGCCATTCTGGCGGGTGTCGCCATGACGCTGGCGCTTGCGTCGGTGGCGCAGGCTAAAGACAAGGTCATCGGCGTTTCCTGGTCGAACTTCCAGGAAGAGCGCTGGAAGACCGACGAAGCCGCAATGAAGGCGGCCATCGAGGCTGCCGGCGACAAGTATATCTCCGCCGACGCACAGTCCAATCCGGGCAAGCAGCTCACCGACGTCGAGAGCCTGATCTCGCAGGGCGCCAACGCACTGATCATCCTGGCGCAGGACGCCTCGGCGATAGGGCCGGCCGTGCAAAAGGCGCTGGACGAAGGTATTCCGGTTGTCGGCTACGACCGGCTGATCGAGAACAAGGACGTCTTTTACCTGACCTTCGACAACAAGGAAGTCGGCCGCATGCAGGCCCGCGACGTGTTCAAGGTGAAGCCGGAAGGCAACTATGTCTTCATCAAGGGCTCGGGCGCCGATCCGAATGCCGATTTCCTTTTTGCCGGTTCGATGGAAGTGCTGAAGGACGCCATCGACAGCGGCAAGATCAAGAATGTCGGCGAGGCCTATACCGACGGCTGGCTGCCGGCCAACGCCCAGAAGAACATGGAACAGTTCCTGACCGCGAACGACAACAAGGTCGATGCGGTGGTCGCCGCTAACGACGGCACTGCCGGCGGCGTCGTCGCCGCACTGACGGCGCAAGGGTTGGCTGGATCGGTTCCGGTCTCGGGCCAGGACGGCGACCACGCCGCGCTGAACCGCATCGCGCTCGGCACACAGACGGTCTCGGTGTGGAAGGACGCGCGCGAGCTCGGCAAGAACGCCGCCGAGATCGCCTCGCAATTGGCCGACGGCAAGCAGATGACCGACATTGCCGGCGTGAAGGATTTCACCACGCCCGGCGGCAACACCGTAAAGTCCCTGTTCCTGACCCCGGTCGCCATCACCAAGGACAACCTCAACGTCGTCATCGACGCCGGCTGGATCAAGAAAGAAGAGGTCTGCGCGGGCGTGGCGGCGGGCGCTGTTCCGGTCTGCAACTGATCCGAGTTTCCGAGAAGTCCGAACGCCGCGGCCGCTTGCCGCGGCGTTTTTTCAAGAAAGAATTGTTTTTCCGCTTCCGGCGGATAACTTCTAGGCTGCTTCCGGCATCCGCGGCAGACGGCAACCCGGCGGGAGAAACATCATGACCGACACGACTTCCAACACGCCGGTCGACAGCTCGACGGCAGACCGGGCGCGGGAATCGGAGGCCGGCGTCGTTGCCCGATTTCTCAAGGCAACCGAACTCGACACGCGCATGCTCGGCATGGTCGGCGCGCTGCTGGTCATCTGGGTCGGGATCCACATACTGTCGGGCGGGCTCTTCCTGACGCCGCGCAATCTCTGGAACCTTTCGGTGCAGACCTCGTCGGTGGCGATCATGGCGACCGGCATGGTGCTGGTCATCGTGATGCGTAACATCGATCTTTCCGTCGGCTCCGTGGAAGGCGTGATCGGCATGGTGATGGGCGTGGCGCAGGCCGAATTCCTCGTCCGCATCATGGGATTTCAGCTTGGCAGCCCCTGGCTGTGGGTCATCGCACTGGCCGCCGGCCTGGTGCTCGGCCTGGCTATCGGAGCGTTTCAGGGTTTCATCATCGCCTATCTCCAGGTTCCTGCCTTTATCGTGACGCTCGGCGGATTGCTGGTCTGGCGCGGCATGGCATGGCTGATCACCAGCGGGCGCACCGTTGCGCCGCTGGACAGGACCTTCCAGCTGATGGGCGGCGGACCACGGGGCTCGATCGGCGCCACCTGGAGCTGGATCGTCGGTGTCCTCGCCTGCGCGGCCGTTGCCTTCATGCTCTTCAACGGCCGCTCGCAGCGCAAGCGCTTCAACTTTCCGCTGCGCCCTGTCTGGGCGGAAAGCTTGCTCGGCGTGATAGCCTGCGCCGCCATCCTCGGCGCCGTGTGGATCGCCAATTCCTATCCTTGGCCGGTCGGCATCGTACGCCAATATGCCCAGCAGAACGGCATCACCGTTCCCGAGGGCGGGTTGTTCATCGCCCACGGCATCGCCATACCTGTGCTGATGGCCGTGGCCGCGGGCATCGTCATGACCTTCATCACCAGACGCACCCGTTTCGGCCGCTATGTCTTTGCCATAGGCGGCAATCCGGAAGCGGCCGAACTCGCCGGCATCAACACACGCTGGGTCACCATGAAGGTGTTCATGATCATGGGCGTGCTGGCCGCGATCAGTGCGGCGATCGCATCGGCGCGCCTCAACGCGTCGACTAATGCGCTGGGGACCCTGGACGAGCTGCTGGTCATCGCGGCGGCCGTGATCGGCGGCACGTCGCTCGCCGGCGGCTCCGGCACGGTGCTCGGCGCCATGCTCGGCGCGCTTTTGATGCAGTCGCTGCAATCCGGCATGGTGCTGCTCGGCATCGATTCGCCGCTGCAGAGCATCGTTGTCGGCGCCGTGCTGGTGGTCGCGGTGTGGCTCGATACCGTCTATCGCAAACGGGTCTAGTGAGGAGAACGAGCATGGCAGACAGGACCGCTCCCACGGGCACGCCGCTGATCGACATGCGCAACATCTCGATCGCCTTCGGCGGCATTCGCGCCGTCGACGATGCCTCGGTCGATCTTTTTCCGGGCGAGGTGATGGCTTTGCTCGGCCATAACGGTGCCGGCAAATCGACGTTGATAAAAATCCTGTCCGGCGCCTACAAGCGCGATGCGGGCCAGATTTTCGTCAACGGCGAGGAGGCTTCGATCTCCAATCCCCGCGACGCCAAGAAGTACGGTATCGAGACGATCTACCAGACGCTGGCGCTGGCCGATAATGTCGACGCGGCTGCCAACCTGTTTCTCGGCCGTGAGCTGATGACCGGCTGGGGTACGCTCGACGACGTCGCCATGGAGGCTGAGGCGCGCAAGGTGATGGGCAGGCTCAATCCGCGCTTCCAACGCTTCAAGGAGCCGGTGGTAAAGCTTTCGGGCGGCCAGCGGCAGTCGGTTGCGATCGCCCGCGCCATCCTGTTCAACGCCCGCATCCTGATCATGGACGAGCCGACAGCGGCACTCGGGCCGCAGGAGACGGCACAGGTCGGCGAACTGGTCAGGCAGCTCAAGGCCGACGGCATCGGCATCTTCCTGATCAGCCATGACATCCATGACGTGTTCGAGCTTGCCGACCGCGTCTGCGTCATGAAGAACGGTCGGGTTGTCGGCACGGCGCGCACGACCGATGTCACCCAGGACGAGGTGCTCGGCATGATCATCCTCGGCAAGTGCCCGCCCGGCGCCATCCCAGGGCCGGGCGCCCTGAAGATCGCGGCCTGAACGAGAATTAGCCGGCTAATCACAAGTCGCCAAAATGTGCCAGCAGTCACCATGCTTTGGCCTCCCCATTGTGTTGGCGTCGGGAGTTGCCCATAAAGATGCCGAACCGTCCACGGGACGTATCGGCAATTGAAGAAACTCTTTCCGACCGTAGCTTTCATCGCCGTCGCGCTGATCAGCCTGACGATGGCGGGTTTTGCCTATTTTGCCACCCAGGAAGCCGCCCGTATAAAATTCGAGGCGACGGCGGACGACGCGCTTAACCGGATCGAAAGCCGCATCGACCTGGACCTGTCGCTGCTGCGCTCAACCCGGGCATTGTTCGATGCGCGCAATGGCGGTATCTCGCAAGGCGAGTTCAAGGCTTTCTTCAACGCGCTCGACATCGACAATAATTTCGCCGGCCTGCGCGGCATCGGCTTCCTCCGCCTGGCGAAAACTGAAAACGAGGCGGCGGTCGAGCGCGATATCCTGCACGATCACGGCGCAAGCCATCCAATCTATCCCGACACGAACTTGCCGTGGCGTACGCCCATCGTGCTGTTCGAGCCGCTGGACCCGTCCAATAAATCCAGCATCGGTTATGATATGTTCGCCGGGCCGGTGCGGCGCGAGGCGATCGAAAAGGCGATGGTCGACGACCAGCTGCACGCCAGCGGGCTCGTGCAGCTCGGCAAGGATACGGGTGCCGCGCAGACCTTCACCGGGTTCCTCGTCTTCGTCCGGCTCAATGTCGAAACCGCGCCGGACGCCGTCAACGCATCGAGATCTTCGACTGCCGGCTTCCTCTATGCGGCCTTCCGCTCCCGGGACCTGTTCCAGGCTGCGCTCAGCCGGGCACCTCTGTTGCCGGTCAACACCGAAATCTATGACGGCGCTGTGAACAGTGACAACCTGCTGTTCCAGTCGGAAACGCCGCCTGTTTCAGCCCTTGGCGACAGGCTGCTGATCACCCGCAAGATCACCGTTGCCGGTCGGCCGTGGGTCGTCCTGTTCAGGCCGACAAGTGCTTTCTCGCAACCTTCCTCGCGTGCCATTCCGGTGATGCTCGGATTGTTCGGGCTACTGCTTGCGGGCGCCATCGCGCTGGTGGCCCGCTATCAGGAGCGGGCCTATGAGGCGGTCTCGCTGCTTCACGAAACGACCGAAAAGAGCCTGCTGGAAAAAGACCTGATGCTGCAGGAGATGAAGCATCGCATCAAGAACTCGATCACGCGGGTGCTGGCAATCGCGCGCCAGACAGCATCGCACACCGCCGACGTCCAAGAGTTCTCGGCATCATTTTCGGCTCGGCTGCAGGCGATGGCGGCTTCCCAGGACATGCTGACGCGCTCACGCTGGCAGAAAGCCGATCTCGGCGACCTGCTGCGCATCGAGCTTGGCCAGGTGTTCGGAAGCGAGCTTCCTGACGGGCTGTTGTCGGGACCGGAGGTTCTTCTCGACGAAAAGACGACGCAGGCACTCGGCCTCGTCTTTCACGAACTGGCGACGAATGCGCTGAAGCATGGCGAAACCGGCAATTCAGTCGGTGCGCTCAAGGTCGACTGGTCGCTCGAAGGCCGCGGCGGAGCCCGGACATTGGCTCTCAACTGGCGCGAGGCCGGGCAGAGGAAGCTCGAGACACCGGCGAAGAGCGGTTTCGGCACCAGACTGATCGATCTCAACGTCACACGCGAGTTGCGTGGCACAATCAGGCGCGATTTTCACGAAAACGGCTTGAACGTGGAAATCAAGGTTCCGCTGCCGGCTTGAAACGCCGTCTCGTGAGCCGCATCGCGACAGCGCTTTGGAAGTGCAAACGCGGAGACAGGTGGTCTGCCTCCGCGTTTGCTGTTCGCCTGGAACTCGAAACTAGTTGCAGCGAGCTGTGTAGATCCGGCCGTGACGATCTCTGTATTGGCAGTAGCCATTTTGCAGGCGGCGAACCAGCAGACCGCCAATCGCACCAGCGCCAGCGCCGATCAAAGCGCCCTTGCCGCCGCCAACAGCGCCACCAATAAGCGCGCCGCCCACAGTGCCGATACCCACGTTCTCTTCCGTGGTGGTGCAGCCGCTGACCGCAACCACGGCAACCATGGCAATAATCATCTTCCGCATGGAGTCATCCTCACTTTGTCCTCACTTTAACAAGCTCCAGCCGCCATCTAGCATGAAAGTGCGGCCTCTGCGCGCACGATTTCATTGTTGATTAAGATAGTCTTTTCGGACGTGCGCCGTTCGATGCTACCACGAACTCGGAAATCTCCAAGGACGCATCGAGCGTGGCGTCGGGATGCACATTCCAGACAATCCTGTCATAGCCGTCCTCGAGCGCAGGATCGACGGCAAGACATTTGGCGCCGACATGTTGGGCTTGGCCCTGCCGGTCGATGACCGCGAACGGGGGCGCGCCGCCGTGCACTCGGCCGCGGTTTCAAAGGAATCAAGCAGAGGCGAGCTCGATCAGATCAACTGGGACGCGGCGGTCAGGACGATCGCGGCCATAAGCGCAAAGGCGGCGAAGCGAAGGGGCAAAGCACGAGGCGCGGGCGCTGCGGACACGTCGGGATCCTGAAAACCGCCCATCGAGACGCGAGCGGCCTGTTCCAGTCTGTTCAAGTCGGCAGCCGTCAAGGCCCATTCCTTTCATATTGTGCCAAACTCAATCAATGTCCGCTGAATCGGCACGTTCGGACAGGATCGGACTTTATGGTGAACAGTCGGTTAAGGCGGGGTGATGCAGCCAGCCTTCTTCCTGCGGCCGCCGTTCGTTCAATCCGTCTCGAAATTGCCGTGAGGAACGACAAGACGGTATTCGAGGCGGTTCCCGGTGATCTCAAGTGTCGCCGTTCCATTCAACGAAGTGGGCACGACGCGTTCAAGTGCGACGCTGCCAAAACGCTTCTCGCTGCGTTGATTGTCGTTGGCTCCGATCACTTCGGCCCATGTCAGCGACAGCGCAGGCTCGCCAGCGGAAGCGGCCGTCAGATCGGCCGTCACCTCGACGAAACCATCGCTGCGCGACAGCGCGCCATAGCTGACCGAATTGACGGCGAGCTCATGCATGGCCAAGCCGATGTGCAAGGCAGCATTGGGATTGAGATATGGATTTGCGCCGCGGAAACGCAGGCTGTGCATGGGGTCCGCGCCGTACCTTCCGACCTGACCGGAAACCAGCTCGCGCAGCGCCGCTCCCCGCCAGTTGGATGACGTAACTAGGTCCTGCGAGGAGGCCAGCGACTGCAATCGGCCCCGGAAACGCGTCAGGAAATCGTCAATGCTGCCGGAATAACGCCCCGTCTGGGTGGCGATGCTCTGGATGATGGCCAAAAGGTTCTTGGAGCGGTGACTGACCTCGCGCAGCAGCGCCTTCAGCGTCTGCTCCCGGCGTTTCTGCTCGGTTGTTTCGACCATGGTGGTCACGACGCCCTGCACCGCGCCGGTCTCGCTGCGGTCGGCGTCGATCCATACCTGAAACCAGCGGGCGCCATCATCGGCCGGCACGCTGAGTTCGAGATGTTGAGGATTGCCGGAGACGATGACGTCGTGCTTGGCGGCGCCGATACGCTCTGCCTGCGCCGGCGGCAAGATGCCGTTGTTGTCGGAGGCATCAGAGGTCCATGGTGCGCGCATGTTGCGCGCCCACACCGTCTTCATCTCGCGATCCTGGTATAGAACGGAAATCCCGGCATTGTGCAAGGCGTGGAGAAGGGCTCGGCCAAGCTGCATTCCGCTTTCGGCGGGATGCAGAGCGATGATCTCATCCCTCTGGCCGCGGTCTTTCATTTTTCCGACTCTGGAACGCATCGGTAATTTGCTCAACCCACGTCGGGCTGAACGGCTCACGGAAAAATGGGTTCCAAAAGGAGGAGCTTCGGATCGAGCCCTAAAAAGCGGTCCGCCGAGCGGCATCCCGTCGGAGGACACTGCCCGGCGGTGGCTGGAAACCGTTTGAGGGGTGCGGCTTCCAGTGTTCGCTTGAATGGCCGCTTGGCATTCACGCCCGTCTGATCAGGCCGGCAATAAGCGATATGATCAGGAAGGCGAGAAAGATGAAGAACAATATCTGCGCTATGCCGGCCGAAGTGCCAGCGATGCCGCCGAAACCAAGCGCACCGGCGATGATCGCCACGACGAGAAATACGAGCGCCCAGTAAAGCATGATCCATCTCCTTCCAATGCTGCGGTGAAAACGTGATTCGCCTCCGTTTGTTCCACCATTTCCCGAAAAAGACGATGCTGAAAATCGTTACGGCCCGAATTGCTGCGGTGTGTGCGAAAAGGTTCTCGTCAGGTTCGGCAGCAGTTGGCTGTCGTGTGTTAAGTCGGCGTCACGCCCCCATCCGGTCCAAGGGGAGTGGCTATCCCACACCCTGGCGGCCGCAACTCGGTCGCCAGCTGTTTTATGCCGCGGCCTTCGCGTGCCGGTCAAAGAACAGGGCCTGGCTGATAAGAGCCTTGACCATATCCGGGTTGAATGGCTTGGTGACGAGGAAAGCCGGTTCCGGCCGCTCGCCGGTGAGCAACCGCTCGGGAAAGGCGGTGATGAAGATCACCGGCACCGAGGTGGACGACAGGATTTCATTGACGGCCGCGATGCCCGAACTGCCGTCGGCGAGCTGAATATCGGCAAGCACCATCTTTGGCCGCGCCTTGCCGAACATCGCCACCGCCTCCGCGTGGGTGCGCGCTGTTCCGACGACGCGGTGGCCGAGGCTTTCGACCATTTCCTCGATATCCATGGCGATCAGCGGCTCATCCTCGATGATCAGCACGTCGGTTGCCACCTGACGGGAGATCTCGTTGCTCGCCTGAGCGAGAAGTTCTGAGAATTCCTGTTCGTCGACGTCGAGAATCTCCGCCGCCTCGTCTTCGCTGAAGCCTTCGACGGCGACCAGCAGAAAGGCCTGGCGGGGACGAGGCGCGATTGCATTCAGATTGGCCGCGGCGCGCTGCTCCCATGCCGATTGGGCATGCTCCTGCGGAACGCGAATGGCCACCGAGGTGAAGAGCTTGGCAAAGACCTTGTAGAGTGCGATGCGGTCGTTCGATGCGTCCGGAAAGATATCGACATCGGCAATGATGGCCTCGAGCATTGCGGCGACCAACGCGTCGCCGCTCTCCTGCGATCCGGATACCGCGCGCGAGAAGCGGCGCAGGAACGGCAGGTGCGGAGCGATGGTTGCTGATAGGCTCATATCGGACGTCTCCCTCATATGACGTGATTACATGTTACAGCTAAAAACGGTTCGCAAGCCCAAAGTTAAAAACGCGGGTTGTGCGAAAAAGTTCCGGTCATGCGGAACTAAGTATGCGGGCTGGCGTTTAGGGCGGGGTTGGGCAACCAGACGAGGCTGCCGCTTGCCTTGCGTTATGTGTTGAAGGGCGGCTTAAGGCTGGGACAAAGGGCGAAATGAAGAACATGACGAAAGCTACCACGGCTGGCGTTGGCAACGGGCGCCGGGCTGCTTCCCGCGACCCGCTTGGGCCGAACTCGGAAATCGGCCGCAAACTCAAACAATATTACGACGAGCTGGTCTCCGACAATGTGCCGGATCGCTTCGCACAACTGCTCAGCCAGTTGGAAAAGGCCGAACCTGTACAGAAGAAGGACTGAGGCATGGCGGCCGTCTCCCAGGGCTTCAAGACCGACTTGCTCGGCTCGATCCCGAGCCTGCGGGCTTTTGCCGTGTCGCTGACGCAAAATGCCGACAAGGCCGACGACCTGGTGCAGGAAACATTAGTCAAGGCCTGGGACAAGCATGAAAGCTTCCAGCCCGGCACCAATCTGAAGGCATGGCTGTTCACGATCTTGCGCAACGAATTCTATTCGCAGATGCGCAAGCGCGGCCGCGAGGTGCAGGACAGCGATGGCGTCATGACGGCCAGACTTGCCGTTCATCCGGCCCAGCACGGCCAGCTTGACCTCGAAGACTTTCGCGGCGCGCTCGAGTTGCTGCCCGAAGACCAGCGCGAAGCCATTATCCTCATCGGCGCATCGGGCTTCTCCTACGAGGAAGCGGCCGAGATCTGCGGCTGCGCCGTCGGAACGATCAAGAGCCGCGTCAGCCGCGCCCGCACGCGGCTGCAGGAAATCTTGAAGATCTCCGGTGAAGACGAGTATGGCCCGGACGCAATTTCGGCTCAGGTAACGGGGTCGACGGCAGCGTGAAGCGTGGGCGTGTTCGAGCCGCTCCGCGCCCTCAGCGCCTGCAGGCCGCTGCCACTGCCTCGACGAGATCGTCTCCCGAATAGGGCTTGGTGACCAGTCTGACGCCGGGAAAGGATTTCTTGATCTCGTCCATATCCGACTGGCCCGAGGCGAAGACGAACGGGATGCCAGCTTCACGCAGCCGTGAAGCAAATTGAAGCGTCGAAACGCCGCTCAGCATGAGGTCGACGATGGCCACGTCGAACTGCGCGGCAACGTCTTGCTGTTCGATCTCAGTCAGATCACGGGCGATGACCACATCGAGCGCGCCGTAGTCGCGACAAAGCTGCTCGATATCCATGGCAATCAGGAACTCATCTTCCAGGATAAGAATCCGCAAACCGTCAAGCGATGGGCCCACGCAGCAATATCTCCTTAAATGCGCCTCTATCTTCAAACCGGGGAAGTCATGATCGCTATTTGGCATGCTGTCATTTAAAAAAGACATGCCGGCGGATGCGTCGGCCGCGGCCCTTGCAAGGCATTTGCAACGAGCGCTGCCGGAGATAGGGTTAGAAGAGGTTCGTGCCGGAACCTTGGGGTCTGTTGGGCGTTTTCGACCGAGCAAAAGCAAGGAGAGTGAAGCAATGGCGACTGCCGCAGGAAAGGCCGCGAACGAAGCCCGCACGAATTCCGATATTGAGGCCGACATCGCACAACTGAAGGCCGACATCGACCAACTTACCAAGCTGTTGGCCAAAACTGGCGAACATGGCTACGGGGCTGCGCGGCGCGCCGCCGCCGAGGGCGTCGAGCAGTTGCGAACCCAGGGCGAAGCAGCCTTCGACAGCCTGCGCAGCAACGCCAAAGACATCGAGGCGCAGCTGATAGCCCATATGCGCGAAAAGCCTGTGACTTCGCTGGCGATCGCCGCAGGCGTCGGGTTCCTCTTCGCACTCCTCGCGCGCCGCTAGTTCTGCACGCATGGGAATGCTTGCATCGCTGATCTCGGGCCTCGCCTCGGGCGAAACCATTGCGGCGATACAACGCGCGCGCGTCGCTGCGATGGTCTATTCGGTCGCAGCACTCGCGGCGCTGTGCGGCCTCGGCTTCCTAGTCGGGGCAGCCTATATCTGGACGGCGGCCCGCTATGGACCGATGGCAGCGTCGTTGAGCTTCGGGATCGGCTTTCTGGCAATCGCCGGTCTCATCCTGCTCGTCTACCGGATGTCGGCCGGCTCGCGCGCCAGACGCCGGGCGAAGCGACGCAACGCCGACATGAAGGCGGTCGGCATCGCCGCAGCACTCGCCGTGCTGCCGGCGCTGCTCACGGGCAAAGGTGGCGTGGCGAAGGGCGGATTGGGCGCCATTCTCGGCCCGGCGATAGCACTCGCAGCCTACGCCATCTACCGCGAGAACGTGAAGCCCGACTCCGACGATCCGGATACCGGCAAAGGGAAATAGTTCGGAAGCGGATAGTTCGGCCCAAACGATTCTGGCGCCCGGTCGAAAAATCCTCGCGTCACAAATCGTCGAGCGGCATCGATATTTCGGCGATTACGCCGTCGGGCCGGAATTCATGGGTCACCTCGCTGGAAATGACCTTGGCCAGGCTGCGGCGAATCAGGATCGAGCCGAAGCCATGGCGTTCGGGCGGCGCAACCCGCGGGCCGCCGCTTTCACGCCAAGCCAGCAACAGACGTCGTGCACCCTTCCTGCCTTGCACCTTCCAATCGAGATCGACCTTTCCGGAAGAAACCGAGAGCGCCCCATGTTGTAGTGCGTTACTTGCCAGTTCATGCAGGATCAGGCCGAGTCCGACTGCCTGGTCGGGTGAGAGCAGGACATCGGTGCCGGAGATCGCCATGCGCGATTGTCCAGCGGTTTGAAACGGCTTTACTTCGATCTCCACCAGCTCCCGGATGCCGATGCCGCGCCACTCGCGGTCCGACAGCAGGCTGTGCGCAACGCCCAGCGCCTGCAGCCTGGCGCTGAAAGCTTCAAGGAATTCGCTTGGCTGACGGGCATGGCGAACGGTCTGCGTCGCCAGCGCCTGTACGGTTGCCAAAGTGTTCTTGACGCGGTGATTGAGCTCGCGCAGCAACAGCCGTTGACGTTCTTCGCCAAGCTTGCGTTCGGTGATGTCGTAGTTGACGCCGAAGATCAGCGTCGGCTTGCCCTCGCCGTCGCGCTCTATGACGCGGCCGCGCGTTGCGATCCATCGCGGCGGATCGAGGCCTTTGACACGGTATTCGCCAAAATAATCGTCGCTGCCGGTCAGCGCGTCGCGAAAGCGTGTTTCGGTCTGATGAACGTCGCGCGGGTCGATGGCGGTCAGGATGTCGCGCGCTCTCAGCCTGTTCGACTTGGGCAAGTTGAACAATTCGGACAGCAGGACATCGCAGTCGATCATGTCGCTGCGGATATCCCATGCCCAACTGGCGAGCGAAGCTGCATCGAGCGCAATAGCGCGCCGCTTTTCCTCTCGAGCCAGTGCGGCCTCGGCAATCGCTGCGCTGCGGGTTGCATCCTTCAGCGTGAACAGGCTCGCGGCGAGGCCAGCTAGCGCCGACAGTTGGTCGATCTGGACAGAAGAGGGACGTGCGTGCGGCTTCCGGTCGAGCACGCAGAGCGTGCCGATCAGTGCGCCGTCGACTACGATCGGCACGCCGGCGTAAAAGCGGATATGATGCTCGCCGGTGACCAGCGGATTGGCTTTGAACCGCGGATCCGTCGCCGCGTCGGCCACCACCATCGGCACGTCCCCGGCTGCGATGGTATAGGCGCAGAACGATGTCTCGGTTGCGGTTTCGGTCTCGTCGAGGCCGATACAGGACTTGAACCACTGCCGCTCGGCATCGACCAGCGTGATCAGTGCGACAGGCGTTTGCATCGCCGAAGCGGCAAGACCGCTGATACGGTCGAAATCAGGGTCGGCAGCCGTATCCAGCGCGTCGAGGCCGTGCAGCACGGCAAGGCGGTCCGCAGCGCCCACCACACGGCGAATATCGACCGGCAGGCCCGGCTTTGTCTGGCTATTGTCGTCCACTACGCCCCCAGTGGCCGGCCCCGCTGATTGATCAGGCCAACCGGCCCGTTTGCCGCCTTGTCGAGCCGGAACTTTCGCAGCGGGGAGCCGTTACCAGCCAATGCCCCGCTAGCTCCGCCTGCCGGCGCCAAATATGGAGCCAGACCATGCCAAAAATCGTTCCTGAAAACAAAGCCCGTCAAGGGCGGCGGGGTCAGCATGTCCTTCGTATCCTGATCGCCGCGCTGTTGCTGGCTTTTATCGCCTGGGGCGTCGCCGAAATCTACGGCTGGATGATCGAGACGCCTAAGACCGAGCAGGGCAACACACCCAGCGGCTAGACTCTCTCCATCTCTCGTGCCAACCCGCATCACGCAACCCCACATCACGCTACCTCACGTCAGGCAACCTTTGCCTCGGCGGCGCGCGCCGGGACGAGAACATTCAACGCGCGCGGATGGATTTCGACGGTCGTCTCGCGATCGAGCTTTACGAGTTCGCCGTCCATGACGGCCTGAACTTTCCTGTTCGTCGAATGGATTTTCAAAACGGCGCGGTTTGCCTGATGGATTTCGACATGCTCGTTGCCGCGCCATTTCCCACGGGCGACGTCAAAGAGGAACCTGATCAATTCGCCGCGCCGCCGTGCCACGGTGACATAGATGCCCAGCACGCCGCCTGCCGGATCGTCGGCATAGGGCAGGTGGCCCTCGCCGAACAGATTGTTGGTGATGCCGATACCGGTGATCCGGGTTCTGATCTCGGCCTCACCGACCGTCAGCGTTACGTTCATCGCCGGTGGATTGTTGATCGTTGCCCAAGCGGCTCGCACCGAGGCACGCATCTTCCCCAGCCGCGAGCCGAATTCCATCTTCTGGCGCAGTTGCACCATCCTGGCGTGCATGCCGATCGAGAATTGATGCACGAAAGGCCGGCCGTTGGCTGTTGCAATGTCAATCGCCATCACCTCGCCGTCCGCAAACGATTTCAGTGCCGCATCGAGGGTCTGCGGAATACCGAGGCCGCGCGCAAAAAGGTTCATTGTGCCAGCCGGCAGAATTGCCAGCGCCTTCTCCCCATTCATCAAACGGGCTGCCGCGGCCGAAATGGTGCCGTCGCCACCGCCCGCCAGCACGACGTCGATGCCGCGCCTGGAAGTTACGCCGTCCAGCGTGGCGACGATATCCTTGCCGGCGACGATTTCGATATCGATCGAGTGGCCGGCAGTCTCAAGCGTGCCGCGCATCCGGCTGGCGAAGGCCTCAAGATCGATGGTGCGCAGGGTGCCCCCGTCCTTGTTCAGCACCGCTGCAAACCGCATGGCCGTTCCATTTTCCAGCACCTATCGGGCCGGGACGGGGGCCCAGCCGGGAGTGGAACGGGGCGGCCGAGAAAATGTTCCGTTCGACCAGCGCGGCGAATCCGAGAACCATTGACATCGCACCGGGTGCACCGCGGCTTTTTTCGGAACAACAGTGTGGTCACAACGTTGTGAACATGCAGAAGACGCTGCGCCCGCAGTGACGCCAGGCGGGCAGGGCGTGCACGAAATCACCGACGAGGAGACACTAAGATGATCCGCACCCTTTTAACCACGACAGCAGTCGCAACATTGATTGCGACGGGTGCATTTGCGCAATCGGCGACGACCCCGGCGCCGGCGCAACCACCCGCCGCCCAGGATACCGCTCCGGCGATACGTGCCGAGGGCAGCCTTGTCACCAACATCATCGGCGAATCCGTCTATAATGGCACCGGCGACGATGCCCAGAATATCGGCAACATCAGCGACGTCGTCTTCGACGAGCGCGGCGAGGTAAAATCCGTCGTCATCGGCGTCGGCGGTTTTCTTGGCATAGGAACCAAGAACGTCGCTTTCGACTACAAAAAGATGCAATGGGCCGAAAGAAATGGCGACCGTTGGCTGATAGCGCAAACAACGAAGGATGAACTGACGGCTCAGCCGGATTTCGACCGGAGGCCTTACGATCCGCCGCCGCCACCAGCTTCGGCGGATAATGCGGCGCCTGCCGCCCCTTCCACCAGCGCGCAAAATACAACCCCGGCGCCTGCCGCGCCGGCTGAGCCGGTGAAGCGCGCCGAAGGCAATCTCGCCACCAATATCATCGGCGAGACCGTCTATAACGGCACCGGCGACGACGCCCAGAACATCGGCGACGTAAACGACATCGTCATCAACAAGGAAGCCAAGGCGCAATCGCTGATCATCGGTGTCGGCGGCTTCCTCGGCATCGGCGAAAAGAACGTCGCCTATGATTTCGACAAGGCACAGTGGGCCGAGAGGAACGGCGATCGCTGGCTGGTCGCGCAAACGACCAAGGAAGAGCTGCAGGCACAGCCGGACTTCAACCGCAAGGCCTATGATCCGGCCCCGGCAACCACTGCGTCGAACGATGCCGCGGCTAATGCGCCTGCCACCGTCACGCCTACCGTGACGGCCAGCACCGCGACCACCAGCAACACTGACCAAGCCAGTAAAACGGCTCAAAATGCCCCGGCGCCGGCGCCTACGGCTAATTCCGCGGCCGACCAGACCAAGACCGGCTCGATCGACAAGTCGACGCTGACTGAAATGCCGATAGGCGAAATCCGGGCCGAGGATCTGGTTGGAACAACCGTTTACGGCGCCAATGATGCCAATGTCGGCGAGATCGGCGACGTCGTGCTGAGCGGCGACAAGAAGGTCGACGCAGTCATCATCGACGTCGGCGGCTTCCTCGGCGTCGGCGAGAAGGAGGTGGCAGTCGGTATGGACAACCTGAAATTCATGACCGACAAGAACGGCAAGCGCTATCTCTACACGAACTTCACCAAGGAGCAGCTCGAGGCGCAGGCCGCCTATGACAAGGGCAGCTATGCGCAAAACCGCGACAAACAGCGCATGATCATGCGGTAAGCTGCATCTCAGTCGACAGGTAAGCCCGCGCCGGCAACGGCGCGGGCTTTCTCATGTCGACGCAAAAGGCAGGCCCGCGACATGGCCGGTAACGCCGTCATGCGTCAATTCGGCGAGCGCCAGCGACTGGTCGAGATGCTCGGCCCGCCAGGCAAGGAGCTTTTCGGCAAGTTCCAGCCGCGCCGGCCGATAGGCTGGGTCGTCCGCGACGCTGGTCACCTCGCCGGCGTCTTTCTCGAGGTCGAAGAGCAAGGGCGGCAGGCCACCGCCGAAATGCACATATTTGTACTTTTCCGTACGGATGACGGCGAGATTGCACTGGCGTTGACCGATGCCAAAATACCGTTCGGCATCACCATCCGCGATCGAGCGGAAATCGAACTCCCAATGGGCCGCGTCGCGCCAGGCGTCCGGCTCCGTCGCGTCCAGGAAAGGCGCCAGCGAGCGGCCGTCGAGATGCGGCAGCACTTCGCCGCCAGTGAGCTCGAGCAAGGTCGGCGCCAAATCCACCGCCTCGGTGAAGCGGTCGACGCTGCTGCCGACAGCCTTTCGGCGGCGCGGATCGCGAATGATCAGCGGAATATGGAAGCTGCCGTCGAAGAAGCCGCCCTTGCCCAGCATGAAATGGTCGCCCATCATCTCGGCGTGGTCGGAGGTCAGCACGATGACGGTGTCGTCCCATGCATCGGCCGCCTTGACTGCTTGCCAGACCCGGCCAAGCTGCGCATCGCTCTCCGAGATCATGCCGTAATAAAGCGCCCGGATGCGGCGAAAATTATCGTCGCCCCAGTCGCGCACCTTGCCCTCCGAGCCGGGCCGGAATTTCGACCGTTCCTGCCGGTCAAGTTCATAGGCGAGATAAGGGTGGCTTGCTGCTTCGGCCTGCCAGCTTTCGGCGCGGTCAAAAGCTGGACCGATGGCCAGATCGTACATGGCGTTGTAAGGCGCCGGCACGATGAAGGGTGGGTGAGGACTGATGAAGGAAAGGTGCGCGAACCACGGCGCATCGCGCTCCTGTTCGCCGAGCCAGCGGATAAATTCGCCGGCCAGGAAGGCCGACGGCGTTTCGTCCTTCGAATAGACGGGCGGGGCGTTGCTAACCCCGCCGTCGTTTTCCGGGATTTCACCCACCGGGAGATGGATGTCGGGGGAGCCGGCGCCGGCATCGACGCCGCGCGCCTTGAGCCATGACAGCCAAGGCTTCTGGTGCTCGGGCAGAAGCTGACGTACGGTGAAGCCGGGCAGCACGCCTTCATAGCTCTTCAGCTGCGGGTCGCCAGGCGCCAGCGTACGCGGATCGCGTGCCATATCAGTATAGCCGAACAGCGTCGGTTCATAGCCGAGGGCACGCGCCCGGAGCGCTATGTTGCCGTGGCGGGCGTCGAGCGGTGTGCCATTGCGGCAGACACGATTGTTCATCTGGTAGAGGCCGGTGTAGAGGCAGGCGCGAGCCGGCGAGCAAGGCGCGGCGCCGCCATAGTGCTTCTTGAAAAGAATGCCCTCTGCAGCCAACGCGTCGGCATTCGGCGTTCTTACCACCTTGTGGCCAGCAGCCGATAGGCAGTCGCCGCGCCACTGGTCGCAGGTGATCAGGAGAATGTTGGGGCGTTTTCCAATCAACCGCTATATCCTCATGCCGGCTACGTCGCTCATGGAGCGCAATTTCGGCGAATATGCAAGCCGGTCCAGTTTGACGAATGGTGAACAAAACCTGTTTGATCGTTCACTTTAACAGCACAGTCCATTCTGTGTTTGCCATCTTTGCAGCCAGGAGCCGGATCCTCATATTTGCGTGGACAGCGGCAAGGGCCGCACCAGTACAAGGGAAGGAGCAGAAACATGCTCGACCAGGTCAAGGGCCTGCATCACGTCACCTCGATGGCCAGCGACGCGCGCCAGAACAATGAATTCTTCACCGGGACGCTCGGCCTGCGGCGGGTCAAGAAAACCGTCAATTTCGACGCGCCCGACGTCTACCACCTCTATTACGGCGACGAGGTCGGCATGCCCGGCTCGGTGATGACCTATTTCCCCTTCCCCAACATCGGCAAGGGCCGCCATGGAGTCGGCGAAGTCGGCACAACCACTTACTCGGTGCCCGAGGGCACGCTCGGCTATTGGGAGAAACGGTTTGCCGAGCAAGGTGTCACAGGGCTTTCTCGCGAGGAGACGTTCGGCGAGAAGCGTCTTGCCTTCGCCGGTCCCGACGGCGACGGTTTTGCGCTGGTCGAGGACAGAGCGGACAGCCGAGCGCCCTGGGCCAAGGGTGGCATTCCCACTGACGAGGCGATCCGCGGCTTTCACTCAGTGTCGCTCAGGCTGAAAGATGGTGGCGCCACCGAAGAGCTGCTGAAATTCATGGGTTATGAGGAGGTCGACAAGTCCGGCAATGTCAGGCGGCTAACGGTGAAGAACGGCAACGGCGCCGATGTCGTCGATATCGAATCGCTGCCAGGGGCCGGCTTCGCCAATCTCGGCGCCGGCTCGGTCCACCATGTCGCCTTCGCCGTCGAGAACCGCGCCAAGCAGCTCGAAGTGCGCAAGGCGCTGCTCGATACCGGTTATCAGGTGACGCCGGTAATCGACCGCGACTATTTCTGGGCGATCTACTTCCGCACACCGGGCGGCGTGCTGTTCGAAGTCGCTACCAACGAGCCCGGCTTCGACCGCGACGAGGACACCGCCCATCTTGGTGAGGCGCTGAAGCTGCCGTCACAACACCAGCATTTGCGGCCCTATCTCGAGCAGCATCTGCAGAAACTGGAAGACTGAGGGCAACGTCGTGAGTAAGGATTCGTATATTCACAAGGTGCTGCCCGGTTCGCCTGATGGACCGCTGCTCTTCGTCTTCCATGGCACCGGCGGCGACGAGGCCCAGCTTCTGTCGCTTGGACGCGATCTTGTGCCGCAAGCGACGATCGTCGCTCCGCGCGGCGATGTTTCGGAACAAGACGCTGCACGCTTCTTTCGCCGCGCCGGCGAGGGCGTCTACGACATGGGCGACCTCACGCGAGCGACAGAGAAGATGGCCGGCTTCGTCAAGGCACATGTCGAGGCGGCAAAGCCATCTTCGGTGCTCGGCCTCGGTTACTCCAACGGCGCCAACATCCTGGCCTCGGTGCTGTTTGCCGAGCCGTCGCTGTTCGACGCAACGGTGCTGATGCATCCGCTGATCCCGTTCGAGCCGGAGGTCAAGGGCAGCCTTGGCGGCAGTCACATCCTGGTCACCGCCGGCAGGCGGGACCCGGTCTGTCCGCCTAATTTGACGGTGCGGCTCGAAGCCTATTTGCGCGCCGATGGCGCCGATGTCACAGTCGAGTGGCATGACGGCGGCCATGAGGTGCGGCCGAGCGAGATCGAGGCGGCGCGGCGGTTGTTCGCCGTGGCGCCGGACGAAAGGACCGCAAGCCATGTCTGACCTATTGCCGGAGATCGAACTGGAGGACCGCGGCTCGAAGGGCCGCTATCTCCTGCGTGGGCCGGGCGGCGCCGAGGCGGAGATGACTTTCACCAAGATCGGCGAGCACCAGATCATCATCGACCATACCGAAGTGCCGGATGCATTTCGCGGCCAGGGCGCGGGGCTTCGCCTGGTCACCCGTGCCGTCGAGGATGCGCGTGCGGCGGGCAAAACGATCATCCCGCTTTGCCCGTTCGCCAATGCCCAGTTCCGTCGCCATCCGGAATGGGCGGACGTGCTGAAGCGGTAAGAGACAGCCATCGATGAATGACAGGAGAAAGGGTGCGCGGCTTTACCGCGGGCCTCTTCGGCCATTGGAGGCGTACAAACACAGCGGCAACATGCGGGATTTGCGAAGAGCGCCCGTCTTGCCTAAGTATTGCCAACAAACCGGCTCGCCGTCTGCGGCCCGACCACTTCAACCGAATGGCCCTCCATGACCGAATCCGATCTCGTTCCCGTCTTCGACGGCCACAACGATACGCTGCTCAGGCTCTACCAGTCGAAGGATGCGGACGTCGAAAAGCTGTTCGTCGAGGGGACGCCGGGTGGCCATATCGACCTGCCGCGCGCGAAGAAAGGCGGATTTGCCGGCGGCATGTTCGCGATCTTCCCGCCGCCTGTCGAGAAATCCAAACGCGGCTCGGTGCCGCTGGCGCCGAGTGACAGCGAGCCCTTGCCGCCCGAGGTTCCGCGCGCCGATGCGCTCAACTCCACCATGGCGATGGCCTCGATCCTGTTCAGGCTGGAGCGGGCTTCGGCGCTCACCGTTTGCCGCAGCGCCGGCGACGTGAGGAAGGCGATGACGCAAGGCTCGATCGCGGCGGTGTTCCATATCGAAGGGGTCGAGGCGATCGATCCTGAGCTCACCCTGCTTGACGTCCTCCACGCAGCCGGCCTGCGTTCGCTCGGTATCGTCTGGAGCCGTCCCAATGCCTTCGGCCACGGCGTGCCGTTCCGTTTTCCGTCGTCGCCCGATACAGGGCCAGGGCTGACCGATGCCGGCAAGGCGCTGGTGAAAGCCTGCAACCAGCTGAAGATCATGATCGATCTTTCGCATCTCAACGAAAAAGGTTTTCGCGACGTCGTCGAAATCAGCGATGCACCGCTGGTCGCGACCCACTCCAACGTGCACGCGATTTGCGGCCATTCGCGCAACCTCACCGAATGGCAGCTCGGCGCAATCCGCGACTCGGGCGGCATGGTCGGGCTGAACTTCGCCACCGGGTTCCTGCGTGAGGACGGCAGGATGAACGCCGACACCAGCCTCGACATCATGGTGCGCCATGTCGATTCGCTGCTGCAGGCGCTGGGCGAAGACGGCGTTGGCCTCGGCTCGGATTTCGACGGCGCCATGATTCCTGCCGTGATCGGCGACGTTGCCGGCCTGCCGAAGCTGCTCGACGCGTTCGCAGCACGCGGCTTCGGGCGCGCGTTGATCGAGAAGATCGCCTATCGCAATTGGCTCAGTATGCTGGAAAAGACCATCGGCTAGGGCACCCAAAAGTACGCTCCGCTCCGGTTCTCGGAACCCACAATTTTCGACTCGGCCTGACCTGAATCTCAACACGCCCCAGGGCGAGTTATTCAAAACCTATGCGTTTAAGCCAGTCCTGGCCAATGCCGCGATCGCGGATGATCGGCAGCGGATCGGTCGAGTCCAGCCTCGCACAAATGCGGTAGACCTCCAGCGTTTCAGCGCTCATCTCGCCACGTTTGTAGAAGAACATGGCCGCTGCATAGCGGGTGCGGCCCGACCATTTTTCGCCGAGCGGCGTGTTGACCAGCTGCCACTGTTCGGCGGCTTCGGCGTCATCCTCATGACGTTCGGCTTCGTCGGACATGCTCAGAAATCCGCGGGCGGATTGGCGGTGCGGCGGTCGAGCCTGACGAACGGCCGCGCCACGATTTTGGCCCGCTTCATCAGCTTCTGGTACTGCAGTTCGCGCATGGCGTAGATCTCGACCCAGAGGTCGTCGACGATGGTCTCGCCGAACGGCCGCGTCAGCGAGGCGATGGCGATGTTGCGCTTGGCCATTGGCGACCACATGGCGGCGCTGACCAGCCCGACCTCCTGGCTTTTCCTGTGGTAGACGATCGCATGCTCGGCCGGGATATTGCCCTCGATCTGCAACCCGACCAGGACATGGCGAAGACGCTTCTTCGCCCGTGCGTGGAGTATTGCGCGGCGGCCGTTGAAATGACCCTTTTCCAAGTCGACCATGAAGCCGAGGCCGATCTCGTCCGGCATGCGCAGGCGATCGGCGCGGATGGCATGCTCGGCGGTGACGAAATCTGCATTGGCGACGATCAGCCCGGCTTCGAGCCGGGCGCGGTTCAATGCGGCGTAGCCGCTGGCGCGGATGCCGCGCAGCTCGCCCGCCGTCATCAGCCGATCCCAGAGGCTGAGCGCCTTGTCCGTTTGCACGAACAACTCGTAGCCGAGATCGCCGGTGAAGCCGGTGCGCGAGATGGTGATGGTGACGCCGTCATGCGGAAACTCGGCGAGGTCGAATATTTTCAGTTTTTCTATACCTGCAAAACCTGCATCGCGCAGCACGGCAAAGGAGGTCGGGCCTTGCAAGGCGAGGCCGGCGACGGTTTCGGTCTCTTCTTCAACCGCCACGTCGAAGCCAATGGCGCTGTCCAGAAGCCACGGCAGATGCCGCTCCTGCGAGCACAGCCGGAACCGTGTCGGCGATAGCCGAAACAACGTGCCGTCGTCGAGGACAAAGCCCTGATCGTCGCACCAGGCGGTGTAGTTGACGCGGCCGGGCTTCAGCCTAGTCACGTCGCGCAATGTCAGGCGGTCGAGGAAGGTCTCGGCATCCGGTCCCTCGATGCGGTACTTCGTCATCGGCGAGATGTCGAACAGAGCGGCCTGGCTGCGGATGGCGAAATATTCGAGATCCTCGTCCCATAGGGAATGTGGGGCGCGATAGCCGGCCCAATTGTACCAGTCGTTCGTCTTCGCCAGCGCATCAATGCGCGCCTGGAACGGCGTGTCGAGGCGCAAACTGCGGAAATGGGATTGTGCCGCGATGCGGGCATCGGATGGGCCAATGGGCTGATGGTTCATCACGGCGTTCTTTCGCCGTGGAGCACGGTCTTGGCTCGTTGCACCATGACAGCTACCCCCTCACCGTAATGATGCGCCTTGCGGCATTCAGGCCCGGCACGCCGGAGACCCCGCCGCCCGGATGCGAGCCGGCGCCTGCAAGGAACAGCCCGTCCACCGGCGTGTCGTAGCCGGACCAGCCGGAGATCGGCCGTGACATCAGCATCTGGTCGGCCTGCAGTTCGCCGTGGTGCCAGTGCCCACCCGGCATCCGGTAGCGCGCCTCGATGTCGGCCGGCGTCAGCAGGTCGGCATGGAGCACGCTGCCGCCGATTCCCGGCGCATAAGCCTCGAGTTCAGCCATCAAGACTTTGAGGAATTTCGGCTTGCCGACGCTCCAGCCCTCTTTCAAGGCATAGGGGGCGTATTGCACCACCGCGGACAGCACGCAGGCCCCCTCGGGCGCGAGCGAGGCGTCCGACAGCGAGGGCAGCGTGATCTCCATCACCGGTTCGGGTGAGAACTCGCCATATTTCGACGGGTTGAAGGCGCGCTCGACATGATCGGTCGAGGGCGCGATGACGAGACGGCCACGGTGGCCGGCGGCATCGACGCCGACGAATTGCGGTGGCTGGTCGAGCGCCAGATTGAGCTTCGCAGCATCGCCCTTCATGCGGATATTGCCGACCTTGCGAACGAAGCCGGTGTCGACTTCACGCGGGCCGACAAGGTCGACCATGGTCGTCGCCGGGTTGATGGCGGACACGACCGTTGTCGCGCGGATTTCCTCGCCGCTGTCGAGCAGCACGCCGACGGCGCGGCCCTTCTCGACGATAATCTTTGCCACCGGCGTCGCGGTGCGGATGGTCACGCCGGCCTGTTGCGCCGATGCGCGAATGGCGGCTATGACGGCGCCCATGCCGCCCTTCGGCAGCATCTGCGCGCCGGCGGAACCGCCGGTCTCGCCGGCCAGGCGGTAATAGAGACCGAGCAGCGAGGTCGGCGAGCGCGGGCCAAGATGGCTGCCGAGCGTAGCGTCGAAGGCAAGCAGGCCCTTCAGCCGGTCGTCGGCAAGCTGCTCGTCGAGCAGGTCGGCAACGTTCATCAACAGCACGCGCAGGAAATCGCGCATGTCCTCCTTGCCAAGCTTCTTCAGCGCCAGTCCGGTTTGGCCGAGCGCTGCCGTGTTGGCGAGCGACATGGCGCCGAGATCGGGCGGCCGGCGTGACAAGAACAGCTTCAGGATGCCGGCGTAGCGCAGCAGCTGTGCCCGCAACTCCTTCCAGGCGGACTGCTCGGCAGGACTGGTGCCGGTCAGCACCTCGCCATAGGCGCCATGCAGGAAAAGCGGCGGACCGCTTTTCGCCAGCACCACCGACGGCGCGAAGTCGCCGCGTGCGACCTGCAGCCCGTGCTTCTCCAGCTCCAATACCTTCACCACATCGGGGTGCAGCCGGTTCAGCAGATGGGCGATCGACGAAACACGAAATCCGGGCGCGAATTCCTCCGTGCGCGCGGCGCCGCCGACCTCGCCGGCGGCTTCCAGCACCAGCACCTTGCGGCCGCTCTTCGCCAGAACGGCGGCGGCGACGAGGCCATTATGGCCGCCGCCGATGACGACAACATCCCATTTGTCAGATGACGTCATGGGCCGGGCTCATATGCTGATTTGGCTTGGCGAGATCACGCAGGATCTCGGCGGCGGCATTGCGGCCCGGCGCGCCCATGACGCCGCCACCGGGATGGGTCGAGGAGCCGCAAATGTAGAGTCCATCGACCGGCGAGCGGTATTGTGCGTAGCCCGGCACGGGGCGGTTGAACAACAACTGGTCGAAGGTCAATTCACCCTGGAAGATATTGCCTTCGGTGAGGCCGACCTCGGCCTCGATCTCGCGCGGCGTGCGCACTTCCATGTGGACGATGCGGTCGCGGAAGCCCGGCGAATAGTCCGATATCTGCGCGATCACGCTTTCGGCAAAGCCGTCGCGGTCGGCGTCGGTCCAGCCGCGGCCGTCCACCTTCGGTGGCGCATATTGCACGAAGCAGCTCATGAAATGCTTGCCGGGTGGAGCCATGGTCGGGTCGAGCGTCGTCGGGATCACCATGTCGAGGAAAGGATCGGCCGACCAGCGCCCGGCCTTCCAGTCGTCATAGGCACGCTCCATGCGCTCGATCGAATCGGTGAAATGCATGTCGCCACAATAGACGGGCGAATCCTTCGGCAGCGCCGGGAATTCCGGCAGTGAATCGAGCGCGATGTTGACCTTGCCTGACGAGCCGCGGATCTTGAAATTCCTGACCCGGCGCAGGAAAATCTCGGGCAATTCCTTTTCCTCGACCAGCTTGAGGAAGGTGCGCTTCACGTCGGCGTTGGAAACCACGAGCTTGCCGTATATTTCCTCGCCGCCGGCCAGCACCACGCCATTGGCCTTGCCGCGCCGGATCAGCACATGGTCGACCTCGGCGCCGGTACGGATGGTGCCGCCCGAAGCCTGGAAGGATGCGGCGAGCGCCTCGGTGACCGCGCCCATGCCGCCGCGCGCATAGCCCCAGGCGCCGACCGAGCCGTCGACCTCGCCCATATAATGATGCAGCAGGACATAGGCGGTGCCGGGCGACATCGGCCCGAGCGCGGTGCCGATGATGCCGGACAAAGCGAAATTCGCCTTGATCACGTCGGTCTCGAAATATTCGTCGAGAAAGTCGGAGATCGACATGGTCCAGAAGCGCAGCGTCAGCGCCATTTCCTCCGCAGTGAGCCCCGTGAACTTCTTGCCGAGATAGAGCAGTTCGCCAAGGTCGCGCGGCCGCAGGCTGGTCGGGTCGGGCGCCGTGCGCATCAGCAGCGGCTGGATGAAGCGGCACTGCCGCGTCACGTCGCGGGCATAACGATCATAGGCCTCGGCATCGCGTTTGGAGAACCGCGCGAATTCGCGCCGGTGGGCATCGTGGTCGCGGTAGTTGGCGAGATAGTCGCCATCGCGGGTGAACACCGCGCCGCCCTCATAGGAGATCACCTGCAGGCCGAAGCGCGGCAGCTCGAGGTCGCGCATGATCTCCGGGCGGAACAGCGAGCAGACATAGGAGCAGTTGGAATAGAGGAAGCCGGGCGTCAGCTCGCGGCTGGTGGCGGCACCACCGACCCAGTCGTTCTTCTCGACGACCAGCACGTCGAGCCCGGCACGCTGCAGGTAGCAGGCATTGACCAGCCCGTTATGCCCGCCGCCGATGACGATCGCGTCCCAGCTCTTCACTTTGGCCCAGCCTTCATCGTGCCCGACCTTCTTTTCGTGTGATGCGCCCCCAATAAGCCGAATTTCGCACGAAGACGGTCATCCTGTCCAGCCATATTGAATGAATGTTCAACAAATGATGTTGCGTTTTCGTGTTTATGCGCTAGGCTTTGGCTCATTCGAGGATAGCCTTGGGACCAGGGTTTGATGATCGAAACGGCAGAGGCCGAACCGGAGTATGACGACACCGCCATCCGCTTCCTCGAGGCGCTGTGGGGCGACGGCTATTTGTCGCCGGGTGGGCCAGAAGAGGTCGACCGGGTCGTCGAAGGGCTGTCGCTTGCGGGCAAGACAGTCCTGGACATGGGCTGCGGTTCCGGCGGCATCACGCTGCATCTCATCGAGCGTCACCGCGCGGCCCACCTCACAGGCTTCGACGTCGAACGGCCCGTGATCGAGACGGCCAGGAAGCGGGCCGCTGCGCGCGGGCTCGCGCGTCGCGCCGATTTCATCCAGGCGGCGCCAGGACCGCTGCCTTTTGCCGACGGTGCCTTCGACGTCGTATTTTCCAAGGACGCGCTGCTGCACGTGGCGAACAAGGATGCATTGTTCGCCGAGATATTCCGCGTCCTGAAGCCTGGCGGCGTCTTTGCCGCGTCGAACTGGATGATCTCGCATGATGGCGAGCCGTCGCCCGAGATGAAGGCCTATGTCGCCGCTGAAGGCCTGTCCTTCGCCATGGCATCGCCGGCCCGCTATGTGCAGGCGATGCGCCAGGCCGGCTTTGCCGACATCACCGTGCGCGACCGCAATCCCTGGTATCGCGAGATCGCGGGGGAGGAGCTGAACCGCTTGAAGGGGCCGCTCTACCCGGTGGTCGCGGCTGCCGTCGGCGCGGCCTATGTCGACAAGAATATACGAACCTGGGAAGCCATGCAGAAGGTGCTTGACACAGGCGAGCACCGTCCCACTCATCTTCGCGGCCGAAAGCCGGTTGGCTAGCCGGCGATGCTGGAGACCATCAATCCCATGAAGACAACAGAGGCGCGCGAAGCCCTCCTCGAGGCGACGCGAAAGAGCGACACCGAAAAGCGTGGCCGCAAGGCGTCGAAAGAGACCAGGCAGCTTCAACTGATCGAAGCGACGATCGATTCACTGGCCAAGCGCGGCTATTCGGATACGACGATGGCCGACGTTGCCGACGGTGCCGGCCTGTCGCGCGGCATCGTCAATTTCCATTTCGAAAGCAAGGAGAAGCTGCTCGTCGCGACTTTGCAATACATGTATGACGAGTATTCGGCGCATTGGCGCAGCGCCTTGCAGAAGGCCGGCGATGATCCCGCCCGCCAGTTGCAGGCATTGGTCGCGGCCGATTTCGACCGCTCGATCTGCAACAAGCGCAAGCTGGCGGCCTGGTGTGCGTTCTGGGGCGAAGCCAAATCGCGGCCGACCTATCAGGCGCTGAGCAGCGCACGCGACGCCGTCTATCAGAACATCTTTATCGACCTTTGCGCGACGCTCAAGCAGAGCGGCGGCTATTCTTATGAGCCGCAGGTGATAGCGCTGGCGCTCAGCGCCATGCTGGAGGGACTGTGGCTGCGGCTGATGATGGGCACCGAAGACACCACGCGCGAGACTGCGCTGCAGGCCGCGAACGCGTTCCTGTCCGCGGCATTTCCCAAGCATTATCCGTGGCCGACAGCCGGCGGTGCCAAGCCGGCGTGAAACAATCAAAAGAGGATGGAACAGCAATGAAGACAATGACGCGACGCCCGACGCTGACATTGACGCTGACATTGGCATTGGCCGGAGCGCTCGCCGCTTCGGCGGCGGCGCTGGCTGCGGACAGGGATCTCGTCGTGTTCGACTGGTCTGGCTACGAGGAGCCCGGCTTCCATCCGAAATATGTCGAAAAGAACGGCGATTCGCCGACTTTCACCTTCTTCGGCGACGAGGACGAGGCGTTCGAAAAGGTCCGCTCCGGTTTCAAGGCCGATCTTGGCCATCCCTGCTCGCAAAGCGTGGTGAAATGGCGCGAGGCCGGCCTGCTGCAGCCGCTCGACACCTCGAAGATATCAGGCTGGAAAGACCTCAATCCCGGCATAATGGCGATGAAGGATCTCGCCACCACCGCCGACGGCAAGGCCTGGTTCATGCCTTGGGACTGGGGCAACACGCAGCTGACCTACAATTCCGACAAGATCGATGCGAAGGACGTGCAGTCGTTGAAGGCCTTCGCCGATCCGAAGTTCAAGGGCCGGGTTTCCGTCGGTGACAATGTCGACGACGCCTACGCGCTGGCCAGTCTCGCCATCGGCCTGAAGGACTGGACCAAGATGACGGATGACCAGTTCAAACAGGCATCAGGCTTCCTGCGCCAGGTGCACAAAAACGTCCGCTCCTACTGGACCGACTCAACCGATATCGTGCAGCTGTTGAGCGGCGGCGAGGTCGATCTCGCATGGGCCTGGAACGACGCGACGGTGCAGTCTGTCGCCGCCGGCGTGCCGATCAAGGCCAAGAAGGACACCGACGAGGGCATTTCGACCTGGGTCTGCGGCTATGTGCTGTTCAAGGATGCGCCCGGCAATGCCGACAAGGCCTATGATTATCTCAACGCCGTCAACGATCCGGAAGTCGCCAAGGTCCTGGTCAAGGACTGGGGCTACGGCCAGGCCAATGCCAATGGCATGGCCGGCGTCGACCAGGTGGTGCTAAAGGAGAAAGGCTATGACGACGTGCAGAAGTTCGTCGACAAGACGCTGTTCCAGTCGCCGGTTCCATCCGATCTCAAGCTCAAGATGATCGCCGAGTTCGAGAAGATCAAAGCCGGCTATTGAGCTCTCCTCGCTTGGCCCGTCTGCCCACGGACATAGCGGGCGGACGGGCTCGCCAAAGCTCCCGAATTCTCCTAACGTCGCCGCGGTGTTTCCCGCGATGAGGAGCTTTGCGCCATGAATTCCGTGCTTCGCCGCCTGGCCATCGCCGCGGCCTGCGCAATCGGCGCAGGCACAGTCGCGGCACTTGCGGCAGGCGGCGGCGACCTCGTCGTGTTCGACTGGTCGGGCTATGAGGACCCGCTGCTGCATCCGGCCTACACCGCCGAACAAGGCGCCGAGCCGACCTTCGCCTTCTTCGGCGACGAGGAAGAGGCCTTTCAGAAAATGCGGGCCGGCTTCAAGGCGGACATTGCGCATCCCTGCTCGCAAAGCGTGGTGAAATGGCGCGAGGCCGGCATGCTGCAGCCGCTCGACACCAGCCGTATCGCCGGCTGGAAGGATCTCAATCCCGGCATCATGGCGATGAAGGATCTCGCCACCACCGCTGACGGCAAGGCCTGGTTCATGCCTTTCGACTGGGGCAATACGGCCCTGCTTTACCGCACCGACAATGTGACGCCGGATCAGGCGCAGTCGCTCAGGATCTTTGCCGATCCGAAGTTCAAGGGGCGCGTTACCATTGGCGACAATGTCGACGACGCCTACGCGCTGGCCAGCCTGGTCATCGGCCTCAAGGACTGGAACAAGATGACCGACGCGCAGTTCAAGGACGCCTCGGCATTTCTGCGTGACGTGCACAAGAACATCCGCTTCTACTGGACCGACGACACCGATATCAATCAGGCCTTCTCCGGCAACGAGGTCGATCTCGCCTGGGGCTGGAACGAGACTTTCGTCACCCTCAAGGGCCAAGGCGTGCCGATCGCCATGAACCGCGATACCAAGGAAGGCCTGTCGACATGGGTGTGCGGCTATGTGCTGATGAAGGACGCACCGGGTGATCTCGACCAGGCCTATGATTTCCTGAACGCTGTCAATGCGCCTGCTGTATCCGACTATCTGGTCAAGACGTTCGGCTATGGCCATGGCAACGCCGCTGCCATGGCGGCGATCGATCCCAAGATCCTGGCCGAGCGCGGCTTCGACGATCTTGACAAGTCCCTCGACAAGACGCTGTTCCAGCAGCCGGTGGCGCCGAAGCTCAAGCAGCGGATGATCGCCGAATTCGAGAAGATCAAGGCCGGCTATTGACGTCCGAGATCGAACGAGCCGAGGTGGTCGTCGTCGGCGCCGGCTTCACCGGCCTGTCGGCGGCGCATGAGCTGAACAACGCTGGCGTCGATTTCGTGCTGCTCGAAGCCCGCGACCGCGTCGGCGGACGCGTCGAAGCCATGCCGAACGGGCTCGGCGAGCGCATCGACAGCGGCGGCCAGTTCCTGTGCGAGGACATGCCCGAACTGATGGCGCTGGTGCGGGCACGCGGCAAGACGCTGGTCGGGACGCATTTCGCCGGCGAATTCATCACCCAACCGCGGATGAGCGAGGCGCAAGCCGAGCGCACTTATGGCACCGCCATGCGAATACGCGAGCGGATGAACGCGATTGCACCGGACGATCCGGCCATTGCCGGTTTGACCGTCGCGGCATGGCTCGATCGCCAGAATGATCCCGATGAAGCCAAGGCGGTCTTTCATTCGCTGATCGAGGGCCTTTGGTGCCTGGCAATGGAAAGGCTGCCGCTGTGGTACCTGATCGACAACGACCGCCGCATCACCAACGAGGTGTCGGAACTGCAGTATTTCGTGCGCGAAACCATGCATTCGCTGGCAGACGACCTGGCCCGCGACCTCGGTGGTCGCCTGCGGCTGAACACGCCGGTCAAGACCATCGAGCGTCGAGCGGAAGGGGTTCGCGTCGTCTCGGCCGCAGGCTCAATCGAGGCGCGAGCGGTGCTGGTCGCAGTCCCGCCGATGATGGCGTCGAGACTGGATTTCGTACCGCTGCTGCCGGCTGCGCTGGAAGCAGCGCTCGGCGTCTGGCAAAGCGGCGCGGTAATCAAGATGCTGGCGCGTTATCCCACGGCCTTCTGGCGCGACAGGGGCTTGAGCGGCATGGTGATGTGGCGCGATCCGCACGGGCTTTTTGCCTGCGACGCCGGCAATGACGACGGTCATCCAGCACTTGTCGTCTTCATCGGCGGGCCGCTGGCCCGGCGCTGGCGCGAACTGGGCGAGGCGGAACTGCGCGCTAAGGTGACGTCAAAACTGGAGCAAGCGCTCGGCGCCGAGGCGGCCGGCTTCTCCGATCTCAGCTACCGTGACTGGACGGACGATCGCTGGAGCGGTGGCGGCTACAGCGACCTTATCGTCGATGCGACGGCAACCAATGCCGAACGCATCATCCGCGCCGGCGCGCCGCCGGTCCATTTCGCCTCGTCGGAGCTGTCGCCGTCATTCCCAGGCTATGTCGAGGGTGCAATCGTCGCCGGGCGAAAAATGGCGCGGCGGTTGATCGAGGAGATCTGAGCGGTATGAAAACGGTCTCGAAGATCGTACTCACCGGTGCGGTCATGGCAGTTACAGGATTTGCGGCTGGCTATTATTCGGCGCCCCACCCAATCGAGATTGGTGAACTCGACAATACCTTAAAGAAGGTCTGCGAATACTCGGCAAGCTCACTTAAAGCTGACCTTCAGGGCGGCTGGCCGGTCAACTCATTTGCTGTTTGGAAGTCCGGCGACCGTGCGCATTATCACGTGCTTAGCCAATTGGGTAATCTCAAGTGCGGGTTCGACCCGGAGCTTACAGTCGTCTATTTGCAGAACCATGGATTGGTCGACATTGATGATCTTAAAATGCTGCTGGAGGATTCAAAGAAGGCAGGCGACAATCGATTAAGTGACTATCTGTCCGCCGAATTGGAGGTGAGATAGCGTCAATCTGCCATCGCCACCAAGGCCTCTGGGTCGTAGGCGAGGCGGATCGTGGTGCCGACCGGAATGTCGTCGGCGCCGAAGTCGTTGGTCTCGGTCACCGACAACGGCTTTTCCAGCCCTGGTATCTCGACGATCAAATGGGTGATCTCGCCAAAATAATGGCGCTCGACCACCTTGCCGGCGACCTCGAATTTTGCCGTCGCATCGTCCCACAGAACGCGCAGGCGCTCGGGCCGGATGCCAAGCGTCGCGGCGGTGCCATTGCGCACAAAAGCTTTCGGCTTGTCGGTCTTGACGCGGCCGAAGCCCAGCGTGTCGAGCACCAGCGAGGCGCCGTTCTCCTCGACGATCTCCGCTTTGACGAAATTCATGCCGCCGAGGAAGTCGGCCACCTGGCGATTGACCGGCCGCTGGTAGATCTCCTTCGGCGATGCGACCTGCGCAATCATGCCGCCGAACATCACTGCGATGCGATCCGACATCGCCAGTGCCTCATATTGGTCGTGGGTTACCAGGACAAAGGTGATGCCGACCGCCTGCTGCAGGCGGCGCAGTTCGACCTGCATCTGCTCGCGCAGCTTCTTGTCCAGCGCCGACAGCGGCTCGTCGAGCAAAAGCACTTTTGGGCGCATCACCAGCGCGCGAGCCAGCGCCACGCGCTGGCGCTGGCCGCCGGAAAGCTCGGTGGCGAGCCGCTTGCCGAGGCCGGTCAGCGACACCTGGGCGAGGGCTTCCTCGACGCGGCGCCTTTCCTCCGTGCCGGCCAGCTTCAGCCGCTTCAAGCCATAGGCGACGTTCTGCTCGACATTGAGGTGCGGGAAGATGGCGTAGTTCTGGAACACCATGTTGGTCGGCCGGCCGTTGGCGGGGATGCCTTCCATCGGTTGGCCATCGACGGAGATCGAGCCGCTGGTCGGGTTGTCGAAACCGGCAATCATACGCAACAGCGTGGTCTTGCCGCAGCCGGACGGGCCAAGCAGCGAAAAGAATTCGCCCTCCCTGATGGTCAGCGAGGCGTCGTCCAGCGCCTTGAACGAACCATAGCTGCGCGTGACGTTGCGGATCTCGATCATAGAGCGCTCGATTTGGGGCCGCTCAGGCATGGAGGCCTCCCTCGTTCTGGGTGCGTCTGGCCGCGCGGCGGCGCAGGATTTCGGCGATGGTCATCAAAAGAAACGAGGCAACCAGCAACAGCGTGCCCAGCGCCAGCACGCCGGGCAGTTTCGCGGCGAAACGCAACTGGCCCCAGATATAGATCGGCAGTGTAGCCTCGGTGCCGGTCAGGAAGAAGGCGATGAGGAACTCATCGAGCGAAATGGTGAAGCAGACGAGCAGGCTTGAAATGATCGCCGGCGCCACCATCGGCAGCGTCACCCGCCGAAACGTGCCGAAGGCGCTCTCGCCGAGATCGGCGGAGGCTTCCTCCAGGCTGCGGTCGAAGCCCTCGAAGCCGGCGGTCAGCACCGTCATCGAATAGGGAACGCAGACCAGGACGTGGCCAAGCACGACGGTGAACAGCGACAGGCTCAAACCGAGTTGCAGGATCACCAGTAGCAAGGAGATGGCAACGATGATTTCGGGCAGTACCAGCGGCGCCATGATCAGGCCGTTGATGGCGCGGCGGCCGGGATAGCGGTAGCGGGTGATCGAGCGCGCGGCGAGGATGCCAAGAACGGTCGACAGGATGGAGGCCGATACCCCGACGACCAGGCTGTTCCAGGTGGCGTCGAGCAGCGCCGGCGTGCGCGGCAGGTCGTGGTACCATTTCAAGGTGAAGCCGGAGAGCGGGAATTTCGGCGTCGCGGCGGTGTTGATGGAGAAGATCGGCAGGAAGATAACCGGCAGATAGAGAAACACGACGTAGAGGAACGCATAGGCCGGCAGCAATCGGCCCGGCAGCAAGCGGCGCATCGCCGTCATCGCGCCGGCCTCATCGCGCCAGCCTCATCGTGCCAGCCGCTGGGCGGCACGGATGATCAGAACCGTGGCGCCTGCGATCAGCGTCACAACCAGCATCGTGGTGACGGAGAGTGCAGCACCCAGCGGCCAATTGGAGGCCTTGCCGAATTGCGCCTGGATGGCATTGGCGATCATGACGCCGTCCTTGCCGCCGACAAGCTTCGGCGTGACGTAATCGCCGACCGTCGGGATCATGACGATCAGCGCTGCCGAAATGATACCGGGCGCCGAAAGCGGCAGCGTCACGCGCAGGAAGGAACGGACAGGGCCATCGCCGAGGTCCGTGGCCGCCTCGACCAGCGTGCGGTCGATTTTTTCCAGCGAGACGAAGATCGGCAGGATGGCGAAGGCTGCCCAGGCGTGGGTCAGCGTGATGATGACGGCAGTCGAATTGTAAAGCAGCGCGGTCGACGGCTCGTCGATGATGCCAAGGCCCATCAGGCCGGAATTGAGCACGCCATTATAGCCGAGGATGACCTTCCACGACATTACCCGCAGCAGATAGCTGGTCCAGAACGGGATGGTGATCAGGAACAGCCACAGGCCCTTGTGGCGGCCGCCGTGGAACGAGATGAAATAGGCGATCGGATAGGCGAGCACGACCGTGAAGAAGCTCACCGTCAGCGAGATGTAGAGCGAGCGCCACAGCAGGTCGCGATAGATCGGCTCGGTCAGCGCAAGGCGGTAGTTTTCAAGCGTGAAGGTATGGTCGACAGTGAGGTAATTCTGCGTCCAGAAGGAGTGCGCGATGACCGCCAGGATCGGCAGCACCAGAAGTATCAGCGCATAGACGAAGGTCGGGCTGATCAGGGCAAGACCCTGAACGGGTTCTGATTGCAGAAGGGCGTTTCGCCTCGCCCGCGTCATGCCGAAAGCGGGCGACCCTTCCGCGGCCACCATCATTGCAGGCCCTCGGGCAGGGTCTCCGGCGTGATTTCGGTTGCTGGCGCGGACTGTCCTGCCATGCGGCATCCCATTGCTGGAACCGGCTATCTGTTCCCACTTTATGCCCAGGGCGCAATCGTGCTCCGAGCTTGCCGGCTTTCTTTCATCATGCGCGCATCGGCGGATTGAAATCAAGCGCTATTTCTGCAATATTGATTGAACGGCCATTCAAAATGAACGAAGAAAGCCGAGCTTTCCTGGAGCGTGAACCAGCTTCGTGTCCGGTGAAATTGCGGCATACAATGCGAGGCGAAGATGGCGGCGGCAAGAGACATCACTTCGACCGAAATGGCTGGAGCCGGCGCTCAGGATGCCGTCGAACTGGCCAAGCGCCATCTTGTCCAGCCCTGGCCGTTCGCCGGCTCGGTCGGCGCGGAGGCACGCGCCCTGATCGGCGCGGGCGAGGGCATCTACATCACCGATGCCACCGGCAAGCGGCTGATCGACGGACCGGCGGGCATGTGGTGCATCAATGTCGGCCACCGTCGCGAAGAGCTCGCCAAGGTAATGTACGACCAGGCGATGGCGCTGTCCTACAACACGCCGTGGTACACGATGAATGCGCCGTCGGCGGAACTGGCCATGCGAATCGCCGGCCACGCGCCGGGCGATCTCAGCCATGTTTTCTTCACCACGGGCGGCTCCTCGGCGGTCGAGACGGCGCTGCGCTTTATGCAATTTTACAACAATGTGCGCGGCCGCCCGGAAAAGAAGCTGATCCTGAGCCGGGGCGGCGCGTATCACGGCTCGACCTATCTGTCGGCCTCGCTTAACGGGCGTCCGCGCGACCGTGACTGGATGGATGGCGCAGACGAGCTGGTCGTCAAATTGTCCTCACCCGATCCGTTCCGCCGTCCGAAGGGCATGAGCGTTGCCGCTTTCACCGATGCGCTGGTCGCTGAATTCCGCGATATGGTCGCCCGTGTCGGCGCCGACAGGATCGGTGCTTTCGTCGGCGAGCCGGTGCAGGCGTCGGGCGGCGTCATCGTGCCGCCGGAGGGCTATCTCCAGCGCATCCGGACGATCTGCCGCGACAACGACATCCTCTATATTTCCGACGAGGTGGTGACCGCCTTCGGCCGGCTTGGCCATGTCTTTGCCTCCGGCGAGGTGTTCGGCATCGAGCCCGACATGATCACCTTTGCGAAAGGGGTGACCTCAGGCTATTTCCCGCTCGGCGGCGTCATCCTTTCGGAACGGCTGCTGGAGGAGCTGCGCCGCTCGAACCATCCGGACGCCATGTTCGGCCATGGCCTGACCTACACCAGCCATCCGGTCGGCTGCGCGGTGGCGCTGAAGAACCTCGATATTCTGGACGAAAGCGTGCTGGCCCATACGCGCGAGGTCGCGCCCTACTTCCAGGCGCAACTGAAGACGCTGGAGGAATTGCCGGTGGTCGGTGAGGTGCGCGGCATGGGGCTGATGGGCTGCGTCGAATGCGTCGCCGACCGCGACAGCAAGGATCCACTGCAGCTCGACAAGGATGTCGGCAAACGCATCGACGCGCATTGCCACGAGCTCGGCCTGTTGGTCCGGCCGCTGATTAACATGTGCGTGATGTCGCCGCCATTGATCATCACGCGCGAGCAGATCGACGACATGGTGTCGATCCTGCGCGAAGGCATTTCGCGCACGATGGACGATCTGCGCCGGGAAGGCGTCTGGCGGGGATAAGCGTTTATCGCCGGCAATCTCGCCATTGCTGACAGCGGTCGTTCGCGCTTACGATGTACGGCAGGGCCTCGATCGCCTGCATCTGGCCGCATCTCTGGGAAACAAACATTGACCGACCTATCGGACCTGTTCGGCCTCGCCGGCAAAACCGCTTTCATCTCCGGATCGAGCCGCGGAATCGGCTTTGCCATGGCGAAGGCGCTGGCGAGCGCCGGCGCGACGGTGATCATCAATGGGCGGGACGAAGACCACGTTCAAAAGGCACTCGGATCGTTGGCCGAATCCGGTATCCAGGCGATCGGCTCCACCTTCGACGTGACCGTGGCTGAAGACGTCGAGCGTGAAATCGGCAGGCTGGAAGCAGAGCGCGGCCCGATCGATATTCTCGTCAACAATGCCGGCATGCAGCACCGCGCGCCATTCGCCGATTTCCCGCTCGACATGTTCGACAGATTGATGCGGACAAACCTTTACAGTGCATTCTATGTCACCCGGCCGGTGGTCCGCTCGATGATGGCCCGCAAGACCGGGTCCATAATCAACATATGTTCGGTGCAAAGCGAACTGGGGCGTTCCTCGATCGTGCCATACACGGCATCGAAGGGTGCGATGAAAATGCTGACCAAGGGGCTTGCCACCGAGCTTGGCCCACACGGCATCAGAGTCAATGGTATCGGCCCAGGCTACTTCCGGACAGAACTGAACGAGGCGCTGGTGCAAGACGCCGAATTCTCGCGCTGGCTGGTCGGGCGCACACCGCTGGCCAGATGGGGCGAAGTCGACGAACTGGGCGGCGCCGCGATCTTCCTGGCATCCAATGCATCGAGCTTCATGACGGGCCAGATCATCTATGTCGACGGCGGCATGACCGGCTCGGTGTGAGCGCGGGCGTCGCGGTCGCTGTTGGGGCACGATCAGGGCGCCGCGCCGCCATCCTTTGGCTAGCTTCGGCGACCCTCATCTCGACACGTCCAGCGCTGCTGAACATCCTTATACGATGGCCCGGTCCCAACCGCCATAATGCGCGGCGCTGCGCGTGCCGCGCGGCAGGCTGAGCCCGACCAGCAGCGCTCCGATCGCCAGATTGGCTAGGCTCGCCGCCGCACCGCCGGCGAGGATAAAGGGAGAGAGGGCGATCCAGGCTCCAAGCGCGATGTTCAGAAAGCGGACGGCGCGCGCCACTTCGGCCATCGCAGTAACGGCGACCATTATGACCAGGCAGCCGGTGACATGGTCGCTGAAGTAGAGCGGCGGGCTTGTGCCGAAGGCGAGCGGCGTGATCATCAGCAGGGCGCCGGCGAGGGTGCTGGCGACTAGGGTCCATGGGAAGTTCACACCGCCGGTGACGAAGTCCCGCGCCACTTCCGACAGCGGCCGGTCGAGATCCGGCGCCGGCGTCTGGTCCTCCGAAAGTGCCGGGCCTCCGCACCAGAATGTGCGCCAGAACGGCTCTCCCGCCTGTTTCGCACGCCAAAGATACTGGCAGCTCGCCAGCACCTCGTCGACCGAATAGGGGATGCGCACGACGGTGACGGCAGCCTGGACGATGCAGAGCGTGCACAGCGCTCCGATGAGCGGCGGCTGGATGATGATGAAGCTGACGCTGACCACGCCGAGCGGGACGACCAGCAAGCCGAACAAAAGCACCATCCACGGTATCGTGCGCCAGCGGCGGCGGTCGCCGATCGCGCCGGCGAGGATGTCCAGCGCATAGGTAAAGGCGCCCAGCCCGGCATCGGCGATCGGAAAGCCCTTGGAGACCCAGGAGGTGACTACCGCCTCGCTGCCATTGCCGGCCGGCGTTTCGCCCGGGCCAAAGAACGGTTCCCAAAGGCCATCGATATGGCCAAGCTGATAGGCAGCGAGATAACGCGAGACGAACAGGCCGACAAAGGCGAGGCCGATTATGGGAATGCGCTGGGTGAAGAGCGAGGGCGAATAGCTCCAGCCGAGCGGCCGGTCGTCATCGGCGGCAAGGGCACGCCGGCTGATACCCGGCGTTGGCGGGACCATCACCGCGAACGCGACGATCAGCATGCCGGCCAGCGTGTCGGTCGCGTAGGCTCCGGCGCTGGTGGTCCAGAACAGGAGCGGCGCGAACATCACCCAAACCCCGATCGAGGCGGTGATCCATTGCAGTCCGCGCCAGCGCCGGCGCATGCCTACAAGCGCCAGCGACAGGATGGCGAGGCCGGATACGATCTCACTGATGCCGAGCCTTCCGTCGCGCGTCTCCGGCGAGGCGATCTCATGTCCGAGCGCCGGCGGAATCGGTGCTGAAGCGGGATCGAACAGGCCGAGCGTGAAGGGCGCCGCCACGAGCCACAGTCCGATGGCAACATTGGTCAGTGGCGCCCAGAGCGTTGCGGCCCGGTGGCGTTCGGTTTCCACCTCGACCTCGTCGTCCGAGCGCTCGAGCGGACGCCGCAGCCTTGCGGCGGCCTGGTCGAGCTCGGGCGCGGAAGCGGCGACCGCCGACGGTTCAAGCTTGTTCTTCTTGTACCAGTCGGTGGGATCCGCCTTCAGCCGCCGGATCATTTCCGGCAAGGTAGCGGTCAGGCTGTGCCGCGGCTTCCAGCCAAGCAGCCGCCTGGCGCGGGAGATGTCGATCTCGTAGTGATCGTCGGCGTTCTCGATCATCCATGGCTTGATGTCGGTCTCCTGGTCGAAAACCTTCTCCTGCATCCAGGCGCCGAGCTTCGTCACCTCCTTGGGCAGGGACAGGTCCGCCAGATCTCGCCATGCAGGAGCCGCCCAATCTGCTTCTGCATCTCGTCGTAGGACGGCGTCTGCTCTTCGCCGATCAGCAGTACGGTCTCGTCGGGAAGCTCGCTGCGCCGGTCGACGGTGCGCACTACGGCGTCGACGAGGTCGTCCAGGTGCAGGTAAGGCTGTCCGGTGGTGATGTCGCCGGTGAAAAGATAGGCGGTCGGCATGCGCTCGAAAATGCGGGCGATCTGCTGGGCGATGAAGGCGGCGTGGCAATCCTCGTCATAGACACCCGCCAGTCGCAGGATCGCAACCTTGATGTCGCCGTGCTCCTTCAGGATCAGTGTCTCGGTCTCGGCCTTCGATCTCGGATAGGCCCAGGCCGGATCGATCGGCGATCGCTCGTTGATCTTGGCGCCCTTCACCGGGCTCGGCGCATGCACCAGCAACGTGCTCGAAAACACGAACTGCTCCGTCTCGAGCCCCCTCAGCGCGTTCAGCAGCCGGCGCGTTCCCTCGACGGTCACCGCGCCGTATTTCGGATTATCCTCGCCGGTCGTGTCGTAATAGGCCGCGAGATGGATCACCGAGGCAATGCGGCCGCCACTCCGTTCGCGCACCTCGGCCAGCGCCTTCGCCGCGCTCGTATCCGAGGTAAGGTCGATCTCGATCGTCTCGACGCCGGGCAAGGACCGCCTGGCAACATCAAGGCCGATGATGTCGTGGCGCTCCGTCAGGCCGCGAGCGATGGCCTGGCCCAGAAACCCGCTGCTGCCTGTGATCAGGACGGTGGGACGGGTTTTGCCGGTCATGGCGAATCTCCTTGGCGGTAGCGAGATGAAAGGGGCCAAATGCTTTCAGTCGCACACTCGGAACCATGTTCGTTGAGAACGGTTCCCGATGAGGTGGCATCACGGAATGGATGCGCGCGGCGATCCGTCAGACCGACTGCCATTCGCTCCGGCGGATTGCATTCGTGCACAAGTGCAGGACGACTGCCATTGGCCTACCGGTCGCGAAGTGCAGCAGTCAGAATGTCGATCAGCAGCTTGCCGCAGCGACGATCTGGATCGCGGTCGGGATCATAGATCGTCACCTCCATCCCAATCACGCGTGAATCATTGCACCATGTGCGAAGAGCTTCGACGGCTTCGTCGGGCAAGACACCGCCGGCTTCCGGCGTATCGACAGCCGACATGATCTAGCTGTCCAGCACGTCGACATCGAAGTGAACGAATACACCCTCGACGTCCTGCCCTGCGACCGCGTCAAGCGCTACGCGTGCAGCATCGGCGACGCCGCGCCGCCGCACTTCAGCCAAATCCATCCGGTGAACATCGGTGTCGAAGACGGCCTTGGACGTGTAAGTCGCGGGGTCCTGCACATCGCGATAGCCAAACGCGACTACATCGGCCTCACGGACCAAAGGAGTGTGCTCGCCGAAATCGGTCAGGAGCTTCGGTCCATGGCCGGTCACGAAGGCCAAATCCATGCCCGCGGCTCCCTTTGAGGGCGAGGTATCCGGCAATTTGAAATCCGTGTGCCCATCGAAGAAGATAAGGCCGTAGCGGCCACGACGCCGTAGCGCTAGCGCGGGGCCAAGCAACACGCTGCAATCGCCGCCGAGTATGAGCAGGAACCCTCCCGAGTTTAGCTCCTCGCCGACGGCTTCGGCAAGCGTCTCGGAATACTGGCGCAGCGCCTGGGCATTGCGCACGCCCGTCGCAGGGTCCACCTCAGGCCGATAGGGCGGAGCCCGAACCGTGCGCAACGGACCGGCGCCCAAACGGTTGGCGAGACCAAGCGATTGAAGTACCTCCGGCGCCTTCCATGCGCCGGGCTCCGGCTCACCCTCCTGCGGCATCAGCCCAAGATTAGAGGGCGCGCCGAGCAAAGCGATATGTCTCGCCTGAGGGGTGGTTCGTGGCATTGTCGTGCTGGCTACTGAGGACATGATCAGAGTTCTCCGCGTTGTGGGCAATAGGCATCTGCTCAAGAAACAGGCTGCGCTTTCCTCCCGGTCTCCCGTCGGCTTTGCCGCCGAGTACCTCCGGGGCCTTGCCGCCGAGTACCTCTGGGTCGGTGTTACGCGTAAGGGAACATTTCGAGCGAAGACGTCGATGTTGTCCCGCAGATGCAGTCACTGATTCGCCTTGGGCAGCGGCACCGTCCCACGCTGCAGGAGCGGAGCTCGATACCGGTCGTTTGGGCCATATCGGGTTTCCTAGAGCCGAACTGCCATCTTTGAACTATGCGTGGTGTGCCCGCGTTCTGGCGGCCTTTTGCGCCGCCGCCTTCCTTCCGCTGGCGCCTTTCGTCTCGGCGGCTTTCTTTGCGGCTGCGGAACGCTCCTCAGCCGTCCGGCGCGAGGCCGCACGCTTTGCCTGCTGCGCCAGCGCCTCGTGCGACGCTGTGCTCTTCGGCTCGTGCTCGAGCACCTTGGAGACGGCTTTCGAGACCCGCGGGCGGCGTTTCGGCGTGCGTTCGCCCTGGCCGGCCTCATAGGCGTATTCGGCGCTTTTGCGCGTGCTCTCCTTCACCTTGCCCTTTTTGGGCGGGGGCAGGTCTACGCCTGCGCGTCTCGCCTCGGAAAGCCCGATGGCGATAGCCTGCTGGGTCGAGCGCGCGCCGTGCTCGCCGCGGCGGATTTTATCGATCTCCTCGTGCACGAACTCGCCGGCCTGCGTGCTCGGCGATTTGCCCTCGCGCTTGTCCTTTCGGGCCTTCTCGATGGTTTTCTTGTCCGGCATTGTCTTTCTCCCAACTAGGGGTTGCGACAGCCATTTGGGTTGCAGCTGCGCGCTGTTTTACGAGGACCTTAACGCGTTGAGGACGCAAATGATCCCGGGACTGGTGATCCAACCTCCAGCTGTCAGGACGTGGACACCGATCTGTCCGAAATCAGATGGCGCAAGAACCATCGGCTCGCGAGATCCGCGACTTCGTCCAGCGCTGCCATGGGCGAAGAGCACAAGGCCGCGGGCATCCGGGGTAACGAAAGATTGCCCTCGTGCGTGATAGGCCCGCGGGAACATGCACGACGTGCTCGCTATCCCGGTCCATATCCACCTCCGCTATGTCGATCTGGTGCCAGGCGCCGGACCCGCACTCGCGTGCCCAGCCAATTCCTCTTCGGAAGCGGCAGGTTTGTCGGAAGCGGAAGGCTTGGGCACGGACCTGGCGAGGAGCGCGCGGACCTCTTCATCGCTCGTCTGTGAGAAATCCACGTACCACCGCCCGACACCGAGCAGCGGCTCTGGTCTCGTCGCGCAAACGACCTCGTCGGCGTCCGCCCGCATCGCGTCGCAAGTGTCGGGGCTACCGACGGGAACGGCCGCGACGATATGGGCGGCGTGGTTTTTTCGCAGCGCCTTGATCCCGGCCCGCATGGTCGATCCGGTCGCAAGCCCGTCATCCACGAGGATAATGGTTCGTCCATTCAACTGCGGTGGGGGTCGCCCGTTCCTATAGAGGTGCTCGCGGCGCAGAAGCTCTTTTTCCTCCTTTGCGGCGACCGCGTCGATGACATGTGGCGGGATCGCGAGACCGCTGACGATTTCGTCGTTCAGGACACGTACGCCTGCGGGCGCGATCGCTCCCATGGCCAGCTCCTCGTGACCGGGGACGCCGAGCTTGCGCACGACGAAGACGTCGAGCGGTGCCTTGAGCGCCTGCGCGACCTCGTAGCCGACCGGCACGCCGCCTCTGGGCAGCGCCAACACGGTCACGTCGTCGCGCCCGGCAAAGCGAACGAGCTCTCCGGCGAGTCGCCGCCCGGCCTCGCGGCGATCTGAAAAGATGATAGCCATGATCTTCAATCCGCGTGCATCTGTTTTTCCGGTGGATGTTTTTCACCAGCCTGCGGCGACATCCCGTGGGATGGCTGCGACGCCGGTTACCGTTTTGGAACTCGCTCGCTGCCTGGACGTTCCAAGAATAGTTTCAATCGCGAGGTGCCGGCACGTGCATTGGCGCGGGATCGAGAGGATAGCGATCGCACAAGCCTCGTCCGGCCAGCTGGCAATCTCGCGATGCGCGGCAACAGCGCGATTGGCGACTTGTTGCCTCAGCAATCAGAGAGAGGAAATATCCCATGCAAGTTCAGGAGATCATGAGCCGTCGGACCGAACTGGTCGGCCCGAACACGACAATCAGGGATGCCGCCCGGAAAATGCGGGCCGACAATCTCGGTGCCCTTCCGGTCGGCGAGAATGACAGGCTGGTCGGCATGGTGACGGACCGCGACATCGTGATGCGCGGCGTCGCCGAGGAGCGCTCAGCCGGCAACACGACCGTTCGCGAGGTCATGTCCGAGCATGTCTATTGGTGCTTCGACGATGCCGATATCACCGATGCGGCGAAGATCATGGCCAAGCATCAGGTGCGTCGTCTTCCGGTGATCAACCACGACAAGCGCCTCGTCGGCGTCATTGCCCTGGCCGACCTCGGGCGGACCGATGAGGAAGCCGCCAAGATCGCTCTCGAAGGCGTTTCCGAGGCGACGGACGATCCCCGGCGCTAGACGCTCGCCCTGAGCGGTTGCCGCCGTGCTCGCCGCTCTCCTTCCACAGGGGCTGAACGCCGCCTGCTGAGGCAGCCTTCAGTTTGGCAACTATCGCGCTTTCACTTCTATGCGGCGTGTTTTGTCCTTTGCAGCGGGATTCTTCGGAAGCTCGAGAGCCAAAACGCCGTTCCTGAAAGTGGCCTGCACCTTGTCGGCATCGATCTCCGTTTCCAGGAGGATGGTCCGCTGAAACCGGCCATAACTGCGTTCGCTGTAAGTGCGGCCGCCGTCGCCTTCCTTGTGCTCCGAACGCTTCTCGCCTGTAATGGAGAGGGTGTTGTCGCGCAGCTCGAGCTCAACATCCTTCTGCTCGAGCCCCGGCAATTCGGCGGTGACCTTATAGGCTTGGTCTGTTTCATATACGTCGACGCTCGGCCAAAGACCGCCCGCCGTAGTCGCTTCGGCCATTGGCGCAAAGAAGTCGTCGAACAGGCGATCAATCTGCCGGTGAAATGACGTGAGCGGGTCTCGCGCGGATGGGTAGAGGCTGCGCGATGGCGTCCTGGGCGCCAAATCGTGATGTGCCATGGTTCTTCTCCTGTTTCTCGTGTCTGCATCACTCGTCGCCATGTGATCGGCGACGGCAAAATAAAACTCGTCCGCCCATGAGGATGTTCCGAGCGCCGGCCAAGAAAGGCGGTCGAAAAAACAGCGGCAAAAAGCCGGCCCAAATTCCCTCATGACGGAACCTCCGACAATGAATGCGCGTCAGGACATGCCCATCGGGGAACAACGGGCCGGTACGGCTGTTTGGTCACATCAGCCGTAATCGGATTTGATCGGAGGATTTCGATGAACGCCACCGGACTCGACGTATTCGACAAGACCCTGCAGACCACGAACATCTGGCTCGACGAGATCATGGACGAGATCGGGCCGGATCGGCAGGTCGCATGGCACGTTCTCGGAGCGGTGCTGCACGCCCTGCGCGACCGTATGCAACCGGACCTTGCAGCTCACCTCGGCTCGCAGCTGCCGATTCTGGTGCGCGGCGCCTTCTATGACCAATATCAGCCTTCCAAAGCTCCCGAGAAGGTGCGGTCGCTCGACGAGTTTCTGGCCAAGATCAAGGCGGAGCTGGAATTCACCTGTCCGGTCGATTCCAAGGATGCCTTCAGGGTCGTGTCCAAGGTGCTCGCCCATCACGTCGGAGAAGGACAGATGCACAAGGTCTGGGAATCCCTGCCAGGAGAGATCAGACGCATCGCCGAAGCTCAACAAGCGGCGTGAACGGCGCCGGCGCGGGTTTCTCGGTCGCAACCTCCTTGGGGAAATAGCAATGCCACTCACCCTTATCAGCCCGGCGTTCCGGGCAGGCGGAAGAATTCCCGAAAAATATGCGCGTGACGGCCAGAACGTCTCGCCGCCGCTGAAGTGGTCCGGTGTTCCGGATGGTACCAAGAGCCTTGTTCTTGTCGTGCGGGATCCCGATGCGCCAAGCGGGATTTTCGGGCACTGGGCGGTCTTCAACATCCCGCCGGATGCCGGCGGACTCGCCGAGGCCGAAGACGGCAAGCCCGGCCCATCGGCCCTCAGGCAAGGCACCAACGATTTCGGCAATGCCTATTACGATGGTCCGCAGCCGCCTGCAGGGCACGGCGTCCACCATTACCACTTCCTACTGGCCGCGCTCGATGTGCCGAGCCTCAGCGTACCAGGACAGGCGGGCGTGCATCAGGTCTGGAAGCAAGCCCAGAAACACGCATTGGAGGAGACGGAGTTGGTCGGAACCTACGAACGGCCGGCGTGACGCGGGCCGCGCCGATCGCCGCCTTCACAGTGGCCGCCTTCACAATGTAATCTGGGCAAGCGGTTTTCGGGCAGGGCCGTGGATGACCGAACCGTCGGCGGCGAAGATCGAGCCGTGGCAGGGACAATCCCAGGTGTGGTCCACATTGTTCCAGGTTACGGTGCAGCCTTTGTGGGTGCAGGTCGCCGAAACCGCCTGGAGTGCGCCTTCGGTGTCTCTCCAGGCCGCAATCTTTTCGTCTCCCCTGACGATCACGCCACCCATGCCGGGCGCAATGTCGTGGGTGCTCGAGACGATCGATTGACTGCGGCCATTCTTGTGGAAGTCCTCGGGATAGGGCCGCGCCGGATCGTAGAGTTTTTGCCATGGGCTCGGGCGGGCGCAAATCAGGTCGGCGATCATCGTTCCCACGGCCGTCCCGTTGGTGATGCCCCAGGCGTTGAAGCCCGTGGCAATGCGGAAGCCGGCGGCCTTGGTGGGATCGGGTTCGCCGGCGTATGGGATCCTGTCGGCCGTATCATAGTCCTCGTTGCACCAGCGCCACGCGACGTCGCCGACCGGAAGGTTCTTTCTTGTCCATTTTTCCAGTTCGACAAACCGCTTCGCCAAGTCGCCATCCCAGCCGGTGTTGAATTTGGGGCCAAGCGTGACCAGCAGCGGACCTTCGGCATCACGGCCTGTGCGAATGGAATGCGTCGGCTCGTCGATGCCGATGAACATGCCGTCGACAGGGAGGGGATCATCGATCCGAAAGGCCATCACGGTGTGGCAGCGCGGTTGCGTCCGGTTCGCCATGCCGACGGGGCTCTTCACCGTCATGTTGGTGGAGACGACGACGTGCCCGGCATCAACGGCGCCGCCATCTGTGACGACGCGCCAGCGGCTTGCCTCGTCGATCGAGGTGGCGCGGCTGTTTTCAAAGATCCGACCGCCACGGGCCGTCACCGCTTCCGCCAGACCAACCAGATACATCGCCGGATTGAACTGCGCCTGGTCGGGGAACCGTAATGCCGCGGCTGTTTCGAAAGGCAGCGGTGCGCGTTCGAGAACCTCGGCCTCTAGCCCGACCTGGCGCGCGGCCTCCGCCTCGGCCGCGACCTCCGCGCGCCGGCGATCGTCGCAGGTGTAGGTATAGGCTTCCTTGCTCTCGAGATCGCAGGCGATGGCGTAGTTGTTAACCCAATCGCGGATTTGTCGGGCGCCGGCGGAATTCGCATCGGCGTAGACCTGGGCCAACTCCCGGCCGACAGTGTCGATGAGATGACGATAGATCAGCGTATGCTGCGTGGTGATCTTGGCCGTCGAGCGGCCGGTCACCTGGCCGCCCGTGCGCAGGCCTTCGAGGACGACCACCGATCGGCCCGCCTCGCAAAGCCGAAGCGCCGTCGTCAGCCCGACAATTCCAGCCCCCACGACAACGGCGTCCGCATGGATCGAACCTTCGAGCTGGGGATAGTTCGTGGATCTGGCTGCCGCCACCCAACAGCTTCCCGGTTTTCCCAAGAGAATGGCCATTTCAACCGCGTTCCTTGCGTCTCGGTGCACTTCCATCGACAACCGCGCCGGCAGAGGAACGTTCCCGAGCTTGGTCGCTTTCAATCATTGTCTCGCCACCCCGGGTCAGAAAAGCACCAGGAAGATGCGAGGTGCAGGCCATCACCCACGTGATCGCCTCGCGGTCGTATTCGTCGCCGGAGCGCCAGTCCTCGAAGAAGGCGTTCAGCCTATCGACACGCCCCGGCCAGATACCGGCGGCCTGCAGGCCGAGCGAAACGCCGTAATTGGTGAAGGCGAACTTGGTGTCGCCCAGCCATGGGGCACGGCTGAAATAGCCGGGCGGGTCGACCCACATCGTTTCCAGGCTTCGCAGGGAACGCCTCGTCTGGGCCTCGGCCCACGGCTCGTCGGGAAAGAAATGGGCGAGCCACAGCATCATGCCGAGGCCGAGGTCCTGCTCGATGTCGAGGGTGCGCCAATCGCGCTGCATCAGATCACGCATTTGCGCGATCTCGGGCGCCAGTGCGTCCTCATCGAGCGTCCGGTAAGAGACGTAGCCGTCATAGGCATCCATGCTGCCGAGACCGTAGCCAGGATATGGGCTGCTTAGATCCTCCTGCATCTTCCAGATCACACCGCGGCCGGGGACCACAAATGCCGGGTGAATGTCACGCGCCAGCGCAATGCCGCGCTTGCGGTATTCCGGCTTCAGATCGCCGAGGCGCGCCAAGGCGAACAGCCACATCGCGAGATAGTGGAAGTACTGGCCGTCGCGATCGGCCGCTTCGCCGATCCTCAGTCCGCGCCGGCGGCCGAGCACACGCTCGACATTGGCGACCAGCCGCTCGGCCGCGTCCAGCCAGCGCTGTTCGCCAGTTTCTGTGTAAAGCGAGACGTAGAGCACGACCCCGAATGCATCGGTCCACAGATATCGCAAGCCGTTGGGCCAGATGCCTTCGGCGCGCATCCAGTCGAGTTTTCGCAGGACGTAGTCGACGTCACGCAGCATCGTGCCAAAGCCCGAACTGGCCGAGCCGGCCGATGTTCGGTGTCGCGCGATTGTGAGCATGCAGAATTTCGAGCATGTCTCTCCTCCGTTGCGGTCGATCTGGCCAGATACCGCGAAACGATCTGATCGGCGGCAGGTTCCTTGGCGCTTTCAACGGCGCGACCGGGAACCCTCCGCCTAGTCATAAGTTTGCGAATTGGCCTTGGACGGTGCGGGGACCACGTGGCCCGAACTCATGCCCGGACTGGCCGAGCGGAGCAGTACAGAAAGCGACAATCGCGCGAACAAGACAAAGTGCACTGTCACCGTATTTGTGTTTTGGAAGTCAGTTGCCGCGTCTATTTTTCCACGGAACCTTCCAGCGAGAGCATCGTAAACAACGGGATGCGGGAGGTTGCAGCCTTTCGATCAAGGAGGCAAAATTGCGACACCGCCAAGTCAAAGTTAACGGAGACGCTATTTTCTTTCGCGAGGACGGCCCGGCCGACGCTCCGGTGCTTCTGCTGCCGCACGGCTATCCCTGCTCGTCCTATCAGTTTCGAAGGCTGATGCCTGGACTGGCAGATCGCTGGCACACGTTCGCGCCGGATTTTCCTGGCTTCGGTTACAGCGCCACGCCCGACATGGCTGCATTCGGCTACGATTTCGATGCCTATGCCGGGTTTCTGGCGGCTTTCGCTGACGCGCTCGGCCTATCCCGCTATGCGCTGTGGCTGCACGACTATGGCTCGCAGATCGGATTGCGCCACGCCATCGCCTATCCGGAGCGCGTTGCCGCGCTTATCATCCAGAACGGCGACATCTACGAAGACGTGCTCGGCCCGAAATACGCAGCCATCAAGATGTATTGGAACGATAAGACGTCCGAGAAGCATCGCCCGCTGGAAGATGCGGTCAGCGAGGAGGGCTTCCGGCACGAGTTCATCGGTGAAGTTGGCGAGGCCGTGGCCGAGCGCGTGCCACCGGATCTGTGGAAACTCCATTGGCCTCTGATGGACACGCCAGCCCGTCGGCGGCTTGCGGTCGGCCTGATGGAGAAGCTGGAGGGGAACCTCAACTGGTTCCCGAAATACCAAGCTTATCTGCGCAAACGGCAACCGCCGACACTGATCGTCTGGGGTCCCGAGGACGGCTATATGCCGGCCGCATCGGCCCGCGCCTACAAACGCGACTTGCCGCAAGCTGAGTTCCACCTCCTCGATGGCGCCGGCCACTGGCTACTGGAAACCCATTTCGATGAGGCGCTTGCGTTGGTGCGCGACTTCCTTGCACGCGTCCACGGCTGATGACCGATGCATCCCTCGGGTAACCTATTGAAAGCATGGTGAACCGACCGGTCTGTGGCGAACCAGTCTCCGTTTGATATTTCCTGCTAACAGGCAAAAAGCAGGGTATTTGTGCGAAATGCGCGCTTTGGGCGGGCAGAACATCAATATCTTGTAGCGATGTCAGCTACTTAGTGGGAGATTTCCTGCGCGAGGCGTCAGGGAATATCGACCAGATTTGCGTGAATATTCGCGGCCGCCGGTGAATTAACAGGGAAATCCGTTGTCGTTATGTGGGATGCGATTGCCGTTAGCTGGGATCGAATGTTCGTTATCCGGGAGCGCGCTGCCGCCTTGCGGAAAATGAACGCGCAATAACGGTTCGAATCGCGCTTGCGAGGGAATGCAATGCTCTCACCCGGAAAGACATTGTCATAGCGCGGGAGGCGATTGTCGACTCGCAAGAGGCTATCTCAAGGCGATGAGCAGTAACCGACGGCGGGGGTGAATAGGGTATTTTGCTGACTTGGCCGTTCATGAGACGCAGAGTGTAGTTTACGATATCTCGGTTCTGGATCGAGGCCCGGCTTTGATCTGATGGACCTAGGCCGCTCGCCGTCGATCCGGCCAGTTGTTAGGTCCGCCGCTTCAACGAACTAGCTGAGCTGAGCTTAACGATTCGGTATTGATTTGAGCGTTTCGAACTCGATCAGGTCGAGGGTAGCTGTGGTGACCTCCTCTACTCGCACGCGATGCACACAGTAGACGCCACCGGGATTGTTCGGCTTGCACAAGTTGGGAGCAGCGCATTGGCAGGGCAGCCGAGGCGCCACGATCCGATGCGGAACTCCGAGCGGCCCCCATATGTCCGGCGGTGTCAAGCCGTAAAGGCCGACGACAGGAGTCCCTACTGATGCCGCCAGATGCATGGGACCACTCTCATTTCCTAGAAAGATAACGGCGTCGCCAAGCAATGCCGTCAGTGTTTCAAGCGAGACCTTCCCAACCACGCTCGCCACAGGTGACACAGCCAATGCGAGTATTGTCTGCTCGGCTGTTGTCTCGTCCCGGCCACCAATCAGCAAAGACCGAAGGCTGGTGGCGGCATAGACTTCATCGATTGCCGCTGCAAACCGCTCCGGTTGCCAGCATCGCCCCTCAAATCGTGCCCCTGCATGGACGACGATATAGGCGTTTTTGACCAAACTCCTTTGCGCCAGGATTTGTGCGCTTTCACTTTGAGCGGCGCATGTGGGCACAAGCCTTGGTGTGGAGTCAGCGAGGTCAATGTTGAGAGCCTTTAGAGGAGAAAGATATCGGTACAGATAGTGGATGCCGCCGTGACCACAGGTGGCGGCGTAAACGTTTGCCGGTTGAACCTCCCAGAATCTCAGTGGCCTCTCGGGAGGATCGAAGCCAACCCGCAGCGGCGCGTCGAGCAATCGGTGCAGAATCCTGGATGTCTTGGAATCACTCAGATCAATAGTGAGATCGTACCTTCGTTGGCGGAGATCAGAGACCAAGCTCAGATACGCTCTTAGCCGCTGGAAGAGGCTCTTTCCCTTGCCGCGGCGGTCGAACCCGATTGCTTCGTCCGCGATGTTTTGGCTGACTATGAACCGCCGAAGACCGGGGGCGCAAAGCATGGTCACGGTGGCATCCGGGTAGGCGAGACGTAGATTGCGCACCAAAGCTGACGTCAAAACAACGTCGCCAATATACTTTGTCTGAATGATGAGAATGGACTTGACGGACAGCTGGCCAGTCGTGGCAGGCGCTCGCGATCTGCACCCGCCATGGCCGAATAGACGGACAGCGCGGCTAGCCAATGCGGCCAAAGTGCTACCACTCATCGGCCTCAATTCCGACGCGCGGGTCGTTCGGCAGGAGGATGAGAAAGTCCGTCCGCTGGCGTGGCAGGCCAGTTCGATTCCGCGCCTGTTTCACGAAGGCCGGATCGTAGTCGAGGTGCGTCCCAGGACCGCTCCCGCCGAAGCGGTGCCTCGAACTGCACTGCGTCTTCAGGTGTGGAAGCCGGCGAGGTCTCATGCTCTCCTAGGGCGGCAAGCCGTTTGAGAAGCCTGAGAAAGTCATCGACGAAGGTGAAGATGACGGGGATCGCGACGAGGCTAAAGACGGTGGAAGTCATCAGGCCGCCGATGACAACAATTGCCATGGGTTGACGGAAACTGGAGTCGCCGCCGCTGAGACTGAGGGCTACCGGAAGCATGCCGCCGCCCATCGCGATCGTCGTCATCACGATCGGGCGAGCGCGCTTATGGCAGGCGTCGACAAGAGCGTCGAAGCGCGAGAGGCCGGCGCGGCGTGAGATGATCGCGTATTCGACCAGAAGGATCGAATTCTTCGTCACCACACCCATCAGCATGAGCAACCCGATCACCACTGGCATGGAAAAGCTCGTGCCGGTCAGCACCAACGGCAGCAGGGCGCCGCCGAGAGAAAGTGGCAGCGCCATAAGGATCGTCACCGGTTGAAGGAAGTCGTGGAAGAGAAGGACCAGCACGGCATAGATGCAGAATATTCCGATCCCCATAGCGATGGCGAAACTGCCAAAGAGCTCGGAGCTGCGCTCTAATTCTCCTTGCTCGACGAGCCGGACGCCTTCCGGGAGGTTGCGAAGGGCAGGCAATGCCTGTGCCTCGCGATAGACGTCGCCGAGGATGCGCCCGTTCAACTCGAGCGATAGCGTGACATTTCGCGAGTGGTCGATGCGGCTGATTTCCGACGGGCTGCCGCCGATGCTGATCTCGGCGACCGAGCCAACATCGACGCTGCCCCTGGCGCCGGCAACGCGAAGATTGGCAATGTCATCAAACGTCGTCCGGTTGCTGGGGTCAAATCGGACACGGATAGGAAGCTGGCGCTGTGACAGGTTGAGCTTCGCGAGCGAAGAGGAATAGTCGCCGTTTGTTGCCACGCGAACCGCCTCGGAAATCGCTTCCGCCGTCACGCCGAGAGCGGCCGCGCTGTCGAGGTTCGTGACGATCTGGATTTCCGGCGCCTGCAGGGAGGCACTGGAGGTGACCGCGCCGACTCTCCTGAGGGTGCGCAGTTGCTCTTCGAGCGCGCCGGCTGCCTGGCCGAGCGCATCGGAATCGTCGCTCGCCAACGTGATCTCCAATGTCGTGCCGTTGCCGCGCGTCCCCACAGCGATCCTGGTGCCGGGAAGGACGGAAAGTGCCTGCCGGATATCATTCTCGATCTCGGTCTGCGTGCGGGTGCGATCGCCGATCTTCTTGAGATCGACCACGAGGGAAGCGGCCCCCGTATCGGCGGTCGTCGAGGAATCGATCAAGTCATTCGAAGAGACGCTTCCCACGGAGGAGAACACATGCGTCACGTCCGGCAGTCGGGAAACGATCTCGGCGGCTCGCCGCGTGATCGCCTCCGTCTGCCCAATGGTGCTGCCAGGTTGCAGCGTCAAGGTGACTTGCGTCTGCGCATCATCCGAAGCGGGCAGAAAGCCGGAACTGAGGAACGGGATCGTCGACATGGAAAGGCCGAGAAACAGCATGACGCCAAGGACCGTTAGTTTGCGGCGCTGCAGGCAGATTCTGACGACGGCCATGTAGGCGCGCATGATCCAGCCGTCCTTTGCCTCGACGGGATGCGCTTTCATCATGTAGGCGGCCATCATCGGCGTCAGCAGGCGCGCGACGACCAGTGAGGCGAGGACCGCCACGGCTGCCGTCACCCCGAACTGACGGAAGATCAGGCCGGGAATACCGCTCATGAAGGCAGTCGGCAGGAAGACGGCGACGAGCGTGAAGGTCGTGGCGATGACGGCAAGGCCAATCTCGTCGGCGGCCTCAAGCGCGGCCTCCTTCGGGTGTTTGCCCATTTGCAGATGGCGCGCGATGTTCTCGATTTCGACAATCGCATCATCGATCAGGATGCCGACCACGAGAGAGAGCGCGAGCAGCGTCACCGTGTTGAGGCTGAAATCCGCCAGATACATCACAAGAAAGGTCGGAATGACCGATAGTGGCAGCGCAACCGCCGAAAGGACAGTCGCCCTCCAGTCGCGCAGGAAGAGCCAGACCACGACGATCGCGAGGATGGCGCCCTCGTAGAGCATGTGCATGGAGCCGTCATAGTTTTCAATGATCGGCCCGGTCGTGCTGTAGGCCTCGACGATCTCAACATCGGGCTTGGCGGCGGCGAAGTTCTGCATGCCAGTCCGGATGGCTGCCGCGACGCCCGTATCCGAAAAGCCGTTCGAGCGTTTGAGCTGCACTGCGATCACCGGCTCGCCATCGAGATAGGCGATGGACCCCCGGTCAGCGAAGCTGTCCGTAACGGTGCTGATCTCGTCGAGACGCACCAGGGCGCCACTTGGGAGCGGGATTGCGAGCGCCCTTAATGCCTCAATCGAAGAAACCGCGCCGAGCGTGCGGATCACCTGCTTGCTGCCGCCGATTTCCGCCCGGCCGCCAGAAGCGTCCGACTGCATGGATTTGAGCCGCGCGGAAACGGTTGCGGCGCTGAGGCCGAGCGAACTCATGAGTTGGGGATTGAGATCGATCTGCACCTCACGATTGATGCCGCCAATGCGGCTGACCTGGCCGACGCCGGGCACGGCAAGTAAGGCCTTTGTCATGTCGTTGTCGACGAACCAGGAGAGTTCCGTCTCATTGAGGCGGACGGAGCGCACGGCATAAGTAAGGATCGGTGAGCCTTGCACCGTCGTTTTCGTCACGCTTGGTGTCTGCATCTGGGCAGGCAGGTCGCCGCTCATACTGTCGACGGCATTGCGCACCTCGTTCAGCGCTGCCTCGCCGTCCTTCTCCAGCTGAAATGAGACATTGATGCTGACCGCGCCGTCCGTAATCGTGGTAGTGACATGCTCTAGGAGGCTCAGAGAGGCGAGCTTGTCCTCGATCTTGCGCGCGACTTCGGTTTCGAGTTGGGCCGGTGCGGCACCTTCGAACGCGGCGTTGATCTGGACAGTCGGCAGCACCATGTCGGGGAAATTCTGTACCGCTAAGCGATCGAAGGCGAGCAGGCCGCTAACGGTGAGCAGGATGAATAGCAGGATTGCGGGAACCGGATTGCGGATCGACCAGGCGGAAAAGTTCATCGTGCGTCCTCCTCTACCCGGACAAGAGCCCTGTCCGAAAGGAAGGCGCCGCCCGCCGTCACCACGTCGGCCCAGGGATCAAGGCCCGAGAGGATCTCCACTTCGCTGCCATTGCGGCGGCCGGTTTCAACTCGGACGCGTGACGCACGCCCGTCTGTACCCACGGTGAAGACGTAAGCGATGCCATCACGCATCACGAGGCCCGTCTCGGGCACGGTGAGGGCCTGCGTGGTCGCAAGCTCAATCTGGCCGGTGACGTAGAGGCCGATGGGTGGGTGCGCGTCCGCCGGCAGCGCCACATAGGCGAGCACCCTTCCGGTATCGGTGCTGACCGTCGGCCCCACGAGCCGCACGGTCCCTTTGACGCGCCGCCGCTCCGGGCTGATGATCGTGGCGGTCAGGCCTTCTTTGATGCGAGGCAAATAACGTGCAGACACTTCCGCCTGCCACTCGACGCGCTGCTGGCGCACGAGACGGAATAGCTCCGTGCCGGAGGAGACGACAGCGCCGAGTTGGACCGAACGGGCGGTGATCAGCCCGTCGTCCGGGGCCATAATGGTCGTCTGAGCAAGCTTGATCCTCTGGCTTTCCAGCGAGGCTTCGGCGGATTCGACACTCGCGATCGCAGTCTGCTCGGCGATCAGGTATTCAGTGATCTTCTCTTCAGAAAGCGCACCGCTTCCCTGCACCTTGCGTGCTCGGTCCGCACTAGCCCTGGCTTTTGCGAGGTCCGCCTTGGCACTTGCCAGGACAGCCTCTTCCTTGCGCAGTTCCGCCCGCACCGTTTCGTCGGCCAGCCGAACCAGGGGCTGATCCTTTGAGACAACCGACCCGACATCGGCAAGGACATCGGTCACACGCAGGCCGCCGATTTCCGCGGCGATGACCGCCTCGTGCCAGGGCTTCAGCCAGCCGCTGGCGGGTATCGTTTCAGGCCACTGGCGTTCCGCGGGCTTTGCCACTGCGACGGTAAGCGCTGCCGCCTCGTTCTGTTGCGCGAGCGCGGGCTCTACGGCGAAAACAAGGATCCCGCTCAGGGTAGCGGCGAGGAGAAGAGGTGAAGATCGCATCAGAGCAGGTTTTCTTTCGATGTTTGCGGCAGGTCCTTGGATGAGGAGGCGCTCGCATCCCAGCCGCCGCCCAGCGCCTTGTAGAGGGCGATCCAATAGCGCACGGAGTCACGACGGATTTCGATGAGCGAGACCTCCGCCGACTGCGCCGAACGCCGGGCTTCCTCGCGGTCGAGCAGGCTTGCGCCACCGGCCTTCCAGTTCGAATCCACGGCTTTGAAGTAGGCGCGATAGTTGCGCGCCGCGACACTGGCGTCGCCGATCTGCCGTCGCGTACTGTCGATCCGCACGAGTGCGGTCTCGACTTCGGCGACCGCGTCCAGCACACCTGATTTGTAGGCGGCCACCGCCACCTTATATGCGGCTGCCGCGCTGCCCACTGCCGCCCGGCGCGAACCACCGTCAAAGAGCGGGATCGAGATGGCCGGGCCGAAGGACCAGGGCAGAGAGGTTCCGATCAGCGATGAACTGTCGATCGTGACCGAGCCGCTGAGGCTGAGACTCGGATAGAGATCGGCTTTTGCCGCGCCGATCTCGGCGAGCGATGCAGCGACCTCGAGCTCAAGGGCGTCGATGTCGGGGCGCTGCCGCAAGGCGTCGGCAGGCACGGCGGATAGCTTGAGGGTCCTCGGCGTGGGTAACCCGTGCTTGCCCATCGCCAGAATATCGCGGACGTGAGGCTCGTCACCGCCGATAAGGCGGGCGAGAGATTTGACGAGAACCTCGCACTCGGCACGCTGGGCGGTCCGTGTCGAGGCCGAGGTAGCAGCACTCGCCCGCCCTAGCGCGAGGTCGGCGCTCGACGTAAGGCCGGAGGTTGCGGCCATTTCCATTGCCCGGATCGTCTCGCGCTGCGAGGCGAGTTCGGTGGTATAAACTTGCTCCAGCTGCCGGCAGGCACGGTACTGCATATAGTAGTCCGCCACCTCCGCCGCGAGTGAGACGCGCGCATCGTGCCAATCGGCGGTGCGCTCGTGGACCCGCAGCCGCGCAGCCTCGCTCCTCTGCCGAGTCTTGCCGAACAGATCGATTTCCCAAGAAGCGTCGAGGCTGCCGCTCACCGTCGTAGCGGCAGCAACTTGGTTGGCTTTGTTGCCGCCGCTGCCGGAGCGGGCGAGCGATCCCGAGCCGCCAAGCCCCGGAAAAAGGCTCGCCTGCGTAGATGTCAGCGTGGCGCGCCCCCTCTCGATCTCTGCAGCGGCCGACTCGAGACTGGGGCTTTCCGCCTGCGCAGATGCAATGAGGGCCGTCAGCGATGGATCGGAAAACGTGGACCACCAGGACACGAGATCGCCGGCCCGGCCGCCATGCGGAAAGGTCGCGTGCCAGGCATTCGCGATCTTCAAATCAGGTTCCTGAACGCTGGCCACGGTCGTGCAGCCTGACACGATCAGGCACGCTCCAAGACCGCCCATACCGACAATCCTGCGATAGGCCGCCTTCATCGCGGCCTTCGATTGGCAGGCATTACGGCCCGGCGCGAAACAGCCAGCAAGAAAGGCCATCATGATGATGGCCAGTAGTCGATGCATGTCTACCGCCTTGTTCCGGGGCCGCCACCCGGCGGAAACATCTAAGTCTCCACCGGCAGCACCGCACATTTCGCGAATGTTCTTCGCAATCGCGCCTGGGGCATTAGTCCGGTTTTGTCATTGCCGTGGGTTTTGTATTGTTAAGAGTTGCTAAGGCGCAGCGGCTGAGCGGCCCGCCGGAAGCACCGGTGCGCGTCATTCATGGGCCGTAGATACAGCGGCTGTCGGGCCCGGAGGCGGCCTGTGGGGGGCGCAGCAACAAAACTAAACACAATTGTTGCTGACAGCCATCATGTACAGCGTGTTATTCCGGAAGGGAAAGGGCAACGAAAATGGCCAAACCTATGGATAGCCTCGGATACAATGTCCTAACTCAAGCTTCAGCCCGAATCCTCGTCGTCGAGGATGACCGGGATATAGCCACCATGCTGATCGAGTTGATGAAGGATGCGGGTTATGCTGCCGAGACGGTCGGATCGGCGATGGAGATGGACCGCGTCTTAAAAAAGAGAGAGTTCAACCTTATTGTGCTGGACGGAATGCTGCCGGGAGAGGATGGTTTTAGCATTTGCAGAAGGATCAGGGCATCCGATACGACGCCCATCCTTATGCTCACCGCTCTGACGAAAGAGGTGGACAGGGTCGTTGGGCTTGAAATGGGTGCCGACGACTATGTTACAAAACCGTTCAGCTCCAGGGAGCTGTTGGCGAGAATAAAGGCGCTGTTGCGCCGTTCGTCTTATTCAAGCCAAGTCAGGCCAAGCCAAGACCCGATGACGTTCGCGGGCTGGCGCATCGACCCTGTCACACGCGAATTAACTGACGTTGACGGTGTGCATGTGCCGCTTACGACGGCGGAATTCGATGTGCTGCTTGTGTTCTGCGAGAATCCTCGCCAGGTGATGAACCGGCACGACATACTTGCGCGTACCCACGCTGGCGCTGCCGGACCTGTCGAGCGCAGCATTGATGTGCATGTGAGCCGTATCCGGCAAAAGATAGAGCCGAACTATAAGGAGCCCACTTTCATCAAGACAGTGCGGCTGGGAGGCTACATCTTCACTCCGGAGGTCTCGGTAGCCATATGATCGGTCGGTTCAGACGGGCGCCCATTCGGCTCCAGTTCGTCGTGCTCGCCGCGATCCCTATTCCGGCAGTGCTCCTTAGCGTTGTCGCGCTCTTGCCGGAGCCGTACATCTTCCAGGCCAAGCAAGTGGTGGCGGTCAGAAGCACGCAGATCGAATTGATCGTAGAGCAACTCAGAAACAGCGCGGACGATGCCGACGCCGAGAAGCTGCTGCGCGCGAGCGCTCCCACCGGTCTGGAGATGAGCGTTTTACCGTGGCCTGATCTTAACGTCGCAAGCAGCCACCAAGGGAATATGCAATTCATCGCCGATGATCTCCGCGACGTGCTGCCCTCTGACTTTGAGGCCACGGTTGTTCCGCAGGATGCTGAACACAATGCCCTGGCGGTGCGTGTCGACGCCAAGCGCGGCCTCCTGGTCCGGTTCTCTGACGCCGATACCTATCCAGCCGTGTTCGGCACGATTGTCGAACTCATTGCCAAGATTCTGATGTTGATCCTGCCGATGCTTCTGCTGGTCCTCTATATCGGCGGCGTGATCACGTCGCCTCTCGTCCGCTTCGCCGAGGCTGCAAAGAGCCTGCGCCTCGACGGCAACGAGGAGCAGTTGTTCACTGTCGCAGGCGCCAAGGAGCTTCGCACCCTCGCAACGGCACTTAACGACATGCGGCGCGGAATTCGCAAGATGGTTGATGACCGCACGCGGATGCTGACCGCAGTGAGCCACGACCTGAGAACACCACTGACGCGGCTAAGAATGCGCGTGGAGCGATCAAAGGAGATCCCGTCCAAACAAGCGATGCTTGACGATATCGCTACATTGACAGCGATGATCGAGGAAAGCCTCCAGTATCTGAGCAGCACGGCCCGCGACGAGCCGCTTCGAAAAGTTGATATTGCGGCCCTGATAAAGACAATCGTTGCCGGGTTCTCCGATGTTGGACACACAGTGATTTACGTCGGCCCCGAGAGATTCGGATATTCATGCAAGCAGAAAGGGCTGACGCGGGCAGTCACCAACATCGTGGAAAATGCCGTCAGATTCGGCAAGATCGTGCATGTCCAATTGTCCAATTTCCCGCCAAGCAAAGTGTCCGTTGTTGTGCAAGACGATGGCCCCGGCCTTGCAGAAGGTCTCCACGAGAAGGCTCTAGAGCCTTTTTTCAAGGCAGATGAGGCCAGATCCTCGAATACCAACAGCGGTTTTGGTCTGGGTCTTTCGATCGCGGATGAGATCGCAAAGAGCCATGGTGGTTCGCTGTTGCTCGAGAACATATCGCCGCATGGGCTACGGGCAACTATATCGTTGCCGCCGGAGCAGGTTGTTTCGCTCAAAAACAGCAAGACTGACGAGATGCAACGACAGGCTTCAACGCGGCAGGCGCTCGCCAAGGGCAGGCAGTCGACCACGTAGCAGGACGCAGGATGCGTGACGTTTGACAGCCGCGTTCAAAGTCTTATCGCGGTGAGGGCGGCGTCTCCTGCGTCCGCAAGGGCTCGTCCTTGCCATGACACCGGTGCGACCGCGCCGCCGCATCCTGAAGCAGTTTCTTCATCTCTCTCAAAGAGACCCGGTCCGCACGCATCATCTGTCTTATGAGTGGGTCTTTCAGGATGTCTGCCCGCTTTAGATCGTCATGGGCCATAAACGGTCTCCGTCTTTATCGCATTCGAACGTAGCCGCGGCCGAGATCCTGGCGATGTCAAAAGCGGGACAAAACCAAGGCGGTCGGTGAAGTTTTGTTGCCGGCCACCGTGGCGGGTTCGCTCCGGTCAAAAGTTCCATCGGCAACCGAAATGGCCACGGCGATCGGTGAGCTTGCCTCATGCCGAGGCCGGCGCGCTCGGTCACTGCGCAACTGTCGGGCTGCTCCCTCGCCAGCCAAACCTGCCCAGCGCCTGTCTGGGCCCGACCCGATCGAAATTGCTTCATTGGGCATATTTCCGCGCGCTAACGGACGCGATTGCATAGGAGGCCTTCTCCCGAACGACCAAACATCGTGAACTGGCTGCGGGAGAAGGGTATTTCATGATGAAATGTAAAATCGTAACATACGTTGCAAATGTGCCGTCAGTTCCACGCGGATTATAAGTACAATTCGTGCCGAAATAGGTGATATTTACGCAACATGAGCGCATATACTTAGTAATTGTCGTCACACGATCGCAAAATACCATTGATCAATTCGACCCCATCGATAATCCCTTGCGGAGAGGCGGCGCGTCACGCTGCTTCGTGGACGGGGATCGAGGCTAAGATCTTGGCCAGCCCCTTTTAACTTCACTGGAGGTCAGAAAATGAACATCAAGAGCCTGCTTCTCGGCTCAGCTGCGGCCCTGGTCGCAGTTTCCGGTGCTCGCGCCGCCGACGCCGTCGTCGTTGCCGAGCCGGAACCTGCTCAATACGTCAAGATTTGCGACGTCTACGGCGCTGGCTATTTCTACATCCCCGGCACCGAAATCTGCCTGCGCATCGGCGGCTACATCCGCTACGACGTCGGCGTCGGTGACCGGGAGGGCGCGCAGAACGTTCCGGATCATCTCAAAACCGGCAAAACAAACGACACCTACTACAAGCAGGCCCGCTTCACGCTGAGGACCTACACCGGTCAGGAAACCGAGATGGGCACCTTGAAGACCTACACCGAGACCCGGTTCAACTTCGGCAACAGCAGCGGCGATTATGCTGACCCGGATGGTGCCGGCCCGTTGGTTGGCGGCCCTGGCTGGCAGGCAGGTAACAAGGACGTATCGCTGAACTTCGCCTGGATGCAGCTCGGTGGTCTTCGCGTCGGTAAGGACGAATCAGCCTTCGATACGTTCATCGGCTACGCCGGCAACGTCATCGACGACACGATCGTCCCATACGGCTCGTTCGACACCAACGTCATCCAGTACTACTTCGACGCTGGCAACGGCTTTTCGGCCGTGGTCTCGCTCGAAGAGGGCGCTGGCGCCGAGACGATCGACAGCTATGTCCCGCATGTCGTTGGCGGCGTGAAGTACACGCAGGGCTGGGGCGCGGTCACTGGCGTCATCGCCTATGACAGCAACTATGAAGAAGTGGCGGGCAAAGTTCGCTTGGACGTGAACGCCACCGACGAACTGTCGCTGTTTGCTATCGGCGGCTACGGTTCGGACTCGAATGCTGCTCACAACTTCTACAAGCTATGGGATGGCGAGTGGGCAGTCTGGGGTGGTGGCACCTACAAGTTCAACGAGAAGACTTCGTTCAACCTCCAGGCCTCGTATGACGAAGGCAAGACCCTCGGTGTCGCTGCCAACGTTGCCTACGACCTCGTCCCCGGCCTCACGGCCACGGCAGAAGTCGATTACTACAACAAGGGTGCCAGCGTGTATCACGCCAAGACCGATGGTGTCGGCGGTATCCTTCGCATGCAGCGCTCGTTCTAGATTTCGTCTGGTCTGGCTTGGTCCGCGGCGGGCGCCGCGGACCGTTTTCTTTCCGGCTTTTCGCATGACCGTCGGACTGCATTAGCTTTCCGGCGCTGCGCGGTAGTAGAGAAAAGGCAGATCGCGGTAGCGCTCGACTAGGGGCCCGGCCCTCTCGTTCAATCGCCGCAAAGCAACGGCATCTCAGGCGCTCTAGGTCAGAGAGGCAATGGTGGAAACGCTCGATCAAAATCGAAAAGAATGGAAATATCCGAAAATATTTCTAAATCTATTCAAACAAATTATTGCTTTAAAAAGCAATGGAGACCGTTATTTTAAAGAGGTTTCCACCTAAATCGCAATAGAGGTCCGATTATGAGCTCTCGTAAGCTGATCATCCTGACTAAAGCCTTGATGGGGTCCGATGATGATCAGCGCGCATATTTGTATCGCGACAAGGTGATGAAGGTTCCGGGTGTTATCAGCGCGGACAGTTTCCGTTGCGCGGATCATCCCGGAGGCCCAAGCCCGTATCGCTGGGGTTGCATGGTGACCTATGATCACGAGACTACGGACGTCAGGCAGGTAATAGAAGGTGCGGTGGCAAGCTCGGGAAACGAAAGCGAGCTCGGCGGCGCAACGCGCGAACCGGACTCTGTTACCTACTTCGAGCCCGTAACCGAATTCAGGCGCAAGACGGAGTTTCTTCGTGACAATGTATCCAGGGGCACAGGGCCGTCTGAACAAACAAATGCCGATTTGGCGCGAGTGAATGCGGGGCGAGAGTCTGAACCCTATTTGACGCGATGGCGACTCGCCGATGTTGCCACGATGCGTCTTGAAGACTGGGCAGGCGCGGTTGTCGGGCCAACATACCTCGAGGAAAATCTGCAGATTCCGAGATCGACGTTGCACCGCTGGCAGAAACGCAACCAGGTTATCGCATTGCGCAAGGGCCTCGGCCGGCACGTGTTCCCGCTGGCCCAGTTCGTTGACGGCAGACCCGTTGCCGGAATACCTGAAGTGTTCGCGCTGGCAAAGCAGCCAAGGCTTGCGTGGTCATGGCTCGTTCGCCCTTCACCTTACCTCGAGGGCAGTATTCCCATCGATTTGCTGAGACGAGACCTAGTCGACGAAGTCGTGATAGCTGCCAAACGTTCGTTTTAGCTGATCATTCGTCGAACGCGAAAGTTGAAGCTTGGAATCCCCCGCGCAGCGAGTGATGTCAGGCGAAAGTCGTAGGCCGAAGCGGCCATAGCAAGCACGCTCCCAGCATAGCAGATCATTTCGAGCAAGGTTTGGCTCCGGCCCTCATCGGCCGGATGGTCGTCCGGCGACCGTCCGTGATGAATCGTCTGGACCGAAAACAACTCTTAACAACACAAAATCCAATGCAACGACGAATCTGGACTAATGCCGCCATCCGAACGTGCAAGCGCGCCTCGGATGAACACATTCTGAAGTGTCTGACTTGGGTCGGCGCAACGGAAGCATCTCAACATCGCGGCAACTGGCGCATTCTGGGCAAATCTCATGCTAATTCTTGTCGTCATGGTCACGCTAGTGGCGGCGAGCACCGTGTACGTCTACCGCTTCCGGGGTGAAGTTCGCTACGAAAGCCTGTCTGAATACATCCGCAAGGGATGGCCAATTTTTTCGCCGTTGAATTGTGCCTTGTACATGACAACGCTGCCGCACGGATCAAGGGCTGTTCTCGACCCGGCCGATTTTCCTGAACTCGAGGTGCTGCGTCAAAACTGGCACACCATTCGCCAGGAAGGCCTTGAACTGCTGCGCCAGAACTACTTCGACGCCACCAAACGACCGGGCACGGCGGGAACCTATGACGTCGGCTTCCGCACGTTCTTCAAGTACGGCTGGAGCCGCTTCTACATTAAGTGGTACGGATATGAGCACCATTCAGCAAAACGCCTTTGCCCCAAGACGGTCCAGATCCTCCAGAGCGTGCCAAGCGTCCATGGAGCGATGTTTGCCTATCTTCCCAAGGGCGCGCAACTGACACGGCATGCCGATCCGATCGCCGTGTCACTGCGCTACCACCTCGGTCTTGTCACCCCGAACTCCGACGCCTGCTTTATCAATGTCGATGGCCGCAAGTTGAGTTGGCGCGACGGCGAGGCCATCATGTTCGATGAGACCTACCTGCACTTCGTGCGCAACGATACCGACTGCGATCGGCTCATCCTCATGTGCGATGTCAAAAGGCCCTTGAACCCGGTGGGTGCAGTGTTCAATTTCTTCTACGAAGGCCTGACACGAGCCACGGTGGTGCCTAATACCCCGGAAGACCATCGTGGCTTCGCTAACAGGGTCTTTGCGGGGCTCGCGCCGCTCCTAGCAGGCACCAGGGCGCTGAAGTCGACGAACCGCCCCTTGTACCTCGTCATCAAATGGTCGGTGAATACCTCGCTGTTGCTGTTGGTGTTGGGGCTGATTGCCGGTGTAGCACAGTTGCTGAGCCAACTCGTCTAAAGCACAGTTTTTAGTTGGCTCCTGATGTGCGTGATCTGAGCGAAGGCCGCGCGATTGTTACCCCGCCATAGCAACCCAGACGGGTCGAGCCGCAACATGTCTTAACATCACTAAACCCAAAGCAATGTCGTAGTCCGAGATAGTGCGTGCGCTGGAGGTACGACTGTGTCGGGCTTCCCTTTTGCCGTCTTTGAATACCTCCACCATCCCCAGGAGACGATTCGCATGCCAGCCACAAAGTCTCGCTCAACCCGCTCGCGGGATGCTCTTGTCGCCACGAGCCTCTCAGCAGTGGCTTTTTTGCCGTTCCAAGCAGGCGCATCTGAACCGTTCGAGAATGAAGCGGCTGCAACAGTGCCCTCTGCGGATGCTGTCGACGAGAGACGGTACGGCCCCATACGCCAGAAGCTTGCCGACTGGAACGTGATGCTTGCCGCCGGAGCTATGTACGCGCCAAAATACGAAGGATCCGATGAGTTCGAACTCGTCCCGCTACCGATGATCTCCGCAACCATTGGTCGTCTTACCATTGATCCGGGCGGCCTGAGCATCGATGTGCTAGAATCCAACGGTTTCAAGGTCTCGGTGAAGGGCGGCTATGACATAGGCGGAGGGCGAAAGGAAAAGGACTCCAAGCACCTGAAAGGCCTCGGTGACATTGACGGCGGCGGCGTCGTCGGAGCGCAGATCTCATACGAAATGGGGCCGATGGAAATTTATACATCTGTCGACAGGACGTTCGGGGGCAGTGACGGCCTGATTGGTCAAATCGGCGCAAACGTTTCCCATCACTACAACGCATTCATTCTCTCTGCGGGCGCGTCGGCGACCTTCGCAGACAAAAATCACATGCAAAGCTACTTTGGGGTGACTGCTCTGCAGTCGGCAAGATCGGGGTTGCGGCAGTACGATGCAGGTGCAGGGCTTAAGCGCTTCGATATCGAAGCTTCGGTAACGTACATGGCATCGCAAAACTGGTTTGTGCGCGGGCAGGCAGGGGTTGGCTTCCTCACGGGCGACGCGAAGGACAGTCCGATTGTTCGGAAAACAGTGCAGCCTTCAGGGATGCTCATGGCGGGCTATAGGTTCTAGGACTTCCGTACTAACTCCCGCGCTACCCCTTCGACACTTTCCGGCCAGCACCGGCCCTTAACTCTGCTGCCTGATCGGCGTTTTCCGCCTTAGGCTTACGGATAACAAATATTGCCTGTCGGTATGCGGAGCTCCGCAATGTTGGATCCTACTACTCTATTTCGAACCTGGATGTCGGATACCTTCCGGACGGCCTTGCTCGTGCCTTCCGGGAGAGCTCTGGCAGTGGCAATGACTCGCGAAATAAGTTCTGCGCAGTCTCCGGTGGTTGAGCTTAGGCCCGGAACCGGTGTCTTCACCCGACAGCTTATCATACGCGGCGTGCCTCAGCAGCGCATTGCGCTCGTCGAAAACGCTGCGTCCCTTGCCCGCGTGCTACGTCGGCAGTTCCCCGCTGCCGCGTTGCTGGATATCGACGCAACGGAGTTGCGGCGATGCAATCCCTTTGACGGGGAAAAAATAGGCACGGTGATCAGCAGCCTCCCGCTTTCTACTATGCCGGCTTGGCGTGTGTTCGCCATTCTGTACGGCGCTTTTCACATTCTTCGGCCGGGAGGAGCCGTCTATCAGTTCACTTACGGCTGGCGGTGCCCAGTACCTGACACCGTTCTCGACCGGATCGGGCTTGAGGCGACGTTTATGGAATGGGTCTTCGCAAACGCGCCGCCTGCGCAGGTTTACCGGATCGCCAGAAGATCGGACGCGATCGGGAGTGAACGATGAGCTTGTCGTCAGCCATCCACCGCCGACCCAGCCCACATCAAACTGCGGACGTCAGCGGCTGGCCGCTCTGAAGACAACCTGATCCTGCAGCAGCTCAGGCGCACCGTCGACGCGATGGTGGCCTTCCCCGTTGGGCAGGGTTGCCAGGCCGTTTAACCATGGATCGAGGGAACCCAAATGATCCAAGTCGTGCGGTCCCCCAGGAAAGGACGATACGACTACGTGGTCATCGGCTCTGGTTCGGCCGGTAGTGTGGTGGCCAGCCGGTTGGCAGAGGATTCTGCCCGAACGGTCCTTCTCATTGAGGCGGGCGGGTCCGACCAGTCGATCGATGGAAGCATGCCTGCGGCCATAGGTCTTCCGTTGATAAGCGATCGGTATAACTGGAAATATTTCGGTATGCCCGAGATGAGGAGGGCCAGGACGTCGGCGTCTATCAACCCTGCGGCAAGGTGTTGGGAGGCTCTTCGTCTATCGGTCGCATGAACTGGACGCGCGGCAACAGGAAAGACTACGACAGTTGGGCAAGCTATGGCGTTCAGGGTTGGAGTTACGATGAGGTTCTGCCGTTCTTCAAAATGTCTGAGACTTTCGAGGGTGGCGACAACCGGTTCAGGGGAGGCCAAGGCCCGATTCAGGTTGAGCGTTCCAAAGCCGACAATCCTCTGTTCCAGGCCTTTCTTGCCGCGGGCGTGGAGGCAGGTCACGGCGTGAATCACGACCACAACGCGGCTTATCTAAGCGGCGTCCATCGCATCCAACACAACATCGGCAACGGGCGCCGAATGAGTGCGTCCTTCGCCTATCTCCACAATCGGCCGGTCCGGCCAAATCTGGATGTCTTGCTCAACGCGCGCGTAGTTCGCGTCATTTTCCAGGGCCATCGTTGTGTTGCGGTCGAGGTAGTTAAAAACCGCACCCGCATCACGATCCCGGTCCATCAGGAGGCCATTTGCTGCGCAGGAGCATTAGTCTCGCCGCCATTGCTCATGCTGTCGGGTGTCGGACATGCGGACCATTTGCGACAGCTAGACATACCGGTCGTCTCTCACTTGCCGGCAGTTGGTCAGGGATTAAGCGATCACATCTGTTTCTGTGTTGAATATGAAGTCAAGGATTCCCGCGAGTCGGCCGCTCAAACCCTGCCCTTTGGTGGAGGACTTACGCCGGGTCTGGAATGGCTACTATCCCGGCGCGGCCCGGGGACCTCAGGTCTTTTCGAGGTAGGAGCCGTGCTATCGTCCGACCAGACGGTGAGCCGGCCCGATGTGCAGATAGAATGTCTTGCGGCGCGATCGAGCTTCGGCGCCGGCGAAATCAGCATTGCCCCAGGGTTTCAGTGCTTTGTCAGCCTTCAGCGGCCTACAAGCACGGGTCTTGTTTGGCTGAGTAGCGCCGATCCTTTTGCTCCCCCGGCCTTTCGGTTCAACTACCTACGAACAGAGCATGACAGGAAGCTGGCGGTTGTCGCGCTCAGGCAGCTGCGCGACTTGATGAACCAGCCCAGCATGGTGACCAAGCTCAAGGGCGAGGTCGGGGAACAGGTCGCCTGTCGCACCGATAAGACGTTGCTGTCCTGGGCAAAACGGGTCGCGAAATCCAGCTATCATCCTTCCTGCACATTGCGTATGGGGAGGGGAGAGGGGAGTGTTGTGGACTCGTCCGGAAAAGTGCACGGGTTCGACAATCTGAGGGTGGTGGACGCATCGATCTTCCCCACGATCCCTACGGCGAATCTTAACGCGCCCACGATCATGTTGGCGGAGAAGATCTCTGCCGATCTGATCCGGGTGTTGGCGTAAGCGTCGTCGGGAACGGCCTGTGGGGAAAGGGCGCGCTTTCCAGTCAACCAAACGAACAAGAGCCAAACCGGCAGCGCCGAAACGTCCGCCATCAGCACCAGCTCAGTCGGTGCTAAGGTCGGCCGGGAAAGCATCCGCATAGCTTCCGCCGACCGCAAGATGCGGTACCAGCCCGGCATTGGCACATTGTGCGACGATCTTCGCCGAGCCCGTTCCTTCAAAAAGTCAAACCATTGACGGCCGCGGCCTTCGACTCGGCGGCGCGGCTTCTTAAGCGCAGAGCGTTTGCCGGCGAGGATTGCAGGGCGAAACAACTCTTAACAATACAAAACCCACGGCAACGACAAATCGGGATTAATGCCGCCAGACGCGATTGCGAACAGCGGTCGCGGGTATGCCGACCGCCGGTGGAGACCTTGATGGTTCCTTCCGGCGATGGCCCGGGACAAGGCGGTAGACATGCATCGACTGGTGGCCATCGTCCTGCTGGCCTTCCTTGCGGGCTGTTTGGCGCCGGACCGCATTGTTTACGGGCCAAAGGCTGCGACGGTAGCCAGCATCCAAGGGTTCAGCGACATTCGTATTTATGCAGATTCGGCCCGGAAACTGCGCGACGCGCAAACCTGGTTGCCCATCCCGAGACACAAGGAAATCAACTACCTCGTCCTGTCGAGCGGCGGTGGCGCAGGCGCATTCAGCGTCGGCGCGCTCAAGGCTTGGTCGGACAATGGACAGCGGCCGGAATTCGAGATGGTCAGCGGTGTCAGCACGGGCGCGCTAATTGCGCCCTACGCCTTCCTAGGCTCGGCCTACGACCAGCCCCTCGTGGATCTCTATACAAGCGGTGTCGCCAAGGAGTTGGTCGATGCGGATTTCCTACCGAAAGGCCTCTTCGGAGCAAGTCTCCTGAAACAGGAGCCGCTTCGCAAAATGGTCGAGCGCTATTTGACGCGAGACATACTGAAAAAAATCGCGGCTGAGCACCGCAAGGGGCGACGACTGCTTGTTTTGACCTCCAACCTCGATTCCCAAAGAGCGGTGATCTGGAACATGGGCGCCATCGCCAGCAGCGGGCGGCCCGGTTCGCTGAAACTCTTCCAGGACATACTCATCGCCTCGGCAAGTATCCCCGGCATTTATCCGGCCGTGCTCATCCGCGCCGAAGCTGGAGGGGAGGCGTTTGAAGAAATGCACTCCGACGGCGGTTCGGCGACCCAGATCCTGACGATCCCGGAGGGGTGGATAGCCAATTCGGACAAAAGCGTCCTGCCTAAGAACCTCAAGTTCAACATGTACATCATCATCAACAATGCGCTCATGCCAGAATTTACCACGACAACCAACAATACGTTTTCTGTCATGGCCAGGGCGAATTCCACCCTTGTCAAGTCACAGACCCGCAGTGCGCTGCTGGCCACTTACGTCTACGCCCAAAAGAACGGCATTCGATTTCGCGTGGCTTCGATCGACAAGCAGCTCCCCTACAGCATGACCGATCCGTTCAACACGGACTACATGCGCGCCGTCTACAACCTGGGATACACAAAAATGGCTCGTGGCAGCCTGTGGCAAGACAGGCCCGTGTTCACCGACAAGGTTGCTGCCGATCAGCCAGCGAAACAGATGCAGCAGCCACCCGCCTGCCTCCCTCCATTCCCCAAGCCCCAACAGGAGAACGAAGTGCCAAATTTCCATACAAACCAGGCTGCCGGTCGGCTGCAGCATAGATCGATCGGCGCCGCGCTTCTGCCGTCGCTGCTTGTATCGGCAGTTGCCGGCTGCACCTCGGTGCCACTCCAGCCGGACAACTCGCTGGCCTCCTATGACGGTCTCACCAAGGTCGACGGGCGAATAAGAAAGGCAGAGTACAAGGCTGTCCCCGAGGATCTCAACGTAAGCAAAACAGTGTACATTGAGCCTACGCTGGTTTCGCCAACCGCAGCGCAATCCTCCATAAAGCCCGCCGATCAGGCCTTGGTGGCAGCCGTAGTCAGCCGCGCGCTTTGCGTTGGCGTCAGCGATCGTTTCGTGGTCACGGACGACAGAGAAAATGCCGATCTGGTCGTCCACGCGACGGTCACCCGCATTGTGCCAACGAACGCCACAGTCGCCGGCCTGTCGACCGCGGCGTCGATTGGCGCTTCGTTCGCGTCCTCCTCCGTCCCTATCCCGAGGATTCCGCTGGGACTGGGCGGGCTTGCCGTCGAGGCCGAGGCGACCACGAAGGATGGAAAACAGGCGGCTGCGATGGTGTGGTCGAAGGGCGCGAATTTCGTGACAACAGGCGCGCGGATGTCACAGATTGGCGACGCCTACTCTCTGGCGGAGAGTTTCGGAAGCGACTTTTCCAAGATGCTTGTCACGGGCAAAACACCATTCAAGTTTGGCTTCCCGAAGCTTCCGTCTTATCAGAAGCTGAAATCCGGGCTCGGCGGCAAACCCAAATATCAGGCTTGCGAAAGGTTCGGTCGGTCGCCCGGCCTGAAGGATTTCGCAGGCGGGCAACTCGGTTTGCCGCCGTCCTGGACGGACAAGCCAGCTCGCCCGCAGAGCTAGAGTAGAATTTGTATCGACCAACTCCATCGCCGGGCATCCGGATTTATGGACTGCGTCGTCCGCATGCGGACCCGCGGTAAGTCGGTCGGCCTGCACTCCCCTGCCCCCCGACAGGCCGACCGACACTTTGATGAATGCAAATCAAACCAAACCAGTCCTGCCATGAACCGAGCCTGACCGTGCCGCCGATCTTTCAGCCGAGCGGATTAGCTTTAGCCGAACTCGCCAAAGAGGCGGGAGTGCTGCTGCCCGCAGCTGCCAATCCAGACATGCTTCTGCAGAGCGGGGCGAGCCTTGAGACGGCACGGTCGTGGCATATCGCGTACATTGATCATGCACGCTACACGAACGCCTTGCGCACCACCAAGGCCGGCGCTTGCTTTGTCACGGAGCGCTTCGCCCATCTGGTGCCGCCTGGCACGGTTCCCATCACCGTCCGGGATCCCCGCCTTGTTTATGCCAAGGTGCTTGCCCGGCTACACCCCGAGGCATTGCGAGCCGCGCCGCTTTTGGGCAGCCCTGATGTCACCGAGGGATGTTTTGTGCATCCATTGGCGCAGATCGGCGCCGGCGTCGTGCTCGATCCTGGTGTTGTCATCGGAGATCGGGTGTTCATCGGAGCCGGCACCACAATAGGCGCCCATGTGGTGCTGGGTCCGGACGTGGTAATCGGCTGGGACTGCTCTATCGGCCCTAGCGTCTCAATAGCCCATTGCACCTTAGGTGATCGGTCGATCGTGTATGCGGGCGCGCGTATAGGCCAGGATGGTTTCGGCTTTGCGATGAGCGGCTCAGGACATGTAAAAGTCCCGCAACTCGGTCGAGTCACGATCGGAAACGACGTCGAGATCGGAGCCAACAGCACGGTCGATCGCGGTAGCTCGGGCAATACTGTCATTGGAGACGGGACAAAGATCGATAATCTCGTCCAGATTGCGCACAACGTACGGATCGGGCGTCATTGCGTCATCACTGCCCAGGTCGGGATCGCGGGCTCGACCGTGCTGGAGGATTACGTTGCGGTGGGTGGCCATAGTGCGATCGCTGGCCATCTGCGCATCGGTCAGGGCGCTCAACTTGCGGCGGCTTCGCGGTTCATGAGAGACGTACCGGCAGGCGAACGCTGAGGCGGAATGCCCGCCAGACCTCTGCGAGAATGGTTCCGCGAGCAGGCGACCCTTAGGAAACTAGCGAAGTATCGCACTGGTGCTTGACTCTGTAGCTGTCCCATTCTCACCCGACTGTTCAAGGCTGTTTGAGCTCAGATAGAACCCAGTGTTCCGGGCGGTGCTGGCCGGGCGCGCGATTCGATGTACGGTTCCATAAATGATGCTCTGCGACCCTTGACGGTCGGCTTCGCGCCAAATGCGGATCCTCCCGGTCGCGATTCGGCTATGGTGTTCATGTTCTCTAATGCGCAAGGGCGGCACTGGCAGCTTTTTGAACCCGAAGCAGACCTTCAACAGGTCAGCTTTCGGGCCAACCGGCCAGAAATTCGTTGGCGGCTAGCTTGAACTCTGAGCGAATTCCTGGCCTTTCCTGAAACACGACGGAAACCACCTGCAGAGACAGGTCGTGAAAAGGCTGTAGAAACAGAGACCGGCTCGGCGACCAAGCCCGACTGTTCAGAGACCGCCCAGCCTAGCCTACGGATACGTCGAGCGAATTTCGAGCCACCCGGTGCGAGCCGTATTTGTTGTGACTGAGTGGTGATCCCGACAGGAATCGAACCTGTGACCTACAGATTAGGAATTTGTCAGATCGCCTTTCCTGGTGTTTCCCAATGCCGCTCGTTGTACGATTGCGCTGGTTCTAACATGTTAAAGTTGTTGCTGTTTTCGTACTGAGCGGCTATCATGGGGTAGACAAACCAACAGATCGAGCCAGATCGAACACGACGCAATTGCCGTACTAATCCCGTACTAATTTCATGACAGACCTTCGCCTCTCCCTCACCGACCGCGCCATCGAACGTCTCCAGCCGGCGTCTTCGGGCCAATATTTTGCTCGTGACACCGATCTGCCGGGCTTCATGGTGCTTGTGGGCAAACGGCAAAAGACATTCGTTGTCCAGGGTGAGCGAAGGAAGGCGGGCAAGCGGCTTTCCGTCCGAATGAAGGTTGCTGAGGTTGGTGAACTCACGACGCGCGCGGCGCGGAAGAAGGCGAAGGATATTCTTGGCAAGATCGCCAACGGCGTTGACCCTCGCGCGTCGACACGCAAGCCGGACGGCAATGTTGCAGCGGTTGATTTGCCATCGATTGCGAACCCCACGCTGCGCATTGCCTGGGAACGCTATCGCGACGGGTATATGAAGAACAAAGGCCGAAGCGGTGGGACGATCAACAACTATCGTGATCACGTCGAGCGGCTGTTGGCTGATTGGCTTGACGAGCCGCTTTCCAAGCTCGGCAACGATCCTTCCATCGTGACCGTGCGGCATGAGAAACTCACCAAGGAGAACGGCGCCTATATCGCCAACGGGTGCATGCGAACGCTGCGCGCCGTCTACAATCATGCTCGCAGGGCCGCCCGCACGCTGCCAGCGGACAATCCGGTCTCAGCCATAGATTGGAATGCCGAACATCGGCGCAATACCGCGCTGGGGCTTTCGGACCTCGAGGACTGGTTCACCCAACTCACGGCATTGAAGAACCCAATTCGGCGGGAGTTGCATCTGTTCATGTTGCTCTCAGGCCATCGCCCTGAGGCGATCAGGAAGGCGAGGGTCGAGCATGTCGATTTTCGCGCACGTGTCCTGCACATACCCAGGCCGAAGGGCGGCGAGGTCAAGGCATTCGACATACCGCTTTCGCGAGCCATGATCCGCTGCCTGGTTCGAGTGATGCGCATTGGCCGGGCTCTCTATGGCGAACAATCGCGTGAATGGCTGTTCCCAGCCGAGAGCAAAAGCGGTCACATTATCGAGCATAAGGAAAAACGCAGCGATCTGTCGAAATGGGGGAATGACCTGCGGCAGACGTTCCGCACCATCGCCCAGGCCGCGGGCGTTGCGGAGCTGGACGTCCACCTTCTGATGAACCACTCGATCCCGGGTGTTAATGCAGGTTACATCACGCGCAACAAACTGCTGAGCGACCACCTGCGCCAGCAGCAGGAGGTCATCTCACGTCGGATGCTCGAAGCGGGGCAATCGCGACAGAAAGAAACGAAGCGCCGTAGATTCGCGTGGCCCGCACTTCCAAGCAGGCGCCTGCTTTCTGAACTGATGAGCGGGAAGGGTTAGGCGGCTTGCTGCCAATAATTCGCAAACGAGTTCGGGGGTTCGAGTCGGGAGAGGGATACCGTCAATACAGTGCGGCCACCGAATTCGTTTGCTGACTTCTTAATCAGCGCAAATAAGTCCGACTCCGACCTCCGCAACCAGTTCCAGCATAAATCACTAATAGTCGCGATCTGATCAAAGCCCCGCCGGAAAAAACGGCAAGGCCTTTTCCACGGCAGGTTTGGCGAAGCGCGGAAGGGCACTCTGCCGCCCAGAGTAACCGGCCTGCACGGTGAAGACGAGAAGGACGCTCTTCCAAGCGCGGAGTTCGAATCCTCCCTCTCCGCCATAAGACATTGTTTTACATTGATAAAAATACAAGAATAGGTTGCGCGCCCGCCATAAAGCCCGCCTACCGAAAACGGCGTATTCGCGGCACGTCAGCTTACGACACAAATATGCGGGTTGATGCTTCAACCTGGTAGATGGCAGAGATCAACTTCGGCCTCGCTAAGCGAAGTCGTGGGATTCATGCGACAGCGGAATCAGGATACGCGACTAGCACCCCGTGCCGGGTCAACCTCGCCGTCGGGAAGTACCGACCGGTGCGGAACCAAGCGGATTCACGCTTGTCGGCAGCGGACGCCGGCGGTTGGCGGTCTGCACTCGAGCAGGCTCCCAATTAGCGAGACAAGCGTCCAGAGCGGAGGCCAATCTTGGCACGCGACTTCGCCAGCCTGAACGACCGCTCTCCTCGGCTTAGTCAAGCATACCTACGGAATGATGCGCCTGGCCGGTGACAAATGAATCTCTGCTGGACCGCCGATGATATGGGGAGGCGCTCGCAAATCGCGCCCTACGCGCGGGTTGATCGGTTGAACAACATCAAAGCTTGAATATGAGAAATGCGCTAACTGTGACGGCGGTGGTCACCGTGGCTCGAGTGTCAGCAGATGTGGTAAGGTTGAGTGTCGGCGAGTAGCAGAGGTCCAGCAACAATGACTTTGAGGCGAACCAGAGCTTACGGCGCATCCGGCTTGGCTCTAGCGGTTTGCACTGTGTTTGCTTGGCAGAACGCCACTGCTGCTCACAATTGCCACGCAGCCGCGACGCCTGGCGTTAATTGGCACGAGTGTGACAAGAAGCTTCTCATCTAGAAGGACAGGACCTGAGCGGGGCGAACCTGTTCGGTGTTGATTTCACTTCGACCGACCTCAGGAACAGCAATCTCCTTGCGGCAAATCTTGAGAAGGCAACGCTTGTGCGTGCTTCCCTGGCCGACTCGACCGCCAAAGGCGCCCGGTTCGACAGAATCGAGGCCTACAGGACCGACTTCAGCCGTATGGACGCGCAGGGCGCTGTGTTTGCGAGCGCGGAAATGCAGCGCTCGAATTTCCAGGGCGCCAATCTGACCAATGTTGATTTCACAAAGGCAGAATTGGGGCGTGCGCAGTTCCATGACGCCGATATCAGCGGCAGCCGCTTCTCGTTTGCCAATCTCGCACGGGCGGACTTCCGAGGAGCGACGTTCACCGCGCCGATAGACTTTGACCGCGCCTTTTTCTTTCTGACCCGTATCGAGGGTGTCGATCTTTCCAATTCGGCGGGTCTGTCCCAGTGGCAGCTCAACATGGCTTGCGGAGACGCCCGGACCGAGTTGCCTTCTGGCTTGACGAGGCCTGAAGATTGGCCCTGTCAATTCCAGCAGGAATAGTTGTCGGCAAGCGAACTGCGGCAATGCTGCACCCGACAGGATTCGAACCTGTAACTTCTGCCTTCGGAGGGCGCAGATCGTCCGCCAAAGTGGCACGTTTCTGCGGTATTGCTATTGGCGAAATCGCGGCCGAAGGGTGTTTGTGCCCTTCCGTTCACCGCTACCGGTTCAATCGAACCGGTAGCTCCTGTCCGAATAAGTGGCAGCAACTCTTGTATCGTCGAGAATGACTACCATCGTCGTGATTATCATTCAGAAGCCTGGCACCAACGCGTCGATCATACTCTAGCTCGGTCCATCACGACCGACGGTTCATCGATCCCACCCCTCCCGCCGCCTGCGGGTGGTGAAGGCCCGCAGGCGGCAACCCACTTTGGCCTCGAAACGACGGAAAGTCATAAGACAAGCGGTTCATTCAGCAGCTTGGTGAGTCCGTTCGACCGACGTGTACTCGTTTGTCGAAGGTTCAGGAATACAGTCGCAACGGGCTCACTATGTGATCTGGAAGGTCAACTGCTGATCCTCCCGCTCAACTCCTAATGAACCAGCGGTTGCGGGGCGAATGGCGCTCCAGGCCGCTACTTGGGCGACGAATGGAGGCATTCACTCACGACCGCTGCGGGTTCTTCGACGACCCGCTGTCGTATGACATACCCTGCGTAGACACGGCTTGTGAAAACGCGCGATAAGGTCGGCCTGCGCTAGATTCAAAGATGGCCGGCGCACCAGAAGATGGCACACCGAATGTGCAACGCAATGCTTGGCTTCGCGGCACTTGCCCTAGCCGCGTGCCAATCGGCTCCTGAAACGCCGCAACCCGCCACTCTCGAACCTGCGTTAGAACCTGGTGCCATTCCTCCCCAACCTGCCTTGGTTCCTTCCGGCTCAGCAATCATGCATCAATCCGTGGCGGTCACTCTCCCTGGCAAGGGCGTTCCAACAAAGTACGCTGCTTTTTCGGGTCTATGGGCCGGACGATTGGATGGGATGTATGACGCCAAACTTGCTGTTCAGACGATTTCTTCCGATGGAAGGTGACGGTCACCTATGCGTGGGGAAATCTGGGCGACAACTATCCGGGAGAGGCCGCCGGCTTGAGCGCCTACCGAATGGCGCGGACGTCAGTTTTGTTATGCTGTCCGACGGAGCCCTCGCCGGAACCGTTAGGCTTGCTGGCCAGACCTACACGGGCGCGTACCTCAGGCAATGATCAAAGACGCATCTGAAGGGCTATGGAGAGGGCCAAACGACTGTTCCAATTTTGCAGCCTGTTGTTACCGGAGTGGGGGCCGTGCAGGTCGTGATCCCCAGATGTGAGCCACAACTCGATGCAAATGATCGTTGAACTTCTTGCCCGCCGCCTTGACGGCAAGCGCGGCCTGATCACCCTTCGCCTCCCGAATGACGGCCTCGATGCTCTGGCGGTTGATATGCGAGAAATAGCTGTCGCCGGTCGGCTCGAACCATTTCGCCATGTTCACCGCAAGAGCCTATCCAAGCCGGTCTGCGTGCTCGAAAGCGCCTTTCCGGTCATAGCAATGAAGCTTCCGCACAGCGTTGACGGAATGAGCCGCCGCAAAAGGGGCGGCGCCGATCCGCGATGCGGATCCGCGTCGATCCTGCACGGAGCGCGGCGCTAGCAGCGCGGAGGAAGGACGGGGAGACCGAACTTCGCCTTGCTGGCGCTAATGAAGCCGCGACTGGGACCGGCGCCTCACTTGGCGGAGACGGTGCGGATCACGACCAGCCGGTCGGCCCCGGATTCTGGCAGCCAAACCTCTCCGCGGCGTCCATTGATCTGACGGACATCAGCGTTTTCCGTGGACTTGGGGTACGTCGTAAACTTGTCTGTCTGCGGATCGAACGCGTGCACGGCATTCCCTCCGAAATCGGAGAGCCAGACAATGTCGCGCTCGTCCACATAGACCGCATAGGTGCGAGGAAGGTCGCCGGGCAAACGCCAAGCGTTCCAGCCGCCGTCATGGGGGTCGTAGACCGATACCTGTCCCGCGTTCCATTCCGAAATCCAAAGCCGTCCCCGGCTGTCCGACCACACGCGGCGCGCCCCCTGGTCCGGGGTCGGAGGCTCGATCACTCGAGCTTCACCGCTCTTGCGGTCGATGCTTGCCAGATAGCTGCCGGCGAGCGACACGAAGTAGACGTCTCCGTTGGGGGTCGCAGTAATCCCGTAGGGGCCGCGGCCCTCTGGAGCGTGGAAAATTTTCATGTCGCCCGTCGCAGGGTCGAGCCTTCCGTAGATTCCGCTCTGCCCGGTGAACCAGAGGAGGCCGTCGCCGTCGAAGGCGGCAGTATTGAGATTGGCGTAGCCGACGTCCTGCGGAAGCGCCCACACCTTGATTTCCTCGGTTGTCGAGTCGAAGCGCACGATCGCGTTGAGCCCGCCATCGGTTATCCACGCGTCACCGTCCGGACCCTGGATGACACCGTGAGGGCTGGATCCTTCGCCAAGCGGTACTTGGCGAACCTTGCCGGTCTCGGGATCGAGAATACCCAGTGCCCCCTGTTGCTGGGCCGTGTACCAGATGTCTCCGTCGGGCGCGGGCGCGACGTCATGGGGATGCGCGCCCTGCGGGAGACTGTAGACCTGACGTTCCTGCGCGCCGGCCGGGAAGGCGGCAAGGCTGGCGGCGAGTGCGATAAAGCGGAAGAGGCGGCGCATGAGAACTCTCCATGCTGCGGCATGTGCCACTACTCTAGGCGCAAAGTTCGTCGCGGCAATGACGGATCGGGAAAATCACGGCGCCCTGCACTGCGTTTCACCGCCCCGCGGATCGACCAATCCAGCCCTGCTGTTGGGGCACTTTTGGGGTTCGACTGACGCGCTTATGGAACCCAACCCGGCTTGACAAGGATGCGTATTCAACAGGCGCAATGCGCCAAAAGCTTTGGCGCGAAGGGCAAGCATCTTGCCGATACGGCCATAGCCGAGGATGCCAATGCTGAATCAATTTCGGCGGCGTCAGGTGGGAGAAATAGTCTCGGCAGACGTCATCGATCGGGATGATGGCCTTACCACCATACTGAGCCATCAAAAGCAGTGCCGTGTTCATGCCGGGTTACCACCTAAGTCTGGAACCCTAGCAAGCCGCCCGACGGGTTCAACCTTCCGTCACGGCCGGGCAGGGGAGGGCGTGCAAAACGGTAGGCGCGACCTAAGAAGCGGTCGGGCTCGAGTCAGTAGAGGGATACCGCCAATACAGTGCTGTGACCGAGTTCGTTTGCTGACGGGGCTTCTTAATCGGTGCAAATTGGTCCGACTCCAACCTCCGCAACCAGTTCCAGCATAAATCACTAATAGTCGCGATCTGATCAAAGCCCCGCCGGAAAAAACGGCAAGGCTTTTCCCACGGCAGGTTTGCGAAGCGCGGAAGGGCACTCTGCCGCCCAGAGTAACCAGCCTGCACGGTGAAGACGAGAAGGACGCTCTTCCTAACGCGGAATTCGAAACCCTCCCGGCCCTCTATAGACCGCCGATTGCCGCACAAATCGCAGCTGAGCAATGATCTTCTGGCCATCGCCGAGACCAAGATAGCAGAGGACAAGAACGGGCTGGCGGAGGACTCCCCACCTTTTTGCAAGGCTGATTTTCACCCAGCCACCACTCTCGTCCATGCCGGTCTTGAGGTCGGGGTGCGGCGCAGCACTGCGCTGCAGCCCTGCCTCGCGGCGAGCAGCGGGTGTGCAACCGGAGTGGGCGCCTTCGCGGGGAACCGGCTGCAGGGAGCAAAGCGACCGAAGTTGGGCGGAAACGCTCCGAAGCGCGCCGAGGGCGGAGCCCTAAGCCTCTCGATGCTTCAACTCAAAGGACAGTCTTCCATCTTTCTCGGACCTTCGCCGACGGTCGCCGGTCAAGAAGTTGTGACCCAATGCCGCCTTTCCGGCGCCGATTTTCCTCTCCAAACCGGACCTTCCTCGCTACCAGCGCTTGTGACCCTTTTCGGAACAACCGCCCAAGACGAGGGACCGGCGCTGACAGTTCGGCTGACGATCGGCGCGACGATGCTGCTTGCCTCGATATCACGCTTTTGCCACCCCGCCAGCGTCCATAACGCCAGACGGAAGCCGGCGCCACGCGCACGAATTGACTCTGTCCCCAGGCGGGGGCTCACTACAGCCGTGAATCGAGAGGCATCAGCAGCGAGTTCGCCGTCGATGCGCGCGTACTGCGGACCATAAAAGTTAGCACCGGCACTTGTATAGCTACCGTTATCCTTAGACATATCAGATCGCTCCTTAAGCAAGCCGATAGTCTACCTACGTGGGTATGCGCGAGCTCATGACTAACCCGCGTCCAAGCCTGGCTTCAGTATGCTTTCGAGCAGCAAAGCGCACCAGCAGCCGCCGATATACTTGATGCCGGCCGCATGTCCCATCAATCCACGTTTTGATCGCGATCGCGATCGCGATCGCGTCGGCCATTTGCCTGCGCCAACAGTCGGCCGCGATCTTCATTGCCGCTTCTTTTTCAGCCCATCTTGGCAATGACCTTTGCCATATCGTTGGCGTCGAACGCTCTTAGGGTCTGCGTTCGGACGTTGCCGAGCGAAGCTATCGATAAGCTGAGCGCGGTCGCGGCAATATCATCGTCGGCTTCGGCAATCGCGACCACGTCGTGCTGACCGAGCGTCCAGTAAAGCGAATGTACTTTGACCCCGCTTTTGGCCGCCATCTCCTTGAATGCTTCAGCACGCTTTACGGTGTCCTTGACTGTCTTAGCCCCCTGATCTGTGAAGTTGGTGAGCAGCACATAGTAGGCCATGTTATCCTCCCATAAACAGGGAGGCGTGCGGGCGCTTCGGCGACCGCCGTGTCTCCCATCTCTAAGCATAGCACATCCACGGCACGCCCGAACCGGGCAAGATCGGCACGACTTTCTCGCATGGCTGCATCCGACTGACCAACTGGGATGCCGAAGACCTCGGCTCGATCGTGCAGCCGGGCACCAAAGTCGACTTCAAGGACGGGATGGCCCACGCCGCCGACGAGCGCGCTCAGTAGCAAAGCGAACTTGGCGAGCAGACTTGCCCTTCACAGCCATACCTAAGGAAAGTCGCAGAATTGGACGCAGCGCGCGCTTCGCGCACAGCAACTCCGCGCGTCTTGGAACAAGGAGAGACCGGCAGCGTTGGGCCTGCAGCCGACTGAGATCGATTCAGCGAGGCATGGCGCAGATTCTCCTCGCCGCGGAGATGCTTCACGGGCCGATCAGCCCCGGCTTGACCCATTGCATCGCCGGCCGTTTCATCCCGTTTGGCGCAGGCCCAGAATGCTCCTGTACGCGCTCCCAGAGGCGTTCCCGCATCTCCCGGTTCAAGGTGATAAAGGCGCTCCCGACATAGCGTCCTGTGCCACGCTCGGCCATTAGGGCGAAAGCCGGCTTTCCGGGTTCACGCTCGACGCCGAGCAACTCGTATTCATCGATGCTGTAAGCCTTGGTCTTGTGCCAAGCCGTCGAATTGCCGCTCCGGTATTTGCTGTCCTTGCGCCTCGACACCATGCCTTCGAGCCCCGCCTGGTCTATCAGGTGGGAAGATCGCCTTAGCCTCGCCGGGAAGCGCCTGGCTGAATTGGATACGGCCACCGTCCGGGATCATCTCGGCAAGGAACTCGCGGCGGTCCTCCAGCGCCATGTCGCGCAGGTCGTGACCATTGAGATGCAGAAGATCGAAGGCGACGAATAGAGGTCGTGCTGGCGTTGGGTGATGGCTTTCCGCAAGGCTCCGAAGTCAGACAGGCCAGTCTCGTTCAATACGACGATCTCACCGTCGATGGCGCTTTCCACGTCCAGTTCAGCGGCGGCCTTTGCGAGGGCGATGCCGATGGCGAAACTGTCCGAAGGCGACACGATCACGATGACTGGCGAGGTGACGCTTGTTCACGATGACGGGACCGGTTCGGCTTCACGGCTACGACGTTCCGGTGACGACGCGCGGGGAACGCCTCGCCGAAATACCGGACCTCTCCACCGCGTCCGCCCTCGGCAATCGCGACAGCATGCTTGGCTTTCGACACATCGACACCGACGTAAAAAACGTTATCTTGCTCCATGGCCCGTCCTTTCTTCGCTTGGGGCTCGGCTCGGCACTCCCGAGCAACCCCCGTTTGCTTAACAGCTGCAAAGACTAAGGGCGGGCCGCCGCTCAGAGTCATAACGTCTAATAGCCATCGCAACCTTACCCGCCAAATCGTCCTTGTTGCGCCAATATTTGACGAGCTTCTTTTCATACAGCTTTCGGAATCTCTCGAGTTTGGCCTTTTTCTCGAACTCGACCTTTCCGCGGCCCACGTCTTGCGAGCACCGCCTTCGAGCAAAAACGCCACGGTAGGCACGTCTTGGGCGACGGCGTACTCGTACTCCATCTGGGTGTAGCTCTTACCCTTCAACTCTGAGCCGTACCGCTCTGCTACGATGAGTACGTAGTAGTCGCTGTCATCGATGCGCCGCTTAATGTATCCCATTGAGTGTCGTCGCTGGCTTGGAATGCCTCCATCCCCACAGGAATATGCCCGGGGTTAAGAACGGCCTCGATGACCGACCGTCTTTCGTCCACCAAATCGGCGTAGGTCGAGCTGACGAAGATTTGGTATTTAACGTCCATGCGGCTTCACCCTTCGATCCGCCCTTGTAAGTCTGCAAGCAGGCTGGGGATAACGTTCCGTGCCCGCATCAAGAAGCCGAGTCATGATTCTTGCAAGGGGTGAAGCGATCAAAGCCCGACCCGCGCGCTGGCACGCTAGGTTGCCCGGTTTGCCGGAAGGAATAATCACTTGCGGCCGAGGAGTATGAAACGTGCTGTGCCCCCGCCGCAGCGACAGCCTTCGCTATTCCTTCTTGTCGACCAGCGCCCGTAGTGCCGAGACGTCATGCAGCAATAACCTGCTGCCGCGCTTTTCGATCAGGCCTCTCTTGGCGAGGTCGCTCATTTCGCGCGAGACCGCTTCCCTGTGCGTGCTCATCGTTGCCGCCAGCTCGGAATGCGTCGGTGCCGGGCTTATGGACACCTCGCCGTCCACGAGTGCGGCTTTCTCCGCCCGATGCAGGAGCTCGACGATCAGCCGTTTTCGCACGACCAGAGTGCTGTATTCGAATACCCGCTCGGTCATGCGCCGGAGTTGGGCAGACAGATGCTCAAGCAGCATCCAGGCAAAAGTCGGGTGGGTCATCACGATATCCCGGAATGCTGTGCCGGACAGCCGTGCAGCGCGGGTTGCCTCCAGCGCGACTACGCTGGCAGAGCGTGCAATCCCGTCAATGCCTCCGAGCTCCCCGAAAATGTCACCCGGTTCGACATCGCGATACGCTATCTCCCTGCCGTCCGCTGAAACCAGTGTCACGCGAGCCCGTCCTTCCAGCAGGAAGAAGACATCGCGACCAGTGTCGCCGTGGGAAATGATTAGCTCGTTGTGTCGATAGCTGCGCTCGTGCCACCGTTTGGTCAGCGCGGCGAGGTCGGCATCGCAAAGTCTTGAGATGAAGGCCAGAGAGCCTGTCACAACGGTCTCTTGTTCAATCAAGTGTACTTCACCTTACTCCCTATCCAAGGAAATTTGATGGCCGCAGGCCCCGCTTTCCGGGATGCAAACTGGGAGCGGATTTCGCCAATGTTTTCCCCGGTGTGGGAATTCCCACAGCCGAGCCTGGTTCGACTGTCATATCCTTGTTGCAACGTCAGGCCCGCCGGCTCGTGTGCAAGCCGGCGAAGGGAAAGGGAACAGTCATGAAATTCTTGGCTCCCGTCACAAAACTTGCTGCGGGGTTTCGCAAATTCGTCGCGCCGCGCTACCGCCCGGAGCTTTATTACATGCGTGGCCCGGGGCCAGCCACCGCCCGCCGTATGGGCGCGCCGCGGCAAAACCAATCCATCGACCACTACGCCTAACTTGCCTCGCGGACGGCTGACGCTCTCGCCCGGAGTGCCGTTCGCGCCGTTCCGTACCGGTCAATTCAGATCAAATGAAGGGACGATCTGATCATGGTTATAATTCATGCTGCCGCCATTGGTCCATTTCGCAGGTGGTTACGCCTCCGCGCCGAGCGAAAAGCTCTCTTGTCGGCAACGGACCAGTTGAGCCGTTTACCCGATGACGTTCTTGGCGACATCGGCATCTCACGTGACGAAATCATGTGCGCTTTGCCAAGCCGCGCCATCCGTCATGCGGAGGCAGGCGCGGCCGGCACGACGATCGAGCGCACCAGGATCGCTTCGGCCTCGATCCCGAAACGGTTGGCCGCCGGCAGTGGCTACGCCTCGGCCGAGATCCCCTTTGGCTGGTTCACGAGCGCGCGATCGAGCCTTACATCGCGGCTTCGACAAGCAGCGGCGCGCGGACGGGACCTTCGAACGGCACTACACCTGCGACCCCAGGGACTGAATGTTGACCGACGGGAGCTGGGGAGGATCTCAAAATGATCATGTCAGTTGTTAAGTCCCTCGCGCCTGTGACGCTCGGCACCGTGCTGATCGCAATCAGTCCGGCTTCATTGTCGGCTTCTGACGCTCAGGACCTCGCGTTCGCTCACGCTGACATGCCAATCAAACAGCTGAAAGACGTCTATTTGGATTGCGAGCGGGAGGCCGCCGGTGCGCTGGGGACGGAAGACGTGATGTACTGTTCGATGCGCGAGTTCCGACTAGGCGCGCGATAGCAGTTTGCGCATAATCAACGATGCATGGCCTTCTGCACCGTGCGACGCGGCCCTGCGATCGACCACTTCGAACCATGTTTGGACCGCGCACTTCGCCGATCAGCGCAGTAACCAACCCGCGGAGTTCCGCGAGCGACAGCCTTCAAACGAATCAGTCGGTGGTAGCGTCACGCATAGGGTGAATCACGAACGCGCTCGCCTGCAAACCCCTTCGCCCGGAAATCTGCCCCGGTTACGCGGTTCGCCAGCAGACTGACAAGGAGCGGCTTCAGCCGATCGCCGATGCTATTTGTTATCTTTGTGCCGAATGGCAGCTTTGCGCCCCGATTTCGGCCGTTCGACTATATCGTTCGAACTGCCGAAAGCTGTCGGGGCTCCGGCCCTCTCAAACCCTCCGCCGCCGTTGTCGCGCATGTGCCGCATGCCACCTGCCGTGCTTTCAGCGAGCCGACCTTACCTCCAGTCTGGAACCTAGCAGTCGCCCAACTGGTTCAACCTTCCGCCACGGCCGGGCAGGGGAGGGCGTGCAAAACGGTAGGCGCGACCTAAGAAACGGTCGCGGTTCGAGTCGGGAGAGCGCTACCGCCTTTCCCCACACCAAGAAAATCTCCGATATCTCCTCCGTTGTTGCGCGTGAAGCGACCTGTCTTGGTGTTGCTCAGGCCTATGGCGAACGGCAAAGGAAGGCCGGCCGATCCGCGAGGAATATCTGATAGTCGATGGCGGCAAGCGCGCCGGCGCCGGTGCGCATTCCCCTAGCGCCGGCGACGCCATCGATAACAGATATTTAGGGGTGCGGCTGGGCAGGCCCTGCCTGTTTGAGAAAGACGAGCTTCCCGTCCAGTTGCGAGACGACGATAGCGCCTTTGTCGAAGGGGAGCACGTCGACCGGCCGGGTCAGTCCATCGAGAAGCACCTGCCTCTTTCCTGAGACAAGGTCTAACCCGAGAAGCCTGCCGCTGCCAGAAGCCCAGCCATCCGACTGATCGAAAGTGCCATGTTCGAGGACCAGCATCTCGCCCTCTGCATCGAAGGCGACATCGACCGGAGCATTCATGCCGATGGCCTCGATGCGGACGCTGCCTGTTTGGCCGGCCTGCTTCAGCGAGACGATACGGCCGCTGCCGGCGACGAAGGGAAATCCGCCGAACAGGGAGACGTAAAGCCGGCTGCCGTGCACGGCAAGGCCGGTCGGAACCGCGTCGAACTCGTATTTCTGACCGTCGCCGAACTCGGTCGGCGAGAGGGCGGTTAGGGCCTGGCCGCTGGTGCTCAGCCGAGCAAAGGCAAAGAGCTGCGTGCGGCCGCTCCCGTCGGCCAGAAGGCGTTCGACGGAGTTCCGCGCGGCGTCGACGACATAGAGCGTGTCGCCTGACAACGCGAAGTCGTACGGGTTCCAGAAGTCGTTGCTGACGACCCGCGTGACGGCGCCCTCGTCGACCTCGAGCATCGCGTGGTCGTTGGAGTCCTCGTCATGGTCCGCCGGCGTCCAGCCCTGGGCGACGAGATAGCCGCTGCCATGGCGCTCGACCCGATAGGGCCCGGTCGGTTCGCCCATGACGTCGGTGCCATGCGGCAGGACCGGACCGAAAGCGGTGAAACGGCCGTTCGGGGTGCGCCTGTAGAGGCGGCCGTCGGCTAGGTCGGTCACCAGAAGCGCATCGCCGTCGCGAGCAAGTCCGGCAAAGATCGCTCCCGGTCTTCGCACGATTTCGACTTCGTATCCCGACGCTGCCTTCGGCTCCGCCGACCCTTGCGTTGCGATCGCCATAAGCAAAAGGGCAATCAATCCGGTGAGCGTACGCATCGAAAGCCTCCGTTGGCGGCGAAACGAAAATCAGGGTCATAGGCAAGCCGGCGGGTCGTGCTCAGGCGGGTGGGGTCGCTGTTCCACGCGCCACCACGAAGCACCCGATATTTTCCGGCGATTTCGGGCAGCGCTTCGCCGCCGTAGGGTGCATAGAAGTCGCGGGTCCATTCCCACACGTTGCCGACGAGGTTGAGCAGGCCCTCCCTGCCCGCCCCTAGTGGAAACGACCGGGCGGGTGCCGTCATGTCATGACCGTCGCTGGCGTCCTCGTCGCAGCAGGCGCCGCGTCCAAAATTGGCGCGTGTCGCGTCGACCGGCGCATCACCCCAGGGAAAGTGTGCTCCCTGCGGCCCGCGCGCGGCGCGTTCGTATTCCTGCTCGGACGGCAACTTCAGGCCATAATGGGCGCAGAACGCCTCTGCATCGGTAAAGCTGACGCCGACGACCGGGTGGTCAGGCAGACCGAGGGCCGGATGCCGGTCGTAGAAAGCGGCGCGATGTCCCGTCGCCGCGACGAAGCGGCGGTATTGCGCGTTGGTGATCTCGGTCTGGTTCATGGCGAAGGCCTGGCCTTCGACGACATGTCGCGGCCGCTCGTTTTCATCGCCCGTGTCGTTGCCGAAGACGAACGGCCCCCCCGGAATTTCGACAAGCGGATTGTCCGCAATGACATCCTCGCCTGCCGCGGCGCCTCCGCTCCACAGAAGTGCCGCGACGGCGAGGAGCATCCTAGAAGTCAACACGGTCCTGGCTCTGGCGGTCAAACAGGAACACCCGTCCGGGCGCAAAGCCGACCTCCACCATCTGATCAAAGTCGCCCACAAAATTCTTGTCGGCGCGAACAGTGAGCAAGGCCGCTCCGGCGCGCAGGGTGACCAGCGTGCTTTCGCCGGTCAGTTCGACCGAATAGATCGGGGCCACGATATTGGTCTTTTCGCTTCCGGCAGGAAGGACGTGGATGTCCTCCGGGCGGACGCCCAGTACAGCGCTCGCAACGTTCGCGCCCCCGAGGCCGTCGACCCTGACGCCGCCGAGGCTCGTGAAGACCCCGTCCTTGACCTCACCGTCGATCAGGTTCATCGGCGGCGAACCGATGAAGCCCGCGACGAAAAGGGTGCGCGGGTCGTTGTAGATTTTCTTCGGCGTGCCGAGCTGCTCGATCACGCCCTTGTTCATCACCGCCACCCGGTGAGCGAGGGTCATCGCCTCGATCTGGTCGTGGGTGACGTAGATCGTCGTCACCTGTAGCTCGTGCTGGAGGTGCTTGAGTTCGGCCCGCATCTGGACCCGCAGCTTGGCGTCGAGATTGGACAGCGGTTCGTCCATCAAGAAGACCTTTGGTGTGCGGATGATGGCGCGGGCCAGCGCGACGCGCTGGCGCTGCCCGCCGGAGAGTTGCTTCGGCAGCCGGTCGAGCAGGCCGTCGAGCTCGACGCGGCGTGCCACCTCCATGACCATCTGGCGCATCTTGTCCTGCGCCACCTTGCGGATCTTCAAGGGGTAGCCGATGTTATCGGCGACGCTGAGGTGGGGGTAGAGCGCGTAGGACTGGAAGACCATCGCGACGTCGCGATATTTCGGCAGCACGTCGTTGACCCGGTCGCTGCCGATGAAGATCTCTCCAGCCGTAACCTCCTCGAGGCCGGCTACCATGCGCATGGTCGTGGTCTTGCCGCAGCCCGAAGGCCCGAGTAGGACGAGAAACTCCTTGTCGCGCACCTCAAGATTGAGGTCGCTGACCGCGGTGAAGGTGCCGAACTTCTTGACCACGTTCTGGAACACGACCGAGGCCATGGCTCACCCCTTGACCGCGCCGAACGAGATGCCGCGAACCAGGTGTTTCTGGACGACGAAGGCGAAGATCATGATCGGGATGCAGGCGGTGAAGCCGGCGGCGCTGATTTCGCCCCAATAGGTGTTGTACTGCGTGACGCGCCCGGCAATGCCGATCGGTAGTGTCTGCGATCGTTCGGTCAGGGTCAGGATAAGGGCGAGCAGAAATTCGTTCCACGAAATGATCAGGCAAAAGATGGCTGTGGCCGCCAGCCCAGGACGGGCGAGCGGCAAAGCGACATGCAGGAATGCGCCCCATCGCGTGTCGCCGTCGACCATCGCCGCCTCCTCGAGCTCGACCGGCAGGTCCTGGAAGTAGCTCTTCATCATCCAGGTAGAGAAAGGCAGGTTGAACGCCGTATAGGCGATGATCACCGCAGGCTTCGTGTTCAGCATGCCGAGATGGTTGAAGGCGATGTAGAGCGGGATGATCGTCACGATGGGTGGCATCATGCGCGTCGACAGGATCCAGAACGAGATCTGGTAGCGCCATCTGCCCGGATACTGGAAACGGGCGAGCGCATAGCCGGCCAGGGAGCCAAAGACGACCGAGACAAGCGTCGTCGAGACCGCGATGATCAGGCTGTTCAATGCATAGATTAGGAAAGGCCGCTCGACGAAGGCGGCGTGGTAATGCTTCGACGTCGGATTGGCGGGGACCCATTGCGGCGGTATCGAGAAGATGTCGATGTCGTATTTGAACGAGTTGGCCGCGATCCAGTAGACTGGGAAGAGGGTGACCACGAGCGCTACGGCGATCACCACATAGGCGGCGATGCGCTGGATTCCGATACGCTTTCGGCGGTGCGCCATAGGTCCTCTAGTCGGCAAGCCGCATGCGCTTGATGAACCAGGTGCTGAACGCGACGGTCGTGAACAGCACGAAAAGCGAGATGGCGGCCGCATAGCTGGGGTCGGCGAAGCGGTACGCCACTTGGTAAATATAGAGACTGAGCGTCTTTGTCCGGTCGGCAGGGCCGCCGCCGGTCAAGATGAAGACGAGGTCAAAGAGCCGCAGCGCGTCCATGATGCGTAACAGCAGCGCGATGGCGATGACCGGCTTCAGGAACGGCAGCGTCAGATCCCAGAACTGCCGCCAGGCGGAGGCGCCGTCAATCGCCGCCGCCTCGTAGGGCTCGTCCGGCAGGCTGGCGAGCCCGGCAAGCATCAGCAGGAACATGAACGGCGTCCATTGCCAAACGTCGGCGACGATCACGGACAACATAGCCAGTCGGACGTCGCCGGCCCAAGCTTGGAGGGGCAGGCCGAGCCGGAACATGATCTCGTTGAGCACGCCGAATTGCGGCTCGTAGATGAGCTTCCAGGTGATCGCGACCGCAACCGGCGGCAGCATCATCGGCAGCATCAGGATCGTTTTCAGGAAATTCAAGCGCCGGATGTATCGGTCGAGCAGCAAGGCGAGGCCGAGGCCAAACAGGAACTCGGTGCCGACAGCGAAGACGGTGAACACCAGCGTGTTCCACAAGCCGACGTGAAACTGCTCGTCGGTGAGAAGCCGCAGAAAATTGTCAGCGCCGGCAAATTGCCAGGGCAGGTCCGGATTCGGGCTGATCCGCGTTGCCGCCGCAATGATCATGTAGATCGACGGAAATATCGTGAGCGCCAGGAGCACGAGCATAGCTGGCGCAAGCATCAATACCCGCAGGTGGCGCTCAAACCACCGCTCGAACGAATTTCCGAACTTCGCACCGATAGAGACGGTCATCGGAAGTTCTATCCGTCATATCAGTCAATCATAGCATGGCGAACCCGAGATCCAAACCGGCGCGTACTCGCTCGTGCTTGCCCCGAGAGCTGATCCGGCAAAATGGAGCAGCATCACCGGATACCACCATATGCGGCCAACTACTTGATGCCGGTTATCTCTTCGACCGCAGCCTGGGATCTCTTCAGCGCCTCCTCCGACGTTTCGGTGCCAGCTACGGCTTTGGAAAGCTCGATCCCGAACGCGTTCTCGATCTCGGGCCATTTCGGATGACGCGGACGCGGCGTCGAGGCTTCGATCGCTTGCATGAGCACTGGATAATGCCGGAATTTTTCCTGGCCGGTCAGGCTGGGATCAGCGAAGATCGACTTGCGCACCGGCGGGTTGCCGCGCTGGGCCGAGATTTTCATCTGTTCCGGTGAGGTCGCCCACAGCATGAAGTCGAAGCCCTCCTGCTTGTTCTTCGCAGCGGCCATGATGCCCATCGTCCAGTGGCCGATTTCCGAGCTGCCCGGTTTGGTGCCCGCCGGGATCGGCGAGTAAGAGATCTTGCCGACCATCTTCGACTGGCTGGGATCTTCGAAGGTCGCGACCCAGTTCGGCCAGTTGATCGACGAGGCTGCGGTGCCCGCTGCCAGGGCCTGCCCGACCTCGTTGGCGTTGTAACTCTCGACGCCCTTCGGCGAGACGTCGCGCAGGGCCATGAAGGTCTTCATCGCGGCCGCACCTTCGGGCGTGTCGATCGTCACTTTTGTCCGGTCAGCGTTGAACATGTCCGCGCCATAGGACCAGAAGATCGGCATGAAGTCGGCGACGACGGGGTTGCCCTGGCCGCCCCGGAAAACATAGCCGAAATAGCGGCCGCCGCCTTTTTCGGAGAGCGCCTTGGCTGCCTTCAGCACGTCGTCCCACGTCTTCGGTGCCTCAACGCCTGCTTCCTTGAACTTGGTGGCGTCATAGAAGAACATCTGCGCGTTTCCCACATAGGGCAGGCACACGTAGGGCCCCTTGTTGTAAGGATTGCGGCAGACTGCCAGGGATTTCGACAGGAAGTCGCTGTCCGGTCCTTCGAGCCCGGCCTTCTTGAAATAGGGCGTCAGATCTTCAAGATGCCCGTTTTCCGCGAAGAACGGAATCCACGGATCGTCCATCAGAACGATATCGAAGGCGCCCGATTTTGTCTGGCCGGCATTGGCCGCCTGTTCGAAGACGTTGCTGTAGGGAGCCTGGACGATCTCGACTTTGGTGCCCTTCAGCTTCGCATAGTCGGCGGCAGCGGCTCTCAGGCCGTCGCCCTCGCTTCCCGAGGGAACGAGCACTGTTATGTCGGCCCACGCGTGCGTCGCCATCAGCGACGACAGCGCCAAGACCACGGAGAAAAGAAATCTTCTGACCATCTTATTCCTCCCGTTTCCGCTCCGGCCTGTCGGGCGGCCGGTGCCAGAACCGCTCGCACGCGTTTTGACCGCTTACGAAGCGCGCGAGCGCTCCGTCGCAGACGGCAACGTTTGAAAGGGGTGCGAACGGCGCAGGGGGCCACTTGGACCGCCAAAGCATCAATACTGCGGGGCAACTCGTGGGTCATCACAACCCACATCTCCCGTAGGTGCACCGAGGTGCGCTAACTGCCATTTTAACATCTTGGCTGCTTCAGTTGAAGTGGATGCGGGCTCCACGGTGTGACAAATGCGCCCCGGTCGGGTCAGTACGAGATTGTCGGTCCCCGCGGTGGCGGCAGTGGCCAGGAGTGCACCGTTGTTCGCAACGAACCGCTTCCTGTCCGCGCCGAAGACGTATCGTTCGCACTGATGGCCGTGCTTGAGCGCTCCTCCCGCTGGGGCGCGTTGTGTTCGTGTCACTCTTCGGTGTCATCTCTTCCAGTACACCGAGCGCCGCCATCTATTGTACGCGCGTATCGTCCAGGGCGCCCACCATGTATTGCACAAGCTCCTGAGTATGCGTCTCCGCCGTCCGCTTCTCCGTCACTTTGTGCCCCCTGCGCATCACCATGAGGCGGTCTGAGACCGCGAAAACATCGGGCAGTGTGTGCGTGATCAGGATGACGGGGACCCCCTGGTCCCGCAGCTTCCTGATGAGCTCCAGGACTTTGTGCTGCTCGGGAACGCCCAGATTGTTGGTCGGCTCGTCCATGATCATCAACCGGGCGTCCCAATAGACGGCGCGAGCGATTGCGACGGCCTGACGTTGTCCGCCGGATAGGCTCTCGATCGGCTGCGTGAGGCTCGGGAATTGGATCGCGAGCGACTCCAGCGCCGCCCGGGACTCCCGAAGCATCATCTGCTCGTCGAGCGTCCGGATGAGGCCGGCGAGGTAGCGCTTCTTCGCTTCGCGCCCAAGGAAGATATTGGCGCTGACATCGAGATTGTTGGTGAGCGCCAAGTCCTGATAGATCGTCTCGATGCCCTGCCGGCGCGCATCCATCGGGCGGGCAAAACGGCTGAGCCGGCCCTCGAAGTAGATCTCGCCTTCGTCGGGCTGATAAACGCCTGAGACGCACTTGATAAGGGTCGACTTGCCGGCGCCGTTGTCGCCGAGCAGACCAACGACCTCGCCAGGGTAGACATCCCAGCTTACGTCGTTGACGGCCACAAGGCCGCCGAAGCGCTTAGTCAGCTTCCTGATCGAAAGGACAGGCTCCGTCACGTCGGCGGCCCTCGTGTCGCCCGGCCGATAATCAGGTCTCGCGACTGGTCGATCAGCACGGCGACGATCACGACAACGCCAACGACGATGAATTGCCAGAACGCCTCGACGTTCAGCATGACAAGACCGGTAGTTAGCACTGCGATGATCAAAGCGCCGATGACGGTGCCCATCACGCTTCCGGCGCCGCCGAATAGGCTGACGCCGCCAATGATGACGGCGGCGATCGAGGAGAGAAGCAACGCATCGCCGATCACCGCCGAGCCGGCAGTGAAGCGGAGTGTCGACAGGAAACCGGCGATACCGGCCGTTGCGGAGGAGAGGATGTAGAGCGAGATGATATGGCGGTCGACCGGGATGCCGGTGCGGATGGCTGCCTCGACATTGCCGCCGATGGCGTAGGTGTGCCGGCCGAACTGCGTCTTTCGCAAAACGAAGATCGCGATCGCGACAATGATGGCGGTGAGCACCACGGGATAAGGAAGGATGCGGTCCATGCGACGGAGCAGCTCGCCGCTTACCTCCGGCGCTGCGAGGAAATGGAGGCCGCCGGCCTCGCCGCGTATGAAATAGACGAGAGCGTCATTGCCATAGGCGCGAATTCCTGGAGGCAGGCCGATCACCGTCGTGTTCTCGGACATCAACAACGCGACGCCACGCACGATGAACGAGCTCCCCAGCGTCACGATGAAGGCCGGTACTTTCAGCTTGGCGATGATGACGCCATTGACGAAACCGACGACACCGGCGCCAGCCACCGCAGCGAGGAATCCGACGACGACCGAGGGAAAAAGCGGCAGTCCGGCATTGAAGACAGCGCGGATCGCCAGCGCCGACAGCACCGAGGCGAGACTCATGACCCAGCCGACGGAGAGGTCGATGCCGGCGGCGATGATGACGAAGGTCTGGCCGAGGCCGAGCAACAGTATCGGTGTGATGGCGACGAGGATGTTCTGCGAGTTGCGCACGGTGAGGAAATTGACGGCGCCAAAGCTGACGATCGGTACTGTCACGACGAAGAAGACGATCATCAGGGCGAGGAAAGCCCAGGCCCAGGACCGGCTCAGCGCCAGCACGAATCGCTTCGGCGGCGTTAGGGTTTGCGCTGCGGGGGCCATCTCCGCCACCACCTTCATTTCCACGCGGGCCACGAAACCTTGTCCTCATGAGCGGACGCGAGCTAATCCCGGGAGCGCCGCTCCCGGCAGGCCAGTCGCCCGCTATTTGGCCGGAACCTGATAGATGAAGCGGGCAATCGCCGGGTCTTTGACGTTATCCTTGTCGACGATGGCGAACCCGGTCTCGACACGACGCGGCAGGCTCGTGACGCCGGCAGCATCGGCCGCGGCGAACTGCACAGCCATGTAACCCATGTCGAACGGTTTCTGTGCCAACACCAGCGAGACGACGCCGTTGTTCATCAGCTCGATTGCCAATTGCGTCGCGTCATAGGCGACAACTTGAACGTGGCCGCCCAATCCGGCGTTGACGACGGCCGTTCCGGCGCCTTGAGCGCTGAACACGTTGGTGCCGAACACCCCGGCGAGGTCGGGTTCGCGTTCGAGGACCGCCGCGGTCTGTTGCGTCGCCTTGTTCTGGTCATCGAGATTGTAGTCCGGCCCGAGGACCTTGATGTCCGGAAATTCCTTCTCCATCACCTCCTTGAAGCCCTGCTCGCGACCCTCGACCGAGCTGACGTTCGGGTTCGTGGAGTTGATGTAGACAATACCCTTTCCGCCGATTGCCTTGGCGAGGCCCCGGGCTGAAATGCGTCCGCCTTCGACGTTGTCAGAGCCGATATAGCTGATCGGGAAGGTCACCGGGCCGTTCACGTAGTCGCCGTCGCCGAGGAACGTATCAACGGTGATGACCTTGATACCGGCGTCGACCGCCGCCTTGAGTGGACCGATCATCTGGTCCTTATCGGTCGGCGCGGTCACGATGTAGTCGAGGTCGCCGCGCGCCACCATGGCGTCCAAAATCGGCGTCTGGGCCTCGACGCCCCACGTCTGCGGGATCTGCGTCACGACCTCGACGCCGAGGTCCTTCGCCGCAGCCTCAACGCCAGTCTGCATCACCTGATAGAAAGATCGACGACGCCAGGCAGAAAGCCGATCTTGATCTTGTCTTGTGCGGCAGCAGCCTGCGGAGCTGCCGCCAGAGCCAGCGCTGTGATCAGCGCAAGGCAAAGCTGTCTCTTGGACATTTTTCACCTCTCGAGTTGACTTTTGATGCTCAGCCGACGTCACAGATCGTCGCTGAGGCTTTGGCAATTTTAGCAGGTGCTGAATCGTTTGCAAACGACGACTGTCCGTTGACGGCGAAAGGCTGGGCCGCATCTACATGACGTTGGCTGCCCTGTTCATCGCGCAGGCGACCAACATCCACTTTCAATTGGTGGCCAGATCCTCCTGCTGCTTTTATGGCGCGCCAGCCTGACTTCAATCAGCCTAGCAGCCTCAACGGGCGGCGCACCGTCAACGACGCACAATGGCAGAATCGCGATCTGCTGCGATCGGCTCATCAATCGCCGGAATTCCGCAAGGAGTGGGGTCATTTTCGATCAGTTGACGGACGAGATCGACCCCAATCTGTACGAGGCAGCTCAGATAGTGGTCGGTAGGCGTGCCGCCCACATGACCTGAACCGCCGGGTCGAGACCGCCGACACAAGCTGACAAAGTCTAAGCCATGGCTGCTATGAACCATCGCGTCGTCATCGTGTTCGGTGGAACCGGGTTTCTCGGCCGCCGCGTTGTTCGGCATCTCCGCGATGGCGAGTTTTTTGTTCGGATTGCATCAAGACATCCGGAACGGGCCAAGAAGTTGTTTGGTTCTGATGATCCGCAATTTCAATCGGTCAAAGCCGATATCCACGATGAGCGGGCGATCGCCGATGCACTTGCCGGTGCTTTCGGTGTTGTAAATGCGGTCAGTCTCTATGTCGAACGGGGACAGGAGACCTTTCACTCCGTGCATGTCGAGTCGGCCCGGCAGGTTGCAGCTCAAGCACACCGAGCTGGCGTCGAACGGCTCGCTCACGTTTCAGGAATCGGCTCCGATGCTGCCTCGCCGTCGCCCTACATCCGCAAGCGTGGCGAAGGCGAACTGGTGGTGCGTGCCGCGTTTGCTGACGCCACTATCATCCGCCCGGCGGTGATGTTCGGACCGGATGACGCGCTTCTCACCATTATCCTCAAACTTCTCCGCCGGCTTCCAATCTATCCGATGTTCGGTCGCGGCCTGACGAGATTGCAGCCGGCCTATGTGGGCGATGTGGCAGAGGCGACCGCAAGAGCGCTGCAGGGAACGGAAACGCATGCGATCACGTATGAGTGCGGCGGTCCTCGCATCTACTCTTACGAGGAATTTCTCAAAGCCGTTGCACACCAAGCCGGCCTTAGACCCATACTGGTCCCAGTGCCATTTGCCGCTTGGCACGCGTTCGCATGGGCCGCGGAAATGCTTGCGAGTCCGCCCGTCACTCGTAATCAGGTGGAACTGATGCAGGTTGACAATGTGTCATCGCCGCAGATGCCCGGATTTGAAGGACTTGGCATTTCGCCGCACTCGGTCGAGGAAATGCTCCAGGAGATATTGTGGGATCACTGATTAAAGAGCCTCTTCGGCTAGATGTTTGATCCCAGGCTTTGATGGTTCATCATTGTCGTCCGAATCAAAGGATGCACTATGGGCCAGGTTCTGCATGGGAGCGCCACAACGACAGATGCGAGGGCGGACCGAGTGCGCTCCGATATTTGCCGCTGCTCCTTCTCCGCCAGAGCTGCGTACGGGTGCAGTATAAGTTCGTCCTGCACACGCGGCATTTCAAGGATGCAGCCGACAGTTGCGGTTGGTTCCGCAATCGTCGGAGCCGAAGCCCGACGGGTATCGACTATCCGCCGGGCGAGCCACCCTTTCAGTGGTGATGGGCGGAAACGCTCTTGATGTATTCGGACATCAGTTCCATCGGCGCCGACTGACCGAGGTCGCCCACGCCGAGGATGCCGACCATCCGCATATTCTCGTTGATCACCGGTAACCTGCGGATTTTTAGTTTCCTCTATGTGCTGCATGGCCTTGGCCAGATCTTCGTCTTCGCGGCAGCGGTGAATGCCGGCGGTCATGACATCGCGCGCCGTCGCGCTACGGCTGTCTAAACCATCCTCCGCCAGTGCTTTGCAGACGATGTCGCGGTCGGTCACCATTCCGATCAACCGGTCGTCTCTCCGATAGGAATCGAGCCAATATCCTGGGCTCGCATCATCTTCGCTAGTTCGGCGACAGGGGTTTCGGGGCTGACCCAGTCGACACCCTTGTGCATTGCGTCTTTGACTTTCATAGCGGACTCCCTTGCTGGTTGCCCCGCCGCTGTGTTGACGTTTGCTGACAAGGCCGCTGATTCCGGCGTTCTCCTGGGATTATCTGGTGCGATCATCATTCGTCATTCGTTATTTTCCTCCAGGCGCGGTCGAGTGAGCGTTCGGCGCACGACGGCCGAGCCAAACGAGTTGTTGTTGGCCCTAAACCATCACTACGACGAGTGGCTTGGTGAGGTTGGCCTGCCGTCGCCTTGTGCCGACCAAGCCGCATCGCTGATCTCTGGCGCTGCTCCCTCTCCTGCGGATCACCCGTCGATGTCGCCGCAACGCTTCCCCCAACGAAAAACCCCGCAGGAGCGGGGCTTCTAGTATTTTTCGGCGCGGGCTTACGGCTCCACTGAAAACAGTGGCGGAGCAGTTAGGCGACAGGGCCAGCGTCTGCCGCTACGGCGAGTCAGGATGTCGTTGCATCATCGCCGTTCCGAGCCGCGTCGAACGCGACCGGTCGATTGATGACGTTGCTGACGGCAGAACCAGCGAGTGTGCGCGTCACGGAAGCCGGAAAGCAGCGTCGTTCAATTACGGAATTCGGATGGAATTATATCGACTCCGACTATCCTTGCACACCCTGCAAAGCTGCGCCGATGGCGCTTGCAAGGACGACAGGAAAACACCACCTATAAACTGATAGCGAACAAGCTGGAAACGTCGGTTCAAGTCCGACGGCCCCGGCCAAATCGGGGTTTCGTCTAGGGTAGGACACCACACTTGGTAAACGCCGCTCCCTTCCGGTCGAGCGGCGTTTTCGTATTTTCTGTAGAAAGGCAACAAACGGCCCGCATTGTGGAAAGGCTAGCCTTGTAGCGCTGGCTGGTGAGCGTTGCGAACTGGCTTGGCAATACCGTCTGAGCGGCAAACGATGCGAGATTCCTCTGCTTGATAAGCGCTGGCTAACAGGTTGTTTGCAATCTTTGGGGGGATACAGAAGTCTGCGAAGTCGGAGCCTGTCAGTGATCATGATGCACGGTGCCGAACCTCGGCAATTCTGAAGTGTCCGCATCAAGCATTTGTTGTCAGCAAACCGTGCGCGCGGTCTGAAATAAAGGAACTCGAACGCTGCACCAGTGCCGCCCGCAGCACTTGAAACCATGCCCGGGTCTTCCATGTAATACGCAATAGCGCACAACTTTCCGAATGAGGAAGCGCCGGCAGATGAGTCTGCTCCCCACCAGCAATTCAATAGAGCATCGCCGTGCCGACCATCGTTGGCCGGCAGCGTTAACAACAGAGCGTTTTCCTCTTCGTTGTCAGACGAAGGGAGATACACAATGGCAAAGGTCGTTTGCGTCCTCTATGACGATCCGGTCGACGGCTATCCGACAAAATATGCGCGGGACGGCCTGCCGAAGCTCGACCGCTATCCCGGCGGCCAGACACTTCCCACGCCGAAGACCATCAACTTTGAACCAGGGGTCTTGCTCGGTAGCGTGTCGGGCGAACTCGGCCTGAGGAAATTTCTCGAAGGCGCGGACCATAGCCTGGTAGTAACCTCGGACAAAGACGGTCCCCACAGCATTTTTGAACGCGAACTCGTTGACGCCGAAATCGTGATCTCGCAGCCGTTCTGGCCGGCATATCTGACCGAAGAACGAATAGCCAAGGCAAGCAGACTGAAGCTTGCGATCACCGCCGGCATCGGATCCGATCATGTCGATCTTCAAGCCGCCATGGACCGTGGCATCACGGTCGCCGAGGTGACCTACTGCAATTCGATCAGCGTGTCCGAGCATGTGGTCATGATGATCCTGGGGCTCGTGCGCAACTACATCCCGTCCTACCAGTGGGTCGTGAAAGGCGGCTGGAATATCGCCGACTGCGTCGCACGCTCCTACGATATCGAGGGAATGCAGATCGGAACCATTGGCGCCGGCCGGATTGGCAGCGCAGTATTGCGCCGGCTGAAGCCGTTCGACGTCAAGTTGCACTACACCGATCGCCACCGACTGCCTGAGGCGGTCGAGAAAGAACTCGGCGTCACCTTCCACCAGGATTCCGCATCCATGGTCGGCGTCTGCGACGTGGTCACGATCAATGCACCTCTGCATCCGGAGACGGAGAACCTCTTCGACGAGACGATGATCGCTAGGATGAAACGCGGCGCCTATCTGGTGAACACGGCGCGCGGCAAGATCTGCAATCGTGACGCCATCGCCCGCGCGCTGGAGAGTGGCCAACTCGCTGGCTATGCCGGCGACGTCTGGTTCCCGCAGCCGGCTCCCAAGGATCATCCGTGGCGATCGATGCCACATCACGGCATGACGCCGCACATTTCAGGATCGTCGCTCTCCGCCCAGGCGCGCTACGCCGCGGGTACCCGCGAAATTCTCGAATGCTGGTTCGAAGGCCGGCCGATCCGTGAGGAATATCTGATCGTCGATGGCGGCAAGCTCGCCGGCGCTGGCGCGCATTCCTACAGCGCGGGAGACGCCACCCGCGGGTCGGAAGAGGCGGCACGCTTCAAGGCTAGGAGTGATCCGCGCTAGATCGATTTCCGCTGAGCTCGACTCGGACGGGAAGAAGACAAGGGCGACGCAGGGACCGCAACGCCATGCTCTCGCCGCAACTGCTGGAACTGGTGCGTCTGTGGTGGCGCGAAGGCAAGCGGCGCGGGGTGATGCTCCCGCACGGCTGGCTGTTCCCAGGGCGCGGTTGCACGGCGCCGATCTCGTCGCGTCAACTGCATCGCGCGGTCCAGGAAGCAGCTGAAGTCGCCGGCATCCGCAAGCGCGTCAGCCCGCACACGCTGCGTCACAGCTTCGCCACCCACCTGCTCGAGCAGGATGTCGACATCCGCGTCATCCAGGTCCTGCTCGGGCACAGCAAGCTCGATACCACCGCGCTCTACACCAAGGTCTCGACCCGGACGATCCACGCGATCGCAGGGCCGCTCGACCGGCTGATGGCGCTGATGGAAGGCAAGACGCCTCCCGGCTGAACCGGTGCGCGCAGACCTGGAGGTCGCCGATATCTTCCGTGCTGCCGGCCCCGGATACCGGGTCGCCCACGCCGGGCATCTGAGCCTGCAGCAGCTCAAGGTCATGTCGGCGATCGAACACTGCCGCACCGCTGCATTGGGTGGTCATGTCGAAGCCTACGCGGACTGCGGTCAATGGCGGATCGCTTATAACAGCTGCCGCAACCGGCACTGTCCCAGGTGCCAGGGCGCCGCCGCGCGTACATGGCTCGCCGAGCGCGAAGCCGACCTGCTGCCAGTCGGTTACTTCCACGTCGTGTTCACGCTGCCCGCCGAGGTCGCCGTCATCGCCTTCCACAACAAGGCGCTGGTCTATGACCTGCTGTTCAAGGCGGCATCGGAGACGATGCTGACGATCGCGGCGGATCCCAAGCACCTCGGCGCGCGCATCGGCATCACTGCCGTGCTCCACACATGGGGCTCGGCAATGACACACCATCCTCATGTCCACATGATCGTGCCGGGCGGCGGCATCGCGCCGGACGGGTCACGCTGGATATCGTCGCGGCCAGCCTTCCTTCTCCCAGTCAAAGTACTGGGCAAGCTGTTCCGCCGTCTGTTCCTGACTCGGCTGGTCGCGCTGCACGACGCCGGTCGGCTCGCCCTCTTCGGATCGGCGGCTCACCTGGCCGACCGTCGGGCTTTCCTGCGTCATCTGAAGCCTGTTCGCAGCAAGCGCTGGGTGGTCTATGCCAAGCCGCCCTTCGCTGGGCCGGAAGCGGTGCTCGCCTACCTGTCGCGCTACACTCACCGGGTCGCCATCTCGAACCGCCGCCTGATCACCTTCGATGAGGCTGGAGTCACCTTCCGCTACAAGGACTATCGCCGCGATGGTGTCGAGCGCCAGCGCGCCATGACGCTTGCCGCCGACGAGTTCATCCGCCGCTTCCTGCTCCATGTCCTGCCGCGTGGGTTCCACCGCATCCGTCACTATGGACTGCTCGCCGGCTCCGCCCGCAAGGCCAGCCTCGCACTCGCGCGCAAACTGCTGGGCGTCGCTCCGCCGCCCGAAAACGACACTCCAGAAGAACCGGCTGACGTCCGCCCGCCTTGCCCTTGCTGCGGCGGGCGCATGGTGGTCATCGAGAGGTTCGAACGGTGGTGCCAGCCTCGTGCGCCGCCAACCTCACGAGCGCCGAACCGGGAGAACACCTCATGACCCGGCATGACCAAGTTGCTCGTACGACCGCGCCACGCCGGCGACGGTCAACGGGATGTTATGTGCACATTGCCGTCGAGCCGGTCGTCACGCACACCAATCCCGTCGGAATCAACGCTCCAGGCTCTGCGACCGGGCCCGGAAGCCGCTTCCACGACATGCCCACCGCATCCTATGCGGAAGTTCGCCCCAGGCGCTGGCACGCTCCGAAACACAAATCCCCATAGGCCGTCGTCTGCGGCCCGCGGGTTCCTGCATGAGAGACTTTCGTACGCCTGACGGCACCCGAAACCCTTCAGCATGTCGGTCATTCAGCCAGCCACTCCTGTCCTCCCGAAGCCGACATTAATAGTGCCCACACCACCGTCGAAATTGCGCCGAGAGGGGACGACACCATTAGGAGAAGTGGCATTGAGGCTCTACCTCAGTGTCGCCAGCAGGTGTTCGGCAGCCCCGACATCCGCCGTATTCAGGCTCTCCACAAAATACGCCGCAACCGACTGCAAGAGCTCGCGAGCGCTGTTGATCTCCCCGCGCCCGGCCATCAGCGTCGCCATGTCGATTGCGGTTCGCAACTCCCATGCCCGTGCGCGCTGACTTCGGCTCAACTCCAGTGCCTGCATGAGGTAGGCGGCAGCTTCATCACGGTTGCGCTCCGACTGGAGAAGGAGGCTTCCCTTCATCCGTAGCAACTCCGGGAGGTACAACTGGTCGCCGTTCTTTTCGACTTGACCAAGCGACTCGTCGATCAACGCAATGGCTTCATCAACCTGACCGATCGCGGACAGTCCCCTAACTAGCGAGAGGTTGAGCGGCGTCGTGAGCAATTCATAAGGCGCCGCGTGGAGCTTCCGAAGAGATGTCTGCAGGCCCTCGACGCCGCTTTTTGCATCGCCCTGACGGATCGCGACTTCGCTTTTGAAGCCCCGACCGACCAGCAGGTAAGGAGTCATGGAATGGGATTCCGCGCGGGCGATGAGCATATCTATGTACGCCTCGGCGCTCTTCAGGTCACCGGTCCACAGGAAGACCGATATCGCCCAGATCAACGCGATCGCCAACGTTAGAGAATGATCCATGGCGGCAGCCTCTTCGACGGCCTGTCGGGCGTGTGCCATGGCTTGGTCCGGATGGCCTTGTAGCCAAAGGTTCCTCGCCAGGATGGCCCTGGCCAGGATTTTGCCTTCGAAGCCCAGATAGATCGTCGTGGTCCGCTGGGAGCGCGGCCCACGGTCGAGCGCCGCCTCCAGCTCTGCGCGGGCCTCCGCGAGGTCGCCTCGCAGGTGGAGCGAGATGCCCAGGATCGAGTGTGCCAGCGCGTTGACGACCGAGTCGTCCAAGGTCGCGGCTGTGGCTGAACAACGCCTTGCAAACTCAAGGGCGGTTGCGAAATTGCCCGTCCGCAGATGGAACATGTTGAGCGAACCCAACAGACGCACCCGGTCCAGCGGATCGCCGCGCTGCTCGGCGATCGCCAGGCTCCTCTCCAGAGCTACGCGCGCCCTGTCGCGTCCTCCCCGCATGAACATGAAGGACACGCCGAGGGCTGCCTGAAGATGCATCTCGTCAAGTCCGCCAAGGGCGGCATCGTCGAAAGCGAATATTGCTCTTTCAGACCAGCGATGACACTCCGGCAACAAGGACATTGCCAGGAAAACCGGCGCGACAGCGCTGGCGAGTCCGACGCCGATGTCGGCGTTTCCGCTGTCGCCGAAGCACCATTCCAGGGCAGCCCGGACATTGTTGATGGCGGCGAAGTGGGGCGCCCGCTCCTCACCGGTCGCCAGGCTTGGCCACTCGATCCCGGTCTGCTCCAGCCATCTCCGATAGTAGGCGGCGTGGCGCACTGCCAGATCGGCAGCCTCGGCGTCATCGATCCGGATGTCGAGAACGTAGGCGCGCGTCGTATCGAGGAGCCTGTAGCGCATCATTGCTCCAACCGGACGCGTCGCCACGATCGATTTGGCGACAAGACTGTCCATGGCGCCAAGGACGGTCGATCGGTCGAGGGTCGCGCTCGTCACGACCTCCAGGGCGGCATCGAGCGTGAAATGACCGACGAATACAGCGAGCCTGCGAAGCACCACGCGCTCAACGTCGGTCAGGAGCCCAAAGCTCCAGTCTAGTGTCGCCTGCAAGGTCTGCTGACGCGGCGGCGCTGTCCGTGAACCGAGCCACAGCAGTGTCAGGCGTTGATCGAGAAGCGCGGCTGTCTGCTGCAGCCCATAGGATTCGACACGTCTGGCCGCCAGTTCGATCGAGAGCGCCACCCCGTCAAGCTTTCGGCAGATGCTTGCGATGATCAAGGCCTCGGCGTCGCCGACGTCCAAACGAGCGCCACCTGCCACCGCTCGCTCGACGAACAGCTGGGTGGCCGGGAATGTCTGGACGATGGCCGCCGTTAGCCCCGGTTCGTCGGGCGGAAACGCAAGCGCATCCAACCGGCAGATATGTTCGCCCTCGACCCGAAGCGCCTCGCGGCTCGTCGCCAGGATGTAGACCTGTGACGCCGCATCGACGATGCTCGAGGCCAGAGGCGCCACCGCATCCACGAGATGCTCACAGGTATCGAGGATCAAGAGAATCCGCTTGTTGCGCAAGTAAGCGATCAGGTTGGGCGTCGCATCCTCTGTTTGAACCGTTAGTCCAAGCATCGAGGCGACGGCTGTCGTCACCAGACCGGGATCGCCGATCATTCCCAGATCGACGAACAAGACCGCCCCTGAAAATGCTTCGATCAGGTGATGCCCGACTGCGATCGCGACGGTGGTTTTGCCGACGCCACCGGCGCCAACGATGGTGACGAACCGCGAAGCATTCAGTTGCACCGACAGCTTAAGAACATCCTCGTCCCGTCCGACCATCCGGCTCAAGCGGTTTGGAAGATTCGCGTGCGGAAACTCAGCGGCAATGAATAGGGCTTCGTCGCGTGGGCTGTTTAATCGCAAAACCGGCGCAACGAAGCAATAGCCCCGCCCCGGAAGCGTCGCGATGTACCGCGCGCCATCCTTTCCATCGCCCAGCGCCCTGCGCAGTCCGGTCATGTGGAACCGCAGGCTGCCTTCCTCGACGACGACATCCGGCCAAACCCGCGACATTAGATCTTTCTTGCTGACGACTTCATTCGGTGCAGAGGTCAGGACTATGAGAATGTCGATGGCGCGCGAACCCAACTCTACGGGAGCGCCTTCTCTTGTCAGGAGCCTTTCACCCGCAGCAAAATGGAAAGGGCCAAACGACAATCTGTCTTTGGCTTGTATTCCCGTTTTCGTCATGGCGTCTTCTTTTGGAGCCGCCTGCACCCAGCGCCGCAGTTTAAGTCAAGGAGCGCTCCTGCACCATAGGGAGTCTCACAGTCTAGGCGCCTCCTATCTGCTCAAAAAAGCGGCAGGCTGGCAGCGGCTAACACAAGCTCACGACGCATAACGGGCTAATCCCGCCTCCTGGGCGTAGTTCAAGCTACGTAGATAGATCGCAAACCCATCAACCCAGGAGAGACCCATGGACACGACCAGAACCTCCGAAGCAATCGACCAGGATCGCCGGCGACTTTTGGGCACTGCGGCGGCCGGCATCGCCGCCGCCGGCGCGGCAAGCCTGCTCCCGTCGCAATTGGCCGCCGCATCCACGAGCGATGCCATCCGCCCTTTCTCCGTCAGTTTCCCGCAGGAGGAGATCAATGAGCTGCGCCGGCGCATCGCCGCCACGCGCTGGCCCGAGCGCGAACTCGTCTCCGACGAGGCGTCCCGGCGGATCTGGTCGACCCCAGCAACTGTAGGGCCAACGCAGGGCGTGCAACTCGCCACAATGCAGAAGCTCATGCAGTACTGGCGAACGGAATACGATTGGAGCAAGTGCGAGGCGCAGTTGAAGGCGCTGCCGAATTTCGTCACTGAGATCGATGGGCTCGACATCCACTTCATCCATGTGAAGTCTAAGCATCAGGGCGCCCTGCCTGTCATCATCACGCACGGCTGGCCCGGTTCGGTCATCGAACTTTTGAAGATCATCGACCCGTTCACCAATCCCACTGCGCACGGAGGCACGGAGGCGGAGGCGTTCGACGTGGTGATCCCGTCGATGCCGGGCTACGGCTTTTCCGGCAAGCCCACCGAAACCGGTTGGGATCCCGGGCGCATCGCGCGGGCGTGGATCGTGCTGATGAAACGCCTTGGCTACGACCGCTACGTCGCGCAGGGCGGCGATTGGGGAGCACTCATCACGGAACAGATGGCCCTGATCGCACCTCCCGAGCTGGTCGCCATCCACACGAATATGCCGGGGACCATTCCGCCGGAGATCGTGAAGGCGCTGGCCTCCGGCGGTCCGCCCCCCGCTGATCTTGGCCCCGACGAGAAGCGTGCCTACGAGCAGGTAGCGTTCTTCTACCAAAACGGCCTGGGCTACGCCAACGAGATGGCTCTTCGTCCGCAAACGCTCTACGGGATCGTCGATTCACCGGCCGGCCTGGCGGCGTGGATCCTCGATCACGATGCGGACAGTTATGCGCTGATCGCCCGCTCCTTCGATGGAGAGCCGGAGGGCCTTACCCGCGACGACATCCTCGACAACATCACGTTCTACTGGCTGACGAACACGGCGATCTCGTCGGCACGTCTCTATTGGGAACATACGCAAACGGCGAAGGCCGGCTTCTTCGACGCCAAGGGCATCACCATTCCCGTCGGTGCGACTGCGAACCCCAGTGAAATCTACACCGCACCGAAGAGTTGGACCGAACGCGCGTTCCCGAAGCTTCTGCACTATGGCCGCACGGACAAGGGCTGCCATTTCGCCGCCTGGGAGCAGCCGAAGAGTTTCACCGATGAGGTGCGCGCAACATTCAAGACGTTGCAGACATGACGTGTTGGCGGGGGATGGCGCGCCGGACGCTCGTCATCTTCCGCCCAGCGATAGCTGCGTAGCGAACCTCCGAAGGGAGCGACTGCAATGAACCCCCTCATCAAGACGCTCACCGCACTCGCGGTTTGCACCGTGCTCGCCACGGGCGCGTTTGCCCAGAGCACGGTCGTTCCCATCGACAACGAGCCCGCATCCAAGCTGATCGTGGAGCCGCCGCTTCCGGGTCCGTTGGCCAACGGCGTCGTGTTCATCCCGTACCGGGTGGAGAACTTGCGCATCCTGCCTGTGGGCGGGGCGGCCGCGCGCAACGTGTCTCCGCGGGTCGGGCATCTGCACGTCACCGTCGACGACCTGCCTTGGGCGTGGGCGGACTACGGTCAGAGCAACACCATCATCTTGGTTGGCATGCCAAGCGGCCAGCACAAGGTGCTGATCGAGGTGGTGGATCCCGAAGGCAAAGTCTTCACCAAACAAACGGTGACGTTCCACACTCCGGACAAGAAGGTGCAGCCATGAGGCTCGACCAACTGGCGGCCGTGCTGGCATTCGGGCTTTGCATCCTTTCCGCGCCCGCCTCCGCCAACCCGGTCGAGGATCGCTCGATCCGGCCCTTCAAAGTCTATGTGCCGCAAGCGCCGCTCGATGATCTTCGCAGTCGCATTGCGCAGACAAGGTGGCCCGACCGGGAGACGGTCGATGACCAGTCGCAGGGCATACAGCTCGCGAAGATCAGGCCGCTCGTCGAGTATTGGGGCACGGCCTACGACTGGCGGACAGCGGAAGCGAAGCTGAATTCCCTGCCCCAGTTCATGACCACGATCGACGGAGTGGACATCCACTTCATTCACGTTCGCTCGAAACATCCCAATGCCTTGCCGCTGATCATGACGCATGGCTGGCCCGGCTCGGTGCTGGAACTGCTCAAGACCGTCGGCCCTCTCACCGATCCCACGGCGCATGGCGGTAGCCCGGAAGACGCGTTCGACCTCGTACTGCCGTCGTTGCCGGGTTTCGGCTTCTCCGGCAAACCCACAGATACCGGCTGGGGTACAGACCGCATTGCACGAGCCTGGGCAGAGCTGATGAAGCGCCTTGGCTACACAGATTACGTCGCCCAGGGCGGCGACTGGGGCTCTCCCGTTTCGAATGCAATGGGACGTCTGGCCCCGGCAGGCCTGCTCGGCATTCATGTCAACCTGCCGGCTGTCGTACCGCCAGAGATTGCCGCGGTGCTCGCCGCCGGCGGACCGGCGCCGGCGGGGCTCATGGACAAGGAGCGCGCGGCGTTCGATGCGCTCAGCATGGCCGCCAAGATGGGGAACAGATCCTACGCCACGATGATGGGCACCCGGCCCCAGACGATCGGTTACGCCATCAATGACTCCCCCGCAGGGCTCGCCGCTTGGATGCTCGGGCATCCGGGCTTTTCGGGCTGGACCTACGACAAAAGCGACCCCGAAAAGTCGCCTGACGAGGTGCTGGACGATATCACGCTGTACTGGCTGACGGACACCGCCACCTCGTCCGGGCGAATTTACTGGGAGTACGGCGGCGGGCGCAGTCCCGTTTTTGCCGGCCCTGAAAAGACCAGCGAAGTCTCGCTGCCGGTGGCCATCACGGTCTTTCCGGGGGAAGGCTATCAGGCCCCCGAGACGTGGGCCCGGCGCGCCTACCCCAACCTGATCTACTTCCATGAGGTCGACAAAGGCGGCCACTTCGCCGCGTGGGAGCGGCCGGAGCTCTTTTCTGCCGAGTTGCGCGCCGCGTTCAGGCCGCTGCGGCAAACCAAATAACCACCTCACTCGAAAGGAACGACAAATGTCTCAAACCATGAAAACGCCCCGTGACGAAAAGCACGAAACTGCGACCGGGACCCTCAAAAAGCAGGCGCTCGACATGAAGCTCGAGGTCGTGGTCATCCCCGTCTCGGACGTCGATCGCGCCAAGAGCTTTTATATCGGCCTGGGCTGGCGGCTCGACGGCGATTTCGTCGTCGGCGATACGTTCCGGGGTGTGCAGTTCACACCTCCGGGCTCGCCTGCCTCGATCCACTTCGGCACGGGGGTCACGACGGCGGAGCCCGGCTCGGCAAGCGGGCTTTATCTTGTCGTGTCGGACATCGAGGCGGCGCGCGCCGAGCTCATTGGCCACGGCGCCGAGGTCAGCGAGGCGTTTCACCGCACAGGTCCCGGCAAGCCGGCGGTCAAGGGGCGCGATCCCGAGCGGCGCAGCTACTCCTCGTTCGCGACGTTCAAGGACCCGGACGGCAACGAATGGCTGCTGCAGGAAATCACCACCCGCTTTCCCGGCCGGATCGACACCACGACCTACGCTTCCGGAGCGGATCTTGTTGCCGCGCTGCGACGCGCGTCGGAGGCCCACGGCGAGCACGAGAAGCGCAACGGCGGCCAGCGCGATGAGAACTGGCCGGACTGGTACGCGGAATACATGGTGGCTGAGCAGGCCGGCAAAGAGCTTCCGCTCTGAAGGATTCAGCGCGCAGCGCGCCGCTGAACCGTCTGCGCGGCGATATCGATCGAAACTGAAAAGGCGTCGTCGATGAAGCAATTAAGCTGCTCGTCGCCGTGGCGCTCGCAATGGCAATCGGGGCTCCGATTGCCAGTTTTCTGGGAGACACGAATGTGGCTCAGCCGATACCCTCCGCACCGATGAGGGTTCCGTTCCTTCACGGACTTTCCTCCGACCAGTTCGAGAGTCAATCCGAGCTTGCTTCGCTTGGCGTGGCGCACGAGTGGATAAATTCGCCGCCGCTGACGGCGTCGGCTTTGCATGGCAAGGTCGTCCTCATCGATTTCTGGACCTACACCTGCATCAACTGGCTGCGCACGCTTCCCTACGTTCAGGCCTGGGACGAGAAATACCGGAAGCATGGTTTGGTGGTGATCGGAATCCACGCGCCGGAGTTCTCGTTCGAAAAAGACCTGAACAACGTGCACCGGGCGGTGAAAGACCTGGGGATCGATTACCCGATCGCCGTCGACAACGACCATCTCATATGGCGGGCTTTCAGCAACCAGTACTGGCCGGCACTCTATTTCGTCGATTCGCGGGGACGCGTCCGGTATCACCACTTTGGCGAGGGCTCATACCAACAGTCGGAAATGGTCATCCAGGAATTGCTGACTGAGGCTGGCGCCGGCGGATTCGACCGTGAGCCTGTGTCGGTGGATGCCCGCGGCATCGAGGCCGCGGCCGATTGGGAGACCCTCAAGTCTCCGGAAAATTATCTCGGCTACGAACGCACCCAGAATTCTGCCTCCGGCGGTGAAGCGGTCTTGGACGCGCCGCACATCTACGACGTGCCGGCGCGACTACGCCTGAATGAGTGGGGGCTGTCTGGCAGTTGGACGGTAAGGAAAGAAACCGCCGTACTGAACAAGTCCGATGCCCGCATCGCGTACCGTTTTCACGCGCGCGACCTTCATCTGGTCATGGGTCCGGCAGCGCCGGGAACGTCTGTGAGATTTCGCGTGCTGATCGACGGGCAGCCGCCAGGCACGGCTCACGGCATCGACGTCAATGAAATGGGCGAAGGCGCAGTGACAGAGCAGCGCCTGTACCAACTGATCCGACAATCGAAACCCATCGTCGATCGCCAGTTCGAGATCGAGTTTCTCGACTCAGGCGTGGAGGTCTTTGCATTCACGTTCGGCTGATCGCCCGCGCAAGGATAGAGGTTCCCAAATGCATTCGCTCAATATCCCCGATGAAATCGACCAAGATCGCCGTCGGTTCTTTGGCGCCGCCGCGATGGCTGTCGCCGCCACTCAGTTCGGCCTGATCGGCCCGGCACAAGCGCAACAGACGACTGGAGAGCCTGCGGCGTCCTTTGGGCCCTTGAAGCGGATCGAGGCCGGCGTGCTGAGCGTCGGCTATGCGGAACTTGGACGGACCGACGGCCCGCCCGTCATCCTGCTACATGGCTGGCCGTATGACATCCACACCTATGCCGATGTCGCTCCTCTGCTGGCAGCGAAAGGCCACCGCGTGATTGTTCCCTACCTGCGCGGATACGGCACGACCCGATTCCTGTTGGACGACACGATGCGCAACGGTCAGCAGTCAGCGATTGCCGCGGACATTGTCGCCCTGATGGACGCACTGGGCATCGAAAAGGCGACGATTGGCGGCTGCGACTGGGGCGCGCGCACCGCGAACATCATTGCCGCACTATGGCCTGAACGCTGCAAGGCGATGGTCTCGGTGAGCGGCTACCTCATCGGCAACCAGCAAGCCGGCAAGCTGCCGCTGCCACCCAAGGCCGAGCTGCAATGGTGGTATCAATATTACTTCGCCACCGATCGCGGCCGCGCCGGCTACGAGAAATACACACGAGATTTCACCAGGCTGATCTGGCAACTCGCGTCGCCGCGGTGGAATTTCGACGATGCCACATTCGAGCGCAGCGCCGCAGCCTTCGACAATCCCGATCACGTGGCCATTGTGGTCCACAATTATCGCTGGCGGCTCGGACTCGCCGCCGGCGAGCAGCAATACGACGCGTTCGAGGAGCGACTCGCGCAGGCACCGGTCATCGGCGTGCCGACGATCACCCTCGAAGGCGACGCCAATGGCGCGCCGCATCCGGACGCCAGCGTATACGCCACGATGTTCCCGGGCAGATACGCGCATCGGGTCGTCACCGGCGGCATCGGGCACAACCTGCCCCAGGAAGCGCCGCAGGCCTTTGCCGATGCCGTTGTCGAAGTCGACGCCTGATCGAGTTCGCGGCAACCGCCGAAGCGGCGGTTACCGCTACCAGCAAAGAATGCCCATGAGCCACATCACAAGGGTTGTCTATACGGCCAGGACCGCAACCACGGGCAGTCGCGAAAATGGCGCCTCGCGCAGTTCCGACGGCCTTCTGGACATCTGGCTATCGACGCCTGGATCGGCGCGCATCGGCACCAATCCGGAGCAGTTGCTCGCGGCCGGCTGGTCGGCCAGCTTCGCAAGCGCAATCGCATCTGCGGCCCACGAACGAAAAATCGCGCTGCCTGCAGGGATGAGCATCGAGGCCGAGGTGAATCTGAACTACGGAGAAAACGGCCACTTTCTTAACGTCCAACTGGATATTGCCGTGCCGAGTCTGGAGCGCGATGTGGTACAAATTCTGGTGGATGAAGCGCACGAGATTTGTCCTTACTCCAAAGCGACACGGGGCAACATCGATGTCGTAATGAGGATCGTCTGATTTGACCTAAATCGCTCTTCGGCGTTGAAGCTTTTGGCACCTCGCTCCCAGTCTGTTCAGGGTCAGATGATGATCATGCCCACATCGACGTGAATGTCCGCTTTCGATATCCACGGGCTCGAAGCGGCCGATCCGTTGTCGGCCCATTCCTGACATAATCGCCACTGCTCAGAAAATCACTTGCTCAGCCGGCTTCCACCGTAGGGATACTCACTTGAGCGTTTGACCCTGAGTTCTTCGTTCGCTAGCGGGAGCCTCGCGCGGCGTCACAACCATATGTGTCATCGCCTCCAACCTTCGGCGACAGCGCCCGCCAGTGCCGGGGCGATTCGCGGCTCACGTCTCCCTTTTGCGCCGAGCTTGTTCTATGGCTGCCCGAGAGGCTGCGCCTCCCCCGCCTCGCATTCCGGCAGCCGCACAGGTTTGGCGAGTTTTGCCAGCGACCCGGTCTTGGCGCACGCCGGGAAGCCGGCTAGCGGCATTGTCTCGATGAAACGACCGCGCTCCGTCTTGCTCAAGCTGAATTCATTGACCATGCCCTCGACGGTCAGGTCCGGATACCGTTTGAGGGTTTCCCGGACCGAAGCATTCGCCTCATCGATTCGACCCAGAGCCGCAAAGGAGCTGCTACGCACCACCCAACCCCCTTTGCCGTAGTTATCGGGCGTCTTGCGCTCCAGCATCTTCAAGGCGTCCTCATAGCGACCAGCCATAAAATAGGCAGTGGAGTAGAAAGCAGTTGCCCACATCGGGTAATTCGGGTCGAGCCGTATAACTTGGTCGACCAACTGAGCGCCGCGTTCGGGTTCGTCGAAGCCTGCCGCAAAGCCGGAATAGAATGTCAGGATTTCGGCCGAACCCGGAGCGAGGCGGAGGGCCGTGTCCAGCTCGACCTTGGCGCGGGCGTTGTCGCCCTTGTCTTTGAGGCTCATGCCAAAAACGGCGTGCGCCTCGGCGTCGCTCGGATCGAGCCGCACCGCGCGTTCGGCTACATCGGCAGCCGCCTTGATCTCGCTCTCGGGATTGATACCGAAGCCAGCCAATATGTTATGAGCATGATAAAGTTCCACCCAGGCGCGGGCGAACCCCGGGTCCAGCTCGACAGCGAGGTTGAGCAGCCTGATGGCCTCCTCCTCATCCGCTACGGTAATCTTTTCAATCCTTTCGGTTCCGAGCAGGTAGTAATCATAGACAGTCAAGTTGTCCGGCCGTTTACGCTTCGCTGCAGCCCGCCCCGCGCCTTGAATCAGCCCCACGCCGTTGCCGAGGCGGTTGGTGACCTGCTCGGCGATCTCGGTTTGAACGGCGAATACGTCTTCAGCAGGCCGGTCCCATCGCTCCGACCACAGATGGTTGCCGGTTTTTGCATCGATCAGCTGCGCGGTGATCCGCAGCCGACCGCCCAGGCGCTGGATCGAGCCTTCCAGCACATAGCCGACGTCGAGCGCACTCGCGACCTGGCGGACATCCAGCGACTTGCCTTTGTACGCTTGCGTCGAATTGCGTGCCACGACGTCGAGTTCGGGAAACTGCGCGAGATCGGTGATGATGTCTTCGGTGAGGCCATCGGCCAAACGCCCGGTGGCCTCGTCGCCGCCATAATTATTGAAGGGCAGCACCGCGATCGACGGCTTGGCCCCCAGTGGCGCAGGCTGAAAGACCCACCATGTCCCTCCACCCGCCAGAGCCAGCACCACGATGGCCGCCGCAGCCGTCCTGGCCCAGCGCGGCATCATTCCGAGAAGCGGGCGGCGCGCCGGCTTGCCATCGAGCCTCAGCCGGTACATCCGCACGGGGCGATTGATATTCTTGACTTGCTGCTCGCCAGCGAAATCGAGGGGCCAATCAAGCTTGCCCTGCAGATGGTCAAAGGCCGTGCCCGATACGATCACGCCGCCCGGGTCAGCGAGTTGCTGCAACCGAGCGGCGATATTGACGCCGTCGCCATACACATCGCCATCCACGAGCGCCACATCGCCAAGATTTATCCCGATGCGGAACACAATCCGCTCATGCTCCGGCAGTCCACCATTGCGAACGGCCACAGCTTTTTGAATTTCGGCTGCGCAGATTACCGCATCGACCACGCTGTCGAAGACGACAAGTGCGCCATCTCCTAATAGTTTGACAATTCGACCCTGGTGCAGAGCGATCGCCGTATCGGTTACGTCGGCCCGGATAGCTCTCAGGCGTCCGATGGTGCCAGCTTCGTCAATTTCGATCGCCGTTGAATAGCCGACCATATCCGCTGCAAGGATCGCCAGCAGTTTCCGGTTCAATGGAGGGACGATCATCATCCGGCCCCGGACCCAACATGGCTAAAATTGTACACCTATCGCGGCGCCCTGACGAGCCCGCCCGGCCAAAGCCAGGAGGTCGTCCATTAGCCCCAGTGGTCCGAAAGGTCGCTTCTGGCGCACAGCGGTCAGACGGGGCTGGACGCAAGGGCCGGCTATCTTGTCCAGTCATCTTGAAAGCTGACAGTCCGGTTCCGGCCGATAGTGTCCTGAAGGTTCTGCAAAAAGTTTTGGAGAGAGAACGGCGCTTGCTCTGAAGGGCGAGCGGCCATGGCACGGTGGTGACGTTGCAATCACCGATT